>JAZQLY010000046.1:0-22238 GCA_045543015.1 Eubacteriales bacterium
TGGCTTTTTGTCTCCCAATGATTTTTTGAAAAAAGTGTTGCACTTGGCTTGACAATCTGACGAGCCTGCCGCTGCGGCGGATTTGTTCACCGCTTAAGCGCTTTTGAACCACGCGACTATCGCGTGGTTTTCGTTTTACAAAAAGAGACAACACGAACAGGTGCGTGTTGCCTCTTTTGAAACGGGGTGAAATTACTTCACTTCAACCTCAGCGCCGGCTTCCTTCAGCTTAGCCTCGATAGAAGCAGCCTCTTCCTTGGAAACGCCTTCCTTAACGGTCTTGGGAGCGCCCTCAACCATCTCCTTAGCTTCCTTCAGGCCGAGACCGGTGATCTCACGTACGACCTTGATAACATCGAGCTTCTTAGCGCCGAATGCCTTCAGGACTACGTCAAACTCAGTCTTCTCCTCAGCTGCTGCTGCGGGAGCGGCTGCACCGCCAACTGCTGCTACTGCAACAGGAGCTGCGGATACGCCAAATTCTTCTTCGATTGCCTTTACCAGGTCAGAGAGTTCCAGAATCGTCAGACCCTTGATGAGGTCGAGGATCTGGGTGGTCTTTTCGTTTGCCATTGTGATATCCTCCACTTATTAATAGAATGTTTTTTAATTTCTTTTTTGGGTTGGCTTACGCCTCGGCTGCGGGAGCGGCTGCTTCCTCGCCGTTTTTGTCTACAACGCTCTGAAGAGCGAATGCCAGACTCTGCACAGGGCCGATCAAGCTGCCAAGCATTCTGCCGATAAGGATCTCCTTAGACGGAATGGATGCGAGCTCTTCAACCTTTGCAGCATCGATAACAGCACCGTCAATAAAACCGGCCTTAACAGTGAAGCTTTCGATCTTCTCTGCATATGCCTTGGTGATCTTTGCGGGTGCGATGGGGTCTTCGCCGCAGATAGCGATAGCGGTCATACCTTCGAGGTACTGCTTCATATCGCCGAGGCCAACTTCGTCGCATGCACGGCCGGTCAGCGTATTCTTCATAACCATGTAGTCTACGCCTGCGGCACGCAGCTCTCTACGCAGCTGGGTGTCTGCCTCTACGGTGATGCCCTGATAGTTGACAACTACGCCTGCCTGGGCATTACGCAGCTTTTCAGCCAACTCTTTTACGATGTTTTGCTTTTGCTCAAGAATCTTGTTGCTGGGCATTTTGGTTTCACCTCCGTATCAAATAAAAAATCCTTCTCCCGTATGGCATAGCACACCGAGAGAAGGATAATATACACATGTTATATTAACGTTCACCTCGGCAGGAGAGTGCTGTGCACCTTTACGGGAACCTGCTGTCTTAGGATAACGGCAATATTATAACGCATGTTTTGTGATTTGTCAATAGGTTTTTGCAATATTTTTTAAATATTTTTACTTTTCCCCCGCATAGGGATTTTTTGCCCGCAGAACGGTATATAAGGAAGCATAGCTTTCATAGCGGGAGGGGGCGATCCTTCCCTCCGCCACGGCGGTACGCACGGCACACTCTTCTTCTTTTATATGGTTACAATCGTGATACCGGCAGGCAGAGAGATAGGGCGCAAACTCGCGAAAGGCGTGCGGCAGGTCCTGCCAGGTCATAAAATCAAAGCGGGAAAAATCCAGCATACTGAAGCCGGGGGTGTCGGCCAGGAAGCCCTCTGCGGCCGTTCCAAAAACGGGATGCAGCTCGGTATGGCGGGTGGTATTCTTTCCACGGCCGATCTTTTTGCTGATCTCCCCCGTTTGGAGGGCAAGAGACGGAAAGAGCGCATTGAGCAGCGAGGACTTACCAACGCCGGAGGCACCGGCAAAGGCGGCAATGCGTCCGCCGGTCAGGCTGCTACGCAGGTGGGCGGCAAGCTCTTCTATCCCCTTTCCCTGCTTGGCACTCACGCAAAAAACGCGGTAGCCGGCCAGACGGTACAAGGCGGCCAGGCGGTCGCCTTCTTCCTCGTTCAGGTCCATTTTGGTGAGCACAACGGTACAGTCGATCTGCTCATGCTCCATAATGGCAAGGAGCTTATCGGTCGTTTCCGGCATGGGAGAGGGGTCTGCTACGGCAAGGACGGCATATATATGATCCAGGTTGGCAAGCGGCGGGCGGATCAGCGCATTGCTGCGGGGCAGCACCTCGTCGATCACGATCTCGCCGCGGTCACCGTCTGCCGCCATGCTGACACGCACACGGTCGCCGACCAGCACACGCGCATCGTCACGTCGCAAATTGCCGCGGGCGCGGCAAAAGAGACGGCGTTCCTCGCCCCCCTCATGAGAGAGGACCTCAAAATGACCGCCTATACTATTTACCACAATTCCGTCAATACTGTTTTTCATACACGCTATCCTGTGTTGACCTGTGTTTTTACACCGTCAAATATCGTATTTGATGATCAGAGAAGGCCTAAAAAGGCGAACAGAAGCAAAATGAGAAAGGCCGCGGCCATGCCGCCGCAAAAAATGGGAAAGACTGCGTTTTGGGGAAAGGAGGGGTGCAGAAGCGGCGCTCGTTCCGAAAAGCGGCGAAACACGTGGCGCGGGTTATGCGCCAGCTTTTTGACAGCGGCCAGCATAGAGGCGGCACTCTGGAAACGCTTGAAGGGCTCCTTTTCCAAGGCGGTCAGGATGATCTGCTCCAGCCCGCGCGGGATATCCGGGTTCCAGGTGGAGGGGTAACGCGGCGGCTCCGTTCTATGCAGAAAGGCTACCGTTTGCGGGTCCTCATCCTCAAAAGGAAAATGGCCGGTTGCCATGCGATACATCAACGCGCCAAGCGAATACAGATCGCTGCGTGCATCGACCGTCTCACCGCCTGCCTGCTCCGGGCTCATGGTATCGGCAGTGCCAAGCACCTTACCCGCCAGCGTAAAGGCGCGGCCGCCGCCGATCTCGGCAATTCCAAAATCGGTAACCTTTACCCCGCCCTGTGGCAAAAGCAGGATGTTTTGCCCCTTGATATCCCGGTGTACCACGCCGTTTTCATGGGCGCAGATCAGTGCCTCCAGCACCGCGCGGGCCACGGCAAGCACCTCGCCGGTGGGAAGGAGGCCCAGCTTGGCCATCCGATCAGATAGCGGGATACCACGGACAAGCTCCATTACGATGTAGGGATTATCGGTATAAGGACAAACGTCAAATATCGTTACGATGCCGGGGTGAGAAAGCCTGGCCGCTGCACGGCTCTCCTGCACGAAGGCGCTGCGATTAACACGCCTTGCCTCCTCCATGCGGGCAAGGAGATCCTCTCTCGTCTCCTTTTGGGGGCCGGATGCCGGCGCCGCCTCGCTGCGCAGCATCTTTAAGGCCACAGGGCGGTCAAGAAGAAGATCCCGGGCAGAAAAGACGACAGCAGAGGCGCCGTGGCCGATCACGGCCTGCAAAAGATATCTGCCGTCCAGTGTAGCACCGACGAGGTTTTCAAGCTGCTCCATCTTTTCTCCCTCTTTTTAGTGTTTTTTGTCACTCCACACGCAGGCAAGCAACGGTCACGTTATCCTTGCCGCCGCGTGCGCAGGTGCCGATGATGAGATTGGAGACCAGCTTTTGCAGGTCACCGATCTCGGAAAGGCAGGCCTGCAGCTCCCCGTCGGTATAATGCGCGGTCAAGCCGTCGCTGCACAAAAGCAGCACGTCACCCGTTTGAACGGGGGGCGCAAAAAAACCAAATTCCACATACGGGGCAACGCCAATGGCGCGGGTCAGCAAATGGCGACATTCGCTGTGGTGCGCCTCCCGCTCCTTCATCTGCCCGGCGTCGATCATCTGCTGCACAACGGAATCGTCATGGCTGATGCGTGTCAAGGTGCCGTCGCGGAAGAGATATACGCGGCTATCCCCCACGTTGGCAACAAACAGGTGCTCCCCCGCCAGATAAACGGCCGAGAGCGTTGTTCCCATGCCCTGCAGCATGGGGGTCGTAACGGCACGGTCAAAAACGGCACGGTTGGCGGCGTAAACAGCCGCGCTGCACACGCGGTGCAATGCCGTTTCCTCCACAGGGCCATCGCCCACCAGATCTTCAAAAGACTCAGAAAAAGCGCGGCAGAACTCTTTACAAGCCACCGAGGAGGCGATCTGTCCACCGGCAGCGCCGCCCATGCCGTCACACACCACCACAAGCGCCCCCTGGCGAACGGCAGTGGCAGCATAGGCATCCTGGTTTTCTTCACGCACACAGCCGATATGGCTGTCTGCATACACGTTGATCGGTTTTTTATCCGTCATGCTCTGCCTCCTTGGCGGCAGAACGGCGCAGCTGGCCGCAGGCGGCATTCACGTCCGCCCCCAGACGGCGGCGCACCGTGGCAACGATGCCGCGCTTGCCAAGATAAGCGGCAAATGCATTCACGCTTTCCTTACTGCCGCGCGTAAAGCCGGTCCCCTCCACCTCGTTCACACGAATGAGATTCACATGCAAGGGGGCGCCCGTTCCCGAGAAGGCGGCGATCAGGCAGTCAGCCAGTGCACGCGCATCTGCCTCGCTATCATTCTTCCCTGCTATGAGCGTATATTCAAAGGAGATGCGGCGCCCGGTCGTGCGGTAATAATCACGGCAGGCGGCAAACAGCTGCTCCAGCGGATAACGGCGGTTGATCGGCATAATGGCCGAGCGCTGCTCGTCCGTTGGCGCGTGCAGCGAGATAGAGAGCGTGATCGGCAGATCAATGGCAGCAAGATCGCGGATACGATCAGCAAGACCACAGGTGGAAAGCGAAATATGACGGTAGCCGATACAAAGTCCCTCTTCCCGATTTACCAGGCGCAAAAAGCGAACGACGTTATCAAAATTATCAAGCGGCTCACCAATACCCATCATAACGATGTTGGAAACGCGTTCTCCGCTATCCTTTTGTGCGGCAATGATCTGCCCCAGCAGCTCAGACGGGAGAAGGTCACGCACCTTGCCCCCGATGGTAGAGGCGCAGAAGCGGCAGCCCATGCGGCAGCCGACCTGGCTGGAGATGCAAAGGCTGTTGCCATGCTCGTACCGCATCAGCACGCTTTCGATGCATGCTCCATCGTAAAGGCGGAAAAGATACTTGATCGTGCCATCGATCTTGGAGACGAGCTTTTTCTCTACCTGCGGCAGAGCAAAAAGGCAGCTTTCCTCTAAAAAAGCGCGTAGATCCTTCGGTAGATTAGTCATCTCCGAGATCGGGCAGCCGCGCGCAAGCAGCGGGAAGGTTTGCGTGGCACGGTACTTTGGTTGACCAATGGAAAGAAAAAGCTCGCAAAGCTCCTCCGGCAACAGAGAAAGCAGATCAACCTTGCCGTTTACCATGCGGGACGAATCAACTGTCATAAAAACATCCTAATTTCTTTTGAATTTTGCAATAAAAAAGCCATCTGTGCCATGCACGGGCGGAAGCAGTGTGCAGTATCCCTCCTCTGCCATCAAGGAACCGACGGTAAAAGGACAGGCACGAAAATCAGGGTGCTGATCAAGGAAACCGGCACGCACATCCTCATTTTCGGCAGGGTTGAGCGTACAGGTAGCGTAGACCAAGGTTCCCCCGGCACGCACATAAGATGCCGCAGCAGAAAGGATCTCCCCTTGCAGCGGCGGCAGGCTATCCAGCCGCGCTTCTCCCCGATAGCGGAGATCCGCCTTTTTGCCAAGTACGCCAAGGCCGGAGCATGGTGCATCGCAAAAAACGAAGTCTGCCTTGCCGCAAAGCTCGTTTTTTGCTATTCTGCCATCGTGCACGGATGCAGCAATACAAGAAAGGCCGAGTCTATTGGCACCTTTTTCTATCAGCGGGATCTTGCTCTCATGCAGATCAAACGCATACAGCCTTCCGCTGTCATTCATATCCATGGCGGCGCCAAAGCTTTTACCGCCCGGGCATGCGCACGTATCGATCACAGTAGCGCCGGGCAACGCACCAAGGGCGGCCACCGCGATCTGCGATGCCTCGTCCTGCACGTAAAACTCCCCTTCTGCAAAGCCGGGCAACAGCGTAGGATCCGCACTTTCGCGTAAACGGATGCCAACGGGGGAATATGGCGTTTCCTCCGCCGCAAAGCCTGCCTGCTGCAGCTTTTCCAGCAGGGCGGCACGCGTTATGCGGCAGGTATTGACGCGCAGCGTAAGCGGCTGCGTTTCATTGAAGGAGGCCAGGATCCTCTCCCCCATCTCTTCTCCGTATACACGGCAAAAATGACGAACAACGTTCGGCGGGAAGGAATATGTAAGCGAGAGACGGCGTACCGTGTCCCCCTGTGGTGGAAGAAGCAGTTGCGGCTCACGCTGTGCACGCCGCATAACGGCATTAACAAAGCCACGCTCCGCGCGGCTGCCAGCAAGCGACACCGTCTCGCTGACGGCGGCATGGTCCGGCACGCCGTCCATAAAGCAGAGCTGATACAGCCCCAGGCGAAGCACCCGGCGCGTATGCGGTGCCGTATGCTTCAACGATCGGCCGGTCAGCACGGTGATATAATGATCCAGCGTATAGAGCCGTTCTACCGTGCCGTAAAGCAGCGCGGTCAGAAAGCGGCGCTCAAGCGGCGGCAAAGCCGCAGCCTGCTCGTTCTCTATCACCAGATTGACAAACCGATCGCCCGTTTCCCACTCGGTCAGCAGGCGCAAGGCCAATCGGCGCACATTCTCCTTCCCCATATCAATCGCGGCGGCGGCTGCCGGAGGCAATGATGGCAAGGCGCAGCAGGTTTGCAAGAGAAACGGCCAACGCAGCCAGATAGGTCATGGCTGCCGCAGTCAGCACCTTACGTGCTGCGCGTTCCTCGTCTGATGAGAAGTGACCGCACTCCCCAATGGCAACCATGGCACGGCGGCTGGCATTGAACTCGACCGGCAGGGTGACCAGCTGAAAGACGGTAGACAGCGCAAACGCGATCACACCAACATACGCAATCATCGGAATCGAGAAGATAATGCCAAGCAGCACCAGAGGAACCGCCAAATTGGAACCAATGTTGGTGGCGGGAATGATGGCAGCGCGGATCTTCATCGGCAGGTATTCGTTTGCGTACTGCACCGCGTGTCCCGCCTCATGTGCGGCAACGCCGATGGCGGCAGCATTGTTGCCGCGGTAAACGGCGCTTGACAGACGAATGACGTTGCTGCGCGGGTCAAAGTGATCGGTCAGATGACCGCCAACCTCCTCGACCTGCACATGATGCAGCCCATGGCGGTCAAGCACCAGGCGCGCCGCCTCACGCCCCGTCATGCCCGGGTGCGTCATAACGCGGCTATATTTTTGAAAGGTGTGACTGACATTCCACTGCGCGATCAGCGCCAGGATAACGGCAGGCAGCACCAGTATGATATACAGATAATCAACGAAAAAGTACCCAAAGCCCATTAACTGAGAACCTCCCCAATTTGCAGGCGGCGGCCGCGAATAAAATCGGCAGCACGCATTTTTCCTTTTCCCTCCGGCACGATCTCGCGCAGAATGAGCGCCCCCTCGCCGCAGGCAACGTAAATACCACCCTCGCCGCGGTCATCCAAGGCCAAAATCTGCCCGGGTGCTCCTTCACCCCCGGTAGCCTCGGCACGGACGATCTTCAGCATTTTACCGTCCGGGCAGCGCACGAAGGAGAGCGGGATCGGCGAAAGGCCACGAATATACGGATCAAGCGCCTGTGCCGGGCGTGTCAGATCCAAATGGCAATCTGCCTTCTCGATCTTGCTTGCATAGGTGGCAGCAGCATCATCCTGCTTGCGGCGCACGGCCGTACCGGCCTCCAAGGCGCGCACGGTCTGGCACAGCAATCGCCCGCCAACCTCGGCCATGCGGTCATGGATGCTGCCGAAATCATCCGTTTTGCCGATCGGGATCTCCTCGGTCAGGAGCATGTCGCCCGTGTCCAGCCCCTCTTCCATATACATGGTGGTGATGCCGGTCACCGTCTCACCGTCCATGATCGCACGCTGGATGGGTGCTGCCCCGCGATATTTCGGCAAAAGCGAGGCGTGGACGTTGATGCAGCCGTAGCACGGATACTGCAGAACGGCAGGCGGCAAAATCTTGCCGTAGGCCACAACGGCGATCAGCTCCGGGTCGATCTCGGCAAGCAGGGCGGCACACGCCTCGTCCCGCAATGTAGCAGGCTGATAGACCGGTATCCCCTTTTCCGTAGCCAACACCTTAACAGGCGGCGGGGTGAGCGTATAACCGCGCCCACGCGGACGGTCTGCCTGCGTCACAACGCCAACCACCTGCTGCCCGTCAGACAGCAAGGCGGCAAGGCAAGAGGCAGCAATATCCGGCGTGCCCATAAACAATATCTTCATGTAGTGTTCTCCCAAACGCAAAAATTATTCATCATCCGACGCCGGACGGATAACCACGTCGGTAAACAGCTTTCCGTCCAGATGGTCGGTCTCGTGACAGATCGCACGGGCAAGAAGGCCGGTGCCGGTCAGCTCAAAGAATTCCCCGTTTCTGTTCTGGGCGCGTACGGTAACGGTCATGGGGCGGCGCGTGATGCCGCTCTCACCGGGAACGGAAAGGCAGCCTTCCCCCTCCTCCTGCACGCCCTTGCGGCTGATGATCTCCGGATTGATCAATTCATGCACCTTGCCAGGCTCTGTCTCTATTACCACGATGCGGCGCAAAACGCCGACCTGTACGGCTGCAAGGCCGCAGCCGTCTGCCAGGCGCATCGTCTCGATCATATCATCCAGCAGCGTGTGGATACGCGGCGTGATCTCGGTCACGGGGCGGCTGACCTTGCGCAGAAGCCCCTCATCCTGTCCTACTTTTACAATATTCAATACAGCCATATGGTTAACTCCTTTTCTTACATGGGATTCATATCCAGCGATAACGTAATGCGCCGACCGATCTCTTTAGAAAACTCGGTCAAGATGCGCGAAAAATACGCACGGCTTTGCTTGTTCAAGCGGCATTTCACCACCATGCGCAGGCGGTAACGCCCGGCCACCTTATACACCCCAGCCTCAAAAGGACCAAAGATAATCAGCGGCAGATCTGCAAATTCACGCTTTGCCAGGCTACTCATAAAGGCAGAGAGATGCAAGGATGCCGTCATCAGCTCATCCTCATAGGAGGAGGAGACGGTAAGCTGCACCAGGTCGCAAAACGGCGGGAAGGAAAGCGAACGGCGGATGGCGATCTCAGAGCGGTAAAAGCTCTCGTAGTCCTGCGCGCACGCCAACCGGATCGTCTCGTTTGACGGCGTATAGGTCTGTATGACCGCCCGCCCGGGAACGTCCGCTCTGCCGGCACGGCCGATCACCTGCGTGAGCAGCGCAAACGTCCGTTCGGATGCGCGAAAATCATTGACGTAAAGTGAGGTATCTGCCAGCATCACGCCGGACAGGCTGACACCGGGAAAATCATGCCCCTTGGTGACCATTTGCGTGCCAAGAAGCACGTCTGCCTCCTTGCGCCGAAAGGCGGAAAGCAGCCGATCATAGGATCGCTTGGCACCGGTGGTATCCGCATCCATTCGAAGGATGCGTGCGCCTGCCAGGCAAGCGGCGATCTCCCCCTCCGCCTTTTGCGTACCAAAGCCAAGGAAGGAAAGCTGCTCACTCCCGCAGGACGGGCAGGTGCGCGGCATAGCCGCACGGTAGCCGCAGCAATGGCAAAGCATGCCGCCGCCAAGCCGGTCGGAATGGTGGGTCAGCGCAATGCTGCAATGAGGACAATTTAACGGCTCACCACAGCTTTTACAGCTGACGGTGGTATGAAAGCCGCGGCGATTGAGGAACAGGATGGCCTGTTCGTTCCGCGCCCGTGTCTCCTCTAATAGCTCCTGCAGACGGGCGCTGACGGACGAGCGGTTACCCGCGCGCAGCTCCTCACGCATATCCACGATCTCACACGCCGGCATAACGGCACCGCCATAACGCTCACGCAGAGGTACCAGCGTGTACTGACCGCGTTCTGCCTTAAAATAACTCTCGATCGATGGCGTCGCAGAAGCAAGGACCAGCAAGGCGTGATGTACACCGCAACGGTAGGCCGCCACGTCTCTTGTATGATATTTGGGATCGTTTTCCGATTTATAGGTATGCTCATGCTCTTCATCCATCACGATCAGACCAACGGACGAGAGTGGCGCAAACACGGCAGAGCGCGTACCGATCACCAGATCGATCTTGCCGGCAGCGATCCGCTGCCAGGCATCAAACCGCTCTCCGTCGCTCAGCGCAGAGTGGATGACCGCTACGCGGTCTCCGTACCTGGCGCAGAAGATGCCGACCGTTTGCGGTGTTAATGCGATCTCCGGCACCATAAAGATCACGCTTTTTCCCTGCGTGATCGTTTGGTCGATCAGCTTCATGATGACCTTTGTCTTTCCGCTTCCGGTCACACCGTGCAGCAGCGCAGCACGCGGCGCGTCCTCCCGCAGCAGCCCCTCAAGCGTTTCATAAGCGGCCGCTTGCGCACGGCTGAGCAGAATGGGCGTTTGATCGTACGCACGCTTGACGTTGGCGTACGGGTCACGCAGCACAGGTGCCTCCTCTTCCGCAAGCCAGCCGCGCTTTACCAGCGCATTGACCTGTGCAGGCGTGGTATGCGTGACCTCGCAAAGGTCGGCACGGCGCATATGCTCTTCAATCAGTACGGCGCGCAAAATACGCCCGTGCGCCTCGCTGCGGAGCTTTTTTTTATCCTCCAGCAAGGCGAGCAGCTCTTCCTCCGGCAGCGCCGGGCGGATGATCTTTTCGGTCTTCCCCTTCTCCTCCTTCAATTCATAAGAGCGAAGGAGAAAGCCGTCCTCTACCAGGCTATTCAGCTGTGTGCGCGAGATACCGGCCTCGATCTTCAGCCGGTCTGCCTCTACGCGGCCAAGCTGCCAAACAAGCTGACAGGCGGTGGCAGCCGTTTTCTCCTCGGGCATACCGTCCCCCGGCAGATAAAACTCCAAAATAGCAGAAAAAGCCGTCCCCGGTAACAGGCAACGAACCGCGTCACCAACCGAGCACAGCGTGTGTTCTTTCAAAAAAAAGCAGAGGCCGCGCATCTCCTCCGACAGTGAAAACCGTTCAGGCAAGACAGCCATGACCGGCTTGACCCGCTCTGCCTCGCAGGTATCGGAAAGAGAGACGACCAGCGCATATGCGCGGCGGTTGGCCGTGCCAAACGGCACAGCGACCACACTGCCTACCCGCACATCCTTTGCCAGTTCGGCGGGTAGGTAGTAGGCATATTCCCGATCGATCTGATAGGGCGCCTCCAACAAATGGACGCCAACGTATCTGGCATTCACATTCGTCCCCTCCAAGTGGGAAAAGCTCAAGCCTCTTCTTCAGTCGGCAGAACGACCTGATAACGGCCGTCACAGAACCGATTGATCGCCGTCTTTACCGCCTTCTCATCACGGTGCTCCTTGCTGATCAGGGCGGCCAGCGGCTTATCCGTCTCGCGGTTGGCGATCATACGGTCTGCACGCTCTCTCTGCTCAACATACTCATCCGTCACGCGGCGGGCACATTTGGCAATGGCAATGACCAGCTCATAGCGGTTGATCTCATCGTGTGTCAATTCGGAAATGGTAGGTTTGATCATAATTCTATCTCCTGTTTTTCTGTTCGCTTTTATTCTTCTTCGGGAATATCGTCCTCTTCCGCCTCGGCCATTGAGTCGTCAAGACGGTTGGAAATGGTCTCTGTCTGGATGGCAGAAAGCAGCACGTGCTCGCTGTCGGTAATAATGACCGCGCGTGTACGTCTACCGCAGGTAACGTCGATCACGCGACCGTCATCCTTTGCATCCTGCACCAGACGCTTGATGGGAGCAGATTCCGGGCTGGCCAGGGCAACAACGCGATTGGCTGCCACCATATTACCAAAGCCGATGTTGATAAATTTCATATCTGCTCTCCTTTTTATTCAATATTCTGTATCTGCTCACGAATTTTTTCCAGCTCGCATTTCATATTGACAACCAGGCGTGCGATGCGTGCATTGTTCGCTTTCGAGCCGATGGTATTGGTCTCACGGTTCATCTCTTGCATCAGGAAGTCCAGCTTGCGGCCTGCCGGCTCGTTTGCGCGGCAGATCTCATCAAACGCGGCAAAATGGCTGGAAAGGCGTGCAAGCTCTTCATCAATGGCGATCTTATCGGCAAATACGGCACACTCGGTCAGCAGACGCCCTTCATCCGGTACCACGTCATGCTCCTCCAGCAGCGTGCGCAGCCGCGCCTCCAATTTATCGCGGTAGCCTACCACGTCGGTACGCGATATCTCGCCTACCTCCCGTGCGTAAGACGCTACGTTATTCAGCTTTTCGCGAATGTCTGCCTCAGTCTTCTCTCCCTCGGCCTCCCGCATCGCTACGTATCCCGCAATCGCCTCGGCCAGCACGGCTTGCACCGATTCCCATTCCGCCGCAGCATCCTCCTCCGGCCGCTCGTATGTAAACAGATCGCGGTTTTCTGCCACGCGCATCACGCTGATATCATCAGCAAGGCCAAGCTCGTCACGCAAACGGCGCAAGGCGGAAACGTATTCCGCTGCCAGCTTCATGTCCGGCTGCAGCGTACCCAGCTCACCACCGTGATAGTCAAACTGCACGGTAACGTCTACCTTCGCACGGGAAACGGCATGCTGCTGCACGTAAGCCTTTACCTTTTCTTCTAAAAAGGTGTGTGTGCGCGGCAAACGCACGTTGCAATCAAAATAACGGCTGTTGACAGAGCGCAGCTCAATGGTAATATCCTTTTGTTCCCCCTTGCGTACGGCGCGACCAAAGGCTGTCATGCTTTTAATCATGCGCTTTTTTCCCACCTTTCTCCGCTCTGCCGCGGCCGGAACGAGAACGGATCATACTATTCAGCTCTGCAAGGAAGGTATCAACGTCCTTGAATTCACGGTAGACCGATGCAAAACGAACGTAAGATACCTCATCCCGCGCACGCAGCTTCTCCATTACGCGTTCGCCGATCTCCTTGGTGGTGATCTCGGAAACAAGGGCGTTATTCAGCTCCGCCACGATCTCGGCCACGATCGCATTGGCATCTACCGGGCGTTTCTGGCATGCGCGCATAATGCCGCCGGCCAGCTTTCTTTCATCAAAGAACTCATGCGAACCGTCCTTTTTGATCACAACGATCGGCACAGAGTCCACGATCTCATAGGTTGTAAAGCGTTTGCCGCACGAGGGACACTCACGGCGGCGTTTTATACTGGCTCCCTCATTGGCCGGACGGCTGTCCAGCACGCGGCTGTCCGTAGAGCCGCAACATGGGCATTTCATATCCTATCCTCCTGTATGGCGCGCACTTTCAATCATGGCAACGCATACACATTCTATTATAACACATTTTTTGCCGATTGTAAATAGTAAAGAAGAAAAAGAAACAAAAATTCCCTTTAAAATGTAAGCCACCGCACAAAAAACGGCCTTACCGGCAGGTCAGCAGATCTGCCATGACGTCGGCAGCCGTGCAAGGCGTTACGCCCGCTTGCACAAACCGCGCAAACAAGGCACGCGCCTCTTCTTCCGTGCGGGCAACGTCTACCAGAAGGCTCTCGTCTATGAGATCATTATGCGAAAACAGCCGGAGCTGAATGGAATAGATCCGCGCGCACGCCGTGCCGTACACCGCGCGGGATGCGCCGTTCTCTGCAAGCAAGGCATAGCGCACAACCAGCCCCTCTTGCAGCACGGCCTCCTCCTCTTTCAGCATATCAAAGCTCCCCGGTCTTTCCTTTGCCGTTTCTTTTTGCGTATACATCGTTTTTTCCTTTCTCGCTTTCCGCGATCGTTCTACCCCCATTATAGCACCCCCGCCGGGAAGCCACGGCTTCTGCAAGGCAAGCAATTCCGTGATTTTTCCAATTTATTCCAATGGATTGCCATTTTTACCAATATCAGGAAAAATATTAGTAAATTGATGTATTTTTATTATAAAAACCGTGCATTTTTTAAAAAATATTTTTTTAGATGTGGATATTCTCTTTTCTGGAAAAGGGATTTTTGTTTACCAAAAGAATGTATATTTTTATGCATATATTCATTTTGCGCAGGTAAAAAAAGAAGCAGACGTCTTCTACTTTTAGAAAAAAACCTTCGTTTCCTCTTGCAAAAAGTGCAACATTCCTGTATAATAAAAGCAAGAATGATGTAGCCGGGCGCAAAGCCCGAGAAAGGGATGAAATATGAGCACATTTCACTTGATCGACCACCCTCTCATTCAACACAAGCTGACCATTATGAGAAAGGTCAACACCCCCTCCAAGGATTTTCGCCAGCTGCTTGACGAGATCTCTATGCTGATGGGGTATGAGGTCACGCGGGATCTCCCCTTGGAAAACGTGGAGATCAATACCCCCGTTGCCCGCACCACGGCAAAGCAGATCGCCGGTAAAAAGCTGGCTATCGTTCCCATCCTTCGTGCCGGGCTTGGCATGGTGGACGGGCTTTTGAGCCTGGTACCGGTAGCACGCGTAGGCCACATCGGTCTTTACCGCGACCCCGAAACGCACCTGCCGGTAGAATATTACTGCAAGCTCCCGCCCAACATTCACAACCGCCTGGTCATCGTGGTAGACCCCATGCTGGCGACCGGCGGCTCTGCCTCTGACGCACTGCGCATGCTGAAGGAAAAGGGCTGCACCGACATCCGCCTGATGTGCCTGGTTGCCGCGCCGGAGGGTGTGAAAAAGGTGCAAGAGGATCACCCTGACGTTGATATCTACTGTGCCGCGCTTGACGAGTGTCTCAATGACCACAAATACATCGTGCCCGGCCTTGGTGACGCGGGCGACCGTTTGTTTGGCACCAAGTAATGCGAGAGCTGACAATTTCAAAAAACGATGCGGGACAGCGCCTTGATAAGTTTCTTACCAAGGCGCTGTGCGATATTCCCCCCGCCCTGATGTATAAGGCCATCCGCCAAAAGAAGATCAAGGTCAACCGCCACCGTGCGGAGGGAAAACAGATCCTGCAGGAGGGGGATACCCTGCAGCTCTTTTTAGCAGAGGAATTCTTCAAAGAAAAGGAGGATGCGCACAAGCACGATCTTGCCCGCATCACCCCCCGCATCTGCCCCGTATACGAGGATGAGAATATTCTGCTGCTCAACAAGCGCCCCGGCGTGCTGGTGCACGAGGATGAGGCTGGCAACGGTGACACGCTGATCACCCACCTGCAAGCATATCTGTACCAAAAGGGCGAATATGATCCGGCAGCAGAGCAATCCTTTGCGCCGGCGCTATGCAACCGCATTGACCGCAATACCGGCGGCATTGTGATTGCCGCCAAGAATGCCGAGGCGCTGCGCGTGATCAACGAAAAGATACGAAGCGGCGGCATTCACAAGCACTATCTTTGCGCGGTGCACGGCATCCCCTCCCCGCGTGAGGCAACCTTGACCGGCTACCTGATCAAGAACAGCAAGGATAACACCGTGCGCGTCTATGACAAGGACCCCGGCCGCGGGGCCAAGGACATCCGCACCCGCTACCGCGTTCTGGCCACCAAGGGCGGCTCCTCCCTGCTGGAGATCGACCTGCTGACCGGGCGCACGCACCAGATCCGCGCCCATATGGCCCACATCGGCCACCCGCTGTGGGGAGACGGGAAATACGGTGTCAACCGCGACGATCGCGCAAGAGGCTACAAATTTCAAGCCCTGTACGCCTACCGTCTTGAGTTTGACCGGACCGGCGACTGGAGCGCCTTAAACGGTCTGCGCGGCAAGGAATTTTCCATCCCGTCATCCGAGATCTATTTTACAAAGGAGTTTGAATAGGCAAACAATGAAAAGAACTGCCTTGCGCATCCCCTTATTATACCTTTGTGGCCTGTTGGCGGCACTGCCCGTCAGCTTTACACAGGTATCCTTTTTGGCCTGCATCTCCTTTGTTCCCATGCTGCTGATGCTGCTGCCCGAGCTGCTTTCCCCCACGCTGCCGCACAGGCCGCGCGCCTATTACGGCTACGGCATGGCCTTTTGCATGGGCTATTTTATGATGACCTTTCACTGGTTTACCAGTCTTTACCCGCTTGACTTTGTTACCGGCATGACGCCTGGCGTGGCCATCTTGGTCATTCTGGCCGCCTGCATCGGGCTGCCGCTTTTGCAAAGCCTTGGCTTCTCCTTTTTGTTTTACCTGCTTGCCCGGCTTTCCCGCACGCGGCTGGTGCAGCGGCTGCCCCTGCTTCTTCCCCTACTGTTTGCATGCGGATGGGTGACGTTTGCCTACACGCAGACCTTGACCTGGGCGGGTGTCCCGTGGGGGGCGCAGGTAGCACTTTCCCAGCATCAGAATTTGTTGATGGTGTCATCTGCCTCGCTTTTTGGCTCGTATTTTGTCACATTCGTGCTGGTGGCGATCAACGCGTTTCTCGCCTGTGCCGCCATCGCCCACCGAAAAAACGAGAAAAGGACCGAGCGCATATTCGCCCTGGTGGCGCTATGCATCTTTCTCTCCAACCTTACCCTCGGCGCGATCACCCATTATCTGCCGCAAAAAACGAACGGCACGGTAAAGGTTGCCGCGCTGCAGGGGAATATCGGCTCTGCCGAAAAATGGAGCGGGCAGATCGATATGCTTTCCGTTTATCGCCATCTTGCCTATGATGCCGCCAAGGAAGGCGCACAGATCATGGTCTGGCCAGAGACGGCGCTCCCCTACAATCTGGCTGGGGACGGCTATGCCTTGGCCGTGGTGAAGGACATTGCCAAGCGGACAAACGCCCTGCAGATCATTGGTTCGTATTATTATGAGACGGATGAGGCCGGCGCACAGCAACGGTATAACGCCTTATATACCGTCTCTCCCTCCGGCGAGGTGGGAGAGACGCTATACCGCAAGCAGCACCCGGTTCCCTTTGGTGAATACGTCCCCATGGAGGGGCTGATCCGCACGCTGCTTCCCTTTTTGGCCGATTTAGACATGCTGAAGGATGGCAGCGCCACGGTGCCGGGAACATCCCCTGCGCTTTTTGAAACGGAATTCGGTAGCCTGGGCGGCCTGATCTGCTTTGACACCATTTATGAGTCCCTTGCCCGCAAGAGCGTAGCCGCGGGAGCAGAGCTGCTGGTCATTGGCACCAACGATTCCTGGTTCTTTGATTCTGCAGCGGTATACCAGCATAACGGCCAAGCCGTCCTGCGCGCCATAGAAAACGGCCGCGCGGTGGTACGCGCAGCCAACACGGGCATTTCCTCCATCATTACGGGAAAGGGGGAGATCATCGACTTCATTCCCCCGTTGATAGACGGTCAGATAACGGCAGAGGTCTCACTCTCCTCACAAAAGACGCTTTACACCTGCATCGGAGACACCTTCGTCGTATTGGCAGCCATTGCGTTTCACGCGCCGTTTATCCTGTCCCTCATCCGTTATATCCAAAGCAAATACAAAAAAGCAGCAGTTTGATGACTGCTGCTTTTTTATTACAGGAAGAAATTGAAAATGCCAACCACACCGTAGGAGGCAAGTGCCATGATGAGGCCTGCCGTCATAACACCAAACAGGATAGAGAGGAGCGTGTGCTTCATCCGCATTCTGAAGAGGGCGGCGATCAAGGCGCCCGTCCACGCACCGGTACCCGGTAGGGGGATAGCAACGAACAAAAACAGGCCAAAGGTAGCGTAGCGCGTCACCTTATCCGAATGCTTTTCCGCCTTTCCCTCCAGCCACAGCGCGATCTTAGAGAGACGGCGCGTTGTTTTCATCCATTCCAGGATGCGGCGGATAAACAGCAGAATAAACGGCACAGGCAAGAAATTGCCCAACACGCTGACCAGATAATTGGTATAGATCGGCAAACCGAGTGCCGCCCCAAGCGGTATGGCACCGCGCAGCTCAATGACCGGCACCATTGACAGCAACAATACATAAAGATGATTCCAAAGTTCTCTCATGACCGTCCTCCTTCACATGACATATCATATAGCTTTGCAAGGCCGCCCTCGCTCGTTTCTCGGTATCGGTGAGACATATCCTTACCCGTTTCATACATCGTCTCGATCACCTTATCGAGCGAGATCTTTCTCGTCTCGGAAAGGAAGCCGGCAAGCGACACGGCATTGATGGCACGCATGGCGGCTACGGCATTCCGCTCAATACACGGGATCTGCACCAGGCCGTAAACCGGGTCACAGGTCAGCCCCAGATGATGCTCCATGGCCACCTCTGCTGCGTACTCGACCTGGGAGAGGCGCATATCAAACAGCTCGCCAAGGCCGGCTGCCGCCATTGAACAGGCAGAGCCGATCTCGGCCTGGCAGCCGCATTCCGCCCCGCTGATGGAGGCGTTTGTCTTGATCAGATTTCCAACCACGCCGGCAGCGGCCAGCGCACGCACGATCTCCTCATCCGAGAAGCCGCGCTTCTTCTGCATATAGTACATCACAGCAGGAATGACGCCGCCCGCACCGCAGGTCGGCGCGGTCACGATGTGGCCGCCCGCTGCATTCTGCTCTGCCACCGCAAAGGCATAGGCGCAGACCAGGCGGTTTTCCTTTGTCTCCGGCGTTTCATCAATATGCCGCTGGTTATATAGCAGCTTTGCCTTTCGCTGCACGTTCAGCCCGCCGGGCAAAATGCCCTCGGCAGAAAGGCCGGCGCGCACGCTCTCCTTCATCTGCTCCCACACCGCTTGCAGATAAGGCTGCACGTCCTTCTCGCGGTCAAACACGTAATCCGAAAGGCGCCAATCCTGCTCCTCACACACGCGGCGTATCTCTTCAAAGCTTTCCTCAGCATATACCTCGGCAGGGGTGTAGCTCTCTTCCCCCTCAAACTGAACGGCACCGCCGCCAATGCTGAAAATACGGCGGCAGACCGTCTCTCCATGCGGCAGCTTTACCGTAATATCCATCGTATTGGGGTGCGGCAGATCGCCCGTGCTTGTATCAAAGTGTATTTCCGTTTGCTCCCCCAGCACACGCCGCAGCACGGCGTCCGTTCCGTGGCCACGCCCTGTCATAGCAAGTGAGCCGTATAGCGTTACGGCGTAGCCGTGCGCCTTGGGATACAGCTCCTTGATGCGCAGGGCTGCCCGCTCTGGCCCTATGGTGTGAGAGCTGGATGGGCCTGCCCCGATCTTATAAAGCTCACGCAAGGATTTCATATCGTTCTCCTTATTCTTCCTCTATTATGCCACAGGCAAAGCGCACGTCCGGATCTTGCTGCACGGGTGGGTGCAGATCCTCCCCCGCCTCCTGGCACAAGCACAAAAAGTACCGAAGCAGCGGCAGGCCCGGCGCACAGCCGTTTTCGCCGTTCAAGATCCGCTCCGGGTGCCATTGCACGCCAAAAACAGGTAGGCGCTCATGCTCAAAGCCCTCAATGGTGCCATCCTGCGCCCATGCTGTTGGTACTACGCCACAGCCGGGCAGGCGCAAGGCCTGGTGATGGCGGGAATTGACCTGAAAAGCCCGGTCATAAAGATCCCACAGCAGGCTGTTTTCCTGCGTCTGCACGGCGTGGGTCAGGTCACGGTCTTCTTCCGTATGCGCCGTTGCATGGCGGATGTGCTGCCACAGGCTGCCGCCCAGCGCCACGTTGATCACCTGCGCCCCACGGCAGATGCCGAATACAGGCTTGCCATATTCGATATACGCGCGTGTGAGCGCCAGCTCTGCTTCGTCCCGCACGCTGTCCGGCGCTTGCGCGCCGCAGGGCTCTTCCCCGTAATATAAAGGAGCAACGTCACCGCCGCCGCAAAGCAGCAGCCCGTCAAAGCCGATATCAACGGCGGGGGCATACCGGCAAACCGCCTCTCCCCCTGCCGCCTCGATGGCGCGGATATAGTTTTGGTTTTTTACGCGATCCGCATACGCGGAAACAAGAATACGCGGTTTCTTCATGAAGGACCTCTTATTCTCCCAAATGCTTCTTCATGGTACGCATGTAGACCAGCCAGTCCGTCCGGCTGAAATAATGGCTGCCCGCTCGCATATGAAAGCCAACGGTACCGTCCGTATGCTCATCCCCGATCGCGGGAAAGCGATTCGGCGCCAGAAGCCCTGCTTTGCCGTACAGCTCCCAAACGGGTGAAGCGGCAACGCAGGCAAGCAGCTGTGCGTCGTTATCTGCCCAATGGTCCTCATCTGCCGCGCCAACGCCAAGCACGCGCGGCGCAACCAAGGCAAGCAGGGCGTGCTGGTCAAAGGGCAGCGTGGCGGGGTCATGCACGTATTGCTCGTAACGCGGGCAGAACCAATACGGGAACCGCTCAAAGATGACAGCCGTGGTCTCCCCATCCGGGCAGGTGCCGCGTGAGATGGCCGCGCCGGAGCAGCCGGAATTATTAGAAAAGGAAGCGGCAAAGCGTTCGTCAAGAGCAGCGGTCAGGAGTGCGGTCTTACCAAGGCGGGAATGGCCCGCCACCGCCACGCGGTGAACGTCTGCCTCCTCACGCGTTTCAAGATAATCCATGCAGCGCATGGCCATATACGCCCACAGCGCGATCTTGCCAAAGGAGTTTTCCTTACGCTCCCCCTCCGAGAACACACCGGCCAGGCCGTTTGAAAAATCCCCGTCATCGCTCGTCACGTCCTGGTAGCAAAAGGTCAGAATACCAAAGCCGTTGTCTATGATCTCCTCCACCGGCAAATAGCGGTCCGGGATATCGGGACGGAAGTTGAGCATCACAAAAAACGGTACCCCTTTTGCCCCGCGCGGGTAGATCAGCTGGGTGGGAACGGTGTGGCTTTTGGCACCGTAGGAAAAGGTAAAGCGCACGGTCTCCCATACCGCCTTACCCGCAAAGCTGACCGGATTGACCGAGACGGTGACGGCCGGCTCCACCACGGGTGGCAGCTGGCCGTATTCGTTTTCCAGCAGCAGCTCGCGCCAATAGGAGCGCTGTGCCTCCCATGCGGCACGGTCGGTGATGCGGGTGCCGTCCTTACATAAAAACAGGTCGGGCAGGTTTCGTTTTTTCAGTTCTGTCACGAGCATCGTTTTATCCTCTTTATACTAAAAATCCTTCAAAAAAAGCATACGGTTTTCGATAATGGATCTCTTGATAGGATACGGCACGCCGCGCCGCCGCGTGATTTTCCCGCACGGAGGCAAGAAGTGATTCACAAAAGGCACACGGTATATTCTCAACAAACAAATTCAACTCGTCAAGCTGGCGAAAGGCCTTTTTGGTGATATTGGTAGAGCCGAGCGAGAGCGTTTTCTCACTGGCAACCAGCTTGGTGTGCAGCATTTTGGGCGAAAGCAGCACCGTAATGCCGTTTTCCGTCCTTTTCAGCAGGCGGCGCACGGTCTTGCGGTTGGTATCATTTTGAAAGTTGGCCCGTTCGGGGATCATCACCGTCACGCGCACGCCGCGGCGGTAGGCCTGTACGATGGCATCCACAAAACGCGGCAGCGGTGAAAAATAAGCCATGGTGATCAGCAGCATCTCCTTCGCCTCACGGATCACAGAAAGATACTTTTCTTCCATTTCAAACAGGGAAAGCTGCTTTTTATTGATGCCAAAGGTATAGCCTTCCGCGGCTTCCCTGCCTTCTTCTATCTTGGCGCGAAAGGCGCGGACGTGACTCTCTCCCTCCATGCGCACCATATAATCCTGGTACACACGGCCCTGCAGATCGGCCCCGTTTTCTTTATCCTCAACATTGATGCCGCCAAGGAAAATCACACGCTCATCGATGATATAATATTTTGAATGGTCGGCCTTGAATTCGTCACAGGAAACGGTCACACGCGGGTGCGTGACAAGGCGGCGATAAAGCGCGCTCTCCACGTCGGCTGCCTTTTGGGGCGCGCCCGGCATGGGGTAGCAAAGCTCCAGGGCCTTGATCTTGACCTTTTCGGCCAGGGTCTGCGTTTTATGGAAAAAGGATCGTTTGCTTTCCTCACATTTTTCCAGCACCACGCCGTAACGGTCAATAGAAAGATGCACAGCCACGCCGCGCTCTGCTGCGGCCAACACGGCCTCTGCCATGCGATTGCCAATGCCGTCATCCCGCCAGATGAACATGTTGATATCTATGCTCTTCTCTGCCCGGCCAATAGCCTCCAAAATAGCAGGAAAGGCCTGCTTCCCATCTACCAGCAGGGTAAAATCGCAGTAGGGCTCATTGATAGGCATTTGCCCTCTCCAATCCTTTTCAAATTTCTTTTGTTTTACATTATAATATTATATCACACTTTCATCCATTTCTCAACCGTTTCTTGCATAAATATGAAAAAAGAGCTGTAGTGTTACAATAGATGTGAGACCGAAAACAAAAAAGAATAGAAAAAGTGATTGAGTTCTGTTAAAATAAAGTCACCACAACTCAAACCTAACAGAAAGGACTCAATCACTTCATGAAAGATTATACCACAAACAAAC
>JAZQLY010000047.1:0-4707 GCA_045543015.1 Eubacteriales bacterium
TCGTTACCGGCTCCAATACTTCCGGTCGAGCGAGCGGAGCTGGATGGCCTCGGCGATGTGGGCGACGCCGATCTTTTCTGCCCCGGCGAGGTCGGCGATCGTGCGCGCTACGCGCAAAACGCGGTCATACCCGCGGCCGGAAAGGCCAAGCTCGTCAAACGCGCCGGCCAGCAGGGCGCGGGCGTCCTCCTCCAGGGGGCAAAAGCGGCGGATGTCTGCCGGGCTCATGGCCGCGTTGCTGTACAAATGCCGCTCGCCTGCCGCCTCGGCGCGGCGGCGGGCAAAGGCCCGCGCCGCATTCACGCGGTCGCGGACGGTGGCAGAGCTTTCGCCGCCGGCTGCCTCGCCGCTCATTTCGGCAAAGGAGACGGCCGGCAGCTCGATCTGGATATCGATGCGGTCAAGCAGCGGGCCGCTGACGCGCGAAAGGTATTTTTGCACGTCCTCCTGCCGGCAGGTGCATTTTTTGGTCGGATCGCCGTAGTAGCCGCAGCGGCAGGGGTTCATGGCGCACACCAGCATAAACGAGGCCGGGTAGCGCACGCGCGCGGCCGCCCGCGTGACGGAAACGGCACCGTCCTCCAGCGGCTGCCGCAGCGATTCGGTCAGCGACTTGTTAAACTCCGGCAGCTCGTCCAGAAACAGCACGCCGTTGTGCGCAAGCGAGATCTCGCCCGGGCGGGGATTGGTACCGCCGCCAACAAGCCCCGGCACGCTCACGCTGTGGTGCGGGGAGCGGAATGGCCGCTCGGTGACCAGATTTTCCTGCAGCATGCCGGCGATCGAGTGGATCTTGGTGGTCTCCACCGCCTCCTCAAACGAAAGGTCGGGCAGGATGGTGGCAAGCCGCTTGGCCAGCATGGATTTGCCCGAGCCGGGCGGGCCGATCAGCAGAATGTTATGCCCACCGGCCGCTGCGATCTCCATGGCGCGCTTGGCGCGGAACTGGCCGCGCACGTCGGCAAAGTCCAGGGCGTGCATGCCGGCCTTGCCGTCAAATTCCGCACGGTCATAGACGGTGGGGGGTATCTGCTCCTTGCCGCACAGGTGGTCAAGCAGCTGGCGCACGGTCTGCACGCCGTAAACGGTAATGCCCTCTACCACCGCCGCCTCCCGCGCGTTGGCGGCCGGCACGAACACCTCGCGCCGCCCGGCGGCGCGGGCGGCAAGGGCCAGGCAAAGCACGCCGCTCAAGGGCCGCACCTCCCCGGAGAGAGAAAGCTCGCCAAGAAAGCTCTTGCCCTCCAGCGACAGCTTCCGCGGGATCTTGCCGTCACATTGCAAAATGGCGCAAAGGATGGCCAGGTCAAAGGCGGAGCCCTCTTTTTTACGGTTGGCCGGGGCCAGGTTGACGGTCAGATCCATCGAGGGGAAGAAGATGCCGCTGTTCTCGCAGGCGGCGCGCACGCGCTCCTTTGCCTCCTTGACGGCCAGGTCCGGCAGGCCAACGATCTCAAAGCGGGGCATCCTGTCCCAGCCGCTGCACTCTACCATGACCTCAAACCCGTCAATGCCGCACAGCCCGGCGGTATATACCTTGGAAAGCATGTGTTTTCTCCTTAATTTTGATGTTTCTTTTCCCGCTCACGCTGCCGGTAGCAGCGCGGCGAAAGGCCAAAGCGGGCAGAGAAGGCGCGGCTGAAGACGTATACCGAGGCGTAGTTCAGCGCCTCTGCGATCTCGGTGATCGTCAGTCGCCCCTCCAAGATCAGCAGGCGGGAAAGCTCCAGCCGCTTTTTATGGTAATATTCCGTCAGCGTTTCGCCGGCGGTCTTTTTAAACAGCGTAGAAAGATAGCCGTAGCTGTAGCCGACCACGGCAGAAAGCTCGCTCAGGCTCTTCATGGAATAGATGTGCGTGTCGATATAGTTCATCATGCGGTAGCACAGCGTTTCGGCCGGCAGCACGGTGTGCGAGCGCGGCACGGGCTCCTGCCCCGCCAGGTCACGGAAAAGATAGAGCACGATCTGGCGGAAGATCGCGGCAAGCAGGTCCTTCGTGTAATTTCCCTCCTGTGAAAAGGCCGCGATCGCATCTCCGATCAGGGAGCGGATGCGCTCATCGCGGAACACGCGGCGGTCGGTCGCCAGGTACTCCTGCGCGATGCGCTCCTCCTCGCGGTGGTAATCCTCCCGCTCGGTATAAAACGAAAAGAAATCGTATTTCAGAGGCTCCCTTTCGTCCGAGGTGATCTTGTGCGCGTCACACGGCAGCGACAGGTAGATATCCCCCCGCTCCACCGGGCAGACTACGCCGTTGGTCTCAATTATCCCGCGCCCGTCGGTCACCACGGTCAGCTCAAACCAGTTCAGGTGGATGTGGGTATCTACCACCGTTTGCGGGCGGCAGTACAGCCGGCCGATCTGGCACAGGCGTATTCCCTCGTAATCCACGGGGGCCCAAAGGAAGCTTTTATCCAAATGGTACTGTGCTTTCATGCTCTCACCTCCCTTACCATTATAAGATAACATTTTGCAAAGTCAAGAAAAAACTTAAATTTTTTTTGATTTTTTTTCGCATTTTCTCTGTTTTCATGAAAAAATGATAAGTTTTGTTGAAATATTGACATTGACAAGCGGTATAAACGGCGATATAATACGATCAAACAATGCCCGTGGGGCATACAGAAAGGAAGCAAAAAGATGAAAGAGCATGTTCTTGCCGTGATCGGCTGCGGCCGTATCGCCAAAAACGCACATTTCCCCGCCTTGACGCAGATCGAGGGTGTTCGCATCAAGTACGCCTGTGACCTGATCGAGGAAAAGGCTGCCGCCATGAAAGAGGCATATCCCGAAAAGATCGAAAACGTGATCACCGATTACAAGGTAGCCCTGGCAGACGAGGAGGTAGATGCCGTTTACGTGCTGACCCCCAACTATGCCCACTATACCGTTACCATGGATGCACTGCGTGCGGGCAAGCACGTCTTCTGCGAGAAGCCCATCACCGTCAACTACGCGCTCTCCTGCGAGATGGCAGAGGAGGCAAACAAGCGCGGCCTGATGCTGAACATCGGTGTCTGCAACCGTTACCACCGCTCGGTTGAAAAGCTGGAGCAGATGGTGCGTGAGGGTAAGTTTGGCAACCTGTACCATGTATATTGCTCCTTCCGCTCCTTCCGTTCCATCCCCGGTCTTGGCGGTGCCTTTACCACCAAGGAGCAGTCCGGCGGCGGCGTGCTGATCGACTGGGGCGTACACTTCTTTGACCTAATCCTTTACATCCTCGGCGGCGCGAAGCTGAAGAACCTGACCTGTGACGCCTACTGCGAGATGGCCAAGGATATGAAGAGCTACCGCTATACCTCGATGTGGGCAGAGGACACGGCCGATATCGAAAACGGCACAAACGACGTAGACGATTACATCACCGGCTACATCCGTACCGATAAGGCCAGCATCTCCTTTAACGGCGCATGGGCGCAGAACATCAAAAAGGATGAGATGTTCATTGACTTCCTTGGTGACAAGGGCGGTGCGCGTCTCTCTTACGGCCAGCTCTTTGAGTTCTATGACGGACAGACGCTCGAGACCACCAAGGAGGAGTACGAGATCCCCAACATGTACCTGTGTGAGGATATTGCCTTCCTTGAGGAGACCGAGAGCGGGGAAAAGAACCGCAGCCATATTGATAACATTCTGGAAAGTGCCAAGCTGCTGGATGCGCTGTACGCCTCTGCAGCTGAAAGAAAGGAGCTTTCCTTCTGATGAAGCATATCGGCCTGATCGACTATTACATCAGCGAATGGCACGCCAACAACTACCCGGCCTGGATCACCCGTATCAATGGGGAGCTGGGGACCGATTTTACCGTCAGCTATGCGTGGGCAGAGCGTGACGTTTCGCCGGTTGACGGGGTAGATACCGCCACCTGGTGCAAAACGAACGGCATCACGCAATGCAAGAGCATTGCCGAGGTGTGCGAGAAGAGCGATGCGCTGATCATCCTGGCCCCCTCGGACCCGGAAACACATCTGCGCTATGCGCAGGCGGTGCTGCCCTATGGCAAGCCGACCTATATTGATAAGACCTTTGCCCCCGATCTTGCCACGGCAGAGGAGATCATGCGCCTGTCCGCGCAGTACGGCACGCCGTTTTTCAGCACCTCGGCCCTGCGCTATGCCGATGCGCTGAAGGAATTTCCTGCCCCCCGGCATCTGATGATCACGGGCGGCGGCTCCAACCTGCCGGAATACGTCATTCACCTGGTGGAAATGGTAGTCTGCCTGCAAAAGGCCCCCGCCGAGAGCGTAACGGTCTTGCGCCAGGGCAACCAGCGCATCTGCCACATCGAGCATACAGAGGGGGCAAGAACCACCCTGCTGTATTCTCCCGCGCTTGGCTACGCCATCACGGGTGAGGGCGCAGATGGCAGCGCCAAGCACGCTGCCGTTGGTGGTGGCTTCTTTGACGGGCTGATGGCGGATATCCTGCGCTTCTTTGCGGATAGCAGCCAAATTCCCGTGCCGAACGAGCAAACGCTGGCCGTTATGCGCCTGCGGGATGCCATTCTCGCCGCCGATCAAACCCCCGGCAGCCGCGTGACTCTGTAATGGAATAAAAAAGGGGCTGTCGCATTTCGGCATAACCGCAAACAAAAAAGAATGAGTGGGATCTGTTTCCCGCTCATTCTTTGTATATAGGGAGAAATTGCTACCCGCATCGTTCTGATGTAGAAAACCTGCGGTTTTCTCCTTTCTATTTGAAA
>JAZQLY010000048.1:0-11942 GCA_045543015.1 Eubacteriales bacterium
TACTGGCTGCGCACAAGTGCGCTTTTAATTGGCCTGCCAGCCATGCAATTGTTACTTACTACCCATAAATGGGTCCCGTGGGTCGAACATTGCTAACTGGTCACTTTCCTGATCCCTTTTTAATTGTTCTGCAATATACTCCTTTATCGCCTTCGTGTTCTTCCCCACGGTATCTACGTAATATCCCTTACACCAAAATTCGCGATTTCGGTATGCAAATTTCATGTTCCCCCATTTCTGAAATATTAGCAGGGAGCTCTTCCCCTTCAAATATCCCATAAATCCCGAAACGCTCATTTTGGGCGGGATGCTTACCAGCATATGTATGTGATCTGGGCACACTTCTCCCTCTATTATCTCCACTCCTTTCCATTGACATAATTTACGCATAATTTCTCTTATCTCTATCCGTTTCTCTGTAAAAAATACTTTTCGTCTGTATTTTGGAGCAAACACGATATGGTACTTGCAATTCCAGCTCGTATGTGCTAAACTATTGTTGTCTATGCTAACCTTTTTCATAGATAAATCCTCCAAATATGTTTTTAGTTTTGACTGGCAGGTCAAACTCTATTATAACATATTTGGAGGATTTCCTCTCACCGGCAAAGCCTCTTTTGAACCACGCGACTATCGCGTGGTTTTCGTTTTACAATAAATATCCCCCCGCGCAGCGGGGGGATATTTATTGCTTTTATGCGATAAATTCCCTGCCGCGGACAAAGACGCGGCGGACGGTGAGGTCGGGCGACATGATCACGAGGTCGGCATCCTTACCGGGCGCGATGCTGCCCTTGCGGTCATCCGCACGGACGAGGCGGGCGGGCGTGAGCGTCATGGCGCGCACGGTGTCGCACAGCGGCAGGCCATAGCGACCATGCACCACGCGCAGAGCGTGATCCATAGTGGCAATGCTGCCGGCGTACGAGGTACGGTCGGGCAGCTTGGCAACCCCTTCTTCAATGATGACAGGCACGCCGTTTTGGCGGTCGCCGAGCATCGTCTCGGTCAAGTCGGTACCCGCGGCACGCATGGCATCGGTGATGAGGGCAAGGCGATCATCCCCCTTGAGGCGAAAGCCGAGGCGCATGGTCTCTTTGGGGATATGCTTGCCATCCGCGATCAGCTCGATGGTAATGCCATCCTCCAGGTAGGCGGCCTCTACGATGCCGCCGTGCACGACCTGGCCGCGCTTATGCTCGGTGGTGGTGGCGGAGTACATGTGCGTGATGTGCGAAAAGCCATCCGCATAGGCGGTAAGCGTCTCCTCTGCCGTGGCGACCGAGTGGCCGACCGAAAGCAGAATACCCTGCGCCCCCACCTGCTTTGCAAATTCATGCATGCCGTCCAGCTCCGGTGCGGCATCCCAGCGCACAATGGCACCGCGGGCGTGGGCAAGGATATCTGCCACCTCTGCCCCCGTAGGGGTGCGGTCACTTTTGGTGGGCTGTGCGCCACGGTTGGCGGCGGCGAAAAACGGCCCCTCCAAATGCAGGCCAAGAAAATCGGCACTGCCAGTCCCCTCTGCCAGCGTTTGGTGGTAGGCATCAAAGCAGGCAAAGAGCTGCTCGTTCGGGCAGGTCATGGTGGTGGGGCAAAGAGAGGTGGTACCGTGGGCGCAATGGGTGGCGGCCACGGTGCGCATGGCCTCCGGCGTGGCATCCATAAAGTCTGCACCGCCGCCACCATGGACGTGAATATCGACAAAGCCGGGCATGAGATAGCCACCGTCTATCGAAATTCGCTCGATATCCTGCGGCAGATCACTCTCCGGCAGGATGGCAGCAATTTTCTCGCCCTCCACGATCACGGCATGGCCGCTACGTTCTTCATGCGGCAGAAAGACCGTACCGCCGACAAAGGCCAGTCTTCTCATTTGTTATAAATGCGGATCTCGGGAACCACCTTTGCCTCTGTCGCCACGCGGGCGGCGTACAGCGTTGCATCCGGATGGTTACGGAAGAGCGAGCAAGGAACGTGGCAATCGATGGGGCCGTGCAGCACCTTACGCAGCGCGCCTGCGTTCCAGTCACGCGGCATGCACATGCGCACGCGGCGGGCGCGGAACATCTCCTGCATGCCAACGGTAACGCACAGCTTCGGAATACCGTCCAGGTCACCGCCGCAGTTCATAAAGCAGTTGATGGTCTTGGTCTCACGCGAGATGGGGAGCGCACGCGTCTTGCGGGCAAGGAACTCCTCATTCGTGCAGGCCTCGCCCGGTTCGGGCGGCTCGTTGAAGGCGAAGTGGCCGTTGATGCCTACACCGCCCCATGCCATATCCAGCTTGCCGACCTGCTCGATCAAGCGGGTAAGCACGTCCGGGTCCTTCGGATCCGGGAAGTAGCGGTTTTCGGGGAGGACGTTCAGCTCCTCGTCGATCTGGCTGTAGAAGATGCGATCCATACCGCCACGGAAGGAAAGCGGATCGTCCTTGCTGATGTATTCACCGTCATCAGTCAGATACTCATCCATGTTCATAAAAATGCAGTTGCGCAGGCTGATGCGGTGCTTGTTGACGAGATAGACCAGGCGGCTGTACGGGCCAAGCGGGCCGTAAGGCACTACCATCAGCGTTTTTTCACCACGCTTGTTGTTCTCCTCGATCACGGAGAGCACGTCCATGGCCATTTTCCAATAAAGATCCTGCTCGGTATCGCAGACGTCCAGGTGAATGGTGCTGCCCTTGCCAAGCTCCTCAGGGGGGATGCGATTGATATCCAGCATAATTACCTCCTCGGCTTTCGCCTTTTTTCTTTATTGTAGCATGGGCAACAGGCTACACGCTGCTGCTTTTTCGCTTATATTTGTGTTTTTTTATCCTATTCGGTTGACAGAAAGGAAAAAGTGTGCTATCCTAAAGTAAGCAAGCGAAGGGAGCGCGCAGATGAATAGTCATGAAAAAGCCCCGTTTGTATCGACAACGGAGATCCCTACCCTGTTTTTTCGTCAAAAGATCAAGCTGTGGTATGACGATTTTACAGGAGAATTTTATCCACCGGACCGGCCGATCTACAACAAGCGGATGCACAGAACCTACAGCCTGCATTACGTCATTGCCGGCAAGGGATTTTTTGCTGCGGGAGACGGTGAGCCACAGCTGCTTGGCGCGGGAGACGTGTTCTATATTTCCCCCGGCAGCATGATGCGCTATTACCCAAGCCGCGAGGAGCCTTGGAAATACTGCGGCATCAGCACGGACGGGAGCGAGGCCGGTGCCTTTTTCTCACAGCTTGGTTTTGCCGAGACCGCCGTTCTGAAGCATTCTATTCTGACAGATAACATTGGGCAGACGATACAATCCGCCATTCAAGCGCAAAGCAGCAACGCCTTTGGCCACTACGATCTGCTTGGCTGTCTGTGCCACGTTTTTTCACTGCTTGAGAATGCCTACCACCAGCCACAGGCGACGGCGGTACCCAGCGCCCAATACGCCGATCGGGCAAAGGAATATTTAGAGCTGCATTACAGCGAGCCAACGCTGCGCATGACCGATCTGGCACGCGCCATGAACCTTTCACACCCCTACCTGTGCCGTGTGTTCCGGCGGCACGTTGGCGTATCTGCCGAAACTTATCTGCGCCAATATCGCATGGCGATGGCAGAACGGCTGCTGCGCGAGCAGCGCTACACCGTGCGTGAGGCCTCCCTTTTGTGCGGGTATACAGACCCGGCGCAGTTCTCACGCATGTACAAGCGGGAGCATGGCATTTCACCGCAGAAAGCGGCGTGCCGCGAATAAAAACCGTGCTTAGCGAGGCGCCATGAGTGGCTGCCGCGCTAAGCACGGTTCTTTAATTAGTTCGTATAGTTATCAAAGTAGCCCTGCACGAGGACGACCGGCGTACCCTTATCGCCCGAGCCGCTGGTCAGGTCGCAGAGCGAGCCGATCAGGTCGGTGAGCTGACGGGGGGTAGTTCCCTGCGAGGCCATGTTGCCTACCAGGTCATTCTTCTTTTCACGGATGCTGGCAGAGATGGCCGCCTTCAGCTCCTCGCCCGACAGATCCTTGAAATCGTTATCAGCGAGGTATTTGAGCTTCAGCTCGTTAGGGGTGCCGACCAAGCCGTCGGTAAAGGCGGGAGATACGACCGGGTCAGCCAGCTCCCAGATCTTGCCCTGGGGATCTTTGAAGGCACCGTCACCGTAGACCATGACCTCTACATGCTTGCCGGTAGCAGCCAGAATGCGCTTCTGCACCTCCAGCACCAGATCGCGGCACTCACGCGGGAAGAGCTTGATCTTATCCTCGGTCGACTTATTGGAGCCAAGCAGACCGTATTTTTCATTGTAGCCGCTGCCATTGATCGGCGCGGTCATGATATCATCCAGGCCGCAAACAGCCTTGGCACCGGCAGCAAGCAGAATACGCTTGGTGCGTGCGCGGGTGTGGATATCACAGGTCAGGATGTGGTCAGCATACGCGAGAATGGCCTTCGGCTGGTTGGCGAAGATGATCTCCACCTCGGCACCGGCCTCGCGGATGATGTTGCCGTAGTATTCCACATAGTCAACGCCGGTGAACTCATGACGGTTCACGCCGAACAGCTCTCTGTACTTCTCAAGCGTAAGCACGTCGCTGTACGGATTAACACCGGCTGCATCCAGCTTATCCAGACTTACCAGCTCGTTACCCACCTCATCAGAGGGGTAGCTGAGCATGAGAACGATCTTCTTGGCGCCCATAGCGATGCCACGCAGACAGATGGCAAAACGGTTGCGCGAGAGAATGGGGAGAATAACGCCAACAGTGCCACCGCCAAGCTTGGCGCGAACATCAGCAGCGATATCCTCTACAGAGGCATAGTTGCCCTGCGATCTGGCAACGATCGACTCGGTCATCGAAATAACGTCACGGTCACGCAGTGCAAAGCCGTCGCTCTCGGCAGCCTCCAGCACGCTTTGGGTGACGATGGTAGCGAGGTCATCCCCTTCTCTGATGATGGGGCAACGGATACCGCGAGAAATGGTACCTACCTTGCGTTCATTACTGTTCATGAAACAACACTATCCTTTCATATGCGGGGAAAAGCCGACGGTATACCGTGCTTTGCACGGCAAAAGATTTGCCGACGGCGTTGGGGAAGGTTTATTCCCACTCAATAGTACCAACAGGCTTCGGGGTCAGATCATAAAGCACACGGTTGATGCCGTCTACCTCTGCCGTGATGCGAGCGGTGATCTTGTGCAGCAGTGCATAAGGAATCTCCTCAATGGTGGCGCTCATGGCATCGGTGGTGTTCACGGCACGGATGATGGCGGGCCAGCCCTCATAGCGGCTTTCGTCCTTCACGCCAACCGATTTGACATCCGGAACGACGATGAAATACTGCCATACCTTTTCTGAAAGGCCGGAAAGCGCAAACTCCTCACGCAGAATGGCATCTGCCTCACGCAGGGCGGCCAGGCGATCACGCGTGATGGCACCCAGACAGCGAACACCAAGGCCGGGGCCCGGGAACGGCTGGCGATAGACCATGGCGTGCGGCAGACCAAGTGCCTCACCAACCACGCGCACCTCATCCTTAAAGAGCAGCTTGATCGGCTCTACGAGCTTGAATTTCAGATCCTCCGGCAGGCCACCAACGTTGTGGTGCGACTTAACGGCCTTTTTACCCTCTGCCTGCTTCTGGCTTTCCAGAATGTCGGGATAGATGGTTCCCTGTGCGAGGTAGGTAACATCCTCCAGCTTGCGGGCTTCATCGGCAAATACCTCAATAAATTCCTTGCCGATGATCTTACGCTTTTGCTCCGGGTCGGACACGCCGGCCAGCAGATCAAGGAAGCGATCGGTCGCGTCTACGTAGACCAGGTTGGCGTCCATCTGATTTCTGAAGACCTCGATAACGTCCTCAGACTCATTTTTCCGCATCAGACCGTGGTTGACGTGTACACAAACAAGCTGGCGGCCGATGGCCTTTACCAGCAGCGCTGCAACAACAGAGGAATCTACACCGCCGGAAAGGGCAAGCAGCACCTTCTGCTCCCCTACCTCTGCGCGAATGGCAGCGATCTGCTCATCAATAAATGCCTTGGCCAGCGCTTCGGTCGTGATGCGGGCCATGCTTGCGGGACGAACATTGCGATCCATATTTTTTACTCCTTATCTTGATTACTTAATGGGGTTGCCCTTATCCTTCTGGATAACGTCATGGGCGCCGCCCTCTACGATGCTGGTAGCAGATACCAGCGTAAGAACAGCCTTTTCCTGCAGCTCGGGAATGGAGAGGGCGCCACAGTTACACATGGTGGAGCGCACCTTGGCAAGAGACATTGCCACGTTATCCTTCAGGCTGCCGGCATAAGGAACGTAGGAATCCACACCCTCCTCGAAGGAGAGCTTCTTATCACCACCCAGGTCATAACGCTGCCAGTTGCGGGCGCGGGCAGAGCCCTCACCCCAGTATTCCTTGTAGTAGGTGCCACCAATGCTGACACGCTGTGAGGGGCTTTCATCAAAGCGGGCAAAATAACGACCCAGCATGACGAAGTCTGCACCCATGGCAAGCGAGAGGGTGATGTGGTGGTCATATACGATACCGCCATCCGAGCAGACGGGGATATAGATGCCAGTCTCTTCAAAATAACGATCACGCTCGGCACACACCTCGATCAGTGCGGTGGCCTGGCCGCGGCCAATACCCTTTGTCTCACGCGTGATGCAGATGGAGCCACCGCCGATACCGACCTTGATAAAGTCTGCACCGCAGTCAGCGAGGAAGCGGAAGCCTGCAGCGTCTACCACGTTACCGGCGCCAACCTTTACGCTGTCACCATACTTCTCGCGGATCCACTTCAGCGTGATGCGCTGCCACTCGGAAAAGCCCTCGGAGGAGTCGATACACAGCACGTCGGCACCTGCCTCTACCAGCGCGGGCACGCGCTCTGCAAAGTCACGGGTGTTGATGCCGGCACCAACAACGTAACGCTTGGAGGCATCCAGCAGCTCGTTCGGGTTCTGCTTATGGGTATCATAGTCCTTACGGAAGACCATGTAGCAGAGATGGCCGTTATCGTCTACGATGGGAAGCGAATTGAGCTTGTTGTCCCAGATGATATCATTGGCTTCCTTCAGGGTAGTTCCCTCTTTTGCCCAGATGAGCTTGGAAAAGGGCGTCATAAATTCCTTGACGGGCGTTGTGGGATCCATACGGGTCACACGGTAATCACGGCCGGTAACGATACCAAGAAGCTTGCCGGTGGCAGTACCGTCATCGGTGACGGCGATGGTGGAGTGGCCATTTTTTTCCTTCAAGGCAACCACATCTGCCATCGTGGCATCGGGCTTGATGTTGGAATCGCTGACCACGAAGCCAGCCTTATGATTCTTGGCACGTCTGACCATGGCAGCCTCATCCTCGATCGTCTGCGAGCCGTAGATGAAGGCAACGCCGCCCTCGGTAGCCAGGGCAACGGCAAGGCGATCACCGGAGACAGACTGCATAATAGCAGAGACCATCGGAATATTCATGGTGATGGCAGGCTGCTCTCCCTTCTTGTATTTGACAAGGGGAGTGCGCAGGCTTACGTTTGCCGGGATGCACTTGTCAGACGAGTAACCGGGGATAAGCAGATATTCGTTAAAGGTATGCGAGGGTTCGTTGATAAAAGTAGCCATCTCAATTCTTCCTTTCGTTCACAATTTCTTTGGATTCACAATATAAGCAACGGCAGATGCCATTTTCTTTCTCCGTCCACTTGAAGATGTGGTCAAGCTCCTGCTCACAGGAGGAAATGCAGCGAGGATTCTTGCAGCGGATCTGATTGATGAGCAGATCCCCCTGCGGCCGCTCTACCTCACGGCTCTTCTCGGCCCCTGCAAGCAGCTTGAGGATGAGCGCCATGCGCATATACTTGCCGTTTTCCACCTGCTTGAAGTAGCAGGCGCGGGGATCTGCATCCACCTTCACGCTGATCTCGTTTACACGGGGCAGCGGATGCAGGATGGCAAGGTCGCTCTTGGCGGTAGTCAGCTTTTCCGGCGTGAGAATGTAGCTATCCTTCAACCGCTCATACTCGGTAGGGTCAGCAAACCGCTCACGCTGGATACGCGTCATATACAGAATGTCGAGCGAGGGCATAGCCTCCTCAAGCGAGGCCGTCTCACGATACGGCATGTTGTATTTCTTCAGCACCTCAAATTTAACGTAGTTCGGCAGCCTTAATTCCTCCGGCGAGATGAGCACGATCTCAATGCCCGCGTAGCGTGAAAGCGCCGCGATCAGGGAATGTACCGTTCTGCCGTACTTTAAGTCCCCACAAAAGCCAACCGTCATGTGATCCAGCCTTCCCTTTTCACGGTGGATGGTCAAAAGATCGGCCAGTGTTTGCGTGGGGTGGGCATGACCGCCGTCACCGGCGTTGATGACCGGAACGGTAGCATTTTGCGAGGCAACGTAGGGTGCGCCCTCCTTGGGGTGGCGCATGGCCATGATATCGGCATAGCAGGAAAGAACCTTGGCGGTATCTGCCACGCTCTCGCCCTTGGCGGCGGAGGAGCTGCCGGCATCCGAAAAACCGATCACGCTGCCGCCCAGCTCCAGCATTGCTGCCTCAAAGCTGAGGCGGGTACGGGTAGACGGCTCAAAAAACAGGGTTGCCAGCTTTTTGCCGTGGCAAGCCTCGGCATACTTGGCAGGATTTTCGATGATGTCATGCGCTGTGGCGATCAGCCCATCCAGCTCCTCCACCGAAAAATCATGAATGTCGATCAGACTTCTCATATTATTTACCGATCCAGCTTTCGTCAGACGGGTTGTTGCGGAAAGCGATCAGACGGGCAACGTCCTCAGGGCGGATATAGCCTTCATCAGCGGCGGTCTGCGCGATCACGTCAAAATTGGTCAGCGATACGTTCTTGACCTCGGCAGCGGCCAGTCTCTCAAGGCCCTTCTTCATGCCGTAGGTGAAGATGCTGACGATACCCAGCACCTCTGCCCCTGCCTCACGCAGGACATTAACGACCTCGATCACGCTGCCACCGGTAGAGATCAGATCCTCTACCACAACGACCTTTTGACCGGGCTCAAGCTTACCCTCGATCTGGTTTTGGCGGCCGTGATCCTTTGCACCGGAGCGAACGTAGCCCATAGGCAGGCCAAGCAGGTGCGCGGTGATGGCGGCGTGTGCAATGCCGGCGGTGGAGGTACCCATCAGCACCTCGGTCTCCGGGTAATGCTTTTTGATCAGCTCGGCAAGCCCTTCCTCCACGTCAAGGCGGACGGCCGGTGCGGTAAGGGTGAGACGGTTATCACAGTAAACGGGGCTCTTGATGCCACTTGCCCAAGTGAAGGGCTCCTCAGGGCGGAAGAATACCGCCTTGATCGAAAGCAGGTCTTTTGCAATTTTCTTTTCCATGATCTCTCTCCTTTTTATATCCGATGTAATAAATTAACCAACGAATTCACGAACGCAGCGCTCGTAAGCGGCCACAGGATCCTCCGCAGCGGTAATAAAACAACCAACTACGATATAGTCAGAGCCGATCTTGCGTGCCTCCTCCGGCGTCATGACGCGCTTTTGGTCGCCCTTGTCACCGTCAGCAAAGCGAACGCCGGGGGTAACGGTGAGGAAGGTCTGGCCGCAGGTCTCGTGTACCTTGCCAGCCTCCAGCGGCGAGCAAACAACACCGTCAAGACCGGCAGCCTTGGCATTGGAGGCGTAGTGCATAACCACGTCAGCGATCGGCTTTTCGATCAGCAGGTCGCGGCGCATGCTCTCCTCATCGGTAGAGGTAAGCTGGGTCACGGCGATCAGCAGCGGGCGGGTTCCATCCTCACGGGTCAGGCCCTCAATGGCAGCCTCCATCATGCGGATGGTACCAGCAGCGTGCAGGTTGCACATATCGACATCCAGGTGGGAAAGCACCGCCATGGACTTTTTCACGGTGTTGGGGATATCGTGGAGCTTCAGATCCAGAAAGATCTTGTGCCCTCTCTTTTTGATCTCTCGGACGATCGAGGGGCCCTCGGCATAATACAGCTCCATGCCGATCTTGACAAACGGCTTTTTACCAGTGAACTTATCAAGAAACGCAAAGGTCTTTTCTGCGCTATCAAAATCGCAGGCAATAATAACGTCCTTTCCCATTACTGAATACCTCCTATAATTTCAGTTAGTGATGTAATACCGTACTTCTCCATAACAGAGGGCAGCTCTTCAATGATCCTTTTGCAGGCAAACGGATCAACCAGGTTGGCAGCACCCACCTGCACGGCGGTAGCGCCGGCCAGCATCATTTCGATCACGTCCTCGGCGGTGCTAACGCCACCCATACCGACAACGGGGATCGCAACAGCCTGTGCCACCTGGTAGACCATACGCACGGCAACCGGGAAGATCGCGCTGCCGGAGAAGCCGCCCATCTTATTGGCGATCACGGGACGGCGGGTACGCAGATCAATGCGCATGCCCAGCATGGTGTTGATCAGGCTGATGCCGTCTGCCCCAGCCGCCTCACAGGCCCGGGCGATCGAAACGATGTCGGTCACGTTGGGAGACAGCTTGATCAGCACCGGCTTGGTGGTAACTTTTTTAACGGCGCGGGTAACCTCTGCCGCTGCCTCCGGCGAGGTGCCAAAGCTCATGCCGCCGCCGTGTACGTTGGGGCAGCTGACGTTGACCTCAAACCAGCCGATCTCGGGACAGCCGTTCAGCCTTTCACAGGTGTAGGCATAATCCTCAACTGAAAAGCCGCTGACGTTTGCCATGACCGGCTTATGGAAGCACTTCTTCATCTTGGGCAGCTCTTCCGCGATGACCTTCTCTACCCCAGGGTTCTGCAGGCCAACGGCATTGATCATGCCGGCGGTGCATTCCGCAATGCGGGGGGTGGGGTTACCGAAGCGGGGGTCCTTGGTCGTTCCCTTGAAGGAGAAGGTACCGAGGACGTTGATATCATACAGCTCGGCAAATTCGTAACCGTAGCCAAAGGTGCCGCTGGCGGGGATGATGGGGTTGTCCATTTCTATCCCGCACAGGGTGACGTTTAATTCTGCCATAAGATATCCTCCTTGATCAGCACGGGGCCTTCCTTACAGATGCGCTTGTTGCCCGTAATGGTCTTGCAGGAGCAACCCATGCAGGCACCAAAGCCGCAGCCCATGCGCTCTTCAAAGCTGAACTGGCCGGACGTGACGGTGGCCTTATACACCGCCTTGAGCATCGGCTCCGGCCCGCAGGTATAAAAGTGGGTGTAATCGATTCCCTGCATGGCATCGGTCACGAAGCCCTTCGTGCCGTACGAGCCGTCCGCCGTAGCCACGCGCACCTCGGCACCGAGGGCGCGGAACTCTTCTTCATAAAACACCTCGTCCTTTTTATTAAAGCCGAGGATCACACTGACGCGCTTGCCCTGTGCAAGCAGCTCCTTTGCCAGCATATAGAGGGGCGGCACGCCGACCCCGCCGCCGATCAGCAGGGGGGCATCGCCCGACGGGGCAAGGTCGTAGCCGTTGCCGAGCCCCGTAAGGATGTCCAGCTCCTCGCCCACCGCCATGCGGCTCATCTTCTCGGTGCCCTTCCCCACCACCTTGTAAAGAAGGGTGAGGTGGCCGCCCTCGCAGTTGCACACCGAGATGGGGCGGCGAAGGAACAGACCGTCAAGCAGGATGTTGACAAACTGACCGGGGCGGGTGATGTCGGCGGTATCCCCCGCAAGCACCATACGGTAGACGCTTTCGGTGAGCGGGGTATTTTCGGTGATCTTAAAATAGCTCTGTCGCATAATGCACCTTACGAATCGATGGTCGAGATACGAAGGGTGGTCTCGTCAAGCACGTCGAGAAGCACCTTCACGGTATCGAGCGAGGTGAAGATGGTCACGTTGCATTCCGTTGCGCATTTGCGGATCTGATAGCCGTCCCGCATCTGGTAGCCGCCGCCGATGCTGCTGGTGTTGATGACATAGGCGATGTGGCCCTGACGGATGGACTCGCAAATCT
>JAZQLY010000049.1:0-10414 GCA_045543015.1 Eubacteriales bacterium
TGGAGGGTGGAAAACGGAGATAGCAAACAAAAATTTCAAATAGAAAGGAGAAAACCGCAGGTTTTCTACATCAGAACGATGCGGGTAGCAATTTCTCCCTATATACAAAGAATGAGCGGGAAACAGATCCCACTCATTCTTCTTTGTTTGCGGTTATGCCGAAATGCGACAGCCCCTTTTCTGTTTGCTTGCAAGTAACGCGGCCTTACCGCAGCACCAATCTGATGGTCCACAGCTGAAGGCGCTTGGGCAGCACGTGCAAAAGGCACAGCCACGGATTGCGATTGATGGCGTAAGCAAAGGCCGGCTTACGCTTGCGAAGGATAAGTGCCGCCTTTTGGGCAATTTTTTGCGGCGGGATACACCTGGCCTCTACCCCCTCAACGATCGCCTTAAACCGGCTTGCATTGCAGGTGTACAGCTTGGTTTTTTCACAAAACCGATCCAGCGCGCTGGTAGAAACGCCAAGCATATCCGTCTCTACGGCGCCGGCACGAAGGACGGATACCGTGATGCCAAGCAACTGCAGCTCCATGCGCAGCGAAAAGGCATAGTCATCCAGCGCGGCCTTGGTCACGGCATACAGGCCAGTAAACGGCAGCGGATCAAGCGGCGCAAGCTCGCTGGTGGTGATCAGGATACGGCTGCCCTTTTCAAGCAGCGGGAGAAAGGTCTTGTTGATCAGATAGGCACCGCGCAGGTTCACGTCAAGCATGCGGGAGAAGGCTTCATCCTCGATCTCCACAAGTGAATCCAGCATATAAATACCGGCAAAATGCACAATGGCGTACAGATGCTCCGTCTGCTGGCAGACGGCAGAGAGTGCCGCACGCACGCTTTCTTCCGAGGTGACGTCCGCCGTGATGGGAAGGATCCCCTCCTCGGCTGCCGCCTCTACCCTGTCAAGCGCAAAAACACGAAAGCCAAGGTCACGCAGGCGCCGGGCGGTTGCGCGGCCCATGCCGCCGCTTGCGCCGGTTATCAGTACCGATCTCATATTGGTCGATCATCCTTTCGCTATTGTCGGCGCCGCCTTTTCGGCTTCCCGTTTTTTGATCTCGCGGTGGACGTAATACATCAGGACTGCCCCCAGCAGCGCAGCAAGCGCATTGACACCGACAAAGTTCAGCCAAATGCCGTCAAGCCCCAGCATCCAAAGCGCCCCCAGCATCAGCACCGGGAAAAACAGCGCCACCGAAACGGACATGGCCGTAGCGAGCGCCGGCTTCTCGATCGCGCTGAGGAAGCTTTGCGTTGTGACCACAAACCAACGGAAAAGATAGGCAAAGCAGAACAGGCGGATGGCCGGTGTTGCAATGGCCAGCAGGTGCGCATCCTCTGCGCTGACGAAGAAGGAGGCAACCGTGCCGGAGAAAAAGAAGAGCAGCGAGGTAGAGACCAGGCCGACCGCAGCCGTGCCGACGTACGCGCACCGCAGGATCCTTTTGACGCGGCCGTAATCGGCCGCCCCCCAGTTGTAGCCAATAGCAGGGGCCAGTGAATCGGCAATGCCGTACAACAGCGGCCAGCAAAAATCGCTGGCGTACATCAGCACCGCATACACGGCCACGGCAGTGGTTCCCCCGCCCTCTCCAAACGCTTTAGCGCCAAGCGTCATCAGCGAAATGTTCATCAGAATAGAGGTCACACGGCCGGCAATGTTGTTCAAAAAGACGGGTGAGCCGCAGGCGGCGATCTCCTTGATCATGGCAACGCTGAACTGCGGCCTTGTAAATTGCAGCAAGGTCTTTTTCAGCAAAAACGGGAGCATGGCCACCAAGGAGCAAAGACACATGGCAATGCTGGTAGCCAAGGCAGAGCCGACCACATCCATATGAAGGCCAAATAAAAAGAGGACTAAGAGCAGCAGCGTGGTAGCGTTACAGCCAATGTTGATAAACATGCTGGTCTTGACGTACCCACTGATGCGCAAGTAGTTATCCATGGCAAAAAAGATGGTGGTAAGCGGGCTGCAAAGCGCATAGGTACGGAGATATTTGACAGCCGTTTCCAGTAAGGCGGCATCTGCCCCCATCATGCGGGAAAGCGGCTCTGCCGCGAAAAACATGATGCTGCCCATCAAGAGCGAGGCAAGGAAGATCAGAACGATGGAGCAGGTAAATACGTTATTGGCACGCCTGTGATCACCGCGGCCAAGCGCAATGGAGATAGGGACGGAGGCACCGACGCCAACCAGGTCTGCCAAGGAAAAATTGATCATGACCAGCGGCATAGCGATGTTGACGGCTGCAAAAGCCCCCTCGCCCAGCAGCTGCCCAATAAAAGCACCCTCGATCACGCTGTAAACCGACATGGCGAACATGCTGACCATGCCGGGCATTGCCACCACGAAGAAGAGGCGCCACGGCGACATAGTGGCATACATGACTTCTGCTTTTGTTTTCATGCTTTTACCCTGAAAAAAATCAGGCAGTCAAGAAGTGCAAAACGCGCTCCAGCTCTGCTGCATCCCGCACGCCGTTCAGCTCCAGCGAGTACATGCCCCGGTAGCCGACCTCAGCAAAGGCGGCCTTCACGGCGGCAAAGTCAACCACGCCGGCACCAAGCTCACAATCCTGCACATAATGAGAAAGGCGGGTACGGTAGCATTCCCCCTTTTCAAAGGGGTGATCCTGCAGCAAATAATCCTTCAGGTGCGCGTGGCAAATATACGGCCCCGCCGCACGGATAAAGTCCTCCGCGCGTTCATCGTAAAACATGATGTTGCCCGTATCCGCCACAAAGCCAAGCCGACCGCCGGTGAGGGCCGCCATACGCAGGCAGTTCTTTGCACCGTTAAAAACGAAGCCCTGGTCCTCGATCAAGGTGCGAACACCAAGACCGGCTGCCTGATCGCAAAGCTGCTGCACCGCCTCAACGCAGGCGTTAAAACGCCCCTCCCGCTCCTCGTCTGTCAGGCTGTAGCCATCCAAGCCGAAGGCAACGGTATGGTGCAGGTACGGGATCTCCAGCTCGGAGCAGATCTCCGCGTAACGCAATACCATATCAACGGCCGCACGGCCGTCTGTATAAATATCGGCAGCAACGGAAAAGCACGGCAGCTTCAGCCCGCGGGCGCGGACCTCCTTGCCTAACCTTTTGGCCATTGCCATATCCGGCGTAGACAATTCCTCGCAGAAGTTCATAAACTCCACGCCCCCCACCTCATGCGTGGTGGCACGCTCAATGACCTCCTGCATAGAGGAACGGTTGGAATACACCGGGGTATACAAACAAATATTTTCTCTTTCAATCTTCATCATGATGCTCTCTCATTTTCATTCTTTTACAACGATACATTCCGTAATGCCGTAATAAGCAAAGGCCTCAACAGCGGCACGGTCGATCCGTTCACCGCATGCCACGATCGGAACAGCAGGCGGGCAGCCTACCGTTGCAGCAGCAAGGATGCGCCCCTCACTCTCGGCAGCCGGTATGATCTCGCGCGGCATAAAGGCCGCCTCACGCGGGGAAAGGACAGCCACCGGACGCGGCACGCAAGGCACCGGCTCCACGATCGGCTCCCGGCGCGGAATAGCCACCAGCACGCCACGCAGGAAAAGAAGCGCATGGCTGCCCAGCATGGGTGTCAGCATCAGCACCACGTGGTCGCGGTCTGCAAACTCACATATGATATTATGCCGATCCAGTATTTCAGCAAGCTCTATGCCCGTGTAGCCGTACGGCTTGGTGCTGATGGTGATCTTCAATGCTTCGTCCCCCAGCAGCACGTAGCCGTGCGCCGTCAAGACCGAGCGCAAAACGTCGATGGCTGAAATATAAGAGGAAAGCCGGGCAGGATAGGTTTCGATCAGCTGATTGGCATAGTCTAACGATTGCAGGATCAGATAAGAGGGACTGGTGGAGCCAAACATGGCCAGGGCATTTTTTGCCTCCCGCACGAACAAGGGGTCTGCCGTGTACGCAACGTGCAAATACGCACCGCCTGTCAGGACGGACAGCGTTTTATGTGCAGAATCACAGCAGAGGTCTGCACCGCCGTCCAACGGGTGACACGGGCGCGGTAAAAAGCGGAGATAAGCACCGTGTGCGTTATCTACCAAAAGCAGCACGCCATACCGGTGACAGACTGTGGCGATAGCTGCCACGTCCACCATGTTGCCAAGATAATCCGGGCTGGTGATATAAACTGCGGCAGGCAGCCGCTCAGCATTCTTCAAGGCCTTCTCTACCCCGTCAGCCGTCATGTGGCAGGACATGTAAGAGCCCTCCCCCTCCGGGTACAGCCAAGCGACCTCACAATCGCAAAGCGCGGCGGCAGTGATAAAGGCCTTATGCGCATTCCGACCGGCAACGATCAAGGGCGCACGGCCGTTTTCCTTTGCCCAAAGCGTTGCTAAATAGATCATGGCACGGATGCAGTGCGAGGCTCCCTCGGTCGAATAAAAGGTGTTCGCACCAAAGAGATAGGAGGCGTTTTCTTCACTCTCCTTGATAATGCCGGCGGCTTCATACAGGCTGTCTGCACCTGCAAGCTCGGTGATATCAAGCTCCTCCGCCCCCAGGGCCTTTACCCCCTTGTGGCCGGGCATATGCAGCCGCAGCGCATTGCGCGCAACGTACTTTGCTACAAAATTACAGATCGGTGTCTTCATGCATCCCCCAGCGCACGCGCGAACGCCACCATAATGGCGCACCCCACCCGCTTGCGGAACAGGCGGCAGCCGGGTTCATAGATGCCGCGCACAGAGCCGGTTGCGTGATAGGCGTTGGCAGCACAGCCGCCGGAGCAATACAGCCTTGCCCAGCAATCACGGCACTCGGGACGGGCGTAGACGTTGCAGGCAAAGAACTCCTGCTGCACGGCAGTATTCTCTACCCCCTTCCAAATATCGCCCAGACGGAACTTCTCGTCCCCCACGAACTGGTGGCAGGGGTACAGATCTCCCCACGGGGTAACGGCCATATACTCGGTACCCGAGCCGCAGCCGGAAATACGCTTATAGATGCAGGGGCCACCGGTCAAGTCGATCATATAGTGGTAGAAGGTAAACGGCTTGCCCTCCTTGTCCCGCTTGAGCATCAGCTCGGCCAGCTTTTCATACTGCTCCATCACGATGGGCATATCCTCCTCCGTCAATTCAGAGGGGTCGCCCTTGGCGCACACAACGGGCTCCATGCTCAATTCCGAGAAGCCGAGATCCAGCATCTGCTGAATATCCTTTAAGAAATCGGGGTTGGCGTGGGTAAAGGTGCCACGCATGTAGTAGTTCTTCCCCTCCCGTGCGGCAACCAGCTTTTGAAACTTGGGGACGATCTGCTCCCAGCTCCCGCGGCCGGCGTAATCAACGCGGAAACGGTCATGGATCTCCTTGCGGCCGTCCAGGCTCAGCACCACGTTGCTCATCTCACGGTTGGCAAAGTCGATCACGTCATCATCGATCAGCATGCCGTTCGTTGTCAGCGTGAAGCGGAAGTTTTTCCCCTTCTCCTTTTCTACGCTGCGGGCATAGGCGACCAGCTGCTTGACCACATCAAAATTCATCAGCGGCTCGCCGCCAAAAAAGTCAACCTCCAGGTTGCGGCGGCTGCCGGGATTTTCGATCAGAAAATCGAGGGCGCGCTTGCCGACCTCATAGCTCATCACCGCCCGCTCGCCGTGGTACTTCCCTTGGCTTGCAAAGCAATAGGAGCAATTGAGGTTGCAGGTGTGGGCAATGTGCAGACAAAGCGCCTTCACCACGCCGGAGGTCTTTTCCTTCAGCTTGCCGGCCATCGGCTCAAAGGTATCGGGGGCAAACAGCTTGCCGCTTTCCTTCAGGCTGACGATCTGGTCATAGCAGGCGCCAAGCTCCTCGGCGGTCACGCCCTCACGCGCGCCGTATTTTTCCTGCATGGCAGCAACGATCTCCTCGCGCCCCTGCTCCTCAAACATGGCGATCATATCGTAGGCGATATCATCTACGGCGTGTACAGCACCGGAGCAAACGTCCAAAACAATGTTGTAGCCGCCCAATTTATATTGATGTATCATGGTCTTCTCCCTTTGGTCTTGGTATACATTGAAAAAGCCGCCGTGAAATCGGCGGCATTTCAATGCTGGATTACTTGCTTTCCTTGGTGCTCTCGCACTGCTGATTGGCAATACCGCAGCTGGTCTTGCAAGCGGACTGGCAAGAGGTCTGGCACTCGCCGCAGCCACCATGCTTTGCGCTCTCGCACAGGTTGCGCGTTTCAATCGTCTTGATATGTTCCATGGTAATCATCCTCCGATCAATAATTGGTTAGGTTGATTATAGCACATTTTCGCCTGCAAGTCAAGAGCAGAGGCAAAATAAAGTGATTTTTTTAATGAAAATATGAAAGTAACAGGCAAAAAGGAAAAAGTAACAACGAAAAGATTTCTTTTCTTCGATTTTTGTGCTATGATAATGCCAGGAAAGAAGGAGGCCATCATGAAATTCAAGGAACGATTAAAGCAGCTGCGCGCCGAAAAGCAGATTTCCCAACAAGCGTTGGCAAACGCCATTTTCGTCAGCCGCAGCGCAGTGGCAAAATGGGAAAACGGACTCGGCCTGCCCAACCGCGCCTCTTATGAAGCGCTGCTTGCCTATTTTGAAATAACGGAGGACGCCTTTCCGCTCAACGAGGAGGAGGAGGCACCGGCCATCACGCGGAACAAGAAGATCCATTTGATCAAGGAGCTTGTCTTTTGGCTCTCGCTTGCGCTCATAACCGCCCTGCCGCTTTGGCTGATACATGCTCTGTCAAACGGCTTTGGCTTTACGCCGGAGGGGGCGGCCGGCGAGCTTTGGGCAGACGAGTCCTACATAGAAACGCCCGAGTATCGCTTTTATTATGATACCTACGTTGATGAGCAAGGAGAACCGCTGCCAATGATCTGGGGCTTTTGTGCGGTCAAGCGGCTCCCCATCGGCTACCAGCGTTTGGACATCAGCGATTATCAGCACACCGCCTACGCGGCTGACAGGAAGGACGAGAAGTGGTACGCCTTTCCCGGCGATAGCAGCTATTATAACTTTTTCGTACAAACGATGGTCGCCACCCAAGAGGAGGGACTGCGTTTAGAGCTGATCAGCGAGATGCTGATCGATGGAAAGACCTATCCCGTGCTGTATAACTGCTACCTGGAAACGGATTTTGCGATACGGGAGTTTTCCCTGAAGGACGTGCTTTACCGCATAGAGCCTTGACTATTTGACCGTGCCGTGATATAATGAGAAAAAACACGGAGGCACATGCATGACCGAAACGTCCTATACCGTCTTTGAAAAGCACGAGGTGCGAAAAACAAAGCAACAAAAGACCGCCTTTATCGCATACGTTCAGGAGGTGGCAGAGAAAAACGGCTATACCTGCCAAACAGAGCGCGGATCCTTTGGCGCACGCAACATCGTGGTAGGAGACCCGGATCATGCCAAGGTCGTCTATACCGCGCATTATGACACCTGCGCACGCTTGCCCTTCCCCAACTTCATCACCCCCAAATGCTTTGCCATCTATCTACTGTATCAGATCGTCGTCACGGTGGGCTTTATGCTGCTGCCCGCCTTTCTTGTGCCGCTGGCGGTTGGGGTCTGCATGACGCTTTGCGGGCTGGCAGATGCCGTCCCTTATGTGATCGCACCGCTCGTTTACGCGGTCATGATCGCCTTTTTCGCGCTGATCATGTTTGGCCCTGCCAACAAGCACACGGCCAATGACAACACCTCCGGCGTGACGGTGCTGCTTGATCTGATGACCAGCCTGCCGGACGAGCAAAAAGCCCATGCCGCCTTCGTATTTTTTGATTTAGAGGAGCTTGGCCTTTTTGGCTCCGCCGGCTTTGCCAAGAAGCACAAGGAAGCCATGAAAAACAAGCTGCTGATCAATTTTGACTGCGTTTCGGACGGAGAGCACATCCTGTTCACGACCGCCAAAAAGTCGCGGCAGTATGCCGCGCAGCTGCGAGAGATCTTCCCCTCTACCGACAAAGTAGAGACGGAAGTAACAACGCACGGTGTCTTTTACCCCTCTGACCAATCAAGCTTCCCGTGCGGCGTCGGCGTTGCCGCGCTCAAGCGCTCCCGCCGCTTTGGCCTGCTGTACATGAACCGCATCCACACGAAGCGTGACACCGTGTACCGCGAGGAGAACATCGCCTATTTGGTACAGGGCTGCATCGCCCTGACCGCAGCGCTTTCCTGCAAAAACGTTCTTGCTGATGGGGTGAAGAATGCATAACAAGTTTTACGATATATTATAGTGAAAAAATGACATCTTGATAAATAAAATCATCAAAAAATGTCATTTTTCTGCCAGTAAAGAAAATCGGCACTATAATATGTATGGCGAGAAAAAACCACGGCTCGCTGTGAGCCGTGGTTGAAAATATATTATTTTACCAGGGGGTAGGGACACCTTCAATGTAGTGCCAGTAGTTGCCACTGTCAGTTGGTTGTGTTTCAGAATAATAATATACAGTTGCTTCTTTTAACACAGCACTATCTTCGCTGATGCTAATCGAAGACCATTCCAATTCTTCACCCATGTAATACACTTCTTTTATTGAATAACATAAATAAAAAGTTTGCCTTGGAATTGAAATGATGTTAACCGGTATAACTATTTTTTCCAATTTCCTACATCCACGGAAAGAGTTGTATATGCTTTCAACAGAATTAGGAATAATAATTTCTGTTATGTTCATTTCATAAAATGCATACCACCCTGTATTGATTAAACCTTCAGGAAGATCGATCTTTTTCACAGACCGACAATAATAAAAAGCATACATTCCTATATATTTTGTATTTGGTGAAAGAATAATTTGTTCCAAATTATCGCAATTATAGCAAATGTAATCGGGTATGGACGTTAGATTTTCGCCAAATACAACTTTTTTGATACTTTCATTCTTAATAAATGTTTCGCCTTCTGGGGGAGCATACGATGAGTCGTAATATACGGTAGTAAGAGCATCACAACCCAAAAAAATTTGGTTTCCTATCCGTTTTACTGTTTCCGGAATTCTTATTTCTGTAATACTTACACACTTATAAAATGCCTTGTTCGCAATATCTGTTACTGTATCTGATATATATATGCTCTTTATATGAACAAGATTTTCAAACACTTTTTCTCCGATTGTAGTAACTTTGTACCCATCAATATATGCTGGGATGTAAATATCTTCATCCTCGCAGGTGCCAATTCCAGTTATTGTACAAGTTGTACCATCGTCATTTATTATATATGAAAGACCAGCAGAACCAATTGCATCGGTATACGTGTCAACATAACTATCACCACAAACCGTACATGTATATGTGGTATAGCCATCCTCTGTTTTTGTCGGTTCGGTTACAACACTATCATATTTATGCAAAGAATCATAATCATACCTATATGTACCGCTTGAAACATCATAGTAGCAAGCGAAACCATAACCTGTTGTTGTGTCAATGTTTACGAAAATGGTGTGATACCAATCAGCTAATAAATAGATTGTTTGCGATGTACTCCAACTTCCATCGTAATCTATATATGCAGCTGGATAAACAGTGGATATATTTGAGCCATATATATCATGAATTACAATAACTGCATCAGCATCAAAATTTTCACTGCCACCACCTACAATATTAACCGTTAATGTATATGCATAGCAGTAACCTTGAGCAAGGTACGCAGTTCCGATATAATTTAGCGATACGGAACATGACATCTCATCCCATTGTTTAGTTTCACTATAATCACATTTTTTACATTGATATTCATCATAGCCTACCTGTATACAAGTAGGCGGACAAGTAATTACATCAATTGAGTGACCAGTAGCGGCAATAGCTTCGGTCTTAACGGTAGCGTTACAAACAAAGCAAACTTGATGCTTACTACCATCTTCGGTGCAGTTTGCTTCTTTGTCGGTAATCCACTCGCCGTCGGTGTGGCTCGCAGGAATATTGTTTTGTGCTATAAGCGTTTCGCTACAAACGGAACAATGCTTGCCTTCGGTCTTGCCGTCCGTGGTGCAAGTAGCGGCTACAGCGGCATCAATAACCTCGGTATGACCGGTTGCATCAATGCTTTTTGTCTCCTTTTCACCGCAAGAGCAAGTGCGTTCTTGTTCTCCCTTAACGGTACAAGTAGCATCCTTAACTGTTGTCCATTCACCAAATGCGTGAGCGTGGTCTTCGTTTGGTGTCTGCGGTTGGTTGGTATCGTCACACGCCGACAAAGCGAGTGTGCAAGCTAACGCCAAGAGCAACACGATCCATAGTGATTTTTTCATTGTCTGTTCCTCCAAATCAAAAAGGTGCGTAGCCGAAACCACGCACCGAAAAACGCAGTTTCGCTCATTGTTGCTACACAATTTCACATCTAAGTGGATATGACAAGCAAAGCCTACGTTTTTACCAACGTAAAGCCACTTAGATAGAAAATGTATAAA
>JAZQLY010000050.1:0-16461 GCA_045543015.1 Eubacteriales bacterium
GATTTGATCTGATAATAAATCAAGTCTTAATCCGAAAGCTTCACCTTAAGCGCAACGGGAGTACCGTTATTGCCCGATGGTATAGATTTGTATGAGCATGAAATTGTAAACAAGATATTTGCTAATTGATGCACTGTGGCAGCAAGCACAAGACCGATCATCGTGTTACGTGAGGTCTCAATCAAAGCGCAAACAGTACAATCTGAACCGACGCAGTCGTGTGCGTGAGGCAAGAAAACGATAGAGGTATAGACTATGACTAATAATATGCACAAAAAGGCAACGATGCTTTTCCAGTTCTTGCTTAGCATTATTCTTTTATACCTCCAATTCCTAAATACTATTTTTGAATGAAAAACGTTATTTATTCCGCATCACTTTTTCGTTGGCAGTGCTTTTGACAGCCACCGCATCCGCAGTGTGTTTCTTTCCCGTCACAAAGATGGTAATCACCACCCTCTATGCGAATCGTATATCCGTTCACAAGAGCTGAAGCAAGCTTCTTTCTTGCAGTATCACAAATGAGCTGTGCAGTCGCACGAGATACCTGCATATATTCAGCGCATTGCTCCTGAGAAAAACCCTGATAGTCAACGAGTCGAATGCACTCATATTCATCAACGGTCAAAACGACTGCTTCCTCTTTCGCTGAATTAGCAACGAATGTATCTGCGACAGGCATTCTGCAAACCTTGCGGCATTTTCTCGGTCTTGGCATCTCACATAGCTCCTCATTTTTGGTATATACCAATTATATCACGGTTTTTGGTATATGTCAATAATGTTTTTATAAGTCAACAATTAGCTTGATTTGTTTTGAGAATAATAATAGAAAATACGAAACGAAAGTGTGATTTCAATAAGTAAACACAAGCAAAAAAAATATCGAGTGTTCCTAACATCAGTTATGAACACTTGATATGGTCGAGGTGACAGGATGTCCGCCTGCGGCAAAAATTCTCTCGCCCTGCGCCTGGCAAGCAAGCTTGCCGATCTTCGGGCGGAGAAAACGAACCTGCGTTTGCTTCGCAAACCGGGTTTTCACGTGGTCACCTCAACCAATGCAAAAGGCCGCCCCATAGGGCGACCTTGCATTGGTCGAGGTGACAGGATTCGAACCTGCGGCCTCTACGTCCCGAACGTAGCGCTCTACCAAACTGAGCCACACCTCGTAATTATATAGAATTGTAATTTCGTCTGCCTCAGCAGCCTCGCCAAACGAGCGCCCTACGGGCTGGACGCTGCCGTCGCATAGTCGTCTCGCGCGCACAGCACAGCTGCGCTTCCGATACTCCTTGCTTTGGGCAGCCGCGCACCAAAAACAGTTACCAACTGTTTTTGCCTTGCTACTACCAAACTGAGCCACACCTCGATGCCTTTTCGGGCGTTTGCCCGTCAAGCAAAGATAATTATACCACGCATCTTTCGGTTTGTCAAGCCGTTTTCTTGAATTTTCCAAAATAAAACAGCAGATCTGCGCGGAATGGGGGACGGATGCATAGCATCCGTCCCTCGCCGGGGGTCAGCCCTGTTTTTTCGCGCTTTTTTTCCACGCGCCGGTGCAATAGAAGATGATGCCGAGCCAGAAGGGGGTAAAGCCTGCCAGCGCGTCACCCAGCCAGAAGCCGGTATGCTTCATATCCAGCGCAAGGCCGAAGAGCAGCGCAAGGCCGATGCGCAGAATGATGCCGTCCAGCAGCGCGGTGGCAAAATTCACCTTGGCGTTGCCGCTGCCGTTGATCAGCGCGTTCATCGTTGCACGCAGCGAGCTGGCAAGGAACATCAGCAGCGCGATCGGCACGTAGCCGGGCGCCAGCGAAAGCACCTCGGGATCCGAGCCCTCAATAAACAGATCAAAGATCTGCGTGGGGAAGAGGACGATCAGCACCGAGAAAAGGATGGTAATGGCCATGGTGATGACCAGCAGATTCCACAGAATGCGTCTGACACGGTCAAACTTCCCGGCCACGATGTTTTGGCCGACCATGGTGGAGCCGGCGCTGTTCATCGCGTTGGAGAACATATTCACCACGGTGGCCAGCTTGTTGGCAATGCCCGCAAAGGCAGAGACGGCGACGCCGTAGCCGTTGATCCAGGAATTGACGAACAGCTTGGAGACCATGACCGAGGCAAATTTGATGGCCATGGGGGCGCCCAGCTTGATGAAATCACCCAGCATGCCAAGATCCCACATGGCAAAGTGGCGGTACGAGATATCGAGGGCGAACTGCCGCCGCCGCTTGATGAGAAAGGCGGTGCAGAGCAAAAAGCTGCTTGCCTGGCTGATGACGGTGGCAAGCGCCGCGCCTGCCGCCTCCATATTCATAAAAACGACGAACACCACGTCCAGCACCAGGTTCAGGCCGGCCGCAATGCCGATAAAGAGCAAGGGGTGCTTGGAGTCGCCCATGCCGCGCAGGATCGCGCTGACGATGTTGTAGCCGTAGATAAAGACCAGGCCGACCGTGCAAATGGCCGAATAGGCCGAGGCACCGCGGTAGGCCTCCTCCGGCGTTTTCATCAGCTGCAAAAGCGGCTCCTGAAAGGCAAGGCCCAGCACGCTGAGCACCACCGCGCAGAGAAAGAGGAACCCGCCCATCGTACCGACGAAGCGACCGATCTTATGCCGCTCCCCCGCGCCGATGTACCGCGCGATCAGCACCTGCCCGGCCGAGGCAAAGCCAATGCCCACGAAGGTGAGCAGATTGACCACGTCACCGCCTACCGTGACGGCAGAGGTACCCGCCTTGCCGATCACGTTGCCAACAATGATCATGTCTACCATGTTGTAGACGACCTGCAGCAGGTTCGAGAGCAGCAGCGGCCAGGAAAAGGCGATCAGCTGCCGCGTAATGTTTCCTTGTGTAAAGTCCTTGATATGCGTGTCTGTCATGTGTTACGTCTTGTTGCTCCAGATGCGGTTGCTATTGTCATGAAGTGCCGCGGCAGCGGTCTCCGGGTCGGCCAGCGTGGCGCCATCAAAGGGAGCGCCACCGACCGTCCAGCCCTCGGTCTTTTCAAAGATCACGCGGGTGAGGCTGCTGCAGCCGGAGAACGCCTTTTCATAAATGGTCTTCACGCTTGCGGGAATGGTGATCTCTGCAAGTCTCGTGCAATCGGCAAAGGCGCGATCATCGATCTTGCCCAGCCCGCTGCCAAGACGTACGCTGGCAAGCGACTGGCAGCGGGAGAAGGCATCCATGCCGATCTCGGTCACGCTGTCCGGCAGGGTGATCTCGGTCAGGGCTTGGCAGTAATCAAATACCATACGCTCGATCTTGGTCAGCCACGCAGGGAGGGTAACGCTCGTCAGGCGCATGCAGCCGCTGAAGGTGTAGTCGGGCAGCACGGTGATGCCGGCACCGAGCGTGACGGTGGTCAGATAGGCGCAGCCGGAGAAGGCGCCCTCGCCCAGCAAGGTCACGCTGTCCGGCAGGGTGATCTCGGTAAAGCGCTCCCGCGCAAGGGCGTATCTGCCGATCTCGGTCAAGCCGTCGGGCAGCGTCAGCTTGGTCTCGGTGCCAAGATAGCCGAGCAGGCGCTTGGTCGCGCCGTCGGTATAGATCATGTAGCCGTTCTCGTGCGTGATGCGGCTCTCGCCGCCCTCGCCGTAGATGTGCTTGGCGTTGTATTGCAGGTAGCCCTCGCCGCCCACCGTCAGGGGCAGGGCGGAGCGGTTGTAGACCTCCACCACCGGGCAGGTGTTGAAGCAGTATTCGTCAAGTGCGGTCAGCCCCATGCCAAGCGTGATGCGGGCAAGACTGTAGCAGCTCGAGAAGGCAGAGTCGCCAATGGTGGTGACGCTGTCGGGCAGCACCAGCTCCTTGAGCTTCCACTCGTCCGAAAAGGCGCGTGCAGCGATCTCCTTGACCGGCTTGCCCTCGTGCGTGGCGGGAATGACCAGCACGCCGGCAATATTCCTGCCATCCGTGACGATGTAATAGCTGCCGTCTGCGCTCAATTGGAACTCTAATTGCGCCTCCGGGGCTGCCGGGGGCTGCTCGTTGCCCGCGTTGCCGCCGGTCTCGCCACCGGTTTCACCGCCGCTTTCACCACCGGGCTGCTCGCCGTTTCCGCCGGTCTCGCCACCGGTCTCGCCGCCGGTCTCGCCGCCGTTTCCACCGGTCTCACCACCGGTCTCGCCGCCGGTCTCGCCACCGGTCTCGTTGCCGCCGGCGTTGTCAAAGCAGGATGCCATGCCAAGGCAAAGCGAAAAAATTAATAGGAAAGAAAGAACCAGAGATACGATGCGTCTCATAGAAAAGACCTCCTCCAATTTCTGATAGTTCATTATACCATGGCGGGAGAGGATTTGCAAGGGAAGAACGCTTTTTTGCAGGAAAAACGGAGAAGACCCGTGAAAACGGGTCTTCTCCGTTCGTTATGCACGCTTGGGGCGGCTTTTGAAGATCAGCGCACACAAAAGCCCCAGCACCATGGCGGTGGTGATGCCGCCGGCCGTGGCAGTCAGGCCACCCGTCAGCACGCCAAGCAGCCCGTCCGTATGCACGGCCTCGCGCACGCCGCGTGCCAGCAGGCCGCCAAAGCCAAGCAGCGGCAGGCTGACGCCGCAGCCGGCAAACCGGTAAAGCGGCTCGTACAGGCCAAACGCGCCGAGCACCACCCCCGCCACCACAAAGGTCACCAAGATCCGCGCCGGGGTCAGGCGCGTCAGGTCGATCAGCAGCTGGGCCAGGATGCAGAGGCTCCCCCCGATCACAAAGGCCCAAAGACACTCATAAAACAGGCTCATTCAAAGCACCTCCATCCGTAATAGCGGCGCAATGCCGACAATGCTGGCCCCCTGCTGCAGGCTGGTGGGGCTCATCAGCGCCCCGGTCGCCATCAGCAGGATGCGCCGCCACTCGCCGCGCAGCATGCGCGGCAGCACGTAGGCCGCCGTGACCGAGGCGCAGCACCCGCAGCCGGGGCCACCGGCATGCACGTCCTGCCGCGCGGGGTCATAAAGCAGCATGCCGCAATCCTTTTGCCGTGCGGCCAGTGAGATGCCCTGCATGGCCAGCAGATCAGAGAGGATCTCGCTCCCCTCGCTGCCCAGATCCCCCGTGATGATGGCATCGTAATCGGCCGGGGTGTCGCCGCTTTCGGCAAAATAGCGGGCAAGGGTATCCGCCGCGGCAGGCGCCATGGCCGCGCCCATGTTGGCGGCGTCGGAAATGCCGCCGTCGATCATGCGTCCGGCCAGGCCGGCCGTCAGACAAACGCCCTGCTTGCCCCGCTCAAGCAGCAGGCAGCCGCCGGCGGTAGCCGTCCATTGTGCGGTAGGCGTGCGCTGCCCGCCGTATTCCAGCGGCAGGCGGAACTGCCGCTCGGCTGCGCAGTTGTGCGAGGTGGTGACCACCGCCGCACGGTGAAGGGGCGGCGCGGCGTTCAGCGCAAGCGCGGCAACCAGCAGCCCCTCCGCAAAGGTAGAGCAGGCACCGTAAAGCCCAAGGTAGGGCCGCCCAAAGCTGCATAACCCGCCGGAGGAGGCCACACACTGATTTTGCAGGTCGCCCGCCAGCAGCAGGTCAATGGCCGTGTGCGGCAGCCCCGCCCGCTTGAGTGCCAGGGTAAAGACGGTCGCGCCCAGCGCGCCCTCTGCCTTTTCCCAGGTCTTAGCGCCAAAGCGGTCGCTCTCGTCATGGTAGTCAAACAAGGGGCCAAGCGGCCCGCGGTTTTCCTCCCGCCCGACGGCAGAGCCGTGTGAGAATATGCGCACCGGATGGTCAAACGATAAAATATGCCCCATAGCTACCTCCTAAAACCGCCAAAAGAACCAATAGATCAGCCCATAGAGGACAGAGGCCGCCGTGCCGTACAGCAGCACCGGCCCTGCCACGGTAAAGATCTTGGCTCCCACCCCCAGCACAAAGCCCTCGCTTTTGGTATCAATGGCGGGAGAAACGACGGAATTGGCAAAGCCGGTAATGGGCAAAAGCGTGCCTGCCCCCGCATAGCGGGCCATGCTGTCAAACACGCCAAGGCCGGTGGTCAGGGCGGCAAGCAGCACAAAGGTGAGGCTGACCAGCAGGCTTGCCGTATCCGGCGGTGCGCCCCACAGGCTGTACAGCCGGCGCAGCAGCTGGCCACACAGGCATATGCCACCCCCCACGAGAAAGGCAGCGGCGCAGTTGCGCAGCACGGGCGAGCGTGCCGCGCGGCGGGCAACGTAGTGTTGATAGGCTTGTTTATCGGTCATAACGGTCTCCTTTTTTCTCCTATTATGGGCGGGGACGGCAAAAATATGCAGCGCACCGGCTTTTTTTCGCCGCACGGCAAAAAAATTTCAAAAACCCCCTTGACAATTCTTTATCACTGTGCTATGATAAAGCAAAACCTATGAAGCAGAAAAAAGCCGGCGTGCTTCTTCCAAGCGAGCGGGGGGCGGTGTGAGCCCCGTATGAGGTGCCGGGTAATATGGGCTGCGGAGGTCGGCGTCAAATGCGCCGCGGGTGCTCCCGTCACAGGGCAGGGGATATGTCTGTATCCCGCAAAGGGGCTACGGCCCGAAGCAAGGTGGCACCGCGATTTTTTTGAAAGTCGCCCTTGAATGCTATTTCAAGGGTGCTTTTTGCTTTTTTAGGGGCAAGGGCACCGAAAAAAACGGAGGAAAAAACCATGAAAAAACGTACACTCTCGATCATTCTTGCACTGGCTATGCTGCTGCTCTCCACGGTCGGCCTTGCCGCCTGCGGCGGGGAAAAGCCGCTGATCGGCATTATCCAGTTCGGCTCGCACGGCTCGCTCAACAACTGCTACACCGGCATTGAAAAGGCACTTGCCGCCGCCGGCTACACGGCAGAAAGCTGCCAGATCGAACGGGTAAACAGCAATTTTGACCCCTCTGTCTCGCAGTCGCAGGCCAATATGCTGGTCAACCGCGGTGCCAAGGTCATCATTGCCATTGCCACCCCCTCTGCCGTGGCGGCTGCCAATGCCGCAGCAGACAGCGGCATTCCGGTCGTCTTTTGCGCGATCACCGATGCCGGCGTGATGGCCAATTACGATAACGTCACCGGCTCCTCAGACGTGCCCAACTTTATGAAGCAGCTGGGCGTGGTCTCCTCGTTTATGCAAAAGGATACGCTGAAGATCGGCGTCCTCTACTCGACGGAGGAGTCCAGCTCTCCCTACCAGGTCGAGCAGCTGAAGATGGCGGCCGCGCTTTCCTCGAGCGTAGCGATCGATGTCGTTGACCGCGCCGTGGCCGACATCAACACGATCGACACCCACGTCAGCGCCCTGATCGACGAGGGGGTAGACTGCTTCGTCAACCTGCTGGATAACACCATCGTCGGCAAGCTGGAAAGCAACATCCTGCCCTTGACGAACGAGGCCGGCATACCCGTCTTCGGCTCGGAATTAGAGCAGGTCAAGCTCGGCTGCGTTGCCTCTGCCTCCATGGACTACGTCACGGTAGGCGAGAAGGCGGGTGAGGCGGCTGCCGCCATCCTTGGCGGCAAGGCGGCAAAGGATATCCCCGTTGCCGTGATCACCGCCCCGCAGAACTATTATAACAGCAAGGCCTGTGCGCTGCTCGGCATCGAGGTGCCGGCAGACCCCGCCCTGATCGACGTGGCAGAATAAGGCCAAGGGGAGAAAACGTATGCAGCTTTTTCTCGGCACAACGGTAGACGGCCTGCAAATGGGCCTCTGCTTTGCCATTCTGGCCCTTGGGGTATATATTTCCTACTCCATTCTGGACTTTCCTGACCTGTCGGTAGACGGCACCTTTCCGCTTGGCGGCGTTTGCGCCACCATCTTTATGCTGCGCCTGGGCGTGCCGCCCCTGCTTGCCATCCTTATGGCTATGGCAGTTGGCATGCTGGCCGGCACGGTGGCCGGCGTTTTGCACGTCAAATGCCGCATCTCGCCTCTGCTTTCCGGCATCATCGTCATGACCGGGCTGCTCTCCTGCAACCTGGCATTGACCAAGCTGCTGACAAGGACCGGCTATACCACCACCACCTTCTCCTACCGCAGCGAGGGGCTGGCCGGCATCTTTCACCCCGCGTTTTTAGAGGGGGCTACCCCCGCCGTGCGGGATATCGTTACCACCGCCATCCTGCTGCTCTTCGTGCTGGTCTGCAAGCTGCTGATCGACCTCTTTTTGCGCACCAAGCTGGGATATATGCTGCGCGCAACGGGAGACAATGCGCAGCTGGTCGTTTCGCTTGGGCGGGATGCGGGCAATTACAAGATCCTTGGCCTGGCGCTGGGCAACGGCCTGGTTGCCGTTTCGGGTGCGCTGTACGCCCAGCTGTATATGTCCTACGATAACAATTCCGGCAGCGGCAAGGTCGTGCTGGCGCTTGCCTCTGTCATCATCGGCCTGGCGGTATTCTCCCGCCTGCGCTTCATGCGGCAGACCACCGCCGTGGTGATCGGTGCGCTCATCTACTCGCTCTGCCTCAATTATCTGGTGCTGGTAGACCGGGAGGGCATCTATCTCAAGCTGCTCAACGCTGCGCTCTTTACCGTCATCCTGCTCGGCAACGATCGCCTGGCCGCCTGGCGGGAAAAGCACGCGCACCGGCCCGCCGCGCATGAAAAAGGGGAGGAGGAGCGCGTATGCTGACCCTGCAACATATAGATAAGACCTTCAATACCGGCACCGTGAACGAGACGCGCCTGCTGACCGATTTTTCGCTGACCGTACCCCGCGGGCAATTCGTTTCGATCGTCGGCTCCAACGGCTCCGGCAAGACCACGGTGCTGAACCTGGCCTTTGGCAGCCTGCTGCCGGACCGTGGGCGGATCCTGCTTGCAGAGGAGGATATCACCCACATGCCGCCCTACCGCCGCGCGCGGCGCATTGGCCGCGTCTATCAGGACCCGGCCGTTGGCACGGTGCCGCATATGACCATCAAGGAGAACCTGGCCATGGCGGAAAATAAGGGAAAGCCCTACGGGCTGCTGCCCGCCCTTTCCCGCCGCCGCACCGCCTATTATCAGGAGCTGGTGGCCGACCTCGGTCTTGGCCTGGAGGAGAAGATGGATATTCCCGTCCGCCTGCTTTCCGGCGGGCAGCGGCAGGCGCTTTCGCTGCTGATGAGCACGCTGACCCCCATCGACCTGCTGCTGCTGGACGAGCATACCGCCGCCCTTGACCCCAAAACGGCCGAGCGGGTGATGGAGCTGACAGACCGCATCGTGCGGCAAAAGCAGATCACCACGCTGATGGTGACGCACAACCTGCGCTACGCCGTGGAATACGGCGATCGCATCTGCATGTTCCACGCGGGGCAGATCGTGCTGGACCGCAGCGGGCAGGAGAAGGCGGATACGCGCATTGAGGATCTGCTGGCGCTATTTAATAGTATCAGCATCGAATGCGGCAATTAACGTCAGAGACTTGCATCTTTTGGCATAAACGTAAACAAAAAAGAGAGTGGGAATAAACCTCCCACTCTTTCTTTATTTATAGGTAGATTTTACTACCTGCATTGTTCTAAGGAGGAAAGCCTGCGGCTTTCTCCATTTTTATTTGAATTTTTGTTTACTATCTCCGTTTTCCACCCTCCATGTATGAAATACATGTGACGGGGTGGAAAACGAAGATTTCTGCTCAAAACCTGCGGCGTCTCCGGCTTGCATCTTTTGGCAGCCTGCTGCGCCCCGGCTTGCAGTTTTTGGCATGAGCAATAACGCTCCCTCCGCCTGGCGGAGGGAGCGTTATTTATTGGTTTATTCTTCAAACAGCTCGGTGCTGAGGTAGCGCTCGCCTGTGTCGGGCAGCAGCACAACAACGGTCTTGCCGCGGTTTTCTTTTCGCCGGCAGACGGCCATGGCGGCGTGCAACGCCGCACCGCCGGAAATGCCGCACAGGAAGCCCTGCTCCCGCGCGAGGCGGCGCGCGGCGGCGTAGGCCTCCTCGGTCCTGACGGGAATGATCTCGTCATAGATCCCGGTATCCAGCGTCCGGGGGACGAAATTGGCACCAATGCCCTGCAGCCCGTGCGGGCCGGCCCTTCCTTCCGAGAGCAGGGGCGAATCGGCCGGCTCAACGGCCACCACGCGCACGGCGGGGTTCTGCTCCTTCAGGTATTTGCCAACGCCGCTCAGTGTTCCGCCCGTGCCAACGCCGGCCACAAAAACGTCCACCCGGCCGTCGGTATCCGCCCAGATCTCCGGGCCGGTGGTCTTGTAGTGCGAAAGCGGATTGGCTTGGTTTTCAAACTGCCCGGCGATCATGGCGCCCGGCGTAGCCGCGCAGATCTCCTCTGCGCGGGCTATAGCACCGCGCATGCCCTCTGCCCCTGGGGTAAGCACCAGCTCTGCCCCGTAGGCGCGCACCAGCAGCTGCCGCTCCCGCGACATGCTGTCCGGCATCACGATCACGGCGCGGTAGCCGCGTGCGGCGCACACGGCCGCAAGGCCGATGCCCGTATTGCCGGAGGTCGGCTCTATTACCGTACCGCCCGGCTGCAGCCGGCCGGTGCGCTCTGCCTCCTCGATCATGGCAAGGGCCACGCGGTCCTTGGCAGAGCCGCCGGGGTTTACCCCCTCGGCCTTGGCCAGCAGAATGGCACCCTCGCCCATCCGGCCAAGGGAGAGAAGGGGGGTGTTACCGATCATGTCGGTCATCGATTGGTAGATCTTCATGGTATTCTTTTTTCACCTTTTTTACACGTCATCCGGGATCAGGGGCATGCCGTCCAGCTCTACGTCAGGGCCAAAGACGTTCTTGTTCCGCTCGGCCACTACATATTCCGAGCCGATCACGTCCTGGCCGGCAATGCCGGTGATCATCAGCGGGCTGCCGTCCGTAATGCGGAAGACCTTGCCCGGGCCGCGGGCCGCCGTGCGGAAGAAGGTGTTGGCCTTGATCTCCTCGGCCGTGCTCTCGTCATAGACCGTCTCCGTCACGGCAAAGCTGCCCGCGGGAATGGTGGCGCCGCCACCGCTGACGGCTGCGCCGTTTTCATAGTTGTCCGGCACGGGCTTGCCGTCGCCGGTCTCGTTGCCGCCGGCATCCTCGCTGCCGCCCTCGGCCGCGCCGCAGACGGTGCAGGTGCCGTTTTCATAGGTGTGTGCAGCAAGCGAGCCGTAGGCCTCGCCGCACTTCTCGCATACGGCCTTCTCCTGGCAGGTGGCCGTGCCGCCGCTGTGTGCGCAGGTGGCCGTGCCGCCGCTGTGCGTGCATGCGCCATCCGGTACAGACGGGGTCTGGCAGGCGCAAAGCGTAAAGAGCGTGCAGGCAGCAAGCGCCAGGCACAGCAGCTTACAAAGCAGATGGTTGTGTTTCATGGTTTTTTCTCCTTTACAGGGGGTTTTCTTCATTGTAACATACAGGTCGTTTTTTTGCAAGAGAAAACATACAAATAAAGTAGAAAAGAAACGAAAAAAACTGTACATTTTTCCATACCGCACGGCTTGACAAAGGCAAAACGCTATGATACAATGGGCGTAGAATTTCTTCTTCCAGAAAGGAAAGAACGTTATGAAGATCCGTACCGAGGTCATGGTCATTCCCGGTGCCCCGCTGGAGGGGCTGAACCCGCTGCCTGCCTTCCGCCCGCGCAAGCTGGCAGAAAGCCGGCTGGATGCCTCGTTCCCCGAGGCGTGGAAGGAGGGGCTTGGTGCCACCGCCAAGGTGCTGCCCTACCAAACGCAGGATCGCTATTCCCGCAAGCGCATTCCGCTCAAGCTGAAGTGCCTGGTGCTGGAAAACGAGTATCTGTGCGCCAAATTCCTGCCCGAGTACGGCGGCCGCCTGCACTCTCTTTACGATAAAGAGAGCGGGGAGGAGCTGCTCTTCTGTAACCCGGTCATTCAGCCGGGCAACCTGGCCATCCGCAATGCCTGGCTCTCCGGCGGCATTGAATGGAACGTGGGCAACCTGGGCCACACCTATACCACCTGTGATAACGTCTTTGCCGCCATCCTGCAGGATGGCGAGGGGAACGATTTTCTCCGCATTTACGAGTTTGAGCGGCTGAAGGGCATCTTCTGGCAGGTAGACTTCCACCTGCCGGAGGGCTCTCGCCACCTGGTCACGCACGTGCGGCTCGTCAACCCCTTCCCGACCGATACCACCGTCTACTGGTGGACGAACATCGCCGTGCCGGATACCGGCCACACGCGCGTGCTGGCCTCGGGCAGCGAGATCATCTCCTTTATCGCCGGCGTTCTGCATGGGGAAAAGCTGCCGCATATCGACGCCATGCCGGGGGTGGATATCTCCTACCCCTCCCAGGCTACGCGCAGCTTTGACTTCTTTATCCAGCCCAACAGCGAGGAGGAATGCACCTGGGAGGCCTCTGCCTTTGAAAACGGCCTCGTCTTTTACGAGCGGTCTACCCCGCCGCTCTCCTGCAAAAAGATGTTCTGCTGGGGCAACCACCACGCCGGCAAGCACTGGCAGGAGTTCCTCTCGGATAAGGGCAGCGGCTATTACGTTGAGCTGCAGGCCGGCATTGCCCGCTCCCAGCTGCACGACAAGAAATTCAAGGCAAACAGCAGCTATGAATGGACGCAGTGCTTTGGCGGCGTCAAGCTTTCGCCTGAGCGCCTGCACGATGAGGATTATGACACCGCCTGCGCCTATTTTAACGAGGCGCTGGACGGGCGCCTCAGCACGGCCGATATCACCGCGCTGGATGCCAGGCTGAAAAAGCTGGCAGACATGCCCGTGCTGGACGAGGATCTTGTACATACCGGCTCCGGCTTTGGTGCGCTGGAGATCATGCGTATGCAAAAAATGGGGGATGGCTGCGTCCCGGTCAATCTCTGCTTCCCGCGCCATACCGTTGGCCGTGCGGAATACCCCTGGTACCACCTGTTGACGGCCGGCGTGCTGCCCGCCGAGGATGAGAAGGAGATGCTTGCCTCCTTCATGGTCAGCGAAAAGTGGCTGCCCCTGCTGGAAGCCAGCCTGCAAAAGCCGGGCGGCAGCACCTGGTACAGCCTGCTGCAGTACGGTATTTCCGTCTACGAGGGCAGCGATTTTACCGATTACGCCATGATCCGGGATAACGATGCGGCAGAAAACGAGCGCCGCACCCGCACGGCCGAGGCGGCATGGAAGGCCTCGATCGAGGCAAAGCCCTCCTACTGGGCCTACCGCAACCTGGCCGTGCTGGAAAACCAGCGCGGCAACGATAAGGCTGCCGAGGAATATTACGAGAAGGCGATCGCCCTGCCGGGCGCCTTTGACGATTACGCCCTGGCTGCCGAGTATATGGGCTTTTTGCGCCGGCTTGGCAAGCGGGAGCGCATCTGGTCGCTCTACGAGCAGCTTCCCGCAAATTGCCAGCGGGTAGACCGCGTGCGCATCTATGTAGCGGCCGCCGCCGTCAAGCTTGGCAAGCTGGATTACCTGGCTGCATTCTTTGCCGAGCCGCACCACGATATCCGGGAGGGCGAGACCTCCCTCACCGACGTGTGGTTTGAGTATTGCGCCCGCCGCATGGCGAAAGAGCGCGGGATCGAGAGCCCGACTGCCGAGCAGCTCAACGAGCTGATCGACGAGGCGTGGGATACCTGTCCGCCGGCGGAGGATATCGACTTCCGCATGTCGTTTGATAAGGCAAACCGTTATAGAGTCGGTTAACGGGGGCTTGCATCTTTTGGCATAACCGTAAACAAAAATGGGTGGGACTATATATTCCCGCCCATTCTTTTGTTTTTGTATTCAACCGTAACGAAATCTAAGGGGCTTACATCCTTCAATTGCTCTTGACGAAATCCGATTTTGGTGTATAATATACATATACGAAACGAAAGGAGAGCGGCATGGAGGTCTATCACCTGCCGGGCGCAGCGCTGCCCGCCCGCCCGCGCGTGGTCGCGCTGGGCTTTTTTGACGGTATGCACCGGGGGCATGCCGCCCTTTTTGCCGCCGCGCGGCAGGCCGCGCGTGAGCGCGGCTGTGAGACGGCCGTCTTCACCTTTGCAGACGATGGGAGCCTGAAGCCGGGCGCCCCGCGCCTGCTTGCCGAGGACGAGCGGCTCTCTCTTATGCAGGCACAGGGGGCAGAGGCGGTCTTTCTTTACCGCTTTTCCGCGATCAGCGGCCTCTCGCCCGCCGCGTTTGTTGAAAAGATCCTTTTAGAGCAGCTTTCGGCTGCGGCGGTGGTCTGCGGCTACAATTTCCGCTTTGGCGCGGGCGGGGCAGGGGATGCCGCCCTGCTCCACCGCCTGCTGGGGGGGCATCACGTCCCGCTCATCACCCTGCCCGCGCAACGCCTGGGGGATGAGGTGATCAGCGCCAGCCGCATCCGCGCTGCGCTGGCAGCGGGGGAGGCAGAGCTGGCCGCGCACATGCTGGGGCGGCCGTACACCGTCAGCGGCTGCGTGGCGCACGGCAAGGCGCTGGGGCGCACCATCGGTGTGCCAACGGCCAATCTGCCCATCCTGCCCGGCCGCGTTCTGCCGGCGCACGGCGTGTATGCGGCGGTGGGGTATATAGAGGGTGACGGGCGCCCGCACGCCGGCGTTGCCAATATTGGCGTGCGCCCAACGGTAGAGGCGGGGGCAGCGCCCAATTGCGAGACGCACTTTTTAGACCGGGTGGGGGATATCTACGGCAAGCACCTGACCGTTTTGCTCCTGCGCCGCTTGCGCGGGGAGATCACGTTTGAAAATTTAGAGGCGCTGCACGCGCAGATCCTGCAGGATGCGGCGCAAGCAAAGGAGTATATTGCAACATGGCTGAATGGACAAAATTAAGCGTAAGAGGAAGGACCGAGGAGCTGGAGCAGATCGCCGCGGTGATGAGCATGCTGGATAACGGTCTGATGATCGAGGACTTCAGTGACGTGACCACCGACGGTGTGTACGGCGACCTGATCGATGAAAGCATTTTAAACGCCGACCGTGAGCACGGCGCCGTTTCGCTCTTCGTCCCTGCCGAGCGCAGCGTGGCCGAATACGCCACCTTCCTGCGGGAGCGGTTCTCCTCTCTTGGTATGGAGGTAGAGCTGTCTACCGAGGGCATGCGGCAGGGGGACTGGGCCGAATCCTGGAAGCAGTATTACAAGCCCATCCCGCTTGGCAAGGTAACGGTGGTGCCCGCCTGGATGGAGTATACCCCCAAGGCAGGCGAGGCCATCATCCGCATGGATCCCGGCATGGCCTTTGGCACCGGCACGCATGAGACCACGCGCCTGGTCATGCGCTTTTTGCAGGACGTGCTGCCTGCCGGCGCGCGCGTGCTGGACGTTGGCTGCGGCAGCGGCATCCTCTCGCTCTGCGCCTCCAAGCTCGGTGCCTCCTTCTGTGCCGCCTACGATATTGACCCCGTTGCCGTGCGCGTCGCGCAGGAAAACGTGCAGGCCGACGGGGCAGAGAACATCGTGTGCGGCGTTTCCGACCTGCTGAGATCGGTCGATCTGTCCGGCGGGCGTTATGATTTCGTGGTGGCCAACATCGTCGCCGACGTGATCATCCGCCTGCTGCCCGACGTGGGTGACTATATGAAGGCGGGCGGGCAGATGATCGTCTCCGGCATTATTTCTCCCCGCGCAGACGAGGTGCGTGCCGCCATTGCGGCAAACGGCTTCCGCGTGGTGGAGGAGCGGCAGGAAAACGATTGGCTTGCCATCCTGATCGAGAGGGACCTGTAAGATGCCCCGCTTTTTCGTAAGCCCGGCGGCCCTGGCGGCCGACACGGTGATCATCGAGGGGGAGGATTGCCGCCACATTGCGCTCTCCCTGCGCATGGCGGTGGGGGACACCGTCACGCTGTGTGACGGCCAGGGCACGGAATGTGCCTGCCGCCTGACGGCCATTGCCCCTACGCGGGTAGAGGCCGCCGTGCTTTCCCGCCGGACGGGCGAGGGTGAGCTGCCGGTCACGGTACACCTCTACCAGGGCAACCCCAAGGGGGATAAGCTGGAATGGATCGTGCAAAAGGCGGTCGAGCTGGGCGTCTCTGCCGTTACGCCGTTTGAAAGCAGCCGCTGCGTTGCCCGCATCAAGGCAGACCGCGTTGAAAAGCAGACGGCCCGCCTTGCCCGCATCGCCGCCGAGGCGGCAGGCCAGTGCGGCCGCGCCGCGCTGCCCGCGGTGGGGGCGCCGCTCTCCTTTGCCGCCGCGCTGGCAGAGGCACGGGCGCAAAGCGAGCTGATCCTGTTCTGCTATGAAAACGAGCAGCAAAAAAGCCTTGCCACCGTGCTTGCCGAGGCAAGGGCAGGCGGGGTAGCGCGTATATCCCTGTTCGTTGGCAGCGAGGGGGGCTTCTCCCCCGAGGAGGCTGCTGCCGCCACGGCGGCCGGGGCAGTCTCCGTCTCGCTTGGCAGGCGCATTTTGCGCTGCGAGACGGCACCGCTCTACGCGCTCTCCTGTATCGGGTTCGTCTATGAATAAGCATGAGGCTGTCGCATTTCGGCATAACCGCAAACAAAAAAGAATGAGTGGGATCTGTTTCCCGCTCATTCTTTGTATATAGGGAGAAATTGCTACCCGCATCGTTCTGATGTAGAAAACCTGCGGTTTTCTCCTTTCTATTTGAAA
>JAZQLY010000051.1:0-13323 GCA_045543015.1 Eubacteriales bacterium
ACCAAGGATGACGGCAAGAAGAACACCGCTGCAACCAAGGCCCTGATCGTAGAGCTGGAGAAGGCTGCCGCTGCAGGCTGCCCGACTGCTCCCGCGATCCTGGCTGAGAAGGATTACCTGAACAAGAAGTCCGTTTGGATCTTCGGTGGCGACGGCTGGGCATACGATATCGGCTTCGGCGGTCTTGACCACGTAATCGCCTCCGGCGAGGGCGTTAACATCATGGTATTCGATTCCGAGGTTTACTCCAATACCGGCGGTCAGGCATCTAAGGCCTCCAACGTCGGCCAGGCCGCTCAGTTCGCTGCTGCCGGTAAGGGCATCGGCAAGAAGGATCTGGCTGCCATCGCTATGTCCTACGGCTACGTATACGTAGCACAGATCGCCATGGGTGCTGACCCGAACCAGACCATGAAGGCGCTGGCAGAGGCTGAGGCATATCCGGGCCCGTCCATCATCATCGGCTACGCACCCTGCGAAATGCACGGTGTAAAGGGTGGTATGGCCAACTGCCAGAACGAGATGAAGCGCGCCGTTGAGGCAGGCTACTGGCAGATGTTCCGTTACAACCCGACGGTCAAGGCTGAGGGCAAGAATCCCTTCATCCTGGATAGCAAGGAGCCGACCGGTGACTACCAGGCATTCTTGACCAGTGAGGTTCGTTACGCCCGTCTGGCACAGTCCTTCCCGGAGAGAGCAAAGGAGCTCTTTGCCAAGTCCGAGGAGAACGCCAAGAAGAAGTACGAGAAGCTGGCTGACCTCGCAAAATAAGCAAAAACCATCAACAAATGCCCGCCGTTTTCACGGCGGGCATTTTTGCGCTTTGTAACCCTGCGGCGGCCGCAGGGGCAAAAGAGAGCGTTACGCTTAATTATTTTTTCAACAATGCCTCGGCGGTCAAACGCACACCGGTACTGTATCCGCGCGCAAAGGCGTCCTCCACGGCAGCCTGCTCCAGCTCGTCGCGGCAGCGCAACAGCCTTGTCAGCTCGTTGCGTTGATCCTGCGACATGCCTTCCGTTACACGCTTGATATACACATCCATATCTGCGCAGCGTAGCTTTCGCTTTTCCAAGCTTTGAAATCCGTCTGAAGCGCAAAGGGATCCCTCCCAAAGCTGCTGGATGCCACTTTTCATATCTATTCCCCCGTCAAACAAAAAAAGGTGTGCCCCGAGAGGCACACCGAAAAAGCGGTCTCTCGTGCCGTCACGCAAACCCATGCTCCATAGAGAAACAGGAAAAGAGAGAAACGCTTTTTTCCAAAAGCAATTTCTCCATGGAGACTATGAAGTTTACGTGACAGTTTTATGGTATCACAAAAACACGGTTTTGTCAAGAGGAAAAGAAAGGAAAAGGAGATGCCGTTTGAGGCGGGAAAGACCGTTGGAAATGAAAAAAGGGGGTGTTAAGGATGCCCATTTGCATTTTTCGTTATAAAATTTGGAAATTTTGTTTTTTGCTTGCAGTTTTCGTTTTCATATGGTAAAATGGTAAATGGAAGAATTTCATTTTGTAAAAGGAGAGCTTTTATGAAGAAACGCATTCTTTGCATGCTGCTCGTTTTTTGCATGCTGTTGCCGATGGCAGCCTGCTCCGGCGGTACCACGCCCGGTGGCCAGGGTGGCAGCGGCGGTGGCGGCGGCGAGACCGATGCCGTTGTATGGCAGGACTCGATCGGTGACGTCGTTCTGGACGGCGAAGAGGTCGTGGTCTCGGTCTTGGACCTGTATGAATATGAAATGTTTGGGGAAGAGGACTCCAAGGACGCGCTGGATCAGATGCTGTATAAGCGCAACAGCGCCCTCCAGGCCCGCTTTGGCGTAGAGCTGGTATCGGCTCCCACCCAGTCCTCCGGCCCTTATGATCAGCAGTCGCACTTTGACGAGGTGCAGAGCGCCATGCTGAACGGCGACGCGGATTTTGACATGGTTGCCATGTACGCTTACCAGTCCGGCAAGCTGATCACCTCGGAGTACTATCTGGACTGGCGTAAGGATATCCCCTACTGCCGTGACAGCATCAAGGCCGGTGCCGATTGGTGGCCCAAGGGCATCAACGACGACTGCACCGTTTGCGGCAGCCAGTACGTTGCCGTTTCGGATATCTGCATCACGGCGATCGAGATGGTCTGGTCCATGGTCTTTAATAAGGACATGGTAGGCGACCATAACATCGCCAAAAAGATCGGCAGCCAGTATGAGAGCATGTATGACGTGGTCGATGACGGTAAGTGGACGCTGGACGTCATGCAAAACACCCTCAAGGATTTCCGCATCGAGCAGGGCGATAGCACCAACGCCGAGGACGATATCTACGGCATGATGGTGCAGGGCAGCACGGGCGTGGACGCCTTTGCCTTCTCGCTTGGCTATCACTACGTGATCAATGACAGCGTTAACGTGCCGGAGCTGTGGACGCCGACCGGCGGCACCATCTCCACGCTGATGACGCTGCGTGATTTCTGCCATTCCCAGGGCGTGTTCTACGCCTATGCCATGGGCAAAACGGACGATGACCTGGCCACCTTCTTTGCGGAGCGGCACGCCCTGTTTGCCACCATGCCGCTGGAGCATCTGAAGAAGGATATCATCCACGAGATGGAGGATAAGTTTGGCGTTCTGCCGTATCCGAAGCTCAACGAGGTGCAGAAGAAGTATCTCTCCGGCACGGTAGACCACTATTCCGTTCTCTCTGTTCCGTACCTCAATTTCAACCTGACCACCACGGGCGCCGTGGTCGAGGCGATCTCTGCCTATAACAACTACTACATCAACGATCTGTACTATGAGTCGATCGTGACGCACAAGAACACGCGCGACCCTGATTCCGTCCGCATGATCGATATCATCATGGACGGCCGTGTATACGATCTGACCACCTACCACTACAAGGATCTGTGGATCATTGACGATCTGGGTAGCGAGGGCGCACTTGGCCTCTTCTTCCGCCACGCGGTGGCTTATGAGCAGGAGGATATCTCTGCCTATTGGCAGAGCGGCCTCAATCACCTGCCGGATGATTTCCAGGCTCTGATCGATCAGTATCAGTCCATGTCCGGCATTGCGTAAAGGAGAAAAAAGAATGAGGCGCGTATTTGCACTATTGCTTGCACTTTGCATGCTGCTGCCGCTTGCCGCCTGCAGCGGGCCGACGGACGATCCGGGCAAGACGGATAAGCCGATTGAAAATGATGCCGCCGTGTGGCAGGACAGCATTCCCGAAAAGAATTATGACGGAGCCGAGCTTACCGTCTCGGTCGTTGACCAGTTTGAATACGAGCTGTTTGGCGAGGAGGACTCCAAGGATACGCTTGACCAGCTGCTGTGGAAGCGTAACGAGGCGCTCAAGGCGCGCTTTAATATGGAATTGGTTTCAATTCCTACCAAGACCACCGGCTTGATGGACCAGGATTCGCACTTTGAAGAGGTGCAGCGCGCTATGCTGAACGGCGAGGCAGATTTTGATCTGATCGCCATGTTCGCCTACCAGTCCGGCAAGCTGATCACCGGCGGTAACTATATGGACTGGCGCATGGATATCCCCTACTGCCGTGACAGCATCAAGGCCGGCAAGGCCTGGTGGCCCACCGGCATCAATAGTGACTCTACCGTTTGCGGCCGCCAGTACGTCGCCGTTTCGGATATGTGCATCACCGCTATTGAGATGGCCTGGTGCATGGCCTTTAACAAGGACATGGTAGAGACGCACAACATCGCGCAGAAGATCGGCTATCAGTCGATGTATGAGGTGGTCGATAGCGGCAAATGGACGCTGCAGAATCTCTACACCCTGACCAAGGACTTCCTCATTGAGGGGAATGACGATACCATCAGCGAGGATGACGTGCACGGCCTGCTGCTTCACCGCGGCACGGGCGTGGATGCCTTTGCCTTTTCCTTTGGCTATCACTACATGCAGAATGACGGCGTAAACCCGCCGGAGCTGTGGTCGCCCAGCACGGGTGTGATCACCACGCTGCAGACCCTGCGTGACCTTTCGCTGTCCAAGGGCTGCTATTATTCGGGCGAGGCGTATGACGTGCAGGATAAGTTCTTTGCCGAGGGGCACGCCCTGTTTGCTACGCTGACGCTTGACCAGCTCAAGACGGATATCATTCATGAGATGGAATACAAGTACGGCGTGCTGCCCTATCCGAAGCTGAACGAGACGCAGAAGAAGTATCTCACCGGCTCGCAGGATCACTACTCCGTCCTCTCCGTGCCCTACACCACCATGGATCTTGAGAAGGTCGGCGTGGCGGTAGAGGCGCTCTCCGCCTACAACAACCTCAACGTCAACGACCTGTATTACGAGGCCATCGTGACGCACAAGAACACCCGCGACCCGGAGTCTGTGCGGATGATCGATATCATCATGGACGGCCGTGTATACGATCTGACCACCTATCACTACAATGAGCTGCTGGTCTCGGACGAGCCAAACGGATCGCTTGGCCTCTTCTTCCGCTATTGCGTATCTAACCCGACCGAGGATATTGCCTCTTACTGGTCCTCTTGTCTGAACTTCCTGCCGGATGACGTGATGGATCTGATACAGGATTATAATGACATTTCTCAGGGTATCATCTGATGCCAGATAAAAAAGGAACAAAGCGGCTTTGCCGCTTTGTTCCTTTTTTTATTCCGTTTTTAATAGCTCCTCTGCGCAGCGCACGGCCTCCATGCCGTCCTTGGCATAGCGGTCTGCGCCGATGGCGGCGGCATAGTCGCGGTTCAGCACCGCGCCACCTACGATCGTCTTGCACCAGGGGGCTTGCTCCTTCAGCCGGGCGATCGTCTCCTCCATGGCCGGTACGGTGGTGGTCATCAACGCGCTGAGCGCCACGATCGGGGCGCGCAGGCGCACGGCCGCTGCCACGATCTCCTCAGGCGGGACGTCCTTGCCAAGATCCAACACCGCAAAATTGTAGTTTTCCAGCAGCAGCTTGACAATGTTTTTGCCGATATCGTGTATATCCCCGCGCACGGTGGCCAGCACCACCTGCCCGCGTGTCTGCTTGTCCTCGCCCGCTACGCACATGGCGTCCTTGATGCGGGCAAAGGCGCCCTTGGCTGCCTCCGCCGCCATCAGCAGCTGGGGCAGGTAGACCTTCTTTTCTTCAAACCCGCGGCCAACCGCATCCAGGGCGGGAATGATCTCCTCGTTCACGATGGCCAGCCCCTGCTTTTCCTGCAAGAGGGCGGCAGTCAGCTCGGTGGCGCGCTCGTGCATCCCACGGCGGATGGCCATTTGCAGCTCGCTGCCGGCCTCCTCTGCCTTTTGCGGGGCTTCGGCAGCTGCTTGCGGCGTGGCCGCCTGCGGCTGCAGGGCGGGCAGCGCGGCAATATAGGCCGCGCAGTTTTCATCTAACCCGCGCAGCGCACGGTAGGAATACCATACGCGCATCATGTCGGTAGAATGGGGGTTGAGGATGGCGGCAGACAGGCCGTTTTCCATCGCCAGCGCAAAAAAGGTGCTGTTGATGGCCTCTCTTGCCGGCAGGCCGAACGAAACGTTGGAGACGCCCAGCGAGGTATGGCAGCCAAGCTCCTGCCGTATGCGGCGCAGCGCCTCCAGCGTTACGGCGGCCGCCTGCGGCTCGGCGCTCACGGTCATGGTCAGCGTGTCAAAGATCAGGTCCTTTTTATCAATGCCGTAGGCCGCCGCCGTTTCCATGATGCGGCGGGCAATGGCCACGCGCCCCTCGGCCGTTGCGGGAATGCCGTCCTCATCCAGCGTCAGGGCGATCACCGCACCACCGTATTTTTTCATCAGCGGAAAAACGGCGTGCATGCTCTCCTGCTTACCGCTGACAGAATTCAGCAGCGGCTTGCCGTTGTAGCGGCGCAGCGCCGCCTCCATGGCGGCGGGGTCGGCCGTGTCGATCACCAGCGGCAGGTCGATAATGGCCTGCAGCTCGCATACCGCCCGCGTCAGCCAGGCGGCCTCGTCAATGCCCGGCAGGCCCACGTTGACGTCCAGCAGCTGCACGCCGGCCTCCTGCTGGCGCACGCCTTCGCCCAGCAGGTAGTCCATATCCCCCTCCAAAAGCGCCTGCTTGAACCGCTTTTTGCCGGTGGGGTTGATGCGCTCCCCGATCAGGAGCGGCAGCTCGCCAAAGCGTACCGCGTGCGTGTAGGAGGAGACGACCGTGTCGGTCTTTTTTTCGGTCATGACCGGCGCCTTGCCTGCGCACCGCGCACAAAGGGCGCGAATGTGCGCCGGCGTGGTGCCGCAGCACCCGCCCGCCACGCGCAGGCCGGCAGGCAGCAGCATGGCGATCTCGTCGGCAAATTCCTCGGGGGTAACGTCATATTCGGTCTTGCCGTTGCGGCAGACCGGCAGCCCTGCATTCGGCTTCAGCACCACGGGCAGGGAGGTGGTGGCAAGCAGCTCCCGCACCACCGGCACAAGCCCGCGCGGGCCAAGCGAGCAGTTGGCGCCGATGGCCGTGACCCCCAGCCCCTCTGCCATGGCCGCCATCGCCGCCGGGGTGGCCCCGGTCATCAGCTTGCCGTCCTCGCCGTAGGCGTTGGTCAGGATCACGGGCAGGTCGCATTCCTCCCGCACCGCCAGTAAGGCCGCCTTGGTCTCGTAGCTGTCGTTCATCGTCTCCACCGTGATCAGATCCACGCCGGCCGCTACGCCGCGGCGCACCGTCTCCCGAAAGAGGGTAACGGCCTCCTCAAGATCAAGGTCGCCGTACGGGCGCAGCAGGCGGCCGCACGGGCCGATATCCAGCGCAATGAATTTTTCCTGCGGCGCACGGCTGGCCGCGCGTGCAGCACGCGCGTTTTCCACCGCCGCCGGGATGATCTCATCCAGCTCTGCCGGCGAAAAATGCAGCAGGCTCGCACCAAAGGTGTTGGTGTTCACCACGTGGCTGCCCGCCTCAAAATAGGCAAGGTGGATGTCACGCACGTCCTGCGCGTGGGTAAGGTTCCACCGCTCCGGCTTCTCCCCGGCGGGAAGACCGCGCTCCTGCAGCAGTGTACCCATGCCGCCATCCAGTATCACGATGTTGCTTGCTAAAAATTCGGTAAATTTCATGCTATCTCCTGTTTGGCAATGCCGATCAGGGCAGTGACCGATTTTGTCGGTACCATCATGCCGCTGCCTGTCAGCGTCAGCCCAATAGACTTCTCGCAAGATAAAAGAGAAAACAGATCCGCCTGTATGGAAAGGGGCAGGTCGCCGTATCCGGGGCTGAACCGCCGGCGGCAGGCCATGCCCGCCTTTTGCAGCCGCGCAGTCTGCTCCTCCTCAAAAGCGTCACAAGGCGCCTCGATCCGCTCGGCCCCCAGCGCCTGCAGCATCACGCCCCGCGCGGGGGAGATGCGCCCCTGCCGTGCGATCAGCCGGTCAAGCGGCAGCCCCACCGTGGCGGCAAAGGCGATCACCGCGTGGCAGCCCGCAAGGTGCGCGGCAAGCGAGGCAGAGCAAAGCGAAAGACCGCCAAGCGTGCAGCCCCCCGCCGTGACCGCACAGGGCAGCTCGCGGTAACAGACGCGGTAGGTCAGCGCCGGCTCTGCCATCTCGCGGCACGCACGCAGCAGGGCCAGCATCTCACCGTCCGCCTCACGGCAGCCGGCGTAGCGCAGCACCTCGCGCTCGTTCACGGGTGGCGGTGGGTAGCTTGCGCGGCATACCGGCGTCATTTGTTAAGAATGTCCGAGAGGTTTTGCATAATGCTGGCAGCGACCTCCGGCTTGTTCATCGAATAAACGTGTACGTTTTTGATGCCGTTGGCAAACAGGTCAATGATCTGGTCGGTCGCGTAGGCAATGCCCGCCTGCTTCATGGCGGCGGGGTCGCTCCCGAACTTGTCTACCAGGCTCTTGAACCGCTGGGGCATAAACGAGCCGGAGAGCTTGATCGCCCGCTCGATCTGGTTGCCGTTGGTGATGGGCATGATGCCGGGCATGACCGGCACGGTAATGCCCGCCTCACGGATCTTGTATAAAAAGTTGTAGAGCAGGTTGTTATCAAAAAACATCTGCGTGGTCAGAAAGTCGCACCCGGCATCCACCTTTTCCTTCAGGTGGCGAATATCATCGCGCTGGTCAGCGCTCTCGGGGTGTATCTCCGGATAGCAGGCACCGCCAATGCAAAAATCCGCCCCGCTCTCCCGCAGCTCACGCACCAGGTCAATGGCGTAGCGGTAGTGCCAGGTGCTGCGGTCCTCGTTTTCCCGCCCGGCGGGAATATCCCCGCGCAGGGCCATGACGTTTTCAATGCCCGCCTCACGGATGGCGGCGATCTTTTCGCGCACCGTCTCGCGGGTAGAGGAAACGCAGGTCAGATGGGCAAGGGAGGGAACGCTGTACTGCTCCTTGATCTCCCGTGCAATGTCCAGCGTGTAGCGGCTGGTGCCGCCGCCGGCACCGTAGGTCACGCTCATAAAGGCAGGGCGCAGCTGTGCTATGCGGGCGGTTGCCTCCTTCACGCTTTCAAAATTGGTCTCGGTCTTGGGGGGAAACACCTCAAAGGAAAGAGAAAGTGTTTCTTTTTGCAGCAGGTCAATGATCTTCATGGCGCTCATCCTTTGCTTTTATGATCCTTATTATACTACATTATACTACTTCACCCGCCGCATTGCAAGTTTTTGCGGCAAAAAAAGTGTCAAACCGGGCGCAAGGCCGGCATTCTGCACGCCGCCTGCAGCAGCTGGCCGTTTGCGCCGCTCGTCAGCAGCGTGCATCGCCCGCGCCCCGTCCGCTCGGCCGGGGGGAGGACGGCCGCTACCGCCCGCGCCGCCTCGGTCGCACCGTCTATGATCGCGGCCGCCGGAAACAGGTCGGCAATGGCCGCACCAAGGCGGGAAAAATGGGTGCAGCCAAGCACGATCATGGCAGGCGGCGTTTTCTGCAAGGGCAGCAGGGCGTGGCAAAGCGCCTCCTGCTGCCAGGCTCCCGCCTCCGCCATGTGAACGAGGGCGGGGCAGGCCAGCGGCGTAACGCGCGCGCCGCAGGCGGCTTCTATTGCCGTTGTCATCCTGCCTGCCGCCACGGTGGCGGCGGTGGCCAGCAGGGCGATCTCCCCGCCGCGATAGGCGCGGCCGGCCGCAGCCGCCGTCGCTTCAATAATGCCGTAAAGCGGCAGGGAAAGCTCCTTTTGCAGGATGGGCAGCGCGACCGCGCTCATGGTGCCGCAGGCAGAAAAAAGGGCAGTCGCCCCCTCCTTGACCAGCTTCTCGCACACCCGCCGCCCAAGGGCCAGCAGCTCCCACGCTGCCCGCCCGCCGTAGGGGTGGTTGCGCGTGTCGGCAAAATACAGCAGGTCTGCCTGCGGCAAGCACCGCCGCAGCTCCGCCAGGGCAAAAAGGCCGCCCACGCCGCTGTCAAAAACACCGATCATGCCATGGCCCCCATGATCATCTCCCGCAGCAGCGTGCGCATGCTGCCCCCCTCCGTCAGCAGGCGGGGGAACATGCTGATGGCGGTAAAACCCGGCATGGTATTGATCTCGTTGAAATACAGCCGCCCCGTCGCGCGGGAAATAAAAAAGTCCACCCGCGCACAGCCGCGGCAGCCAAGCGCACGAAAGATGCGTGCCGCATACCCGCGCACGCGCTTTTCCTCGGGCAGGGAAAGCGCCGCATGCGTGGAAAGAGTCGCGCCCTCCTGCTCGTATTTGGCCGCATAGCTGTAAAAATCATCTCGTGGCGGCCGTATCTCGCCGGGCAGGGAAACGCGCAGCGCGTCCTGCGTCTCTAAAACCGCCACCTCGATCTCGCGGGCAGGGACGTAGGCCTCGGCCAGCACGCAATCGTCCTCGGCCGCCGCCTGCGCAAGGGCCGCAGCAAAGGCAGAGGGCTGCCGCACACAGGCAGCACCGATCGAGGAGCCGCCCCGCGCAGGCTTGAGAAACATGGGGTAGCCGAGCTTTGCCTCGGCCGCCGCCTGCGCCGCGCGTGGATCACGCAGCTGCTCCCCCGTCAACGTCACCCAAGGCACCACCGCCACCCCGCATTCGCGCGCCAGCAGCTTGGCAAGGGCCTTGTTCATGCCAAGTGCGCTTGCCTCTGTCCCGCTGCCAACGAACGGGATGCCGGAAAGGGAAAACAGCCCCTGTATCTGCCCGTCCTCACCACTCTTGCCGTGCAGGACGGGAAAAAGCAGGTCGGGCAGGATACGCCGCACCGTTCCCCCGGGCGGGAAGAGCCAGATCCCGCGCAAAGCGCGGTCAGGCGAGAGCAGGCAGGGGTAGGCACCCCCTTGCCACCTGTCCTCTTCAATAAGGGCGGGCGTTGCCTCTGTCAAAAGCCAACGCCCGCCGCGGTCGATCCCTATTTTGTATACCTCGTATTCCTCTTCGTCCAGGGCGCGCAGGATCGCCGCCGCCGAACGGAGAGAGATGGCATATTCGCTGCAAGCCCCACCAAAAAACAGGGCCAATTTGGTCCTCATACCATCACCCCTTTCGTTACCATGCTATGCAACGTGGGGCTTTTTGGTTCAGTATGCGCGGGTCAGAATGACCATGCGGTCACGCCCGCCGTAGTCCTTTTGAACGTCAGGGACAAAGCCCTGCTCCCCGGCCAGCCGGCGCAGGTCGTCCGCCTGCGCAAAGCCGATCTCAAAAACAAAGCATCCCCCCGGCAAAAGGCAAGGGGCAAAGGTCTTGATGAAATGCCGGTAAAAGCGCAGCCCGTCCTCACCGCCTAAAAAGGCGGCCGTCGGCTCGTGGTGCAGCTCGGGCGCCACCGTCTGCCACTCCGCATCGGTCACGTAGGGCGGGTTGGAAAGGATCATGTCATACCGCGCACAAAGCGGCTCCTCTGTCAGCAGGTCGCGCTCGTAAAAGGCAAGACGGTCAGAGACGCCGTTTTTGGTCGCATTCTCGCGTGCAAGGGAAAGCGCCTCCTGCGAGATCTCGTAGGCGTCCCCGCGCAGGTCGGCGCGGTGCGCAAGCAGCGAGATCGCAATGCAGCCGCTGCCCGTGCAAAGGTCGGCCACGCGCCCGCCCTGCGGCGCGTGCGTGACGGCGTATTCCACCAGCAGCTCGGTATCCGCACGGGGAATAAGGCAGGCCGGGCTCACGCGGTAGCACTCGTCATAAAACCACGCCTCCCCCAAAACGTAGGCAAGCGGCTCGCGCGCCTCCCGCCGCGCAAGCGCCGCATACAGCGCGGGGGCGGAACAATCCGCCCCCGGCTCGGCAAGGGCGGCGGCACGGCTCATTCCGCTGAAATGGCAAAACAGCCGCTTGGCCTCCTCGTCATATTCCTCTATCCCCGCCGCCCGCAGGCGGGCGGCAAGCTCGGTGCGCGTCATCCCTCGGCCTCGGCTTCGCCGGCGGCAGGCGCTTCCTCTGCCGTCTCGCTCCCGGGTGCCGCCTCCTCTTCCTTCTTCGGCAGGTCAAAGCCGGGGAACTCCTCCGGCAGCGCCGCCTTGAGCGAGGTGATGGCTACCTCCAGCATGCTGTCATCCGGCTCACGCGTGGTGATCCCCTGCATCCAGATGCCGGGCGCAGAGAGAATGCGCGTCAGCCCGTTCGGGTGCTTACCCGCCAGCATGATGAACTCAAAGCCAAGGCCCACCACAAGCGGCAGCAGCGCCAGGCGGATCAGCGTATACAGCCAGCCAACGCTGACGATGCTTTCGGGCAAAACGTAGCGCAGCACAATGCCGATCGCCACGCCAAGCAGGATCATCACAAACATAAAGCTGGTGCCGCAGCGCGGGTGGAAGCGGGTGTGCTTTCTCGCATTTTCGGGCGTCAGCTCCTCGCCTGCCTCATAGCAGGCGATCGATTTGTGCTCCGCCCCGTGGTACATAAAGGTGCGCTTGATGTCGGGGATCAGGGAGACCAAAAAGATGTACAGAACAAAGATCAGCACCTTCATGCCACCCTCGATCAGGCCCTCCTGCCAGCCAAGAAGATCGTAGGAGAAGAGCCATTCCAGCAGCCCCGTGCATTGCTTGGGCAAAAACAGGAACAGTCCGATCGCCAGCAAGACGCCCAGCACGGTCGCGATCACGGTAATGATGTCAAAGAGGTTGATGCCCAGCTTCTTCTTCATCCATTTTTCAAGCCTCGTCTCCTCCACCTCGCCGCCGTAGGCCTCAGCGCTCAGGTTCATCGTGTGCATGCTCAGCGACATCGATTCAATAAAATTCACGATCCCGCGCAAAAGGGGAATATTGAAGATCTTGTGCTTCTTGCGCAGGGGAACGTGCTTTTCCCGTACCAGCGTCAGCTCACCGTTCTCCTTGCGGCAGGTAACGGCCACGTCCTCGCCTGCCCGCATCATCACACCCTCGATCAGGGCGCCGCCGCCAACCCGCACAAGGCGAGAGGGGCATGCAGCTTGTTTTTCTTTTTTTGCCATATTTTCTTCCTTTCTATATGTAGTGGCCGCCAACGAGAGAGGCCACCCTTCGTTCTCCTATAAGTATAGCATACTTTTTCGACAAAATAAAGACGTGTTGTAAACATTTTACCCACCTCCTGCTATAACTTGCACTTATTGCTGCCGCGTTTGTTATCAAAAACTCCGAAAATGTAGAATTTTTTTCAAAAAAGGGGTTGACAAACGGCGGCGGATTTAGTATAATAGCAAAGCACCTCACGGGAAGAGCGCTTTCCGGGAGGGGCGGCCACGAAAAGGAACCGGCAGTCAAAAAACTTTTTGAAAAAACTTTCAAAAAGGGGTTGACAAAAGGTTAAGAGAGTGGTATAATAAAAAAGTCGCAGGCACGGCGGTCAGCTGTGCGGGGCGGCGAAAAATCGGTCTTTGAAAATTGAACAACAGAATTTCTAAAGCACTGAAAAGTGCGATGGAATCTCGTTAAGAAACACATTGAGTAAACTCAAAAAGTAAGAGAAGCTTGGAAAAGCAGCTCTAAAAAAGGATTTAACTGGCTACGGCCAGATAGATAAACATTTTTTAGAGAGTTTGATCCTGGCTCAGGATTAACGCTGGCGGCGTGCATAACACATTCAAGTCGAACGGTGACGGGGGCTTCGGTCCCCTGATCAGTGGCGGACGGGTGAGGAACGCGTGAGCAACCTGCCTTTCAGTGGGGGATAACACAGGGAAACTTGTGCTAATACCGCATAATGCATTTTGGAGGCATCTCCGGAATGCCAAAGATTTATTGCTGAAAGATGGGCTCGCGTCCGATTAGATAGTTGGTGAGGTAACGGCTCACCAAGTCTACGATCGGTAGCCGGACTGAGAGGTTGAACGGCCACATTGGAACTGAGATACGGTCCAGACTCCTACGGGAGGCAGCAGTGGGGAATATTGGGCAATGGGCGAAAGCCTGACCCAGCGACGCCGCGTGAAGGAAGAAGGTCTTCGGATTGTAAACTT
>JAZQLY010000052.1:0-12166 GCA_045543015.1 Eubacteriales bacterium
AAAAGCAGCTTGAAGCAGAGGTTGTCACTCTGCGACAAGAAATTGAAGTACAGGAAAGACAGAACGAAAATATTAAGAGGTTCATCCGAACAGCAGATAAATACGTGGACATCGAGGAAATCGACCCATGTATGCTGCGAGAGCTGATAGAGGCGATCTATGTGGAAGCACCCGACAAGTCCAGCGGCAAGCGCAGACAGAAGATCCACATCGAATATGACGGAATCGGCTTTATCCCTTTGGAGGAACTTGCAAAAAAGGAAACGGCGTGACCGAAGTCACGCCGTCCCTTGAAAACAGTCGTTTTCAAGCATTTTTCAAAATAACTGTTTTACGAAGCCCCGCCGAACTGTCGGGGCTTTCGTACATCACAGAGCCTATCTATGCAAGAGAAAGACGCACCCATAGCAAAGGCTCTCCCTTTGGGAGAGCTCCCGCGACAGCGGGTGAGAGGGCCCCTCTCCGTCACGCTTCGCGTGCCACCTCTCCCAAAGGGAGAGGCTTGCTATCAGCATTCATTCTCTCCTTTATCGTCTTATCGATAATATAACAAACACCTTCGAAATTTTCATCAACATCTCGGTTATAAAACCTTAATACAAGCAAACCGTGTTGCTCAAGCACATGGCTCCTCACAGCATCATAGGTCCTCCCTTCCGGTGTATAATGCTGCGATCCATCCAGTTCTATAACAAGCCGAGCCTTGTAACAATAAAAATCAGCAATAAAACTATCTATAATACGTTGTTTATATATCTTAACGGGATATTTGCGTAAATAATCATACCACAAATGCTTCTCTTGCCGTGTCATATTTCGACGTAGCTCTTTTGCATTTTCTAACAAATCACTATTCTTTTTTATTGGCTCTTTGCTCATTGTACCCTCTCCGTCACGCTTCGCGTGCCACCTCTCCCAAAGGGAGAGGCTTTCTTAACCTATTATACCACAAAATCGGCAGCGGCGCAATGCCCTGCCGATTTATGGTAATCTGTCAACAATCCAGCGAAACCAGGTCCTCCGGTGTCTCACGGCGGACGGCGAGGTAGGAGCCGCCATCGGCCAGCATGACGACCGGCGGGCGCGGGATGCGGTTATAATTCGAGGCCATGGAATAATGGTAAGCACCCGTTGTCAGACAGGCGAGCAGGTCGCCGCGCGTGATGTCCGGCGGCAGCGGCACGTTCTCCTGTAGAATATCGCCGCTTTCACAGCAGCGGCCAACCACCGAGCAGCTCTCGGTCTCCTCCGGCAGGTCTGCCGCCACGGGCAGAATGGTATAGGGTGAGCCGTAAAGCGCAAAGCGCGGGTTATCGGTCATGCCGCCATCCACCGAGACGTAGGTCTTATAGCCGGGGATGCGCTTGATCGTACCCACGGTATACAGGGTAAGACCGGCATCGGCCACGATGCTGCGGCCGGGCTCCATCGCTACGATCGGCAGCGGAATACCAAGCTCCTCTGCACGGCGTGTCATATACGCCCCCACCTCACGGATGTTTTCGGCAATATCGATCTCCGGCTGCGCAGCGATATAGCGCACGCCGTAGCCGCCGCCGATATCCAGCTCGCTTGCCATATAGCCAAGCGTGCGGTGAATATGTGCCACAAAGGAGAGCATCACGTCTGCGGCGCGCAAATAGATATCCGAATCAAACACCTGGGAGCCGATGTGGCAATGGAAGCCACGCAGATCAACGTGCGGCAAGGAAAGCGCCACCCCGGTGATGGCATCTGCCTGCCCGGTCTCAATGGCCGAGCCGAATTTGGAATCCACCTTGCCGGTGGCCACGGCGGCGTAGGTATGCGGGTCAATGCCCGGGGTGATGCGCAGCAGCACGCGCTGCTGCATGCCGCGCTCACCTGCCAGACGGTCAATGGCGTAAAGCTCCTCCTCGTTATCCACCACGAAATAGCCAACGCCATGCTCGATCGCGTAGGCGATATCCGCATCGGTCTTGTTATTGGAATGGAAGTACGCACGGTCAAGCGGGTAGCCCGCACGCACGGCGGTATAGATCTCCCCGCAGGAGACCACGTCTATCCCCATTTCCTCCTCCCGCATGATCTCATACAGGCGGCAAAAGGAGGCAGCCTTGGAGGCATACAGCACACGCCCGCGCCCACCAAAGGCCTCCGCCATGGCAGAGCGATAGGTGCGGCAACGCTCACGGATGCGCGCCTCGTCATACAGGAACAGCGGCGTTCCGTACTGCTTTGCCAAAGGGGAAAGCGGCATGCCGGCAAGGCAAAGCTCCCCCTCCCCGTTACGGGAAAGATTTTCGCAGATCAAGCTGCTGCTTTTTTCTGTCAGGATCATAAAAACCTCATCAAAAAAGTTATGCGCGATCAAAGCAGGTGTGCGCGCAATTCTTCGGGTGAAAGCGGAGAAAGGTCAGCCGGGGTAATATCCAGCACGGTCTTGCAGCCAATGCTGCCCCGCTCTGCCATACGGCAGAGCGCGCGGGCATAGGCCACCAGCACGCTGGCGGTAAATTCCGGGTTGGAGTCCAGCGCCAGGCGGAATTCCATCGTGTGCGTATGCTCGTCTGTCAGGCCGCTTTTTCCGTTACGGATCACCGCGCCGCCGTGCGGCATGCCTGCGTGATCACGCTGCAGCTCCTCCATGGTGATGAACTGCACGGTGGTATCATAATCGGCAAAATAGTTGGGCATCTCTTTGATATCACGCTCAATGCGGGCAAGATCCGCCCCCTGCTCTGCCACCACGTAGCATTCGCGGCGGTGCTTCTCTCGCGTGGTCAGATCCGGGGTGTCCCCCTGCTGCACGGCAGAAAGTGCCTCCGCTACCGGCACGGTGTACTGGCGGGCATCCAGCACGCCGTCTATACGGCGAATGGCATCAGAATGCCCCTGGCTGATGCCCCGCCCCCAAAACGTATAATCCTTACCGTTCGGCAGCACCGCCGAGGCATAGGTGCGGGCAATGGAAAACAGGCCGGGATCCCACCCTGCCGAGATCAGCGCCAGGTGGCCGGTCTCTACGGCCGCACGGTCTACCGCGGCAAAATGCGCGGGGATGGCGGCATGCGTATCAAAGCTGTCGATCACGTGAAAGTGCGCGGCAAGCAGGGGCGTCATTTCCGGCAGGTCTGTTGCGCTGCCGCCGCACAGGATCAGCACGTCGATCTGATCCTGAAACTCAAAGATCCTGTCTGCAGAATAGACAGGCACGTCCAGGACCGGCTTTACCGTCTCAGGCGGGCGGCGGGTAAAGACCGCCACCAGCTCGGCATCCGGATGCTGGCGGGTAGCGCAGGCCACTCCGCGGCCCAGATTTCCGTATCCGTATATCGCAATTCTCATCTTATTTTCTCCTTTATCAGCAGAGGGCGACCTCGCGCTGCCGCCCGCCAACCAGGCTTTTCATATCGTACAGCCCCGGGGGACAGGTGACTAAGAAGGCAGCGGCAGCCAACGCCCCCTCGGCAAACAGGGCGCGGCTGTGCGCCTCATGCTTCAGGGTGATGGTCTGGCTTTGCGTACCGATGATGACCTCATGCTCACCAACGATATTGCCAAGGCGGACGGCGTGAATACCGATCTCACCCGCCTCACGCTTGGCCTTGCCGGCACGGCCCGGCTTGGCATATGCCCCCTCACGCACGCGGCAGATCTCCTCTGCCAGCATCAGGGCGGTGCCACTGGGGGCGTCCAGCTTGCGGTTATGGTGCTTTTCGATAATTTCAATATCCGCCTCCGGCATCGCAGCGGCAGCCTGCTTGGCCAATTCCACGAGCAGAGCCACGCCATACGACATGTTCGCCGAGAAAAAGACGGGGATCTCGTTTGCCGCCGCGCGGATGGCGGCCAGCTCCTCCTCCGTGTGGCCGGTGGTGGCCACCACAACGGGCAGCCTGCGCTCCTTGGCAAAGGAAAGCAGCGCCGGTGCGCAGGAGTGGTGCGAAAAATCCACAATGCAGGAGATATCCGCCGTCTTTGGCAGGTCAGCAAAGCTCTGCCATACCTGCGTATCGGGCAGGCTTCCACACGGGTCTACACCGCCAAGCAGGCAGGCGCCACGGCAGCCCTCCTCGCACAGGCGTGCGACCTCACGCCCCATATGCCCTGCAATTCCGTTTACAAGAATATTCATATTCCTTTATCCTTTTATTTTAGATCAGCCCTTGCTCCCGCATCAGAGAAAGCAGCACGGCCTTGTGCGCCTCCTCCATCGGGGTAAGCGGCAGGCGGAGATAGTCCTCACAATAGCCCATGGCGGCCATAGCAGCCTTCACAGGGATGGGATTGACCTCGGGGAACAGGGCGTTGACCAGCGGCAGCAGGTCAAGCTGCAGCTTGCGCGCACCGGCAACGTCCCCCGCCATAAAGCGGTGGCACATCTGCGAGGTGGCAGCCGGCATCAGATTGGAAAGGACCGAGATAACGCCCTTGCCGCCAAGCGACAGGACGGGCACGATCTGATCGTCATTGCCCGAATAGATATCCATTTTATCACCCACGAGGGCAGCAAGCTCGGCGATCTGGGAGATATTGCCGCTTGCCTCCTTGATGGCCACGATGTTGGGGTGATCTGCCAGCGCGGCAGCAGTAGCCGGCAGCAGGTTGCAGCCCGTGCGGCTGGGTACGTTATACAGGATGCAGGGCTTGGTGGAGGCATCTGCCGTTGCCTCGAACGAGGCGATCAGCCCCTTTTGCGTTGCCTTGTTATAATAGGGGGTCACCAGCAGCATCGCATCAGCCCCTACCTCACAGGCGTATTTTGTCAGCTCAATGGCATAGGCAGTATCGTTTGAGCCGGTGCCGGCAATAACGGGAACGCGGCCACCGACCCGCTCTACGCAAAAGCGGATGGCCTCCTTATGCTCCTCGTCGGTCAGGGTAGAGCCCTCTCCCGTCGTACCAACGGCAACGATGGCATCGATCCCCTCTGCGATCTGCCAATCGATCAGGCGGCCAAATTGCGCATAGTCGATGCCCTCCCGTGTCAGGGGGGTGATGATGGCGGTAGCAGCGCCGGTAAATACAGTGTTTTTCATTTTATGTTTCCTCCAAGATCATTATGCAAAACAAAAAAGATAGCCAAGGCTATCTTTACCCATTCCGCATAGCGGAAATGTATAAAGGATAGCACTCCGCATTGCTGCGACAACAGGACGGATATTCTCCGTACTGCCAGCCAAGAATGCCCGCCACAGCATCCTGCTTCGGCACCCACGCCTTTTTCGCACGGCTCTGGCAGCCATTCTGTGTGCGATACTGATCGTGCAGTGCGCCTCTATCTCTTGATTGTCTCCCTATCGGGATATTTTATTGTACCACGGCAAAGGGCCCTTGTCAAGATTTTTTGAAGAATTTTATAAGAAATTGTCATTCCTTGCTTTCTGGGCTACGATTATGCTACAATAGGAAGCAAGCAAGTCTCTCGCCTTATGTACGATGCAAAAGCGTCAAGCTATCAAAAGCACCGCCCGTTTTCAGGTGGGCGGCGCTTTCACCGGTTCTCGCGACGATAGACCGAGGGTGTTTTTCCCTCTGCGCGCCGAAAGTAATTTGAGAAATACGAAAAACCGGAGAAGCCTGCTTCTACCGCGATCTCGGATATGCTTTTGCTTGTTTCTGCAAGCAATTGCTTGGCAAGCACCAGGCGGCGGCTACCGATATATTCCATCACCGTCATCCCCACCGCCCGAGAAAAGGCGCGGCAAAGGTAGCATTTGCTGACGTAAAGCGCGGCGGCGATTTCGTCAAGCGTCAACGGCTCGCACAGGTGGGCGCCGATATAGGCAAGCGCACGGGCGGCTACGCCCCCCTGCGGGACGACCGGCGCGCGGCCGCTATGCGCACAAAGATCAAGAAGTGAAAGGAGCGCCGCATACAGCATGGGCTTTTCCTCCGCCCTGCCGCCCGCATACAGGCGCACCACCGTTTCCATACGCCGTTCGATCAAAACGGCCCCTTCCTTTTGCGGCACAAGACAGGCACTCTCACCAAAGAACAGGCGCTCGATCAAAAAATGGCATTCCGCCGCGGTCAAAAGACAGGAAAGCGCCTCCCCCTCGACAATCAGCTTGCTGCGGCAATATACCTCCGGTGCGAGAGGCATGGAGCAATGCAACTCGCCGGGCGCAATAAAAAACAGCGCGCCGGTATGCAGGGGGTACAGCCTGTCCTTGATAAACATGTGTCCATCTCCCTCATGCACAAGCAGCAGCTCATAGCACCCCGTCTCCACATGCTTACGGTGCTGCATAGCATCCACGCCACGCTCCCGGTAAAAGGCCTCACGTATCACAGTCATCCCCCCCCTTTTTTGCCTTTATTATAACACAGCCGCGAAAAAAAGTCAATCTGAATAAAATTCACAGCAAGATATGCCTATAAAATGTCTCTATTTTGCTATAAAATGAAAGAACAAAACTACAAGGAGGCATCTATGAACAAGAACAAGCACACAGGCGTTTTCCCGGCTCTGCTGACCCCTTTCACCAAGGAGAGCAAGATCCACGAAAAGGAGCTGGAAAAGCTGATCGAATACAACATCAAAAAGGGCGTTGCAGGCTTTTACGTAAACGGTAGCACGCAGGAGGCCTTTTTGCTGAGCGAGGAGGAGCGGCGCCTGATTTACCGTCTTGTCAAAGAGATCTGCGGCAACCGTGTCACGCTCTACGCACACATCGGCTGTGTCTCCACCGAGCAGGCAATCGCCTACGGGCGTTATGCGACTACGCTCGGCTATGATGCGGTGTCTGCCGTTGCACCCTTTTATTATAAGTTCTCGCTCGCCGAGATCAAGGAGCATTACCGCATGATCGCCCGCGCCGTCGAGCTGCCGCTGATCCTTTATAACATTCCCGCGTTTTCGGGCGTTTCGCTCTCGTTTGACGATTTTGCCGAGCTGCTCGGTGATGACAAGATGATCGGCGTCAAATACACCTCGGCAGATCATTTTCTGCTGCAACGGCTTTGCGCAGCCTTTCCAAAAAAATGCTTCTTTAACGGCTATGACGAGACCTTTGCCGCCGGTCTGATGATGGGCGTTGGCGGCGGCATCGGCTCTACCTATAACTTTATGGCCGAAAAATTCGTCGATATGCAGACGAAATTCGAGCAGGGCAACATTGCCGCCGTACAGGCAAAGCAGGACGAGGTGAACCGTATTATCGCCGCCCTGTGCCGCGTTGGCGTTATGCAGGGCGAAAAGGCGCTGCTTGACATGCTGGGCTTTGATTTCGGCCACTGCCGCGCCCCGTTTGCGCCGCTTTCCGAGGAAAGCAAGAAATACCTGGCAGACAACGTGCTGCCTTTGCTGTAAGGAGAAGCTTATGAAGGTTTTACATGACTACCTGCTCGTAAGCGAGGAAGAGGGCGGCTACGCCCTGCGCCGTATTCCCGGCCTGACCACCTGTGCCGACGGCTCGATCCTCTGCTATTACGAGTGCCGCTCCTGCCTAAGCGACTGGGCGCTGATCGACATTGGCATGCGCAAAAGCACGGATGGCGGCCTGACATGGGGAGCGGAGCGCATCATTGCCTCCTCCGGCGGCAAAAACACCGTGAACAACCCCGTGATGATGGTAGCCGAAAGCGGCAAGCTAATCTTTATGTATCTTGAAAACTACAAGCGTCTGTTCCTGCGCGAGAGCACTGATAACGGAGAAAGCTGGGGCGAGGCGCACGAGATCACGGATGCGCTGGACGCCTTTCGACCCGAGTATGCCTGGACGTGTGCCGCCGTCGGCCCCGGCCATGGCTGCCGTCTCCCCTCCGGCCGGCTGGTAATCAACGTATGGATGGCAAGCGACAAGGCGAATATTTTCGCCCACTGGCCAAGCGTGGTATCCTGCCTGTATAGCGACGATGAGGGAACAAGCTGGCAGCGCGGCCACATTATTTACGACCCGGTAGAGGGCGCTAACCTCAACGAAGCGGTCATCGTTCCGTTAGCCTCCGGCGGTGTGCTGTTTAACATTCGCAACTACGCCCCCTGCAAGCGGCGCTATCTAGCCTATAACGAGGACGCCGCAGGCGAGTGGACGAATTGCCATTTTGCAGAGAATCTGCCCGATCCGTGCTGCATGGCAGGTATGTGTCGCGCAGGAGACGATCTGCTTTACTGCAGCTGCGACACCGACGGGGAGGGAAAGATGTGGGGGCCCAGCCGCATACATCTGACCCTGCAGCGCTCACATGACGATGGCAAGAGCTGGGAAAAATGCTACCTTTCCAAAATCGGCGGCTACAGTGACGTATGTGTCACCGGGGACAAAAAGACCGCGCTCGTCTTTTACGAGCACAATGATTGCAAGGAGCTGCGTATTGCACGCGTGGCGCTGTAAAGCGGCGGGCGGCTGTCTAAATTGACGGCCGCCCTAATTTTTTTCGTTTTCTTCTTTACTTACGGAGAAAAATATGGTATACTATGGGGGAGTGTTTTCATAAGGAGAGGCTATGAGACTGGACCGTTTTTTTAGCGACATGGGACTTTTCTCCCGCAAGGAGGCTGCCAAAGCCGCCAAGGACGGGCGCATCACCGTAAACGGAGAGACCGTTCGCCGCGCAGACGGCCATATTCAGGAAAAGACTGACGTGATCTGCCTGGACGGAGAGCGCATTGGCTACAGCCAATATGATTACATATGGTTGAACAAGCCGCAGGGCTACGTGAGCGCGACAGAGGACGGCCGCCTGCCCTGCGTGACCGAGCTGCTGCCGCCGCCGCTTGACAGGCGCGGCCTGTTCCCTTGCGGCAGGCTTGACCGAGACACGGTAGGACTGATGCTGCTGACCAATGACGGGCAGCTTTCGCATACCCTGCTTTCCCCCAAGAAGCACGTACAAAAGGAATACCGCTTTTCCTGTGAGCCGCCGCTGCCCGATGGAGCGGAGGGACGCTTTGCCGCAGGCATGACGATAGACGGCGGCGAGACCTGCAAGCCGGCCGGGCTTGTATGTGACGAGGGGCGCGCCGGTGGCGTGATCACGCTGACCGAGGGAAAATACCACCAGATCAAGCGCATGGTAGAGGCCTGCGGCAGCCGTGTAACGGCTCTGGAGCGGATCTCGTTTGCCGGTATTCCGCTTGACCCGGCGCTTGCGCGCGGCGAGATACGCGCCGCAACCGAAGAAGAAATTGAAAGATTGCGCCACGCAACAGATTAAAAGGAGAAATAAATGGATATCATTAAAGCGTTAGCAAAGGAATTGAATCTGACCGAGGAGCAGGTAGAAAAAACGGTGGCCCTTTTGGATGAGCGCAACACCGTTCCTTTTATCGCCCGTTACCGCAAGGAGGTGACCGGCAGCCTGGATGACGTGATGCTGCGCAACCTGGAGGATCGCCTGAACTATCTGCGCAAGCTGGACGAGCGGCGTACCGAAATCGCCAATCTGATCGATGCGCAGGGCAAGCTGACCCCCGAGATCACCGCGGCGCTTGACCGCGCCGTTACCCTGGTCGAGCTGGAGGACATCTATCGCCCCTACCGCCCGAAGAGAAAGACGCGCGCCTCGATCGCACGCGAAAAGGGCCTTGGCCCCTTGGCCGAGCTGATCATGGAGCAGAGAGCCTCCTACGAGCCTGCCATTCCCGAGGTGGCTGCCACCTTTGTGGATGAGGAAAAGGGCGTTGCCACGGCAGAGGAAGCGCTGGCAGGCGCCTGCGACATCATTGCCGAGGACATCTCCAACGAGGCAGATTACCGCAAGATGCTGCGTGCCTTCACCGTAGACTGCGGCGCTCTTACCACCCGTGCGGCCAAGGAGGAGGACTCGGTCTACAAGGATTATTACGAATTCAGCGAGCCGATCAAAAAGCTGCGCGGCCACCGGATCTTAGCGATCAACCGTGGTGAAAAGGAGGAATTCCTCAAGGTATCGGTCGAGGTGCCGGAGGAGGATGCCATTGCCAAGCTGGCAGCGCACATCATCAAGAACAAAGAGAGTGCTGCCGTCCCCTATCTGATGAACACCATCCGCGACAGCTATGACCGTCTGATCTTCCCCGCCATTGAGCGCGAGATCCGCTCTGACCTCTTTGACGAGGCAAGCGAGGGCGCTCTCAAGGTCTTTGCCGAGAACCTGCGCAACCTGCTGATGATCTCCCCGCTCAAGGGCAAGACCGTGCTGGGCTATGACCCCGGCTACCGTACCGGCTGTAAGCTGGCCGTGGTCGACAACACCGGCAAGGTGCTGGATACGGCCGTGATCTACCCCACCAAGCCGCGCGAGGATATTCCCCGCAGCCGTGAGACGGTGCTGCGCCTCATCCGCCGCTACGGCGTAGACGTGGTTGCCATCGGTAACGGCACCGCCTCCCGCGAGAGCGAGCTGTTTATTGCCGAAACGCTGAAGGGGCTTGACCGTGACGTGCGCTACACCATCGTCAGCGAAGCGGGCGCCAGTGTCTATTCCGCCTCCAAGCTTGGTGCAGAGGAATTTCCGGACTTTGACGTGACCGAGCGCTCTGCCGTTTCGATCGCACGGCGCCTGCAGGACCCGCTTGCCGAGCTTGTTAAGATCGAGCCGCAGGCGATCGGCGTTGGCCAGTACCAGCATGATATGAAGCCCGCCCGCATGGCAGAGGCGCTTGGCGGCGTGGTAGAGGACTGCGTAAACGCCGTCGGCGTTGACGTGAACACTGCCTCCTATTCCCTGCTTTCCTACATCGCCGGCATCAGCACCACGGCTGCCAAGAACATCGTGGCATACCGTGAGGAGAACGGCGAGTTCACCCGCCGCGCCCAGATCCTGAAGGTGCCGAAGATCGGTGCCAAGGCCTTTGAGCAGTGCGCCGGCTTCTTGCGCGTGCCCGGCTCTGCCGAGCTGTTTGACAATACCGGCGTTCACCCCGAATCCTACGAGCTTGCCAACCGCCTGCTTGCCCTGTTCGGCTATACCGAGGAGGACGTGCGCAAGGGCGAGGTAGGCATGCTGCGTACCAAGGTGACCCTGCGCGGGGTCGAAAAGGTCTGCCGTGAGCTTGACTGCGGTGAGCCGACGCTGATGGACATCATCGGCGAGCTGGAGAAGCCCGGCCGCGACATCCGTGATTCTGCCCCCGCGCCCGTTCTGCGCTCTGACGTGCTGGAAATGAAGGATCTGGAGGAGGGCATGCTGCTGAAGGGCACCGTGCGCAACGTGGTAGACTTTGGTGCGTTTGTGGACATTGGCGTGCATGAGGACGGCCTGCTGCACATCTCCGAGATGAGCGATAGGTTTATCCGCCACCCGCGCGAAATGTACGCGGTGGGAGACGTGATCGAGGTACGCATCAAGAGCGTGGATCTTCAGCGCAAGCGCATTTCGCTTTCCCGCAAGAATTTGAACAGCGCGAAGTAAAAACGGGTCGTTTTTCTAATAAATTAGATATTTAATAGAAACATTTTTCCATATTTTTGAACACTTCTCGTTTTTTTGTGCAACATATACAAAAATCAGAGCAAAAGTTTGGTAAGAAAAACCCTTTTCTTTTGGTAAAAAATTTGGTACAATAAGAACGTAAAATTGATACTCATATAAACAGGAGGATTTCACTATGGCAAGCTTGTCTCTCAAGCACATTTACAAGAAGTACCCCGGCGGCGTTACCGCCGTATCCGACTTCTGCCTGGACATCAAGGACAAGGAGTTTCTGATCTTCGTTGGTCCTTCCGGCTGCGGTAAGTCTACTACCCTGCGTATGATCGCAGGTCTGGAGGAGATCTCTGAGGGTGAGCTCTTTATCGGCGATACGCTGGTAAATGACGTAGCACCGAAGGACCGCGATATCGCGATGGTGTTCCAGAACTACGCTCTGTACCCGCACATGACCGTATTTGAAAACATGGCATTCGGCCTGAAGCTGCGTAAGGTTCCGAAGGAGGAGATCAAGCGCCGCGTGGAGGAGGCTGCCCGCATTCTGGATATCAACCACCTGCTGGAAAGAAAGCCGAAGGCTCTTTCCGGTGGTCAGAAGCAGCGTGTAGCGCTGGGCCGTGCCATCGTTCGTAACCCGAAGGTATTCTTGCTTGACGAGCCGCTTTCCAACCTGGACGCTAAGCTCCGTGCTTCGATGAGAACCGAGCTGACCAAGATCCACAAGAAGGTTGGTACCACCTTTATCTACGTTACCCACGACCAGACCGAGGCTATGACCATGGCAAGCCGTATCGTTGTTATGAAGGACGGTCTGATCCAGCAGGTA
>JAZQLY010000053.1:0-40049 GCA_045543015.1 Eubacteriales bacterium
GTATTCATATAAGCCTCCGAAATGTTTTGTTTTATCGCCAGTTTCGCCTTTGTATTACAAAGGCATGGGGCAAAGCCCATACCCCTATTCTTGTTTTGCCTTAATTGTATTTAGCGAGGAAATTAACATTCGGCGTATAGCTCCGCAATCGTTTTGAATAGCTTTGTATGCGGATTCTTCAATACAACCGGTTTCAAATAAAAGTTCAAGCCAATATTCTGTTTCATAACATTCCTTTTGCGCAATTTCAAGTTTGGATATAAAATCCTTCGTGCCTTGTGCATATTGAGCCTCGTGAATGTTTGCTCCTATGGAAGTGCCCGAACGCAACAACTGATTTATAAGCACCGTTTCTTTGTGCTCTTCCTTCATATTACGGCAGAGGAAAACAATATTCTTTGCAAAATTCTTTGCTTTGTCTCTTAAAATGCTATTTGACATAATATCACCTCTACCAATATTATACAACAAAGTTGATGGTTAGTCAAGTTATATTCCGACTTCGTCGGAGTGATATTATCGCTAACGCGATAGTGATATTGAAGCCTTACGGCTTCAGTGATATTCTATTCGCCTCCAAAACTCGCGAAGCGAATATCACTCGGCGTAAGCCGAATATCACTGCGTAGCAATAGAACTCGCCGAGAGGCGAATAGAACTGGCGTGATACTCCGTTAAGAGTATCACGCCAATACGGCAGGCTGTTTTTTTATGAACCATGCACCGTATTTGCAAAAATGTCCACCAATTTGCACATACTATCCATATCACCTGTAACAGGAGGCCTTTATGAAGATCCTACACATCCTGACCGACAGCGGCGTGGGCGGTGCAGGCGTATTGCTGGAGAATATGCTGACACACTCGTCTTTGCCAAAAAGCTGCTTTGCCGTGGTGCTGCCGCGCGGCGCGGCCATGGCGCCCCGCCTTTCTGCGCGCGGCTTTCGCGTTTTTCCCATCCTGCGTGGGGCAGACCGCTCGCTTGCCCTGCGCGACCTTTTTCGCTTGGTAGCCGTCATCCGCCGTGAAAAGCCACACATCCTGCACACGCACGCCTCGCTTGCCGGGCGGATCGCGGGCTGGCTTGCGGGGGTGCCGATCCGCCTGGCCACGCGGCACTGCGCCTACAAGACCAAGCCGGGGCGGCACCGGTTTTCTGCATGGGTGCATCGCATGGCAGACAAAAGCCTGACCACCTGCACGGTGGCCACCGCCGGGGCGGCGGCAGAAAATCTGATGGCACTGGGCATCCCGCCCGAAAAGATCCTGCTCATCCGCAACGGGGCGCGTGCCGTCCCCCGTCTTTCCGGGGCGAAGCGGGAGGAGCTGCGCCGGCAATTGTCGATCAGCGAGGGGACTTTTGTCGTCGGCATATGCGCACGGCTTGCCCCGGTAAAGGACCACATGACCCTGCTGCGGGCTGCCAAGCTACTGCTGGAGGAGCAGGAGGGATACCACGTTCTGATCGTGGGCGGCGGGGAGGAGGAAGCGGCGCTGCGCACGGCTGCCAAGGAGATGGGCATTGCCGCGCACGTGACCTTTACAGGCCACGCGGAGGACCCCGCCCCCTATCTGAACCTGTTTGACGTAGCGGTAAACTGCTCGGTCGGAACAGAGACCTCCTGCCTTGCCCTTTCCGAGGCGATGAGCCTTGGCATTCCCTGCGTGGCAAGCCGCTTTGGCGGGAATACGGAAATGGTGCGAGAGGGTGAAAACGGGCTGCTGTTTCAGGAAAAGAGCGAGGGGGAGCTGGCCACCTGCCTCTCCCGCTTGAAAAACGACCCCGCCCTTTACTGCCGCCTCTCAGGCGGAGCGCGCAGGCGCTTTCTGCATGACCTGCGGGCAGAGGAGATGGCACACGCCTATGACCACCTGTACCTTGCGCTTTACGATGCGCCGCGCCCGCACGGAGAGCTGCACATGCCTCCTAAGGCAATGCAAAAACGCTTTTCTCCCTTTATGGTTGCATTTTCCGAAAAAATGTGATATAATAAGCTATCATACCAACAGGAACTGACAGAAAAGAGGCCGGCCGATGAAAAAAAGCTATTTAGAATGTGGCAAGATCACTACCGCGCACGGTGTGCGCGGGGCCTTACGCGTGCAATCGTTATGTGACAGCGCGGCCGTGCTTGCCGGCTTGGCAACCGTTTATATGCAGGAAAGAAACGACACCTACACGCCTTACCGCGTGCTTTCCGCCTCGGCTGCGGGAGATGCGGCGATCATGACCTTGGAGGGGTACGGGGACCGGGATGCGGCGCTTGCTCTGCGCGGCAGGATGCTGTATGCCAAGCGTGAGGACATTCCCGTGCCGGAGGGTGGTGCACTGATCGCCGATATGATCGGCCTGCCCGTTTTGGATGCTGACAGCGGCCGCCTGTACGGTCACCTGGCCGACGTGCAGCCCTCTCCCGCCGCAGACCTGTACGAGATCCGCACACCGGGCGGCAAAGCCGTTTTGCTGCCGGCTGTGCCTGCGTTTTTAGACCGCATTGATATTGAGGCGGGCATTTACATTCGCCCCATTCCCGGCTTTTTTGACGAGGAAGAAAGCGAGGGTGCCCATGCGCTTTGACATTATGACGCTGTTCCCCGATATGGTGAACACTGTGCTTTCTGAGAGCATTATCGGCCGGGCGCAAAAGGCCGGGCATATTACGGTGCATTGCCACCAGATACGCGATTTTTCGGAAAACAAGCACCGCAACGTGGATGACACGCCATACGGCGGCGGCGTTGGCATGGTGATGGCCGCCCCGCCGATCTACAACTGCTACCGCGCGATCATGGAGGGGCGTGATGCGGCAAAAAAGCGCCGCGTGATCTACCTCTCGCCGCGCGGTCGCCTGTTCACGCAGGAGGTGGCACGCGAGCTGTGCGCCTATGACGAGCTGATCCTGCTGTGCGGGCATTACGAGGGCGTGGACGAGCGCGTGATCGAGGAGATCGTGGACGAGGAGATCTCGATCGGGGATTACGTATTAACGGGCGGTGAAATACCCGCCTGCATTCTGGTAGATGCAGTCAGCCGCATGCTGGACGGCGTGCTGGCCAGCCCGGAGTGCTATGAGGGTGAGAGCATTGCAAGCGGCCTGCTGGAATATCCGCAGTACACGCGCCCCCCTGTTTTTTGCGGGCGCGAGGTGCCGCCCATTCTGCTCTCCGGCCACCATGAAAATATTGATAAATGGCGAAACGAGCGATCGGTCGCCTTGACACGGGAAAGACGCCCGGATCTTTACGCCGCGTATGAGGCGGCCAAAAGCAAGACAAAATAAAGGAGGAGAGACGATGAACAAAAACCGTTCCGAAAGCCGGCAACGCGCATCCTTTTTTTCTTCGTTCCTTTCCTTTCCCGCGCGGGTGGCAGCCTGGCTTGCCGCCTCTGCCGTTGGCCGTTTTTTCCACGCCTATGACAAGAGCTGTGAGGCGGTGAATGAAAGCCGCACCATGCGCACCCTGACGGGAAACCGCGCAAGGGGCGTTGCTTCCCCCCTGCGGCGCAAGATCGGTGAATTGTTTACGCATTCTCCGCTTGCCGGCTTCTTTGGCCGCGTTGGCGATATGCTGCGGTATACAGAGACGCGCGCCTACGGCATTCTGTTTTCCACCTTTGGCCTGTATACGGTCCTGGTATTCGTGATCCGCTATTTTGCCCAATGGGCGCGGGACGGAAAGGAAAGCGCCCTGATCACCGGCGTGGCGGTCACGCTGCTCAGCATTCCGCTGCTCTTCTCCGCCCGCCCGATCTACGTGACCATGCAGGAGAGCCGGCTGCTGAACGCCTTTTTCTATCGGCTGATCGGCCTACCGCAATATCCCTACGTTAAAAAGAAAACGCTGACGATCAATTCCACCGTGGCATTTCTGATCGGCTCACTTTTCGGCATTATCTGCTTTTTTGTACACCCGCTCTATCTCGTGATCGGGCTGCTGGGTATCGCTGTTTTTCTCCTGCTGTTCTTTTCACCGGAGCTGTGCCTGTACAGTGCGCTGGCATTATGCCCCTTCTTTTTCCTATTTGAGCGGCCGACCTTTCTCTTGGCCACGCTGGTGCTGATCGGCACCGTCAGCTACCTGTTCAAGCTGCTGCTTGGCAAGCGCACGTTTTCCTTCAAGCCGCTGGATCTGACCGTGCTGCTGCTTGGTGCCATGTATACGGTAGCTGCCCTGTTTACGCACGGTGGGGCCGCCTCCTCGGCAGAGGCGATCCTGTACGCGATCCTGCTGCTTGGCTATTTTCTTTCAGCCAATCTGCTCAACTCCTCTTCTGCCATTCAGCGCGCCATTACCGCCATCACCATTGGCGGCGTAGCCACGGCCCTGCTTGGACTTTACCAGCAGTTTGCCGGCCGGGCGGTAGCCGACTGGCTGGACAACGCGGCCTATGACTATATCGGCGGCCGTATTACCGCCGCATTTGGCAACCCCAATATTCTTGCCACCTACCTCATTCTGCTTTTCCCGTTCGTGACAGCCGGCATTCTGAAAAAGGGCCGCCTGCGTGAGCGCGCAGGCTCTTTGCTCCTGTTCGGGCTGTTCATGGCTGCCATCATCCTTACCTGGTCGCGCGGGGCATGGATCGGCGTGATCTTATCGCTGGCCATCTTCCTGTTTGCTTACAACCCGGCTACCATGTATATCTGGGTCCCGGCGGCGATCGGCAGCTTTGTTGCCTTGCAGCATTTCGGCTCTGCCGTTGCCTCCCGCCTGAACTCGGCCTTTTCGCTGCTGGGCGATTCCTCTATCTCTTACCGCGTCAGCACCTGGCAGGGCGCGTATGAAATGGCAAAGGAGCATTTGCTTGGCGGCATTGGCGTGGGGCAAGAGGCGTTTTCTGCCGTTTACCCCTACTACGCGCTTTCGGGGATCGAGGCAGCCCCGCACGCACACAACCTGCTGCTGCAGTACCTGTGTGAATTCGGACTGATAGGCCCGCTGCTGCTTTTGCTGTTTACCGTTACGTTTTTCCAATGCGTGATCTCCCACCAGCACGAGGAGACAAACGGCACCCTTCGCCTTTACAGCCTGGCCGCCGGCGGCGGCATCCTGGCCGTTCTGATCTTTGGGCTGACCGACCACGTTTTCTACAACGCACGCATCTTTTTCCTGTTCTTTGCCGTTGCCGGCATTGCCGCTGCGATCTCCCGCGTCGGCAAGATCGAGCGGCAGCGCAACACCCCGCTGCACGACATCGGTGCCAAGACCTACGCCATTGACATTGCGTTAGATGAGGATTGAGCCTTCTCCTGTTTCACCGCATGGAGGATCATGAATAAATCTCTTTCTCGCGCAGACCGCATCGCCATTCGCCTGATCGATGTGGCATGCATCCTTGTATCGCTGCTTCTGCTCGCCTGCCTGTTTTACGCTGGGCGCCCCAAGCGGGCGGATAGTCAAGACAGCCTATTGCTTTATACCGTTACCCTGCCCGCCGTGCGGGAGGAATACGTGCATGGCATTTCGCATGGCAGCCCCGTGCTGGACGCGGTGAGCAAGCGGCAGATCGGCGAATTGGTCGATTACCGCATCACCCCCGCCTACACGCAGAGCTACAGCAGCCGCACAAACAGCATGCGTCTTGTTGCCTACCCCGGCTACAAGACCGTTACCATGACCATTCGCACCCGTGGAACCGCCCAAAGGGGCGGCTACTCCCTTTCCGGATTTTTATTATACCGTGGTGAGCGTATAAGCCTGCGCCTGCCCACCCTTGTGGGCACGGGGATCTGCACCGACCTGCAGGTCACCCCGTAGAAGCCGTGACCGCCGCCACGAGAAAAGGAGGCACCATGCAACCAAAGAAGGGCCGTTATGTAAAACTGAACGTGGCAGACTGGCTGCTGATCGCCGTTTCGGTGCTTTTGCTGCTTGCGCTGCTTTTCCGCGGTGCCAGCATCCTGTTTGCCGAAAAAACCGAGCCGTACCGGGCGAATATCGAGTTCCTGGTTTATGACCTGGATGAGAACACCGCAGGCTTCCTTGCCGCGCAGGATGCCCCGTTTTGCCTGCCGGACGGCAGCGTTTTTGCAAAGGACTACACGGCCGAGGCGGTGAATATGCCTGTCCTCGTGCCGGATGAAAACGGCAACCTGCAGCAAACCGACTCCCTCTTTTCATACGGCCTGCACGTTTTCTTCACTGCAGAGGGTACGCTTTCAAGTGACGGGACCTTTCTGCTTGGCGGCACGCGCCGCTTAGCAATGGGAGAGACGCTGCAGCTTTCGCAGGGGAGTGTGACCTGTACGGTCGAAATTCAAGCAATTTCTCCCTTACCGATGGGATAAAATTTATCTTTTTTTAGAAAAACACTTGATTTTAAGGATAAAATTTGCTATACTGATATAAAAGACGGGGGTTTGCCCCGAGTTTGTTTTTTATTTTCCAAATTGAGGTATGAGACATGATTACGTGTAATGTCACTATCAACAACAACGTGGGCTTGCATGCCAGACCCGCCACCTTCTTTATCCAGAAGGCGAATTCCTACAAATGCTCCATCTGGGTAGAAAAGGATGACCGCAAGGTCAACGCCAAGAGCCTTCTCGGCGTTCTTTCTCTCGGCATTGTACAGGGTATGAGCGTTACGTTGATCGCTGATGGCACGGATGAGCAGGCCGCCCTTGACGGGCTTTGTGCGCTTGTTGCCTCCGGCTTTCAGGAATAAACGGCACCGGCCGTTGCACACGCGGGCATTCTGCCGGCTTTTTTGCCGCAGGTGCCCGCTGTTTTCTTGACTATAGGAAAGGAGAGACGGCATGACCCCCACCATCTTACGCCTGCGGGAGAAGGCTGCCGCTCTGCCTGCAGAACCCGGCGTATACCTGATGAAGGACAAAAACGGCAAGATCATCTACGTGGGCAAATCCCGCAAGCTGAAGAACCGGGTTACCAGCTATTTCGTGGGCGAGCATAATCGCAAGACCGCCCGCATGGTTTCCCAGGTGGCCGATTTTGATACCATTTTGTGCGACAGCGAGATCGAGGCACTCTCGCTTGAGAACGTGCTGATCAAGCAGCACACCCCTCACTATAACATCAAGCTCAAGGATGCAAAATCCTACCCCTATATCAAAATGACCGACTCGCCCTACCCGCGCCTGATCGTTACCCGGGACAGGCAGGCCGGGCGCGGGCGGTATTTCGGCCCCTACACGGGCACCGCTGCCGCCTATGCGGCGGCAGATGCGGTCAATCGTATTTTCCGCCTGCCCACCTGCCGCCGCTCGTTTCCCAAGGATATCGGCAAGGAGCGCCCCTGCCTGTACGCGCAGATGGGCCGTTGCATGGCCCCCTGCACGGGCAACATCAGCGCAGAGGAATATGGCAAAACGGTACAGGCCGCCTGCGCGGTGCTGGATGGCGGCGTGCGTGACACGGTGCGCCTGCTGGAGGCAGAAATGCTGCAATATGCCGAGGCCGAGCGGTTTGAGGACGCAGCCCGCTGCCGTGACAGCATTGCTGCCCTGCGCCACCTGCAGGAAAAGCAAAAGGTAGTGGCCGACGCGCACGTAGAGCAGGACGTTTTTGCCGTTTATACCGACGATGCCTGCGGCGTTCTCTCCATGCTGATGGTGCGGGAGGGCAAGCTGTGCGGCAAGAATGAATTTGTTTTTTCGGCCGCCGAGATACCGGATGCAGAATCGCTTTCTGCCTTTTTATACGATTTTTACCGGGACGGCAGCAGGCTGCCGCGCGAGGTGCTGCTTGCCTTTTCGTTAGAGGAAGAGGAATACGAAACGCTTGCCCGCGTGTTTTCCGAGCGGGCAGGCCACCGCGTGATCCTGCACACACCGCAGCGCGGTGCCAAGCGCAGCCTGTGCGCCATGGCAGAGGCAAACGCCAAGGAGCGGGCTGCCCGCTACGCCGCCGACATGGTGCGGGAGGACAAAACGCTCATCTCCCTCTGCCATCTGCTGGGGCTGGAGGTGCTGCCCGACCGCATTGAGGCATACGATATCTCCAACCTCGGCACCGAGCATATCAAGGCCGCCATGGTGGTATATGCCGACGGGGGGATGAAGCGTGCCGATTACCGCACCTTTACCATTCAATCGACCGACGGGATCGATGACTACGCTGCCACGCGGGAGGCGCTGACGCGCCGCCTCTCCCACATCGGGGACGGCAGCCCCTCGCTTGGCACGGCGCCCGATCTGATCCTGCTGGACGGCGGGGTGGGCCACGTACACGTAGGGCGTGAGGTGCTTGCCACGCTTGGATTGGATATTCCGATCTTTGGCATGGTGAAGGACGATTTTCACAAAACGCGTGCGCTGACCGACGGGGAGCGGGAGATCAGCATTGCGTTGGAGGGTGGCGTGTTTGCCATGATCTATAAAATACAAGAAGAGGTGCATCGCGTTGCCGTGCGGCAAACGATGGGGGCCAAGCGCAAAACACTGCGCCGCTCCTCGCTTGAGGATATTCCCGGCATCGGGCCCGCCCGGGCAAAGCTGCTGCTTGCCGCCTTTGGCGGCCTCTCCAAGCTGAAAAAAGCCAAAGAGGACGATATTGCCGCCGTGCGCGGCATCTCCCATACTGATGCGGCGGCGGTATACCGCCATTTCCACCCGAAGGAGGAGGATACGATATGATGAGGATCATTACCGGCAGTGCGCGTGGCGTGCGGCTGGAGACGTTAGAGGGCGAGGACGTCACCCGTCCGACAGCAGAGCGGGTCAAGGAGGCGATCTTTTCCGCCATCCAGTTTGAGACCGAGGGGCGACGGGTGCTTGACCTGTTTGGCGGGAGTGGCCAAATGGGGTTAGAGGCACTTTCCCGCGGGGCAAAGACCTGCATGTTTGTAGATGCGGCCGAGGAGGCCATTGCCGTGATCAAGCGCAACGCACAAAAGACGCGGCTTTCCGACCGGTGCCGCTATCTGATCAGCGATTACCGCAATTATCTGCGCAAGGCGCGTGGGCGTGAGAGGTTTGACCTGGTGTTTTTAGACCCACCCTACGCCATGCACGCGCATGCGGAGGCACTCCGGCGGCTGCTGGAGGGCGACCTGGTAGAGCCGGACTGCCTGTTTGTTTGTGAAAGCAACGAGCCGGATGTTTTTGGCGAGAACGAGGAGCTTGCTGCCAGGTTCACCACGCGCAAAACCGCGCGCTACACGCACACCTATATCCACATTCTGACGTTACGGGAGGATGAAGTTGATGAAAACGGTACTGATCAGCGGGAGCTTTGACCCGGTCACGCGCGGGCATGAGGATCTCATTCGCCGCGCGGCCTTACTGTTTGACCGCGTAGAGGTCGTTATTTTTGAAAACAGCAAAAAGCAATACCTGTTCACGCTTGACGAGCGGCTTTCCTTTTTACAAAAGGTCTGCGCCGCCTGCGGTGACAACGTGACCGCCGCCACCTGCTCTGACACGGTGGCCGGCTATGCGTGCGCCCACGGGATCACGGCCATCCTTAAGGGTGTCCGTAATGCAGACGATCTGGCCTACGAGCAGGATATGGCCGTGCTGAACCGCCTGGCGGGCGGGCCGGAGACCATGTTTCTGCCAACCGATGCAGCTTATGCGCACATTTCCTCCTCCTGGGTGCGGGAATTTCTACGCCGCGGCCTGCCGGCAAAAGAGCTGCTGCCTGCGGTCATTTACCGGGATGTGCTGGATGCTTATCAAAAAAAATCATAATTTTCCCAAAAAACAGGGCGCGGGGCTTGACAAGCCCCGCGTTTTTGTACTATAATAAGATGTTATATTATGTAAAAAACACGCCGAAAGGACAAGGACATGAAAAATCAGATCGAGGCCCTGCGGCTGCGCTTTGCTGACGAGATCGGTAAGGTCAGCACCCAGGACGAACTGGAGAACCTGCGCGTTGCGTTTCTTGGCAAGAAGGGCGAGGTGACCAACCTGCTCAAGGGCTTGCGCGACGTACCGGTTGAAGAAAAGAAGGAGGCTGGCCAGCTCATCAATACCCTCAAGACCGAGGTAGAGACGGCGATCGCCAAAAAGACGGACGAGCTGCGTGAGGCTGCGCTGAACGCCGCCATTATGGGTGCCAAGCGCTACAACCCTACCCTGCCCGCAGGAGAGGAGCACGGCTCCTATCACCCCATCACGCTGGTGCAGCGTGACCTGGAGGAGATCTTTGCCAGCATGGGCTTTACCATTGAGGATTATGCCGAGGTGGTCAATGACTACCAGTGCTTTGAGTCGCTCAATATCCCGCCCTATCACCCGGCCCGCGACATGCAGGATACCTTCTACCTTTCCAACGGCCAGCTGTTGAAAACGCAGACCTCGGCCGCGCAGAACCACATCATGAAGAAATACGGCGCGCCGCTGCGTGCCATTTTCCCCGGTCGCTGCTTCCGTAACGAGGCGACGGATGCCTGCCATGAGAACACCTTCTTCCAGATGGAGGGCTTGATGATCGACCGTGACATTTCGATCTCCAACCTCATCTACTTTATGAAGACGATGCTCAGTGAGGTGTTCGGCCGCCCGGTAAACGTGCGCCTGCGCCCCGGCTACTTCCCCTTTACCGAGCCCGGCTTTGAGCTGGATATCAACTGCGAGATCTGCGGCGGCAAGGGCTGCCCCTCTTGCAAGAATTCCGGCTGGCTGGAGCTTTGCCCCTGCGGCATGGTACACCCCAACGTGCTGCGTGAGGGTGGCATTGACCCCGAGGAATACACCGGCTTTGCCTTTGGTCTCGGTCTTACGCGCCTGGTCATGATGAAGTACGGCGTCAAGGACATCCGCGATCTCAACTCCGGCAGCCTGAAGGTGCTTTCCCAGTTTGAGAGCGAATAAGGGTAAGAAAGGAGAAGAAGAACCATGCTGATTTCTATGAACTGGATCGGTGATTTTGTCGATCTGACAGGTCTCGATCTTGAAAATCTGATCCACCGCTTCACCCTCTCGACCGCAGAGGTGGAGGACGTGATCCATTACGGCCGTGATACGCACGGCGTGATCGTGGCAGAGATCGCCTCGATCGAGAACCATCCCAATTCCAAAAAGCTGCACCTCTTAAAGATCAACAACGGCCGTGAGCTGGTTGATTGCGTATGCGGCGCACCGAACGTGCGCGTTGGCATGCGCGTGGCCTTTGCCACCGAGGGCGGCGCCGTTTGCGGCCACCCGATCAGCCGTGCGACCGTGGCAGGCTATGAGTCCTGCGGTATGTGCTGCTCGGAGGCTGAGCTTGGCATCAGTGCCGACAACAGCGGCCTGATGGAGATCACCGACGATATTCCGCTTGGCACCGACATCAAGACCGTGTACGATATAGAGGACACGCTGTTTGAGGTCGATAACAAGTCTCTGACCAACCGCCCTGACCTGTGGGGCCATTACGGCATCGCACGGGAGATCGCTACCCTGGCCGGCCGCCCGCTGCGCCCCGTGCCGGTACACGATACCGCCGTCTACGCCAACCTGCCCGCCGTTCAGATCGCGATCGACGATCCCGCGCGCTGCTACCGCTATACCGGCATCAAGGTTGAAAACATTCAGCGCAACGTGAGCCCGGTCAACATGCGCATCCGTCTCTTTTACTGCGGCAGCCGCGCCATCAACCTGCTGGCTGACCTGACCAACTACGTCATGCTGGAGCTTGGCCAGCCGATGCACGCCTTTGACCTGCGCCGGGTAGACGCCGTAGAGGTGCGCCGTTTTGCAGAGCCCTTCCGCTTTACCACGCTGGACGGCAACGAGCATGAGATCGACCCCGAGACGCTGATGATCTGCTCGCACGGCGAGCCGGTGGCCGTTGCCGGCGTCATGGGTGGCTTGAATTCCGAGATCGAGGAGGATACCACCTCGCTGCTGCTGGAGAGCGCGAACTTCAATGCCGTTTCGGTTCGCAAGTCGGAATCCAAGCTGGGCATGCGTACTGATGCCAGCATGCGCTACGAGAAGTTCCTTGACCCTGAAATGACCAAGACCGCCTCTGAGCGTTTTCTTGCCCTTTTGCTGGCGATCGAGCCGAACGCGCGTGTGATCTCGGCCCTGACCGACGTTTACGTGCATCATTTTGATACCATTACGCTGTCCTTTGACCAGCGTTACGTTGACCGTTACACGGGCATTACCATCACGAAGGAGGAGATCCTGCGCACGCTGACGGCGCTGGGCTTTGCCTGCGTGACCGAGGGCGACCGCTTTACCGTGACCGTTCCCTCCTGGCGTGCGACCAAGGACGTGACCATCAAGGCAGACCTGATCGAGGAGATCACCCGTATCTACGGCTACGATAACTTTGAGATCAAGACCACGCGCAGCCCGCTGCTGCCTGTGCGCCGTACCGCTGCCAACAGCAATGATAACCGCGCAAAGGATATTCTGGTAGCCACCTACGCGCTGCACGAGGTGCATTCCTATATCTGGAATGACCGGGAGAAGAATCGCGCCCTGGGCATTGAGCCGGAGGAGAACGTGCGTATTCTCAATGCCGGCACGCCGGAGCATGATACCGTCCGCACGAGCATGGTCCCCACCCTGCTGAACTTCGTTTCCGAGAACCGCGGCTATGCCGACCATTACGGCCTGTTTGAGATCGGCCGTACCGTCAAGGGCCTTTTGCCGGACGGCAGCTGCAACGAGCGCAAGAAGCTGGGCATCGTGCTGTATGACAAGAGTGCAAGTGAGGAATCGCTTTACCTGCGCATGCGGGATATCGTGCTGCACCTTTTGCGCGATATCAAGCACGAAGCGCCTACCTTTACACCGGGCGAGGGGGTCGCTTACCCCTGGCAGCACCCGGTCAACACTGCGGCCGTCCGCTTGGGCGACTGTGAGCTGGGCTTTATCTGTGCGCTGCACCCCGCCGTCGGCACCAAGCTGGACAAGCGTGCTGCCTGCGTAGCAGCCGAGTTGGATATGGATGCGCTGGCCGCCATTACGCCCGCCCCCATCCGCTACAGTGAGCCCTCCCGCTTCCCGGGTATTGACATTGACCTGACCTTTGCCACCGATCCGTCCACACTGGTATTTGCCGAGGTAGAGGCACTTCTGCGCCGCGCAGGCGGTGAATTCCTCACCGGCGTGACCGTGACCGACGTGTACGAGGGCGAGGGCAACCCGAGCATTACCTTCCGCCTCTCCTTCACCTCGCGTGAAAAGACGCTCTCCAAGGCAGAGCTGCAGGGTGACATAGACACCATTCTGGCCGCAATGAAGGAAAACGGCATGGAGCTGAAGACGGTATAAGCAAATCTCTCCCCGGAGGCAACGCCCCGGGGAGAATTTACAAGGGAGACGAGATATGAAGGCTTTGATCGCATCCGACCTGCACGGCGACGCAGACTGCTGCGCCGCGCTGCTTGCCAAATTTGAAGAAGAAAAGGCAGACGAGCTGGTGCTGCTTGGTGACCTGCTCTACCACGGCCCGCGCAATGACCTGCCGGCAGGCTACCGCCCCAAAGAGGTGATCGCGCTGCTTTCTGCCCTCTCGCCCGCCCCGCTTTGCGTGCGCGGCAACTGTGAGGCAGAGGTGGACCAGATGGTGCTGCCCTTCCCCGTGATGGCCGAATACGCGCAGTTTATGTGGGATGAAATACCCGTTTTTGCCACTCACGGGCATCACCATAACCCGGAACACCTGCCCCCGCTGCGCAAGGGCGCCGCCTTTCTCTACGGCCACACGCACCTGTATGAAGCACGGGTGAACGAGAGCGGCGTGCTGCTGCTCAACCCCGGCTCTGTCTCGCTGCCTAAGGGCGGCAACCCGAAAAGCTACGCCGTATATGAAAACGGCCGTTTTACCGTCAAGGATTTTGCGGGAAACGTGCTGGCGTTTGTAGAGAGATAAAAGAGAGGGCAAGGTACCGTCCTTTTCCAATCAAAAAGTATGTAAAAATCATCAAACGAGGCTGCGCTGATCACGCAGCCTCTTTTTACAGAAAAGCACGGCCAACGGTGGCCACCAGCATGCAAAGCAGTATGCCGATCGCGGTAGGCAGCAGAGCGGCCAAAGCCGTGTAGCCCCAGCTGCCCGTTTCCTTTTTCACCGTCAGCAGGGTGGTGGCACAGGGCCAATGGAACAAGAAGAAGATAGCCGTGCAAAGTGCGGTCAGAGGCGTCCAGCCGTTTGCAAGAAACACCGTGCGCATGGCGTGCAGGCTCTCGATCTCCACCGGCGCACCCGCTGCTAGATAGCCGGCCATGACCAGCGGCAAAACGATCTCGTTGGCGGGCAGACCGAGAAGGAAGGCAAGCAGGATCACCCCATCCAACCCCATAAGCGTGGCAAACGGGTCAAGAAACCCGGCGGCATGGAGCAAAAGGCTCTCGCCCCCCACCGTGATATTGGCCATCAGCCAGACGAGGCATCCGGCCGGCACGGCAACCAGAACAGCGCGGGAAAGCACCGCCGCCGTGCGATCCAGCAACGAGCGGACCAGCACCCTCCCCGCCTGCGGGCGGCGGTAGGGCGGCAGCTCCAACGCAAAGGCAGAGGGTATGCCACGCAGCACCGTGCAGGAGAGGAGGCGCGTGGCAAGCAAGGTCATGAGGACCCCAAGCAGCAGGAAGAATGTCAGCATGCCGGCTGAAAGCAGCGAATACGCAAAACCGCCCGCCACGCCGAAAAGAAGCATGAAGGAAAGTGCCAGCAGGGCGGGAAACCGGCCGTTACACGGCACCAGGCTGTTGGTCAGCACGGCAAGCAGCCGCTCCCGTGGAGAATCTATAATGCGGCAGCCAACCACGCCCGCCGCATTGCAGCCAAGGCCCATGCATATGGTCAGTGCCTGCTTGCCGCAGGCGCGGCAGGCGGCAAAGGGACGGTCTAAATTGTAAGCCAGGCGCGGCAGGTAGCCGCTATCCTCCAGCAATGTAAAAAGTGGGAAGAAGATGGCCATGGGTGGCAGCATGACCGACACCACGCTTGCAAGCACGCCAAAAACGCCGTCTACCAATATGCCGCACAGCCATGGGGGCGCAGAAAGCTGCTGCAGCCCGTTTCGCAGCATATCCGAGACAAATGCAAAGCCGCCGGCAAGCCAGGCAGAGGGATAGTTGGCCGCCACAATGGTGAGCCACAGCACGAAAAACAGCAAAAGCAGCATGACCGGATAAGCCATGATCCGCCCGGTCACCACGCGATCAATTGCCCGGTCACGGCGGCTATACGCCTCCCCCTCCCCACGGCAGGCTGCCTGTGCAATGGCCGCCGCCCGCGCGGCAAGTGCGGTGGAGAGCGCATGATCCTCCCGCCCCTCCCGCACGGCGGCAGCATACTCCTGCAGGAGCGGCGCAAGAGCCGGCGGAGGTACGGACGGCTGCGTAAGCACCCGGTCTACGGCCTGCAGCAGCGTGCGCGCGCTTTTTTTCTTGCGTGCCACCGTACCTACCACGGGCAGACCAAGCAGATCGCCAAGGCGAGAAATATCCGGATAGATGCCGCGCGCGGCAGCCTCGTCCATCAAATTCACGCATACCACCACGCGCGGGCAGAGTGCCATCAGCTGCAAAACGAGCAGCAGATTGCGGGCAAGGCAGGCACCGTCACATACCGCCACGATGGCATCTGCCTCTCCGCTCAGCAGATATTCACGCGTCACGCCCTCCTCGGCCGAACGGGCGTGCAGGGAATAGGCCCCGGGGGTATCTACCAAGCGGTAATCCCGCTCCTCCCCACGGCAGAGCCCCTCGGCATAGGCAACCGTTTTGCCCGGCCAGTTGCCGGTATGCTGGCGCATGCCTGTCAGCGCGTTGAAAACGGTGCTTTTTCCCACGTTGGGATTGCCCGCCAGCGCAACGGTATACCGCTTTTTTTCTATACCGTTTTCCTGCATGCCGCCCGCCTCCCCCTTACCAAGACTGCGCGGCTATCCGCCCGCCGCAGGGCCACCACCGCACCGCACACCACATAGGCGGCCGGGTCCCCCAGCGGGCTTTTGCCAACGCATTCTATTTCTGTATTTTCCAAAAAGCCAAGGTCCAGCAGCCGTTGCCGCATGTCACAGGGGGACAGGCAGTCGATCACGGCAGCCTCCCCCGGCTGCAGATCACATAATCGTATTGGTTGACACATAAAACAAAGCACCTCTTTATCAAAGCGTACTGTTTTTATTGTATGCGTCAACAGAAAAGGAGTGCAAAAAGCACCCCGGCCTGCATGGCAAGCCAGGGTGCTGATCTTTAAACGGAAAATATTTTCAATAGCTCTTCAGCGTTGGCGATCACACCGTAATCCGCGCAGGAGAAGATGCGGGCATCCCGCGCCGGGTTCACGGCGATCACAACGTCTGCCCCGTCCAGCGCGCAGGTGTGCTGCACCGCTCCCGAAAGGCCGACGGCCAGATAGATCTTACAGGAGGCCTTTGCCCCCGTGAGTCCGATCTGCTCCCGGTACGGCGCACCGCCCGCATCGACCAGGGCACGGGTGGCGGCCAGCGTGGCCCCCAGCCTTTCTGCAAGCGCCTCAAAGCGCGGGCGCAGCCCAAGCGTACCCTTGCCAAGGCCAAGAAAGACCTCTGCCCCGGCAACCTCACAGCGCACGGTGGCCATAGCAGGGCGGGTGCGGCAAATAATATCTGCCGTGATGCTGCCCCCCTTTGCCGGGCGGGTCAGGATCAGCTGCCCGTTCTCAACAACCAGGCCGGTGCAGTCTGCACACAGTCCTGCCCCCAGCATAGCGGCCACCGTGGGGGCAAGATTGCGCCCCTCGGCCGTAGCGGGGAAAAGCACGGCATCCGGATCCTTTTGACGAACGATCCCGGCAAGCGCCACAGGGTCTTTCTCTGTCAGCAGCTCGGTGCGTGCGCCTACGGCAAGCGCAGCAGGCAACGCCTGCTCCCCCACCGCCAGCACAAACGGCAGCTTTTCCGCGCTGGGCGGGAACTCACCGGCTGCTTGCTTATCCTGTTTACGCAATTCCTCGATCAAGGCGGGAAGCTCCCCTGCCCCGATCATGCGGCATTGCCGTGCGCCTACGGCACTCTCCCGCGCGGCAAGCACGCGGGTGGGCGAGGCGGCCAGCCCGCATTCTGCCGGTGGCAGGCCAAGGCTGCCGTTATCCCATTGCTCGATCTCCCGCACGCGGGAGCGCAGACCGGGAAAACGGAGGGGAAAGGCCCGCTCTACCGTCAGCAGGGCGGCAGCGGGCATCTCGCGCCCGTCTGTCTCCCCGCGCAGCAGCAGCTGCCCGTCTTCATAAGCCATAACGCTTGGCAGCAGCGGCAGAGAGAGCATGGCGGCCAGCATGGGGCCGACCTGCGCCGTCTCTCCCTCGGTGGTGGTGCGGCCGCACAGAATAAGATCGTAGCCGATCCTTTTGGCGGCGGCAGCAAGAATACGGGCGGTGATCAGCGTATCTGCCCCGGCATACACCGGGTCAGAGAGCAGGATCACCCGTGCAACGCCCAGGCGCGTCAGCGCACGCAGCGGCTCGGCCGCCGAGGGCGGGCAAAGCGAAAGCACGGTCACCTCTGCCCCCATACGCAGGGCAAGCTCTACGGCGCAGGCATCAAAGGGCTGCAGCTCCCCCCCTGCCACGCGCACACAGACCAGCGCCCGCATCACGCCTCCTCTGCCAGCGGCAGAAGGGCCTCTGCCACCGCGCGATAGCGGCGGTAGGACTTCTCATACGCTTCTTTGTTTGCGGGGTCAGGCACGGTGTGCGAGCGGATGGCCGTGCAGGCCTCCAGCGCCGCCACGGGTGAAGAAAACGCCCCGGCGGCCACGCCGGCCAGCATGGCCGAGCCAAAGGAGGAATCGCTGTTTTCCCGTTCGATGAGCGAAATGCCAAGCACGTCAGAAACGATCTGCCGCCAAAGGGGAGAGGAGGCACCGCCGCCAATGATGACGGCGTGGTCCTGCCGCGGCATTTGCAGACGGTCTACCGTGGCAAGGCAGTCACGCAGCGAATAGGCAACGCCCTCTAACACCGCGCGGGCAAAATGCCCCTTATCATGCCCTGCCCGCACACCAACGAAGGAGCCGGAAAGGCGCGGGTTGGCATAGGGCGTCAGCTCACCGTTCAGGTAGGGGTGGAAAAGAACGCCACCCGCACCAACGCCGGCGGCGGCCGCAGCCTCATCCAGCTCGCGGTAGGTGCCGCCAAAGGCATCACGGAACCAGCGATAGGAGGAGGCAGCCGCCTTGGTGGCGGTGCCGGGGTACCACAGGCCCTCCTCAATATGCGAATAGCAGACCAGATCACGGTCGGTAAACGGCTTTTCGGTGATCACGCAGATACGGCCGGCCGTAGCCAGCTTGACCGTCATATTACCGGGGCGCACGCCACCGGCGGCAAAGACCTCCATCACCGTATCGGTGGTGCCGCACAGCACGGGCGTACCGGCAAGCAGACCGGTATCCCGCGCAGCTGCCTCGGTCACGCTGCCAACGATGTCACTCGGGCGGCAGAGCGTGGGCAGCATGCGGGGGTCTACCCCGGCTGCCGCACAAAGCTCCTCTGACCAGCAGCCCTTTTCCATATCAAAGAGCATGCTGCCCTCTGCCTCAATGACGTCGGTCACGTAGTCGCCTGTCAGGCGGTGGCGGACGTAGTCCTTGGCAAAGAGGATCTTTTTCGTGCGGAAAAACAGATCGCTTTCCTGCCGCTTGACCCACAAAAGCTGCGGCAGCGTCCAAATGGTGTCCACCGCGTGATACGAGAGTGCGCGAATACGGTCGCCCATCTCTGCACGGAGATCAGCCACCTCCTTTTGGGAGCGGGTGTCCGTCCAGTAGATGGCAGGACGCAGGGGTCGAAAATCGCCGTCACAAAGCACGGCAGTATGCGTAGCTGCATCCAGCGAGAGCGCAGCAACGTCCCGCGCGGCAACGCCTGCCTTTTCCAGCACGGCACGCACGTTGCGGCAGGTTGCCTCATACCAATCGTCCGGGTCCTGCTCGGCCATGCCGGGGCCGGGGTGTGCCGTGGGATATTCCATGGTGGCGGTGGCCACCACCTTGCCCTGTTCAGAAAGCAGAGTGGCCTTGGAGGCACCACCGCCAAAATCTACACCAAGAAAATACTTCATGCCCTCTCCTTACCGCTTGACGGTATAATTCTCACCACTGATGCCGGGAACAGCGCCACGGGCGATCAGCGCCTCGTTTTCCTCATGTGCGATCAGCCACTTGTTACGGGCAAAAAGCAGCGGGTCTGCCGGCTTTTCGGTGAAGGGGGTATTGGTCTCCTTCGTCAGACCGACAAGGCAGCGGAAGCCGCCCTTCTCGACCTGGCAGGGGCAAAAGTGCAGCGAGGTGCTGTACACCTCGATCAGCGTACCGCGCGGCACGTAAAAGCCAACGACCTTTTCCGCATCCAGGTGGTTGCCCTGCATCTCACAGCGGAGGGCCAGCAGCAGCACCAGGTCGGTAGCGGGCAGATTGATCTCATTACAAATATGCCACTCCAGGGCGTTGAGACGGTTGCTTGAGCCCCAGCAATAGCCGATCTGCGCGGGAACGCAGCCAAACAGCTCCCGCCGGATAAAGTCGGCAAGCGGCGCTTCCTCCAGCGTCTTTTCAGTGGGGACGTAGCGCGAGCCGGTCTCGGGCATGGGGATCTCTTCCATGCGGGCGACCATATCAGCCGTATCTGCCTCAATGATGCGGCCATAGGGCGCAAAGGCCGGGTCGGTGACGTGGTACAGACGGATCTCAGGATTTTTTTCTTTCAGCTCTGCAAAGGTCATGTCAGTTCCCCTCCGTAAAGGTCATGGTGTGGGTAGAGGTATAGCTCTCACCACCCGGCAGGGCGGTGATATAGGTCTTTTTGGTGATATCCCCATCGGCATCGGCAAAGTCGGGCATACCGTTCCACGGCTCGATGCACACATAGGGTGCACCGCACATCTGCCATACCAGCATATGGTCAAGATCCGGGTATTCTACACGCACAGAACGGTTGCCGCCCTTATGACGCAGCGTTACCGCGCGGGAGCGCAGCTCCTCCAGAATAATAGCATCGATCGAGAAATGCTCCTTTTTGAGGGGCAGCACTCTACCGCTCATCAGGGGCTTTTTATCATGGCCGATCAGATTGCCGCTGAGCGAATTGACGGCAAGCTCCTCCTCCTCATCAAATACCAGCTCGTATTCCTCAATGCCCTCGGGCGTAGCGTAGCCCTCGTGGCCGCCCACGTTGAAGTACATGGTCTCTTTATCGAGGTTCTTGACGGTGTAGGAGATAGAGAGCCGGTTTTCAATAATGCGGAAGGTCACGGTGAATACGAAATGGAAGGGGAAGGATGCCAGCGTTTCCTCCGTCTCGCGGGCGGAGAGAACGGCGGTATCGCCGCTCAGGCTGTCCACCGTAAATTCGCAAAAACGGATAAAGCCGTGCTTTTGCAGGCTGTAGGTCTTGCCATTCAGGGTATAGGTATCGTTTTTGAGGCCGCCGCAGATCGGGAACAGGATGGGGCAACGGCCCTTCCAGATATTCGGGTCACCCTCCCAGATAAACTCGGTGCCGCTTGCATTGCGAACGGACTGTACCTCTGCCCCCAGCGTAGAGATGGCAACGGTGATATGTGCATTTTGTATCGTAACGATTTTCGACATAGCAGTACTCCTTCTGTTTTTTCTTCATGATACCATAAAACGAAAAAGAAATCAAGTGCAAAAGCCGCCCGCGCAGATATTCGCGCGGGCGGCGTGCTTTTTGTTACTTCGTCAGCCAGAGATGATCCTCATCCGTGGTCATATAGAAGCCACGATTCTTGCCCGCCATGATCCAAAGGTAGTAGTTATCATAGCCGGGGGCTGCATGGAAGGGGTGATAGCCGCGCGGAATTTCAACAAAATCGCCCGACTTGACGGTATAGGTCTCGTCAATATCGCCCTCCTTGGTGTATACGCGCTGGATGCCAAAGCCACCGGGCTTCTTGAACTCGTAGTAGTAGATCTCCTCGGTAGCGGCCTCTACGGGCATATTGTCATCATCATGCTTGTGGGGCGGGTAGCTGGCCCACTGGCCGCCCTGCACGAATGCCTCACCGATATACAGGATATCGGCATCGGTACGCTCGTCAAGGATGAAGTGTGCCTGTCTCTGCCAGCCGGGCTTGCCAAGATCCTTGATCACGACCTGCTCCGGCGTGATCAGGGCCGGCTTGTGATCCTTCTCGGCCGGGGACTTGCAAACGGCGATCGATACCTCGCCAACGCCAACCACGGTAAAGGGCGTATTGCGCGGAACGTATACGCAGGTAGCGGCACCGTCAAACACCGTCTCACGGCAGCCGATATTCTCGTACGAGAAGCTCTCGGCTGTGACAGAGCATTTACCGCCAAGAATAACGAGCGCAAACTCCTTATTCTCCTCAGAATAGCTCTTTTTCTCCCCGTCGGCAAGACGCAGCATATCCATCTCTACCAGGCGGCAAGCGCTGTTTTCCTTGGTGTAGATCTCGCTTTTGCCGAACTTTTTATTCCATGTTCTCTTAAAATTCATATCCTTGCTCCTTCAAAAAAGAAATGGTCGTTTCATAATCGGGTACGCCGGCGCGGGAGCCGATCTTCTCACACTTGAGGGCCGAAACGGCAGAGGAGAAGAGGCAGGCGCGGTAGGCATCCATCCCGCGGGTGATGGCCGCGGTATAGGCACCGTGGAACACGTCGCCTGCACCGTTGGAATCTACTACCTTGGCGGGCATGGCGGGGTAGGTCTTCAGCTCACACCCGTCATAATAGGTACCGCCACGGCTGCCCTGCGTTACCACAACGGCGCGGGGGTGATAAAGCTCGTAGAGCTTGCGCGCAGCATCGGCCGCGTTGCTCTCCCCCGTCTCACCCAGGGCAAACTCCTCACTCGGGATCAGATAATCGGCGTACGGCAGGAGGTTTTTGACACCCTCGTATCGGCCGCCCGCGTCATAGACGACGGCGGTGCCGCTTTCACGCGCGATCCTTGCGCCCTCAATAGCGGCAGACAGCTCGTTACCGTCTACCAGCAGGACCTTTGCCTCACGGATGGCGTTTTTCTGCGCCTCATCCAGCAAAAGGGGCGGCAGATCGCCGCGGTCAAAGACGATGGTGCGGCTGGTGGTCTCCTGGCTGAGCATAACGTAGGAGGTAAAGGCGCGATAGCCGGCATGCACGGAGACGTGCGTGGTATCTACCCCGTAGCGGGCAAAATCATCAAGCAGGAAATGCCCTGCCCCATCATCCGATACGCGGCCGAAAAAGGCGGTGCTTGCCCCCAGCTTGGAGGCGGCAACGATGCCGGTCGCGCACGGGCCGCCGCCTGCCACACTGACAGATTCGGCCTTTTGCTTTTTATCCTCTTCGGTATAGCGGGGCAATACGATCAGCGTATCGTATACGTTTGCCCCAATACCGACGATCTCGGCCGCCATCAAGCGCGACCCGCTGCACCCAGCAGGCGGATCTTGGAGGTGGCAAAGGCCGAAACGGAAGCAACTGCCTCCTTCATGAACAGGTCAATGCCCACCTTCTCACGCGAGGTTGCAAATACGGCATCCAGGAAGGAATAGCAGAGGTCGGTGCCGAAGTTGATCTTGCGGATACCGGCTGCGATGGCAGCGGTGATCTCCTCATCCGACACGCCGGAGCCGCCGTGCAGCACGAGCGGCAGCCCGGTCAGTTCCTTGATGGTGCGGATACGATCAATATCCAGCTTGGGGGCCTGCTTATAGCGGCCGTGTGCCGTGCCTACCATGATGGCAAGCGCGCCAACGCCGGTCTCGCTTGCGTAGCGGGCAGCCTCAGCCGGGTCGGTATAGTCAGAGACCTTTTCGTCCTTGGTGGAGCCAATGTGGCCAAGCTCACCCTCTACCGCAACGCCGATATAGGCGCAGCGCTGGCAAACGGCACGCGTGGCGGCAATATTCTCCTCCAGCGGCAGGACCGAGGCATCGATCATGATGCCGGTAGCGCCAGCGCGGAGCGCACGCTCTACCTCACATTCGCCGGCACCGTGGTCAAGATGGAAGCAGACCGGAACGGTTGCCTTCTTGGCGGCAGCCAGGATCACGGGGGCAAGATAGTAGCCCTCCTCATTGGTAAAGAGACGGGAGTAGCACTGCAGGATGATCGGCGCACGCTCGGCCTCTGCCGCTGCGATCACACCCATGACCGTCTCCATATTATATACGTTGAATGCAGGGATGGCGTAGCCGCCCTTCTCTGCCATGGCGAGAATTTCAGAAAAGCTTACAAGCATGAAAGTACAGCCTCCTCCAGCGTTACTACCTTTACGCCCTGCGGTGCAGCGGTGGAAAGGGCAAGGTATTCACCAACGTTTTCGGTCACAACGGTCTCGGCACCGGCGATCAGAGCCTCGTGCATACGGCGGGCGCCGACCTTTGCGATCACGTCTGCCATGTAGGTCGCCATCAGCGCCTGGCCGCCCAGCATGGTCGCCTTACCGGAAACCAGCATCTCGCGGCGCTCGCCGATCGCATCGATCACGGTGCGGATGCTCACATCGTCATCCAACTCACGCGCGATGTAGGCGCAGTCCTGGATCGTGTAGGCCTTGTTGCCCTTCTTGGGGGCCAGCTTGCCCTCCTTGATCAGAGAGGCCACGTAAGCCGGGAAGGTCACGACGTTGGCAGTCAGCACGCCCCATTCCTTGCCCTCACGCAGGAAGGCAGCAGCATCGGTACCGTCATAGCAGACGACCGTCTTGAAGGGGGCGAAGGCAGCGTTTGCGCGCTGCATAGCGGCGCGGGTCTCCTCTGCTGCACCAACAAGGAAGTTGCTGGCATACGCATCGGTCGGCTCATCGGCCAGCACGGTGAAGCTCACACCGGCAGCGGTGAGCAGGCGAATGGCGTTCAGCGCACCGGCGGGGTAAAGCGCACGGGCATCTGCACCAAGGAACAGAAGCACCTCTGCCGTTTTGGGCAGAGCGGCAATGGCCTTTTTAAGATCAGCATTCTCCTCTACCTTGCCGTACGGCGTGCCGTAATCGGCTATGTTATCCAGCAGGGTGTTGATGTACGGGGGCAAAACACCCTCTAAAGCGGCGGCCAGACGGGCCTCCTTTGTAAACTTGGTGGGATCCCAGCCGGTGATGCAATCGTGCGCACAGCCGGAGCAAAGGGCGCACTCATAGAGGTTCGAGCTGACCTCCTCATCCAGCGCGAGGCCGCCTCTTTCTACTAAAGAAAGGGAAAGGGCGCGGGCGCGGGCGGTATTTCTTTCATGACCTGTGGCGTTGCCGATGGGGCAGATGTGATGACACATCCAGCAGAAGCGACAAGCGTCAAAGGTCTCTTTGCTTTTCTGTGATACTTGCATGTTCCCTCTCCTTTCTTACAGACCGAGCTTGAACGGATTCATGATACCGTTGGGGTCAAGCTCTTTTTTCAGGCCATAGAATACCTGCATGGCGCTGCCATACTGCTCCTTCATCAGGCGGCCAAGCTTAATGCCTACGCCGTGGTGGTCGTTGACCACGCCGCCGTGCTGAATAGCGGTACGAACGCCCAGGTTCCAGATATCGTTGTGCAGGCGAAGTGCCTCGTGCGGGTCGGTGGGCACGTCCTTCCCCTCTACGATGAAGCGGTCATAGATCATGGCGCCCCACTCGTACCAGTGCGAGAAGTGGGCAATGAACTTGGCCTGCGGGAAGTTGGTCTCGATGGCCTTCTTCATCTCCCAGTAGATCTTTTCGATCTTATCGTAGGGCGCGATCGAGTCCATGGTGCCGAACATCTGCGGCAGATCCATCATGTTGCCGGGGTAGAAGAAGGTGATCTTTTCCTTCCACCACTTTTCACCGTACTCAGAGCCAAGGTCCTCGGCCCCGTATTTGGCAAAGGTGGAAAGCAGGATCTTCTCCTCTACCTCTACCAGCTCGGCCACGCCCTCAATGGCAATGTTCATAAACGCGCCGGGCTTGGCCACGCCAACGATCTTTTTGATCAGGGACGAGGTCTCGGCCTCGTCATACAGACGCATGACCGAGGGCTTGAACTTCTGCAACAGCTCTCGGCCGGCGTTAAACGCATCGGTCATGTTATGGAACAGGAAGCCGCGGAACTTGCGGGATTCAGGCTGCTCAAAGATGCGCATCTGCGCCTTGGTGATCACGCCCAGCGTGCCCTCAGAGCCGATGAAGATCTGGTTCAGATCCGGGCCGGCAGCGTGCTTAGGAGCCGGCGAGGTATAGATGATATCGCCGTTCGGCAGAACGACCTCCATCTGCAGCACCATATCGTCGATCTTGCCGTACTTGGTAGAGGAAACGCCAATGCCGCGGTGCGCCAAGAAGCCACCGACGGTAGAGCAGGTCAGCGAGGAGGGGTAATGCATGGTGGCATAGCCGCGCTGGTTTGCCTCCCACTCCAGATGCTTGTAGATCGCACCCGTGCCGCACTCGATGTACATACCCTTTTCGTTGAAATCGTGAATGGCGTTCATGCGCTTGGTATCCAGCACGATACCGCCCGCTACCGGAATGGCGCCGCCCTGCGTACCGCCGCCGGCACCCCAGACAACAACGGGGATCTTATAGTAGTTGGCGATCTTCAAAACCGCCGAGGTCTCCTTAGCATCCTTGGGGGAAACGACAACGTCAGCCTCCGGCATACGATAGCCGCGGTCTGCCCACATACGGGAAAGCCAGAAATAGTCTACGCTGTGCGCCACCTTATCGATCTCACGGGTGGAGCAATTTTCCCGTCCGACGGCATCCTCCAGCTCGGACAGGACCATAGTAAAGAGAAAATCTGTCATGTTATATTCCTTTCAAAAATTACATACGGTCGTTACGGATCAGCGGAACGTACTTGGTAAATTCGGCGATCTCTTCGGTATAATCGCCCTCGATCTCTACGCAGTGGTGGATGTAGGGGCCATCGATCAGCTTATCCTCCCAGCGGTTAAGATCGTCAAACTCTGCCCACAGGTAGGTGCCAAAGGTGTAGGGGCCATCGGTCGAGCGGCAGGTGCCGTTGAGGATGGAGTAATTGCCGTTATCCTGGTCAAGGCGGGCAACGGTGTAGCTGCCATCCTTCACGCGGAACCACTGGCGCATGTTCACGTTCTTGGCTACGCTATCCGGCGCCTTGAGCGAGTAGGCAAACGGGCCACAATGCCAAAGCAGCTCGCCGTTTTGGTTTTCGGGGTGGCGAACGGTAAACTCGCCAAAGAACGGGATCTTCTTACCGCGCGAGGCGGCAGCAAGCAGCACCATGGTGATGGCACCGTGCATATCCGATTCGCAGGAGATGATGTAGCCCATATCTGCCAGCACCGAATAGGCGGTACATGGCATAGCGCCAACGGCCAGCTGCATGGCTGTCCAGCACTCGGCCGAGATGGCAGAAACGCCCAGCTCGGCAAACAGCTCCTCATACAGAAGAACAAAGGCGTAGACCTTCTTCAGCAGCGGCGGGGTCAGATCATCCATTTCGTAGCGCGAGGCAAGCAGGGCGGCACCCTTTTCTAATTCCTCATCCCGCTCGGCTAGAATACGGTTGTACTTATCAACAACCACGCCGATATTGACCGGGATGCAGCGAATGCCGAACTTCTGCATCAGCTCGCCCTCGTTGAAAATGACCGAATAGAACGGCCGCGGGCGCAGGCCGACCTGCGCGATCTTCAGGTTTTGGAAGTTCTTGACCATGCAAGCGACCGAGGCAAACTTTTCAAAGCCGCGGCGGAAGGTGTCGGAATCCATTTTGCAGGTATTGATGTGGGAAAAGGGAATGTTGTTGCGCTGCAGCAGGCGCGAAACGCCAAAAATGCCGCACTGCGAATCGGTATAGCGCATACCGTCAGCATCAAAGCGATCGTCAAGCGGGGCAAAAATGCAGACCGGCTTGCCAAGCTTGCACACCTCGGCAATCGCCTCCTCGTTGCCAAAGTTGGCGTTGATCACGAACACCGCGTCTACCTTTTCGGCCACAAAGCGCTCGCGGATCGCAACGGCATCAGCCTCGTTGATCATCACATCGACCGGGTTGACCCCCTCAATGCCGACAAAGGAGATCTCATCTCCCTCAAAATGCTCTCTCATGTAGCGAACGGCGGCACGGCCGCGCTCCTCAGCGATCTCCCAGTTAAAGATGCCGGGGCGGGGCGTTACGTCGCGGCGACAGGGTACAAGACCGATCTTCAAGCTGTAATCCATATCCAAAGCTCCCTTCTTGCATAGCAAAAAAATTTAGCAAGTATATTGTAATACAAAAAAAGTTGTGCTACAATGGATATACTGATTGCTTGATTGTACAAATCGACTTTTTTGTGAGGGATTATGCGTAAAATTTCCTTTGCGGAGCTAGAGAGCGAGAACGTAAACGTAACCGGCATTGCCGCGGTGGAGCGGCGCTGGCGGGACGGCAACGTAAACCGCTACCCGGATGGACGGGGGGAGAACATTATCTCCTACACTATCTCTGGTCAAAAGCAGATCTATACCACAAACGAGGAGGAGCCTCTTTGCACGCTTTCTGCCCCGGCAGCTGTGCTGATCTCACGCGGTGCCCCGTATGCCTCGCGCACCCTGCTTGGCGAGGGCGAGGAGAGTGGACATACCATCTGTGTGCGCTTTGCCCTGCGTGACGATGCCGGCGAGGAGCTAGAGCTTTCAGACCGGTACCGCTATTGGTCAAACGACCCGGATGGGCGTCTGCTGCCCCTGTTTCGCGGTATTCTTTCTGCCTTTCTTTCCCCCAGCACACCGCGCCTGCTGCTAAAGGCGCGCCTGCTTGAGCTGCTGCATGAGCTGGGCCGCATGCGTGACGGGGCTAAGATCCCGGCGGATTTTCGCTCGATCCTTCCGGCTATTCAGCACTTAGAGCGCCACCCGGCCGAAAACACCTCCGTGCCCGAGCTGGCCGCCATGTGCTTTCTCAGCGAAAGCTACTTCCGCGTGCGCTTTCGCGCGTTTGCCGGCTGCTCGCCCACCGATTACCGCAACCGCCTGCGCGTGGGCAAGGCCAAGGAGCTGCTGGCCAGCTCGCTATGGACGACCGACCTGATCGCCGAGGCACTCGGCTTTTACGACACCTCGCATTTTTACCGGGTATATAAGCGTATTACTGGGCAGACCCCGCGCCGAGAAGAATAAGGCTGATGCATAGGCGTTGTGTCCTTAGGGACAGTCAAAAAAGCCGATATGGATTTGATTCCGTATCGGCTTTTTCTATTGCACCGCCGCACTCTCGGTGGCGAGCAAGTACGCACTTTCTGATAATTTTTAGTGATAGGCTGTCTTCGACAACGTGATATTACTCGCTCTGCTCGTAGTGATATTGAAACCTTACGGTTTCAGTGATATTCTATTCGCCTCCAAAACTCGCGTACGAATACCACTTGGCGAAAGCCAAATATCACTGCGAAGCAATATCACTCGCCGCAGGCGAATAGAACTGGCGTGATACTGCGAAAGAGTATCACGCCTATGCATCAGCCTTATTCTATATGGTTTTTTCCCGGCGCAGCTGGCGCGGCGACTTGCCCGTCTGGCGGCGGATGACCGTGCGGAAATAGGCCGCCGAGCAATAGCCAAGCCGGTCGGCGATCGTTTCGATCGGCAGGTCGGTGGTACGCAGCAGAAAGGCAGCCCGCTCGGCCTGCAGCGCCTGCCAGGCGGAAAGCGGCGTGCGCCCCTCTACGCTGCGAAAGGCAGCGTAAAGGCCGGATTCGCTGACCCGGCAATGCCGCGCAAGCGCAGGCACCGAAAGCCGCTTTGCCCCGGCCATATAGGCCAGCGCCCGCTCTACCACGCCGCGGGCGCGGCTGCTTTCCCGCCGCTCCATATGCGGCAGCACCGCATCCAAAAACAGAAAAAACAGGCCCAGCGTTTCATAGCTGACTATCAGCTCCCGCTCAGTAAGGGCCGCGTATCGCTGCTGCAGGGTGGGTGTGAGAGGGATCCTTTGCAGGGGGTAGACCCCAGCCCCCTCCCCCTGCAAAAAGGTGGGAAAGGCCAGCGAATCAAAGCAGACCTCCGGCTCCCCTGCCCAGTAGGATTGGTAGCGGCAGCCGGCGGGAATGTAAAACAGGTCGCCCTCTCTTACCTCTATTGTCCTTTCTTCCCCCACCAGGCGGGCGTGGCCGCGGCGCATATAGCCGAAATAGTGCGGGCAGGTGCCGGCGCGGTTGTCGGTATAGTGCGTATGGCTGAAGGAGAAGCGAAGAAAGCGATAGTCGCTGCCGTATATTGGTCTTTCCATGCCAAAATACCCCTTTTCTTTGCAGGATATTGGTTGTTTTATTACAGTATATCATCTTTTTTTCTGCTGTCAAGATGCTACAATACTGGTAACAGCAAAAAATGGGAGGCTTTTATGAAGAACCAACAGTTGATCATTGTTTCAAAGGAATGTATAGAGCTGCTTGACCAGCCCATTCCCACCCCCCGCGCGGGCGAGGTGCTGGTACGCACGGCGCTAACCTCAATCAGCAGCGGCACCGAGCGTGCCAACCTGGCGGGTAACGTGCACGTTTCACGCGAGAGCGCCGGGCAGACCGAGGCGCACTACCCCCGCTATATCGGCTACAGCGCCTCAGGCACAGTGGTGGCCATTGGCGAGAGCGTTAAGAGTGTAAAGCCGGGCGACCGCGTTGCCCTTTCCTGGTCGCTGCATAAGCACTATAACTGCGTGCCGGAATATAACGTGCACCCCATGCCCGAGGGCGTGAGCATGGAGGAAGGCGCGCTGATCCATATCGCCACCTTCCCCATGGCGGCCATTCGCAAATGCCGCCTGGAGGTCGGTGAAACGGCTATCGTCATGGGCGTTGGCATTCTGGGAATGATGGCCATAGGCCTTTTGCGCGCCGCCGGCGCCATGCCGATCATCGCGGCTGACCCGGACGAGGAAAAGCGTAAGCTGGCTCTCCGTATCGGTGCCGATTACGCACTCGACCCGACCGCCCCCGGCTTTGCCGCAGAGGTAAAGCGCCTCTCGCACGGCGGCGTTCAGGTAGCCATTGAGGTGACCGGTGTGGGTGTGGCACTCAACCAGGTGCTGGACTGCATGCGTCCCTTTGGACGTGTGGCGCTGCTGGGCTGCACCCGCAGCTCGGATTTCACAGTAGACTACTACCACAAGGTGCACGGCCCCGGCATCTCGCTGATCGGCGCGCACACGCTGGCCCGGCCGGAAAAGGAATCCTCGCCCGGTATGTGGACCACGCATGACGATGCCATGGCCATTTTGCGTCTGATCGAGGGTGGGCGGCTTTCGCTTGCTTCGCTGGTCAACGAAACGCACAAGCCGGAAGAATACAAGGCCGTCTACGACCGCCTGCTGCATGAAAGGACCTTCCCGGTCGTGCAGTTTGATTGGAGCGAGGAATAAAAAATGGGCGCTGTGCCAATGGCACAACGCCCATCATCATTTACAGCACCAGAGAAGGTGCGCTGTATACCCGCGCTGCCAGCTCTTGGTTGAGCATATACAGGCTCTTGGGGTCAGAGCCGAAGAGCTCCATCTTGGTGATCATATCGTTGGCGTTGGTCTCCTCCTCGCCCTGCTCCTTGACGAACCAATCTAAGAACTGCATGGTGCGGAAGTCCTTGACCTCGTAGGCCGCGGCATAGATATCGTTGATCAGCGAGGTCACGTATTCCTCGTGTGCCAGGCCCGCCTTCAACACGTCCATGTGGCAGGAGAAGCTCTTATCCGGCTTCTCGATCGCCTCCAGCGTCACGATCTGGTTCTCGTTTTGCAGGTACTGGTAGAACAGCATGGCGTGGTCGCGCTCCTCCTGCGCCTGGATCATGTACCAGTTGGCAAAGCCGTCTAAGCCCTTGGCCTTGAAGTAATTGGAAAACTCTAAGTACAGGTATGCCGAATAGAACTCTTTATTGATCTGGCTGTTTAACAGCTGGTGTACGGTTTCCTTCATGTCTTTTCTCCTTTATACGATATCAGTCTTCCACAGCCCGTGCAGGTTGCAGTAGGCGTATACGGCAAGCGGCTGCTCATCGCCCAGCGTGAAGCTGACCTCAGGCGCCTCTCCTACCGGCAGCGCCTTGCGCTGGCCGCCCTTATCGGTCTGCAGATAGACCCACTGAATGCTGTGCTCCTCGCTCATCGGGTGCGCTACCGAGCCAACGACCACCTTGACCACCTTCCCCTCTACCGTTACTACGGGAATGTGCTTTTCATGGCTGGCCTCTACCGTGCCGGGCTTCAGCTCCTTCATGGGCTGGCCACAGCATACCAGGCTGCCGCCGCCCTCCTCGATCAGGCCGACAAGATTGCCGCAATGCTCGCAAACGTAAAATTTATGATCCTTCATGGTGAAATCCTCCAAAATTATTTTTGTTTTGATGGCTCTATTATACGCTCTTTTTCGCGCCCCTTCCGTGACTTGATCACAAAAAGACGGCTTTTCGCACGGTGGAAGAGGTTGACACCAAACGCAAACCGTGCTATAATCAAAAGAGAGAAATCAAGAGGTGATAGGATAATGGAACAAGAATTGATTGGGCTGTTTGAAGAGACCTTTCCCTTCTGGAATAAGATGAGCGAGGCAGACAGGGGCACCTTTCTGCGCTCCTCACAGTACGTGCGCTTTGAAAAGGGAACCAATATTCATGATGGTAACGAGTGCACCGGCGTGATCCTGATCAAGCGCGGTGTGCTGCGGCTGTACCTGCTTTCCGACGAGGGAAAGGAGATCACGCTGTATCGCCTATTTCCCGGCGACATGTGCATTCTTTCCGCCTCTTGCGTGCTGGAAAGCATTACCTTTGACGTGTTTGTCGATTCGGAAGAAAACAGCGAATGCGTGGTGCTGGGCGGCTGCGCCTACGAGGACGTTGCACGCCGGATGCCGGAGGCAAAGATCTTTGCCTTAGAAAGCGCTCTTGGCCGGTTTTCTGACGTGATGTGGGTCATGCAGCAGATCCTGTTTATGAGCATGGATAAGCGGCTGGCCATCTTTCTCTTAGACGAGATATCAAAGACCGGTGAGGACACCGTGCGCCTGACCCACGAGCAGATCGCCAAATACATGGGCTCTGCCCGCGAGGTGGTCAGCCGCATGCTGAAATACTTTGCCGGTGAGGGGCTGGTTACGGCCTCACGCGGCGGCATTCAGCTTTTGGATAAGCGCCGGCTGCGCGAATTAGCCCTTTAAGAGTGCCAGGATCGCATCCTTCGGCCGGGCGCCAGTTGCCTGGTTGGCAACCTTGCCCCCCTTCAGCACCACCAGCGTGGGAATGCTGAACACGCCGAACTGCGCGGCCAGCTCAGGCTCGCGATCTACGTTTACCTTGCCGACCACAACGTCCTCTCTCTCCTCTGCGATCTCATCCACAAGGGGGGACACCATGCGGCAGGGGCCGCACCAATCTGCGTAGAAATCAAGAAGCAGGGGCTTATCGCCACCCTTCAGCTCTTCAAAATTGTCTTTACGAATATCAATAACTGCCATTGTTGTTCTCCTTTGTTTTTTTGTTTTACACCTATATTATACCGATTTTTCAGCAATATTCCGTGATCTGGTCACAAAGGGCTGCCGCCTTTTGGCATAACCGTAAACAAAAAGGATGAGTGGGATTATTTCCCGCTCATCCTTTGCTTTATATAGTTCTTTCGCTTCCCGCATCGTTCTAAGGTAGAAAACCTACGGTTTTCTCCTTTTTTATTTGATTTTTGTTTACTATCTCCGTTTTTCGCCCTCCACGTATGTCAATACGCCTCACGGGCGAAAAACGAAGATTTCTGCTCAAAATCCGACGAGCCCCGGATAGCCGCGTTTTTTATTTAGATGACGATAACGCCAAAGGCATTGAGCACCGAGGAGACCAAGATCAGCAGCACGCACAGGGGCGCCACGTAGCGGATCATGACCGAGAACAGGCCCTTCGCGCGGAAGGGGCCGCTTACCTCCAGCTCCTCGATCAGGGTCTTGGGCTTTAAGAAATACCCAATGAACAGGCAGGTGAAGAAGGCGACCATCGGCATGATCAAATTGTTGCTGACGAAATCAAAGAAATCCAGCATATTCATGCCAAGGGGTCTGACCCAGCTCCACGCCTGGCTGAAGCCGAGCGAGGAGGGCAGGCCCAGCAGAAAGCTGAAGCCAAGCACAATCAGGCAGCAGGTCTTGCGGCCGATCTTGACCTTATCCATCACGGTGGAAACGATGGTCTCCATCAGCGAGATGCCCGAGGTGAGGGCGGCCAAAAGCACCATAAAGAAGAACACAGCGCCAAGAACGGTGCCGCCCGGCATGGTCTCAAAGATCTTAGGCAGGGTCACAAACATCAGGCCGGGGCCCTGCTTCAGCGCAGAGGCATCCCCACCTGAAAAGGCGTATACGGCAGGCACGATCATCAAGCCGGCCAAGAACGCGATGCCGGTATCAAAGATCTCAATCTGGTGGGTGGATTTTTCAATGCTGATATCCTTTTTCATATACGAGCCAAAGGTGATCATAATACCCATGGCAAGCGACATGGAATAAAAGAGCTGACCCATGGCGGCCACCACGGTCATGATCGAGAAGTGCGAAAAATCAGGCGTGATATAATACAGAACGCCATCCCAAGCGCCATCCATTGTGGCAATGGTATAGATCACGATAAAGAGCATGAGCACCACCAGGGCTGGCATCATGACCTTGCTGACCTTTTCAATCCCCTTTTGCACGCCAAACAGCACGATCAGGGCTGTGATGCCGATAAACACGGCAAACCACAGCAACGGCTGGCCTGCGCCGGCAACATAGTTGTTAAAGTAGGTGCTCTCGGCCATGCTGCCGGCCTCGCCGGTCACAAAACCAATGAAATACTTCAGCACCCAGCCACCGATGACCGAATAATAGGGCAGAATGATCACCGGCACGAGCGAGGCAAGCAGGCCTACGAATGAAAACCGCTTGTCCAGCGAGCGGAAGGCACCGATCGGGCTTTGCTGCGTTTTGCGGCCAAGCGCGATCTCAGCCACCATTAAGGAAAAGCCAAAGGTGACGGACAGAATGACGTAGACCAGCAGAAACATACCGCCGCCATACTTGGCAGCCAGATAGGGAAAGCGCCATATATTGCCAAGCCCCACTGCCGAGCCGGCTGCTGCCAGCACAAAGCCGATCTTGCCGGTAAAGGAGCTTCTTTCATTGCTCATATCAAAACCTCTTTACGCAAAATTTCATATATCCGTACCGCATTAGTATATCACATATTCCCTGAAATTGCAAGTATGAACAAAAAACATCGGCGCTTGAAAAAACGCCGATGCTTTTTATATCAGGTAGCAATGCCGGCAAACTGGTTCCTGTAAAGCTTGCTGTACTCGCCGCCGGCGGCAAGCAGCGTTTCGTGATCCCCGGCCTCGGCGATCACGCCACCCTTGACCACGATGATGCAATCGGCATCCCGAATGGTGGAAAGCCGGTGCGCGATGATCAGGCTGGTGCGGTTCTTCATCAGCCCCAGCATGGCCTGCTGGATGTGCATTTCGGTACGGGTATCGACCGAGGAGGTCGCCTCGTCTAAGATCAGGATCTTCGGGTCGGCCAGCACGGCACGGGCAATGGCCAGCAGCTGGCGCTGCCCCTGCGAAAGATTTTCACCCGCCTCGGTCAGGGGGGTGGCATAGCCCTCCGGCAGGCGCTCGATAAAGCCGGCCGCGTGCGCGTGCGCGGCGGCACGGCGCACCTCCTCTGCCGTGGCGTGCTCTCGCCCGTAGAGGACGTTGTTTTCAATGGTATCCGAAAAGAGCACCGTATCCTGCAGAACGATCGAGATAGCGTGGCGCAGCGTATCCTTCGGCAGATCGGTGATCGGTACGCCGTCTAACAAAATGCGCCCGCTATCCGGCTCGTAAAAGCGCATCAGCAGGTTGACCACCGTGGTCTTGCCCGAGCCGGTGGCGCCAACGATAGCGATCTTCTGCCCGGGCTTGACGGTCAGGTCAAAGCCGCGCAGCACCTCCTCGCCCGGTACGTAGGAGAAGCGGATATTATCAAAGGTGATCTCGCCCCGGATATTTGAAACGGCAAGCGTTTCCTTCCCCTCGTCGATCTCGGCGGCGGCATCCATGATCTCGAAAATACGCTCGGCACCGGCCAGCGCCGTCATAATCGCGGAATACTGGTTGGCCACCTGATTGATCGGGTGGGAGAATTTTTTAGAATACTGCAGCATGGCCTGGATCTTACCCACCGTCATGCCCCCCATGCCGGAAAGCACCAGAAAGCCGCCGCAGCCGGCGATCAGCACGTATTGCAGGTTGCCGATAAAGTTCATCACCGGCCCCATCACCGAGCCGAATACGCGTGCCTTGATCGAGGCAGCGCGCAGCCCATCGCTGGTTTTGGCAAAGGTATTGACCGAGGCCTGCTCCTTGCCGTAGGCGACGACGGTGTTATAGGCGGTCACGGTCTCCTCTACCTGGCCGTTGAGGGAGCCCAGCAGCTTTTGCTGCGCCACGAAATAGCGGCGGGTAAACTTGGCAAGGAAGGTAGAGACCAGCATGGTCAGCGGAATGGTAAGGAAGGCGAACAGCGTCATCAGGGGGCTATACAGCAGCATCATCACCACGGCGCCGATAATGGTCAGCAGGGCGGAAAGCATGGTGGTGATCGACTGTGCAATGGCATTAGAGACGTTTTCTACGTCGTTGGTCATGCGGGACATCAGGTCGCCGTGGCGGTGGCTATCGGTATACGAGATCGGCAGGCGCACCATATGGCGAAACAGATCGTTGCGCATGCTGTAAATGGTATCCTGCGAGAGCTTGGCCGAAAGCAGCCCCTGCCCGTAGGAAAGCAGGGCGGTGCAGGCAAACAAGACCAGCATGGTGCCAAGGCAGGAGAGCATGGTGGGGATATCTACGGCGAGATGCCCCTCGTCGATGGTGATGGCATCAATGGCCTCTTGCTGCAGGCGGGGGCCAAACAGCTCGCCAACCGTTACCGCCGCCATAAGCAGCAAGAGGGCCAGCAGGATCAGGCGGCTGCGGCCGATGTAGGAAAGAAGGCGCAGAAGCGTCTTTTTGGCATTTTTGGGCTTCTCTGCCCGCAGGCGGGCACCCATGGGGCCGCCCGGGCCGCGGCCGCCCGGCCGCAGCTCGATCTGCGGCGGGGTAGCGCCGCTTGCGCGTTTTGGCTGATTATTCATGGCGCTCCTCCCTTCCGCTTTGCGAAGCGTAGATATCACGGTAGGTTTCGCTGATCTTCATCAGCTCGTCATGCGGGGCACAATGGCGAATGGTGCCATCCTCGATCACCGCAATGCGGTCTGCCTCGCGCACCGAGGCAATGCGCTGCGCGATCATGATCACGGTGGTATCCTTCAGCTCCTCGCGCAGGGCGCGGCGGAGCGCCGCCTCGGTGGACAGGTCAAGGGCGGAGGTAGCATCGTCTAAGATCATGATCTCGGGCCGCCGCGCCACCGCGCGGGCAATCGACAGGCGCTGCTTTTGCCCACCAGAAAGGGAGGCGCCCTTCTCTGCTACCGGGGTATCGTAGCCCTCGGCAAAGGAGGTGATATAGGAATCTGCCTGCGCAACGCGCGCAGCGCGGCGCACGGCCTCATCGTCTGCCGCGGGGTCGCCCCAGCGGATATTATCGGCAATGCTGCCCGAAAAGAGCTCGCTCTTCTGTGCCACCAGGCCGATCTTCTGTCGCAGGGCGGCGGTATCGTATTCCTTGACCGACACGCCGTTTACCAGCACCTCGCCCTCTGTCGCGTCATAAAAGCGGGGGATGAGGTTGATCAGCGAGCTTTTGCCGCAGCCTGTCTCGCCAATAATGGCCAGTGTCTCGCCACGGCGGATATCCAGATTGATATCCTGCAATACCGGGCGGCCGGCCGTACCGGGATAGCGGAAGGAGACGGCGCGAAAGGAAACGGCCATATCGCTCTCGCCCTCGGTCTGTTTGCCGCTCTTGATCACCGGCTCGGCCGCCAGCACCTCGCGGATGCGGGCAGAGGAGGCCGCCGCACGGGATACTGAATTAAACATCATGGTCACCATCATCAAGGACATGACCACCTGCGTGACGTAGGTGATGCCGGCCATCACAGTGCCGGTGCTCATACCGTCTACCCCATCGGCCAGCGCCGTGCCGCCCAGGTAGATGATGGCAATGACCGAAAAGTTCATCAGAATGCTGAGCACGGGCTGCACCACGGCCATCAGGCGCAGCACGCGATAATTGACGTCACGCAGCTCACGGTTGGCGACCGAAAAGCGCCCAGCCTCGTAGTCCTCGCGCGTGTAGGCCTTGACCACGCGCGCGCCGCTTACGTTTTCCTGCACCACGGCATTCACACGGTCAAGCCGCTTTTGCACCACGCCGTACAGCGGAATGGCGCGGCGCAGCACAATAAAGAGCGTGACGGCCAGGATCGGCACCGAGCAAAGCAGCACCGTGCCAAAGCGCACCTGTAGCGAAAGCAGCATGATGGTGCCGCCCACAAGGAACATAGGCGAGCGCACGAACATGCGGATCAGCATCTCTACAAACTCTACCACCATGGCAATATCGTTGGTCATACGGGTAACAAGCGAGCCGGTGGTAAATTGGTCTGTCTGCTCGATAGAAAGCGACATCACGTGGCGGTAGGCATCACACCGCAGATCATGCCCAAAGCCCTGCGCCGCACGTGCGGCGGTATAGGCGCAGAAGGTGCCGAAAAAGCCGCCCACCAGCGTAATGCCCAGCATCAGCAGGCCAAAGGTAACGATAATATCAAAGCTGCCAAAGCCATCCCCATAAAAGAAGCGCATGATCGAAAGCGCCAAGGGAGACGTGGCAATATCCTTACCGCAGATGCCGAAATCCACGATAAAGGACATCAGGTACGGCAGGCACAGGTCGGCTGCCACCTCGCCGATCATCAGCAGCGGCGAGACCACCGCCAGGCCGCGGTAGGGCTTAATGTATCTGGAAAGCTTGATCTTATTTCCCATGTCGTTCCTCCAACAGATTTGCGCGCACGCGCAACAGCAGCGCCGCCAGCGTTTCTCGCTCCTCGCTCGAAAGACCCTCAAGCTGCCGCTCGCCCATGGCGTGCAGGCGGGCGCGGATCTCCTCATGCGCGGCGCGGCCTGCCGGCGTGACGTGCACGCGCGTGCGGCGGGCATCCTGCCGGTCCGGCACGCGGTGGATCAGCCCTTCTCTTTCCATATCCTGCAAAATACCGCTCACAGTCGGTGCCTTCAGGTGGGTCATGTCTACCAGGTCGCGCTGGCTAAGACCCTCGCCCTGCAGTGCCTCCTGCTCCCTTCTCACCAGCGCCAGCAAAATCAGGCGGCAGCCATGCTGCGAAAGCACGCTGCCCACCGGGTCGGTGGCGCGCATGCGGTCAAAAAACAGGCGCGAGACCTCGTTGATCAGCATAGACGGGTTGTGTGCCAGCCTCTCCTCCGGTGGGGGCGGCATGCCCGGTGCGGGCACTCGTTCTTCCCTTCTCATCAGTTCTCCCTCTCTTGATAGTTAGTTACCTAACTAATTATACGGGCGAGGACGAAAAATGTCAATGAATATTTTGTGAATTTCTGCGTGCCCTGTATGTTTTTCCCTGTTTGGGTAAGAATAGCAAAGAAAGGATGTGGTGGCTTGAACAAGATCAGCGCCGATTACAGGGAAAACGTAGCGGCCTTTCGTGCGCGCCTGCGCGTGGCTGAGAATTTTGATATGATCGAGCGCCGCCTGATCATTGGGCGGGATGAGATGACGCTGTTTTATATCGACGGCTTTGTGAAGGATACCGTGATGCAGCGGCTGATGCAGTATTTCATTGGTCTTTCGGATATGTGTGGTGATGACCCCCACCCCTGCCGCCGCTTTGCCGATGCGCACGTGCCGTACGTGGAGGTAGACCGCTCGCCTGACTCTGACCACCTGGCCATGATGGTGCTTTCGGGCGCGGTACTGCTGCTTGGCAGCACCTTTGGTGCCGAGGCGATCGTGATCGATGCGCGCACCTACCCGGCGCGCGAAACACAGGAGCCGGAAAACGACCGTGTGATGCAGGGCGCGCGGGATGGGTTTGTAGAAACGCTGGTCTTTAACACCGCGCTCATCCGCCGCCGCGTGCGGGATGAGGCGCTGACCATGCAGTACCTGACCGTAGGCGGCCCCACCAAGACCGACGTGGTGATCTGCTATATGAATGACCGGGCAGACATGGCCTACGTGAAAAAGCTGGAAAAGCGCCTGCGGGAGATCGCCCCCACCGCGCTGACCATGGGCACCGAAAGCCTGACCGAAACGCTGATCCGCCGCCGCTGGTTCAACCCCTTTCCCAAGGTGCGCACCACCGAAAGGCCGGATGCCGCCGCGGCCGAGCTGCTGGAGGGGCGCGTGCTGGTGATCTGTGATACAGCACCGCAGGTGATGGTGCTGCCCACCTCGATCTTTGACTTTATGCAGGAGACAGACGACTATTATTTCCCACCGCTAACCGGCTGCTATCTGCGCGTGGTGCGGCATATGGTCTTTTGGCTGTCGCTTGTCATCACGCCGCTGTGGTATCTCTTGATCTCGCACCCGGAATGGCTGCCGCCCGGGCTGCTCTTTATCCTGCCGGCCGAGCCACCGGCGGTGCCCATCCTGTTGCAGCTGCTCTTGGCTGAGATCGCGATCGACGGCCTGCGCCTGGCCTCGATGAACACGCCGGATATGCTTTCCGGGTCGCTAAGCATCATCGGTGGCTTGATTTTGAGTGATTTTGCCGTAGAGGTCGGCTGGCTCTCACCCGAGGCGATCTTTTATATGGCCTTTGTGGCCATTGCCAGCTTCACCCAGCAGAACCATGAGCTGGGATACGCCTTTAAGTTCCTGCGTGTGGTCATCCTGCTGCTAACGGCACTCCTTGGCATATGGGGCTTCCTTGCCGGGCTGCTGCTTTTGCCCATCCTGCTGCTGACCAACAAGACCTTAGACGGCCGCTACGGCTATCTTTACCCGCTCATCCCGTGGAACGGCAAGGCGCTTGCGCGCCTCTTCCTCCGGTTAAAGAAAGAAAAATAACCAAGATTTTGAAAAAAATGAAAAACTGTACGTTTGTCAATGATGTGAGACCAAAAAGTTAAAAAAAGAAATTAGTTAGTTAGAATAATGCTCTGCGAGGTGAATGAAGGAGGGGTGGAGCGAAGCGGAACCCCGAAGGAATGAAGCTCGCAGAGCATCAGCCGCCGAGCTCGGCGCGCTTTTGAAGCG
>JAZQLY010000054.1:0-42432 GCA_045543015.1 Eubacteriales bacterium
CCTGATCGTGATCACCGGCGGCGTGATCAATGCCACGCCCGGCCGCCCGGATGCGGAGGCGATCGGCAACGGCAGAGCCGGCCTGGGGTACGCCTACTTTACCGCCACCACCGCCATCATTACGGCTACGCATACCTTTGACGTGGACTTTACCATCGAGCCGGGCGTTACCTTAACGATACCGGATAACGCTACCCTGGCGGGAGCCGAGGGCGTGACCCTCTACAACAACGGCGCAGCAATCGTTCACGGCCTTGTGGTCAATCATGGTACGATCCTCTGTGCAGATGGCTCGCATGCCCTTGTCAGCGCGTGTGACGTGACTTGCCGCCTGTGCGGCGGGGCAAACGCAAGCGCAGCGGCGCACAGCTATGCGCACGCCTGCTCAACGATCTGTGCGGCCTGCGGCTATCAGCGCGCCGAGGCTGAGGCGGCACACAACTATGCAAACGGCATCTGCTCCGCCTGCGGCGAATTCCAGCCTGCTGTGCTGGATGAGGATAGCGCAAGCGCTACCTACGGCTACTACCAGATCAACAACCATGGTCAGCTGCTTTGGTTCCGTGACTACGTCAACAGCGGCAATCCTGCTGCCAATGCCGTGCTCACCGCATCGATCGATCTGGCAAGCATGGAGTTTACCCCCATCGGTACCGACCTGTATCCGTATGGCGGTATCTTTGACGGTGCCGGATACACCATCAGCGGGCTGAAGCTGAATGCCGCACAGGACAATATGGGCTTCTTCCGCTACCTGGACGGCGGCACGGTGAAGAACCTGACCTTGAAGGGCGAGCTTACCGTGTCTGCTAACGTAAAATACGTTGGTGGTATCGTAGGCTATGTAGCCAGCGATGCATCGTTGGAAAACTGCCACTCGCACGTGAACGTCACGTTCACGGCCGAGGCGGCAGGCAGTCAGTATATTGGCGGTGTGGCTGGTTATCTTTACGATGGTAATAGCATCACGGTCAACACCTGCACCTATCACGGCAATCTGCAGGCAAGCGGTGCGGACTACGTTGCCGGCCTCGTTGGCTATGCACAGCAAAAGGTTGTATTCTACAACTGTGCCAACTACGGCACGGTATATGCGCCGCAGGCAACGTACGCTGGCGGCATGGTATCGTATGCCACGGGCTACTTTGGCGGTCTGGTCAACTGCCTTGGTATCGGAGACGTGACCGCTGCGCGCTACGCCGGTAGATTGGTCGGCTATTCCTCTGCCTTTAACGTTACCTACCAAAACAACTATTACCTGGCGGGGCAGAAGGGGCACGGCCATACGGTCTACAGCAATACGATCAACGAATCCAATTTCATCTTAGTGACCGAGAAGCAGCTTGCAAGCGGCGAGGTCGCTTACCTGCTCGGTGAGGCCTGGGGGCAGACCATCGGTACGGAAGATTATCCCGTGCTCGGCGGCGCTACCGTTTACCGTGCAGAGAACACCAGCTGCCAGGGCACCGGCTACGGCACCTATTCCTACGGCAACAGCGAGCCGGTTGCCATTCAGACCGGCCTGCATGTCTATGATGCATACGGCGCCTGCACGCTGTGCGACGTGGCCTATACCACCATCACGGTACAGGGCGGCATCGCACTGGGCGGTACCTTCGGCATCGACTATTACCTGGCAGCCGACGAAAACGCTACCGAGACCGGCGTGACCTACAACGGCAAGAACTATCCTGCCGCGGGCGGCATTGCCAGCATCACCGGTATCGCGGCCAAGAACCTGGGCGACAGCCTGACGGTTACCCCGTACCAGATCATTGACGGCGTTTCCTACGTTGGTGAGGATATCATCCTTTCGGTTGCCGGGCTGTTGATGGCCTACATAGACGGCGCGTACAGCAGCACGATCAAGACCGTTGCCATTGCCTCGCTCAACTACGGTGCAGCAGCGCAGACCTACTTTGACTATAACACAGAGGCACTTGTCAATTCCTCGCTCACCGAGGAGCAAAAGCAGGTCGCGCCTGTCGGCAGCTACGAAAAGGCCTCCGGCATCCAGTTGAACGGCACGCCTGCCGCCAAGCTGATCGGTATGACGCTTCTGCTCCGTGACGGCATCGACCTCAAGCTGGTTCTCTCTACCGATGTAGAGGGGGCTACGGTACAGGTGGCCGACAATGCGGACTTCACCCATGCGCAAGCGATCGCACTCGTTAAAACTGAGGACGGAAAATCCGAAAAGGCGATCCTGGAGGGTATCACCCCCGCCAATTGGAACACCCGGTATTATTTCCGCGTGGTGGATGCAGAGGGCAATGCCATCTCGCATACACTCTCCTACAGCGTATCGGCCTATTGTGCCGATATGGCGACGGATAGTGCCGTAGCACCGGTGGCAGATGCCATCCTCGCGCTCTACGAGTCTGTAGCAGCCATGGGCTGAGGCGCATCGCAAATACAATAAGAAAAACGGAAGGAATTTTCCTTCCGTTTTTCGATTGTCTTTTTTGTAATTTTTAAAAAGCTGGGCACGCCCTTGCCGGGAGAGACTTTAAAATAACGCTGATCAACTGCGCGCCCAAGTTTTCAGGGCATACATGGCACGGAGGTATTCTGCCGCCTTTTCGGTATCGGTCAGCTCATCCTCCGTAAGAATAACGTTGTCTGCAACCCACCCGTTTCGGTACAGGTGGGGGCAACCGCCTCGTCGATCACCTCGGTGTGCGCCACTTTTTCAATAGCGACTCCGCCGCAAACGTCGCAAAGCACGTCCTCCTTGCAGGAGGCGAAATCGTCAATATTGTCTTCTGTGATCTCGATCCATTCCTCCGTTTCCTCGATCACGGTCTGCATAGCCTCGGTCAGGATCCTTACATATGCGCAGTCATCGCCCTTGTTCGTGCTGCTGTCTTTAGAATATGTGATCGTTACCGTATCACCTGCTGCCATGGCAATGGTCAGCGCGGTATAGGCGGTGGAGGAGGTGCCGGCTGCCGTCACCTTTGTGTCATTGTTGTGCTTGATGGTCAGTTTATCGTATTTCGCTTCCGAGGAGACCAGATATTGCAGCTCCAGCGTTATGGCCTGCATCGCCTTGATGGTGTAGGTAGAGCTGGAGCTGTTTGCTTTGTTGGTAGAGGTAAGGAGGTTTTCCGAAATAGAGAAGGGATAGGTAGCATCGTTCGTTTGGGTGTATACGTTCACCGTCTTTTCCGTGGTGGTGGTGGCATATATTTTGTGTGCGAGTGCATCAACGGTCTCTTGGGCTACCAAAATCTCATTGCAAACCGAGCAATGCTTGCCCTCGGTCAGCCCGGCTGCGCTGCAGGAGGGGGCTACGGCAGCATCTACTACCTCGGTATGGCCGAGTGCGTTCACGATCTCTTGTGCCATCAAAATCTCATCACACACGGAGCAATGCTTTCCCTCCGTCAGGCCCGTTTCGGTACAGGAGGGAGCCACGGCGGCATCGATCGCCTCCGTGTGTATACCCGTTTTCTCGATGGTCATTTCTTCCGTCCCGCCGCATTTGCTGCAGGCTCTTGCTTGCAGACCGTCGGTCATGCAATTCGGCTCTTCCACCACCGTCCAGCTGCCAAACGTATGCTGGCAAAGAACAGGCAACGGGTATTGCTCGGGATCATAAATATAACGGAACAGGGCCAGCGCATCCGCGTTGGTGACGGCACCGTCCAGGTTGACGTCGCCCAAGATAAAGCCGTCCTCGACTCCCATCACGGTGTTGCTTGGTGATAGGGTGGCTGCCTCGGCCTTTGCCGAGCATACCGTTACGAGCAGCATGCAAAGCAGCATCAGGAGTGCAAAGCGCAATAGTGTTTTCTTCATGGTCTTTCCTCCAAAAAAACAAAAGAGTCTTTCAAACGGGTGAAAGTAAAAAATACCCATTTTAGGGTACATTATAGCATGCTGCTATAGACGTTGTCAAGTGGAATATGTATTTCACGGAAGCGAGAAATGACCGTTGTGCATGCGGCCATTTGATTTGCTGTATTACATACCATGCCTCTTGTAAATTCCTTCAAACGTATAGTTTTACTTGAAATTTACTTTCGTTTGTGCTATGATAAAGAAAAAAGCAAGAAAGGGTAGTGCTATGATCAATCCGAACAACAACCCCAATTTTCGCATGATATCCCACCAGGGCTTTTCCGTAACCGATCAGTGGCTTGGCAACTCGCGTGTCTCGTCCTATGTCGGCTCGGCTGAGCAGGGCTTTAAATGGGCAGAAACCGATATTAAATTCACGGCAGATAACATTCCCGTCTGCTGCCATGATATGGCGTATACCGACAGCCACGATGGCAAAACGCGCATTGTGATCGGTGAGCATACGCTGGCAGAGCTTAAGACCTACGGCTACCACGGCGAGGTGATCGCCACCTTTGACGAGGTGCTTTACACCTGCAAAACGAACGGTCTTGGCCTGTACATCGACCATCTTGACCTGTGGGATGACGAGCGCTGGAACACGCTGTTCTCCCTCGTGCTGAAATATAAAATGGAGGATCACGTTGCCTGGCTGACGAGCAGGGCGCCCGTCATTGAGCGCGTGCTGGCCTGGGATCCGACTGCCGAGATCTCTCTTGTCACGGCCGAGCAGGATCTTTCTCCCATCATTGCCATGGCAGAAAAGTACCGGACCGACCTGAACACGATCACCATCAATATGATCTACACCAAGCACCCGGTAGAGGAGATCATTGCGCTGAATCAGCGCCTGCCGCGCGGTGTGCGCCTGGAGGTGTGGATCATTGACGAGCCGGATGTGATGTACAAGTACCTGCCCTACGTTTCCGGCTTTACTACCAACACGATCTCTCCCAAGGATCTTTGATAAGGGGCTGTTGCATTTCGGTATGACCGCAAACAAAAAAAGAATGAGTGGGATCTTGCATCCCGCTCATTCTTTGCATATAGAGAAGACTTGTCTGCCCGCATCGCTTTATGGTAGAAAACCTATGGTTTTCTCGCCCGTTTTGCTGCGCAAAACGCATAGGTATGCTGTATTTTCATGAGACAGCCCCTTTTTCGTTTATTCCTTTTTTACCTCAAAGAAGGCAAAGCCAAAGGGCGGGATGTCGGAGAGGGTAACGCGGTTGCCGTCTATATGCCCCTCACAATTGACGCAGCAGATCTCTGCATAGTCCTCGTCCAGCTGCACGGTGGGGGAGAGGGCAGGGTCAGCGAAAAAGTTCCAAAGCCCGACTGCCATGCTGCCGTCTCCCTTTTTGCATTGCAGATACAGGGCGGGGTTCCCATAGGCATAGGCAGGCAGCTTTTGGCCGCCCAGCCAGGGGATCGTTTCAGCGTATTGCGCGCTTCTTGCGTAGTGCTTGAGCAGGTTGTCATGCTTGGCGCGGGTGTTGATATTCAGTACCAGAAAACGGTTGCCATTTTCGTTTTCATAGCGGTACGAGACGGGAATGATGCCGTTTGGCGTTTCCATGTCACTCAGGACCTCGGCATTTTCCTTCAAGCGCAATTCATGCACCACCGTGTTACAGGCGGCAATGTAATTATTATCCTGAATAAAGTGCTCGCATTCGCCGGTGGTTGCCCTGCCGACCTGCAAAAGACCGACGTCGATGCCGCGCCGGTCAAGGATCTCGGCAGCGGCAATATCGATGATCAAGCCCTTTTGCATGGCCTCTGGCGGCAGGTTTCTTGCCCCCTCATCAAACACGATGCCGCAAACGCCATCCCCCTCGTAAACGGTGGGGATCGAGTTGTGCGCCAGGGTGCGGGCGGCCTTGGAGAAGATAAACTCCTCAATGCTTACCCGATCGTTGACAGCCGTAGGCATCACCATATCGGCGATCTTGTGCATCGGCTCGTATACGCGCACGCCGCAGCTCTGCTTGCCCGCGAACAGACGGTCAATGGCAGCGTATGTCTCGCGGTTTCTCTCGTGAAAACGGGCGTAGCCAGTTTCGTAATCCGTGTTGGAGTGGTAATCGATGCCGTATTTCAGAATGCCGTCGGTGCAGCCGGAGGCACGAATGGCCGTATCAAAGCCCTCCAAATAGTTGGCAGGGCAGCGGCTCCTTGGGCGCGGATAGGCATCTCCCTCCGCCATGATCTCTATTTTGCCGTCCCGCGTCCATGCGCTTTCCATGCGTTCCATCTCCACAACGTCCTGCAGCCGTCCCCAATCCCCGGTGATCGCCCAATAGGGCGCACCGATCAAGCGTGTAAACGGCTTCGTGCTGCCGGCCAGCAGGTGGGAGATCTCACCGGCGCTTGTGCCGTCAATATCCCAGGAAGACATGCAGGAGCAGGCACCGATGCGGATGGCAGGATCGACCTGATCAACCGCTGTGCGAATAGCCAGAGCAAAGCTGCGCAGCGCATCGCCGTTTGCCTGCAAATAGGCATCGCGGACTTTGTTTCGCCCGCCTGCGGTGATGTATGCCTCTGCCTCCTCTCGCGTAACGTCCATCCTCGTGATCTTCTTGATGGCGGCCATATGGCCGTCACACAGGCAGGCCGGCGAATCGGATAACCAGCCGTAGCGAAAATCATCGTCATATTGTATCAGATCAACGCCGCAACGGGCAATATCCTGCGCGTAGGAACAGGCAAAGCGGACAAAGCTCTCGTCAGTCGGGCAGACAAACTGGGTGATCTCCGTCCCCTTGATCGAGCGCATGCAGCGAAAGGCGTGGTGGCCTTTTATCCAGAACGTCCATATCCAGGCACCAACCTCAAAGCCGTTTTTCTTGAAAAAACGGCAGTTCTCGGTCAGCGCAGCAAGCGCTGCGCGGCGGCGCTCTTCATCCGTCTCATAGCAGTCCAGTGCTAAAAATACGCGCTCTGCATCAAACCGGCGCAATTCTGCCAGCGTTTTCTCTTGCCCCACGCGCGTGACCGTGCTGTTCATGACGGGAACGGAAATCTTGTACATAACGGAAAGCTCCTTTTGTATTGGCTGTGTGCTTTTTTGTATTATAACAGCAGGTGGATGTTTTTGCAAGAGGGACGGCATTTTTTATGCCGTTTTTTTATAAAAAAGTACATTGTGCCGTTTAGCCTCTTGCTTATTCGGAAAAAATCTGCTATAATGTATACTGTACGAATTTTTGATAATTTGGAATAGAGACAAAACGGAGAAAACCATGCGAAGCACCAAAATTGTATGCACCCTTGGCCCTGCCTGCCGGACGCAGGAAAAAATGGAAGAAATGCTGCGCGCCGGCATGAACGTGGCGCGTATGAACTTTTCACACGGCGACCACGCCATGCACCTGGAAAACTTGGCGAATTTTCGCCGCGCACGAGAGGCGGTCGGCGTTCCGGCTGCCGTTCTGCTGGATACCCGCGGCCCGGAGATCCGCACCCTGCCCATGGAGGGAGAGATGCCGGTCGGGGAGGGTGATACCGTCACGCTGGTGCCGGAGGGCGCTGCGGGGGCAGAGCATGCCGTGGCCATCACCTATCCGCGCCTGGCCGCCTGCGTGCGCCCCGGCAACCGCGTATTGATCGATGACGGTAAGATCGCCCTGCGCGTAGAACGGATCGAGGGCGTGATGGTGCATACCGTGGTAGAAAACGGAGGCACGATCCGTGGGTACAAGGGCATCAACCTGCCGGGCGTGGCGGTCGATCTGCCCTTCCTTTCGGAAAAGGACAAGGCCGATCTGCGCTTTGCGGCCGAGAATGATATTGACTATATTGCTGCCTCCTTCACCCGCACGGCGCAGGATCTGCGCCAGATGCGCGCCTATCTGGACGTGATCGGGGCAGAGGATATCCGCATCATTGCCAAAATTGAAAACAGACAGGGCATTGCCAATTTTGACGAGATTTTGGAGGAGGCAGACGGCATCATGGTCGCCCGTGGCGACATGGGCGTGGAGATCGATTACGAGCGCCTGCCCGGCATTCAAAAAACGCTGATCACGCGTTGCCGCCTTGCCGGCAAGCCCACTATTACCGCCACGCAAATGCTGGATTCCATGATCCTTAATCCTCGTCCTACCCGTGCAGAGGTGTCTGACGTTGCCAACGCCGTCTTTGACGGCACCTCGGCCGTTATGCTCTCGGCAGAGACTGCTGCCGGAAAATATCCTGTAGAATCGATAGAAGTGATGGCTCGCATTGTGAGCCGTGCGGAGCGGGACATGCCGGAGGGGCTGCTTGACACTGTGCGCGACCGCAGCAACATCAGCGTTGCGCTGTGTGATGCGGCCTGTACCACCGCGCGCGATCTGGGGGCGGTTGCGCTTCTTGCCGTTACACGCGGCGGTGTGACCGCGCGGGACATGTCTGCCCTCCGCCCGCGCATCCCGATCCTGGCGCTTACCCCGTCCGAAAAGACCTACCAGCAGCTTGCGCTCTCGCACGGCGTTGTGCCGCTGCGCACGCAAATGCAGAACGATGCGGACGAGCTGTTTGCCCACGTGGTGCAGATCGCACGGCAAAGCGGGTATGTAAAAAGCGGAGACCGCGTTGTCATTACCGCCGGCCTGCCTCTCGGCGAGAGCGGCAGCACCAACGTAGTAAAGGTGGAAACGGTAGAATAAAGACTTATTGCTCGGCAGAATGGAGACCATGCATGACAGATGAACGTTTTTCTCGAACAGCGATGCTGCTTGGTGAGGAGGCCGTAGATCGGCTTTGGAGCAGCCGCGTGATGCTGTTTGGACTTGGCGGCGTTGGCGGCTACGCCTGTGAGGCGTTAGCCCGTGCCGGCATCGGTGAGCTGATCCTTGTTGATTTTGATACTGTCAGCTGTAGCAATATCAACCGTCAGATATTGGCAGACGATACAACGGTCGGCCAGCCCAAGGCGGCGGTTGCCGCCGCACGCGTTTTGCGCATCTCACCCCAGGCGCGCGTGCAGACGGTAGAGCAGTTCGTAGATGAAGCAAATGCCGCATCGCTGATCCAGGCGGCAGCACCGCATTATATCATTGATGCGATCGATCACGTTCCCGGCAAGCTGGCCATCATTCAGGCAGCACATGCGCGCGGTATCCCGGTCATCTCCTGCATGGGAACGGGGAACAAGCTGTATCCTGAAAAATTGCAGATCAGCGATATCTCCAAAACGCATACCTGCCCCCTGGCCCGCTCGGTGCGCGCCAAGCTGCGTGCGGCCGGCATTTCGCACGTCGAGGTGCTTTGGTCATCCGAGCAGCCGCGCACGCCGCGCATCCCCCTGGTGGAGGATGGACGAGCCGTTCCCGCCACCGTATCGTTTGTGCCGGCTGCTGCCGGGCTTTTACTTGGTGGGCACGTCATACGCCGGCTGGCAAACATTCAATAAACGCCGATTATTCTGCGGCAGACAGGAGAAATGATGGAAAAAGCAAAAAAATACGCCTATATGCTCCTGGCTGCTGCTTGTGTGGCTGTACCAGTTTTGTTTTTCCTGCTCGGTGGTCTGGCGCATGCCGTGCCGCAGGATCTTGCGCACTATGACCGTGTCTCCTTTACGCCTCCTGCGGGAGAGGAGACGGTATATAAAAGCACCAGCCCCTCTTTTCAAGGGGCGGTAACGGCATTCTTAAATGCCGCTCCGTGTGACGGGCTGCCTGCGGGGTATGAAGAACGCCCGTTTATGACCGTCAGCTGGATCCGTAGCGGACGTTCACGCGCATATCGCCTCTATCTGTCTCCTGCAGAGGGGGAGGGGTATTTCGCAGACAGCCGTGGTAAGACCTTTCGCTTAGCCAAGGATGACGTGATTTTTTTCCTCCGCGAAAGAACGGCTCTGCCACTGCTTGAGGGGAATCTGCCTCCCGCGCTGTTGTTGGGGGAGCGCGAGGTGCCGGTCTCAATCTGCCGTTGGACCTACACCGTCACGGGTGGGAGCGGCAGACCGGTAGAGATCTCCTCCGGTGAATACGTTGATCCGGGTGCTGAAAGCGTGCCGGCAAGGGCGGAGGATTTTGCGCCGGTCTTTACAGAAATGCCAACAAATAAAAAATATACGCTTTATTCCGAGGCAGACGCAGCGATAGAGAGCGAAACGGTGCCAGATCTTTCTGCGCTCCCTGCAGGGGAATACCAGCTTGTTCTGGTAGCGGAGTGGCAGCGGGCAAGCGTCTGTACCCGCGCGGGCTACTCATTTGCCTTGCAGATCGGATGAGAAAACGCACAGGCCAAGGGAAAACGGCTTGTGCGTTTTTCGTGGGGGCGTCTTTGCTTAACCCAGCTTGACAAAATCATGTATAATATGGCATCGTTTGCAAAAATGCAAAGAATTTTGACGAACACCTTGACAAAAATATGAATATGTTGTAAAATAATGAAAGTGTAAAATGTTTTCTTGCGCGTATTTGCGCATCGCTGATTTTCAAAGAGGAAAGAGGGATCGTTTTGAATCGTATTTTGCGTGCGTTATATAAAGCTGCCTTGGATATGGTGGCTGCCTTGTTGACGGCACTTTTTTCGCTGTATTTGATTGGTGAGGGGGTATCGCAAGCATCTGTTGCTGCGTATTTCCCTGTGTTCGTTTTCTCCTGTGCTGCGCTGTATCTTTCCGCGCTCATATTCGGTGTATATAAGGGGTCCTTCCGCTTTGCCGGCGTGGTAGAGGGGCTGCACGTGGTGTTTGCAACGCTGTGCGTGCTGGTCACAGGCGTGGTTTCCTGCATCGCCCTGGGTTTAGACCCGCGCTTTGCCATCTGCTTCTTCGGTGTTTTGACCTTTGTTATGCTGATCATGCGCTTCTTTGCTCGTTTTGTGCGCTACGTTCGCCGTGGTTTTGGTTCTTCCACCAAAAAATCCGTTATCATTATCGGTGCAGGCGAGGCAGGACGCATTCTTCTGCGTGAGATCCGCACCTCGGAATACGTTGATTACCGCCCGGCCTGCTTTTTGGATGACGATGTGCATAAGCACGGTCTGCATGTAGACGGCGTAGCTGTTTTTGGCGGGGTAGACCGCGTTAAGGAGGCTGCTGAAAAATTCGGTGCGAAGGAAATTTTCGTTGCTATGCCCTCCGTATCGCGCGAGGTCGTTCGCGGCGTGCTGGAAAAATGCCGCGATACCGGTCTGCGCACGCGTGTGCTGCCCGGTATTTATCAGTTGATGAACGGCGAAGTGTCGATCGGCGCTTTGCGCGAGGTCAGCATTCTTGACCTGCTGGGGCGCGATCAGATCGCGGTCGATCTGAACGAGATCATGGGGTATATTGAAAGTCGTACCGTGCTGGTCACGGGCGGTGGCGGCTCGATCGGCAGTGAGCTCTGCCGTCAGATCGCGGCCCACAAGCCCAAGCAGCTGATCATTTTAGATATTTATGAGAACAATGCCTACGATATCGAGCAGGAGCTGCGCCGTACCTATCCTTCGCTTTCACTGCTGACCCTGATCGCCAGCGTGCGTGACAGTGGAAAAATGGAGGATGTTTTCCGCACCTACCGGCCGGAGATCGTCTTTAATGCTGCTGCTCATAAGCACGTTCCACTGATGGAGACGAGCCCGAACGAGGCGGTCAAAAATAACGTATTCGGCACCTTGAACGTGGTGCGTATGTCGGACAAGTACCAGGTCCGCCGTTTTGTGCAGATCAGTACTGACAAGGCAGTCAATCCCACCAACGTCATGGGGGCTACCAAGCGTTTGTGCGAGATGATCGTGCAGGCCTATTCCCGCCGCTCAAGGACGGAGTTCGTCGCCGTTCGCTTTGGTAACGTGCTTGGCTCTAACGGCTCGGTCATTCCGCTCTTTAAAAAGCAGATCGCAGAGGGGGGGCCAGTCACCGTAACGCACAAGGACATCATTCGTTATTTTATGACGATCCCGGAGGCTGTTTCGCTTGTGCTGCAGGCGGGAGCCTATGCCAAGGGCGGTGAGATCTTTGTGCTGGATATGGGAGAGCCTGTTCGTATTTACGATCTGGCTGAAAACCTCATCCGCCTCAGCGGCTTGGAGCCGAACGTGGATATCGAGATCCGCTGTACCGGTCTGCGCCCCGGTGAGAAGCTGTTTGAGGAACGCCTGATGGATGAGGAGGGCTTGCGCACCACGCAAAACGGCATGATCAGCGTGGCAAATCCCATTTTGTTTGATGACGAGGCCTTCTTCGCCTCCTTGGATCGGCTGTATGAAGCGGCCTATGCTGAGACGGACCGCATGAAGGAAATGGTTGCCGAGCTGGTTCCCACCTATTCGGTAGACCGCGAGAACCAATAATTAACAGGATCTCCTTCGCTTTTGCGAGGGAGATCGTTTTTATTCCTGATTTTACAATGTGGCTTGACAGTCTTGACAATCCGTTGGACATGCGGTATAATATAAAAGAAGATGCTTCTTAAAAAAACTGAAAGTGAGGAAAAAACTATGCCAACATTAGAACAGCTTTTGGGGAACATTGTGAACTGGTTAGCAACGGAGGGTGTGAAGATCGTCATTGCCTTGATCTTGATGGCCATCTCCTTTGCCATCGTGCGGATGATATCCAAGCGCCTGAAAAAGGCTTTTGAAAAGCGGGGAACGGATAAAACGATCGCCAAGGTCGTCATACACATTTTTGATTACGGTGCGCGTGCGCTTATCATTCTCTGCTTGCTCGGTTACCTGGGCATTGAGACCTCTGGTGTTGCAGCGCTGATTTCGGCACTTGGTGTTGGTGTTGGTCTTGCTGTGCAGGGGGCACTTTCTAACCTCGCCGGCGGCGTGCTTCTCATTTTGACTCGTCCCTTCAAGGTTGATGATTATATTGAGGCTGAGGGCTTCGGGGGCACTGTAGAGGATATCAATATCATCCACACCACGCTCCGGACGCCGGACAACAAGGTCGTTATTCTTCCCAATGGCACATTGGCGAATTCCAACGTGGTCAATTATAGTGTGAAGGATACGCGCCGTGTGGATTTTACGGTTTCGATCGGTTACGGTGCCGATTTTGGAAAGGCAAAGCAGCTGATTGCTGAAATTTTTGAAGGCCATGAAAAGGTGCTCAAGGATCCTGCTTATATGATCCGCATGAAGGAGCATGGTGCCAGCGCCATCGTGCTGACTGCACGCTGCCATGTAAATAGTGCCGATTATTGGGACGTGTTCTTTGACGTTACCGAGCAGATCAAGGCAGTGTTTGATGAAAATGGCATCGAGATCCCGTTTGATCAGCTGGATGTACATGTGATCAACAATAAGTAATTGACAAAGGACACCCTTTATGCAGGATTTTGTAGAGAAATTTATTGCACAAAAAAAGGCAGAGCTGGGCGATAAATGTGCCGAGATCCTCGCACCAAAAGAGGAAAAGGCGCAGAAGGAGCGTGAAGAACGCTTGATCCGCCTTGGTATGTGCCAGAAGGAATACAGCGAAAGCCAGGTCTACTCCGAGGAGTATCCGTACCAGGAGCGTAAGAGTGGTCGCTTTTTCCGATACGTTGCATTCCCGGTGACGGATGAAGAGTATGCTGCTATCTGCCGCTATGATGATTCCGTTATTGAATTGCGCCCCAAAAAGGTGACAGACCGCCTGTATGGCAAGGGGGCTAAAAATTATCGCCGTACGGCAGCCCTGCGCTTTATGCTTGGTTTTTTAGTCAGTGCCTTTGCCGGTGTGATTCTGTACCTTTTGGAAAGCGAGTATATCTTCCTTTCCATTGGCGTTGTGGTTCTTGGCGTGCTGAACGCGCATCTTGCCGCCACGCAAGCCTATATGGCAGGCAGGACGCTTGAAAAAGCAGAGCAGCTGATCGCCCTTGCCGAAAAAGAAGACGAATGATCGCTATGCCGCCGTTTAAACGGCGGCATAGCCTTTTCAAACCGGAGGTTGAAGGATGAAGCCTATTGCACATATCCGTACCGATTTTCAGGAAAAATTCGGTATCCCGCGGCAAAGCGGCCTGGTGCCTGGCCTTGTTGGCCGCATTGTGTTTTTGCCCGCCTATCGGAACCCGGATGCCCTGCGTGGACTTGATGGGTATTCGCATATCTGGCTTTTGTGGGAGTTTTCAGAGGCAAAGAGGGAGACCTGGTCGCCCACGGTGCGCCCGCCACGCCTGGGCGGCAATCGCCGCATGGGGGTGTTTGCTACCCGCTCCCCCTTTCGCCCCAATCCCATCGGCCTTTCCTGCGTGCGGCTGCTTGGCATAGAGGGGACAGATCTGGTGGTGGAAGGGGCAGACCTGCTGGACGGCACGCCTATTTATGACATCAAGCCATACCTGCCGTATACCGATGCCCATCCGGAGGCAACGGCCGGCTTTGCGGGTGAGGTGTACGAGGATCGCTTGACGGTGGAATTTCCCGCAGCGCTGTTAAGCAAGCTGCCACCCGATAAGCGGGAAAGCGCGATCGCCCTTCTGCGCGGCGACCCGCGTCCCTCTTACCAGGAGGATGCTGCCCGCGTGTACGGCATGCCGTATGCGGGCTTTGATATCCGCTTTACGGTCGCCGGTGATGCTTTGACCGTTATTGCCGTAGAGAAGATTTGAAAAGAACGAACGGATGACAAAAGGTCATCCGTTCGTTCTTTTATACCGTATAATCCGTGCGCGAGATGATCTGGTTTTGGTAGGGGAGGTCCAGCTCACAGAAATAGCCGCTCCACCCCCACACGCGAACGATCAGATCGGGGTAATTCTCCGGGTGCTTTTGCGCCTGGAGCAGTGTCTCGCGGTTCAGGGCGTTGAGCTGCAGCTCATGCCCGCCACGGCGAATAAACTCGGCAACCATCATGGCAACCTTCCGCACACCCTCCTCGTTGCGGAAGAGGTTTGTGTGCAGCTCTACCGTTAGCGGGCCACCGTTGATCAATGTTTTCATATCCGGCGCGGTAAACGCCTCTATCACCGATAGCAGCCCAGCCGCCCGCACGCCGATGGAGGGTGAAAAGCTGGAAGGGTAGGGAGCCCCTGCGCGCCGGCCGTCTGCCGTAGCGCCCACCCCGCGTGACATGGTGATGTAATCCTGTGAGCCACCCGTGCCTGCCCGCCAGATGCCGCCAACGCCGTTTGGCGTAAAATTGACCGTTTGGGCGTAAAACTGCAGCAGCCGCACCATCAATCGCTCACAGTCCTCATCTCCGCTGCCCAGCTTGGGGCAGGCAAGCAGCCTGTGACGCAGCTCCTCATGACCTGCAAAATCCTTTTCAAGGGCTGATAGCAGGTCTTCTTTTTTTACACTTTTTTCCTCATATATCACCCGGCATATGGCCGCCAGCGCGTCTGTCGCGGGGGCAATGCCAAGTCCATGTATACCAAAATTTTTGTATTTGGTAACAAAGGCTGCGTAGTCTCGTCCCTTTTTCCGGCAATCTGTCAGAAAGATGGAGCCAAACGGGTTGGCCGGGGCTGATTGCATATGCTGCACCTGCTCGGCTGCTGACTTTTTCCTTGCCTCAAAATAGTCTGCCACCTCGCGCTCGACTGCGGAGAAAAAGTCCTCAAAGGTCTCTGCTTCCGTCAGGTGCTTGATCGTTGCCTCACGCACCACCAGGGGGAAGTTCATCGTTCGGATGTTGGGGATATCGTAGGCCACGGCGGGAACGATGAATTCCCAGCAGGCCGCCACCGCATATTGGCAAGCATCCTCGTAATCATAACCGAGGGAGACCAGGCCGGGGATGACCACGTCATCATTGCAGTATTGGGGAAAGCCAAGTCCCTTGGCCGTCAGGCGTGTGGCACGGACGTACCGCTCAAGCGGCGTGTGCTTTGAGACACGGAGGTTGATCTTGGGGTCGATCAGACACAGCTCCTCGGATGCTTGCAAAACCGTCTCGCTCAATTCGTTAAAAACGTCTGCCTCTGTCGGTGTACAGCCACCAAGAACCAGGCTTTGTCCGTTATCCCCCTGCTGGACGCCCGTATAGATATCGGTATCCAGATTGATGGAGATAAAGAAAAGCTCGGTCTGCTCCAGCAGCTCCTCCTCGCTTACGCCGTTCTTGCGTGAAGCCAGGTAGTAGGGGTACATATACTGGTCAAACCGGCCCATTGTCAGATGGCTGACGCCGGAGGCGCGGTGGGCGAAAATGAGGATCTTCATAAAGAGCAGCGCCTCATAGTAGCTGCGCGGCCGCCTGCGCGGCTCAAAGCCGGCGGCGTGACGGTCACACAGGCCGCGCTGGACAGCGGCTTTCAATCGGTGCGTACCTTTAACCGCGTTTTGCGTGCTGCCGAAAGTGAGAAGACCTTCTCGCGCGATCGCTTGATCCTGTAATATAAAAATACGGAGAGCCAAATGCTATCCGTATTTTTCATTTTACAAATTACAATGGCAGTTGTGGTTGCATCTGCCATATCTCCGACATGTATGCGGATGTGCAGCCGACTCTGGGGGCTTGAGAAGTTTTTATAAATTTATCCGTATTATCTATTGCAAAAAGCAGCAGCAGGTGCTATAATAGACATGTCACATTAACAGAATAGTCAAAGCATCCTTATGGGCGTATTGCGCTTTTTTGAAGGGGATACTATATCTTTTGGTAGATATACTGTATCGCAAGATATTCCCTTCAACAAGGATGTTCTGTTAGTGTGACAACTATGCGAGAGGTATTCTACGGTGTCATCTCGCAAGGGGTGACACCTTATTTTTTGTATGGAAGAAAATAAGATCTGCTCCTTCTTCGGACATCGGGATGTGGAAATAACCGATAAATTATATGCGATAGTGACTGCTGAAATTTTGAAATCAGTAGGCTTTGGCTGTCGCATTTTTTATTTTGGTGGCTATGGGGATTTTGATGAGCTTTGCTATCAAATTGTCACGAACATTCAAAAAGAGAATCCGGATCTTCATATCAAGAGGGTTTATTGTGTTTCTCAAGAGCGATATTTGAGCAAGCGCGTGCGTTATTTTGATCGTACAAGATATGACGAGATCGTCTACCTCGTGCCATCCTTTGACGGTTGGTATAAAAGCATTTATTTTCGAAACTGCGCCATGATCGATAAGAGCTCCTTTGTTGTTTTTTATGCCGAGGAACGAGAAGGCAGCGGTGCTTTTAAGGCCTACCAATATGCCAGAAGGAAAAAGGAAAAGCATATTGTCAATCTTTGGGGGCGTGACGGCGTGTGATCTGTAAAAATAAAAGCGGAAGGTAAGTTTTCCTTCCGCTTATGAAATGCTTATTCCTCCCCGATCATTTCCTCCGGCTTGAATACACGGTCAAAGGTCTCGCTGTCCAAGAACCCAAGCGAAATGCAGGCCTCCTTCAGCGTCATATTTTTTTCGTGGGCCAGCTTCACGGTTTTTGCTGCGTTCTCGTAGCCGATGTGCGGGTTCAGCGCGGTGGCCAGCATCAGCGAACGGTGCAGGTTCTCCCGCATTTTCTCGCGGTTTGGGCGAATACCGATGACGCAGCGCTCACAAAAAGCACGCATCCCGCAGGAGAGCAGCCGCACAGAGCGCAGAAAGTTGTCGATCAGCACCGGCATAAACACGTTCAATTCAAAATTCCCCTGTGAGGCCGCCATGGAAACGGCCACGTCATTGGCCATGACCTGCACAGCCACCATGGTGATCGATTCACATTGCGTGGGGTTTACCTTGCCTGGCATGATAGAGGAGCCCGGCTCGTTTTCGGGAATGGTGATCTCTCCCAGCCCCAGCCGCGGGCCGGAGGCCAGCCAGCGGATATCGTTTGCGATCTTCATCAGATCGGTCGCCAGCGCCTTGAGCGCACCGTGCATAAAGACCAGCTCATCCTTGGAGGTCAGGGCGTGGTACTTGTTCTCGGCTGCGAAAAAGGCGGTGCCTGTCATACGGGTAAGGGCCTCGGCTGCGGCCGCATCAAAGCCGCGCGGCGCGTTCAGCCCGGTGCCAACGGCGGTGCCGCCCAGTGCCAATTCACGCAAGGGGGGCAGGGCAGCCTTGATCAGCTCGGCATCCCGCGCAAGAGAGGAGCGCCAGCCGCTGACCTCCTGCGCAAAGGAGATCGGCACCGCATCCTGCAGGTGGGTGCGCCCACACTTGATCGCACCGCGGCTTTCTTTTTCTAACGTCAAAAACGCCTCGATCAGGGCGTGGAGCGCAGGTAAAAGCTCCTTTTCAACCGTCAGCACCGCCGCAATGTGCATCGCGGTGGGAAAGGTATCGTTCGAGCTTTGCGACATATTGATATCGTCATTGGGGTGCAGCAGCCGTTGTCCTGCCAGCTCGTTTGCGCGGTTGGCAATGACCTCGTTTGCGTTCATGTTGGATTGTGTGCCGCTGCCCGTTTGAAAGACCACCAAAGGAAAGTGGTCATCCAATTGGCCGTGCGCAACCTCCTCGGCCGCCTGCTTGATCAGCGCCAGCTTTTTTTGCGTCATTCTGTCAGGCACCAGCGCGGCGTTCGCCACGGCGGCCGCGGCCTTCAGCAGGCCAAAGGCGTGAATGATCTCGCGCGGCATGCGTTCTTCTGCCCCAAATGGGAAATTTTCCAGGCTGCGGGCGGTCTGCGCGCCATAGTAACGGTCGGCAGGCACATGTACCTCACCCATGGAGTCATGTTCTGTACGGTATTCCATAACGGTCTCCTTGTCTTTACTACCCTTATTATAGCAAAGGAAAGGCCGCCCGTCAAGCGCGGCTTGTCTTGTAAGCCTAAAATATTGCAAATTTTTGCCTCACGCCTGATTTGGCGATTGCCCAAGCGGACATATTTGCAAAAAATATGTCTTGTTTGCATATTGAAAAAAGAGAGCGACGGCGGTACAATAAAGAGTAACAGAGGATCATTGTGGAGGATGGTTTTTATGAGTGAAAAGGCAGCGGGAAGATATACGGAGATCTTGACGTATGATTGGCAATTTCTTCGCGGCGATGCAGTCGGCGTAGCCGAGGGCGGCGCCGCTTACGCGGCATGGAAGACCGTGCGCGTGCCGCATGATTACGCGATCGAGGGCCCCTTTGACCCGATCCATGACAAGGGAAATACCATGGTGAACGCCGACGGTACGCCTGTAAATAACCATAATTCGGGCAGAACCGGTGCGCTCCCTCTGGCGGGTACCGCCTGGTACCGCCGTGCGCTTGCTATCCGGCCGGTCTGGCAGGGCAAGCGCATCTCGCTGGAGTTTGACGGCGACAAGGGCTTCTTTGTCAACGGCAGATCATACGGCATTCGTGAGAAAAAGCCAGGCAGCAGCAATCTACTGGAGCGTTACCGCCTGATCTGGCAGGATGTGGCCTATGAGCCAGGCGAGCTGACTGTCAACGCGCTGGATAAAAACGGTAACGTTCTGAAAACGGAAACGATCCGCACTGCAGGCGCACCGGCGGGGCTGGCACTCTCGCTTGATCGCGAAAGCTACCGGGCAGACGACGACGATCTTTGCTACGTTACCGTCAAGGTGCTGGATAAGGACGGCAATTTCTGCCCGAAGGCAGACGTGCGCCTGTATTTCTCCTGCGAGGGATGCGGCGAATATGTTGCCGCCGATAACGGCGACCAGACCGACCTGGAGATCTTTTCTACCCCCACGCGTAAGACCTTCTCTGGCATGGCAGTTGGCATCTTCCGCACCCTGCGTGACAAGCCGGGTGAGATTTGCATCCACGTCTCGGCAGACGGAATGGAGGAGGCAACCGTGATCGCCGTTGTAAAATAAGACAGTCTGAATACCAAAAGGGGCGGCACGTTGCGTGCCGCCCCTTGCTGTTATTCGGAATACTTGACCGAAAGGTCAAGCCCTGCTAATTTGTTGACGCGTCTGTCATAGGTCAGAATGCCGTTGATCTCCTCCTCCACGTCCGAAAGCTGGGTATAGACCGCGGCAGAAAGCCCTTTTGCTACCAGCGGCAGCACCTCCTCGTCATACAGTCGGCGTACCGCCGCCTTCAGCTCGTCCGTGCTCTTGTACATGCGGTAGCCAAACAGCTTGCCGGGGGAGAACACGTGGCCGTCGATCGGGCAGGAATAGCCGCCAAACTCGCTCAGCACCACGCAGCGGTCGTCATGCCGGGGCATTTTAACGCTCTTGTAATAAACGTGCAGCGATTTCAGCGGACTGCTGCCCTTGCCCTGGTCATGCCAGCCGCTGACGATATCCCAGGTGCGGGTGTTATCCAACGCCATCATGCGGGTGCCGAGCTTGCAGCTGTCAAATTGCCCCCATCCCTCGTTAAAGAGGGTGTAGAGTGCCAGAGAGGGGACGTTGTAGAGATGCTCGACCGTTTCCTCTGCAAAGCGGATAAAGGCCTCGCGCTCTTTTTCATTTTCCCGCTTAAAGCGGCGATAGGCCGCCTTGCCCGTGTCCTTCAGGTGAATGCCGATAAAGGGCAGCACCTGGATAATGGCGGGCTTGTAATCTGCTCCGCCTGAAACGATATCCTGCCATACCAGCATGCCAAGGCGGTCGCAATGGTAATAAAACCGCATCGGCTCTACCTTGATGTGCTTGCGTAGCATATTCATACCAAGCCCCTTGACGGTCATGATATCCTGGATCATCGCCTCGTCTGAGGGGGGCGTGAGCAGTGTTTCGGGGAAATAGCCTTGGTCAAGCACGCCGCTGTGAAAGATCGGCTTGCCGTTCAGGGCCAAGCGGCGATAGCCTTGCGCATCCTCCATTACAGAAAACTTGCGCATGGCAAAATAGCTTGAAACGTGGTCTGCCCCCAGCGAGAAGCTGACCTCGTACAGATGTGGGTCATCCGGCGTCCAGGGGTGAACGTCCCGCAGCGGCACCGTCAGCTCGCTGTCCTCGGCGATGCCGAAATAGCGATGTGCCCCGTCTCTTACCGTCACCGCAACGTCGGGAACGGGAAAGGAAAAACGCACGCAGCCGGTATCGATATCCGGCGTGATCCGGACAGAGGGAATATATTGCTCCGGCAGTGGCTCTGCCCATACCGTTTGCCAGATGCCGGATTGCGGCGTGTACCAAATGCCACCGGGGCGCAGCGTTTGCTTGCCGCGCGGCTGGTCGCCCATATCGGTGGGGTCCTGCACGGTCAGCGTGATCTCGTTTTCACCCGCCACCAAAAACGGCGCAATATCAAAGGAGAAGGGCAGATACCCACCCGTGTGGCTGCCGACTGCCCGGCCGTTGATGGCCAGGGCCGCCTCGTGGTCTACCGCGTCAAAATGCAAAAGAAAGTGCGGCGGTACCTTCTCCACCGTCAAAAAACGGCGGTAATGCAGTGCTTCGCCCGGCAGCAGCACGCGGCCCACGCCGCTTGCTGCACTCTCCGGAGAAAAAGGGACGGTGATCTTGCCGTCATATTGCCCGATAGCCTCGCCCGCCTTACGGATGGCGTAGTCCCATTCACCGTTGAGGATCATGTAATTTTCCCGCGCAAATTGCGGGCGCGGCTGCTCGGAAAGCGGGATCTCTCCTTGCGCGGGGAACGGGGTGGTGAGAGATGCCGTCCCCTTCCTCCCTATGTAGCTTTTTTGTTTCATGGCAGTCTCCTTGGCAAAAAACGGCGACCGCGGTCGCCGTTATGCATTTTTTATTTTTCCTTTGCGCGTTTTTTACGGCCGGTGGTAAACTGTACGATCATGCCGATCACGGCCAAAATCAGACCAAGCACCAATTCCAGATTGACGTTTGCCGTTTGCTCGATCGCCACCATAATGGCGATAGCGGCGATCATGCCGCCAGCCGCCCCCGTTGCAACGATCAGCACCGGGCGGGTGAAGAGCAGGGCAAGCACGCCGACCAGCAAGGCGATCACCAACCGTGCGATCATATACTTGGCATCCATATCCTCGGTGATCAATTGGTCGATCGTTTGATTCAGCGAGGGGAAGCTGTTCAAGAACAAATAGGCTGCTGCCGTAGCGGCAAGAAAGATGCCCGCGCGAATAATGCGCATGGCAAGCCAGGCGGCCAGCACGCCGAGAATGGCAAATAAAAGATAGGGGACAAAGGGAGGGATCGGCTCCAGGCCGGCAAGCAGGCCTGCGCCGTGTATCCATGCGTATAGTGCCGTGCCGACTGCCCAGCCGGCAGAAAAGCCGCCAAGTAGCACGGCAAGATATAAGAAGCGGTAACCCCAGAACGCCATGAGCAGCGCGATCAAGGCGGTGATCAATAAAATGCCGATGCTGTAACGGTCTAAAAAGGCGTTGGCATCCTCCAAGCTGTTGATGGAGAGGATAGAGGCGATCTCATCCGGCAGGCCGGCCTCTTGCGGGGCGGTGAGGCTTGCAGGGCCGTCCTGCGCCCCGGCAGGCAGGGCAAACAGCAGGCAGCAGAGCATAAAAAACGCCATCAGGCGCACGGTATTTGTTTTCATATACCCCCCTTTTTATTATAGGGAAACAGGTGTGTGTACAAACGAAACTTCATTATAAGTATTATAACACGGGATGGATCGTTTGTCAAGAACCTACCGTGCCCCAACTTTTTCTTCTTTATCCTATCCGGAAAAAGCAGAAACTATGCGTAAAAAGTATCGGCGGTGAAAAACGGGAAAATACTTGACAATCGTTTGCGATGCTGATATAATATGTAGAGAGCATGCGTTGCCGCCCTGTGCGGCAGACGTTTCTTTTTGTTTTTTATTTCGGTTTTAATAGATAGGAGAATGTCATGACCTGTTATGAAGAGCTGGTTGCGCGTGGCTTGATCGCCCAGGTGACCGATGAAAATGAGATCCGTGATCTGATCAACGAGGGGCGCGCCGTATTCTATATCGGCTTTGACCCGACGGCAGACAGCCTGCACGTTGGTCACTTTATGGCTCTTTGCCTGATGCGTCGCCTGCAGCTTGCGGGGAACCGCCCCATCGCCTTGATCGGCGGTGGCACCGCCTATATCGGTGACCCCTCCGGCCGTACCGATATGCGTACCATGATGACGCCGGAGACCATTCAGCATAACTGTGATTGCTTTAAGCACCAGATGGAGCGCTTTATTGAGTTTGGTGAGGGTAAGGCCATGATGGTCAACAATGCCGACTGGCTGCTGCCCTTGAACTATGTGGAGCTTTTGCGTGAGGTGGGCGGTTGCTTCACCGTGAACCGCATGCTGGCGGCCGAGTGCTATAAGCAGCGCATGGAGCGTGGTCTCTCCTTTATTGAGTTCAATTATATGATCATGCAGTCCTATGACTTTTACTATATGTTCCAGAAGTACGGCTGCAATATGCAGTTCGGCGGTGATGACCAGTGGTCGAACATGCTGGGCGGCACAGAGCTGATCCGCCGTAAGCTGGGTAAGGATGCTTATGCCATGACCATCAACCTGCTGCTCAATTCTGAGGGCAAAAAGATGGGCAAAACGGCAAAGGGCGCTGTATGGCTGGATCCCAAAAAGACCTCGCCCTATGAGTTTTATCAATACTGGCGCAACGTGGCAGACAGCGACGTGATGAAGTGCCTGCGCATGCTGACCTTCCTGCCGCTGGATGAGATCAACGCCATGGAGCCGTGGGTCGGGACCGGCCGCATCAACGAGGCAAAGGAGATCCTTGCCTTTGAATTGACCAAGCTGGTACACGGCGAAGAGGAGGCTACCGCCGCACAGAACGCGGCACGCGCGCTCTTCTCCTCCGGTGATGCTGCCGATATGCCTACCGTTACGGTAGGAGAGGGCGATCTGCTGGACGGCAAGATCGATATTCTGGCCGTGCTGGTCAAGGCCGGGCTGGTTCCCTCGCGCTCTGAGGCGCGTCGTGCGGTAGAGCAGGGCGGCGTTACGGCAGACGGTGAGAAGGTGACCGATACGCGCACCGCTTATACGGCAGACGATCTGCGTGCGGGCAAGGTTTTCCGCCGCGGCAAAAAGAGCTATAAAAAAGTGGTATTCGAGTAATCAGAGAGCCACCAAAAAAGGAAGGCGAAAAGCGTTTTTCGCCTTCCTTTTTTGCTTTTGTATACGGATGATTGTTCAAAAAGGCAAAATAGAGGAAGAAAAATAAATATTTTTTATTAAATTTCACAAAACCTATTGCAATTTCAAAAAAACATGGTAAAATGAAAACAAATAGGATACAACATCTTATTGTTTGAGAAAGAGAGGAGAAAATTATGAAAAACAGACCCGCATTCTTTACCCGCCTTTCCTTCCTGCTGATGGCAGTCTTGCTCGCGGTGGGTATGGCTGTACTGCCGGTTTCGGCAGCGGCCCCGATCATGCAAGGGTCGGCAGAGGAAAGCTACGTTGTGCGTTGGCTGTTGATCCTGATAGCCGTTCTGCTTGTATGCATCCTCCTGCTGATCTTGTTGACGCTGCATGCCAGAAGGATCTTGAAGGCACACGGTCTTTGGGGGCGGCGTGCAAGGGCGCTTGCTGCTGCGGCAAAGCAGGCACCTATCACAGAACAGAGTGAGACGCAAGACGAAGAGGAGGAGGAAGAATCGTCAGAGGACGATCTCATCCTTTCCGGCATGCCGATGATGGCCAACGTTGACCTGTTGCCCGAGGAGGACTACATCCCGCACATGGACGTTGTGACGGTAGAAGAGGCAGAGAGCCTTGTAAAAAACGAGGTCGCTTTGCACCATATCGAGCATCACCACATCGAGGAACCGGTGGAGGATGAAAGCAATGGCGAGGAGGAGCCGGCAGACGGGGAAGGCGTTGAGCGGCGCATGAAGAACAAAAAGCGCGGCAAGGCAGCCCCTGTCAATATTGATAAGCTGGACCGCCATTATCACGCCGGCGATCTGATCACGCTGGCACGGCTGCGTGAGGACGGCCTTGTTCCTCCCGGCACGCGCAAATTAAAGATCCTGGCACACGGCAGTCTCAGCAAGCCCCTGTCTGTAGAGGCAGATGCGTTCTCGCTGACCGCCGTTAAGATGATCCTGCTGACGGGCGGTACGCCGATCCTGCTGGATTGACCCTCCGGAAATACGAATAAAAGCGGGCGAGGAAAAGCTTTTCCTCGCCCTGCTTTTACGGTTTTTCGCAGAAATATGATAGAAAAAAAGTAACACTTCGGTCAAGAAAAGGTAAAAAAGCAGACTGCGTAGAAAAAAGCGGAAGAAGCGCCAGTAAATACAACTTCCTTTTTTTCGCCCTTGCGCTTATAATAATAGCAAGGAGGAAGAACGCATGGAACTGATACGAATAAGCGACAGCAAATTAAAGATCATGCTGAATGCCGAGGATATGGTGCATTACGCGATCAACTCCGATCTCTTGAATTATGAAAACACAGAGACACGGCGCGCTGTGTGGCAAATATTGGATGAAGCAAAGCAACAAACCGGTTTTGATGCGGCAAGCGACCGTGTGTTGATACAGGTATATCCCTCCCGCACGGGCGGCTGTGAGATGTATGTGACCAAGGTGCCGTTGCCGCTGCCGCACCCAACGGAGGGGAAAGAGATGCGAACGCACGAGGGGAGACGAGAGCTTTATTTTTTCAGAGATCTTGAGAGGCTTTTACATGCCTGCCGGCAATTGCAGATCCGCACAACGCTGACAGAAAGCACAGCCTACGCGCTGTGCGGCGGCGGGTACTATCTGCTCTTGCGGGATGAGGCGGCAGACAGCCTGCTGGGGGCAGCGCCTGCCTATAACCCGGCAGAGGAGTTTGGTGAGCGGTTAAAATGCACCGCGGCGCGTATTGCCTACATAAAAGAGCATACGACCTGCCTGTGTGAGACAGATGCCGTTGCACGTTTTGCAGCATTGCTATAATCATACTTGACAAAAAAACGGCTGCGTGGTATACTATAAAAAGAAACTGCTTGGTCAAACAAGAAAGGGAATGCATTGTGAAACATAACGGAATTGAATTTGATACCTATTTTAAGCAGTACCCCGATGAAAACGGGTACTTTGGCAAATATGGCGGTGCCTATATCCCGGATGAATTGAAAAAAGCAATGGAAGAGATCAACGATGCGTATTTTACCATCTGCAAGTCCTCCAAATTCATTGGTGAGCTGCGTAAGATCCGCCGTGAATTTCAGGGCAGACCGACGCCGATCTCTTATTTAGAGCGTCTTTCCAATTCACTTGGTAACGTGCAGCTCTATGCCAAGCGTGAGGATCTGAACCATACCGGCGCGCACAAGCTCAATCACTGCATGGGCGAGGCGCTGCTTGCCAAGTATATGGGCAAAAAGAAGGTCATTGCCGAGACGGGTGCCGGCCAGCACGGCGTTGCCTTGGCAACGGCTGCTGCGTATTTTGGGCTGGAATGTGATATTTACATGGGCGCTGTTGATATTAAAAAGCAGGCGCCGAACGTTGCCCGTATGAAGATACTGGGCGCCAACGTGGTAGAGGTAACGCACGGCCTTGCCACCCTGAAGGAGGCGGTTGATGCCGCGTTTGAGGCGTATGCCAAGGAGTATAAGGATGCCATTTATTGCATCGGCTCTGTTCTTGGCCCGCACCCCTTTCCCATGATGGTGCGTGATTTCCAGAGCGTGGTAGGTATTGAGGCACGGGCGCAGTTTTTGGATATGACGGGTGAGCTGCCGGATGCCGTGGTTGCCTGCGTGGGCGGCGGCTCCAATGCCATGGGCATGTTTGCCGGCTTCTTGAATGACCCCGTTGATATTTACGGCATCGAGCCGCTTGGCCGCGGTACGGCGCTGGGGGACCATGCTGCCAGCCTGCAGTACGGTACCGAGGGCATTATGCACGGCTTTAACAGCATCATGCTGAAGGATGAGAATGGTGAGCCGGCGCCGGTCTACTCGGTTGCCAGCGGCCTCGACTATCCGTCCTCCGGGCCGGAGCATGCGTTCCTGCATGACCTTGGCCGCGTGAAGTATGATGTGATCAATGATGACGAGACGGTTGACGCGTTCTTTACGCTTGCACGGCTGGAGGGGATCATCCCCGCGATCGAAAGCGCACATGCGGTTGCCTACGGCATCAAGCTGGCCAAGCAGATGAAAAAGGGCTCCGTCCTTATCAACCTCTCCGGCAGAGGCGATAAGGATATGGACTTTATTATTGAGAAATACGGCATTCGCTGAGCAAGGGCGCGTGACCGAAAACAAAAAAGAGCGGGAAAAATTCCCGCTCTTTTTTGTATCTTATTTGGAGCACTCATCCGCCTCGATCGCGGTGATCATATCCACGCGCTGCTCATGGCGGCCGCCCGCCTCAAACTCGGTATTGAGGAACAGGCTGGCAATGTCGCCTGCAAGGCCGGGGCCGATCACGCGGGCACCCATGCAAAGCACGTTTGCATTGTTATGCATGCGGGTAAAGCGTGCGCTGTAGGTCTCGCTGCACAGCGCGGCGCGAATGCCGCGGTGCTTGTTGGCGGCCATGCTCATGCCAATGCCCGTACCGCAGATCAGAATGCCAAAGCTATCGTTGGGGGCCTTTTGTACCCCGGCACAAACGGCGTGGGCAAATTCCGGATAGTGGCAGGAGGCAGAGGAATTCGTGCCGCAATCGATCACGTCATACCCCTCCTCGCGCAGGGAGGCAGCAAGCCCCTCCTTCATTTCATAGCCGGCAGAGTCGGCACCGATGTAAATGGTCTTACGCAGCATAATCAGATCTCCTTCTTATATGTTTATGTTTTGTTTTTTTCTTTTTCCAGCCGGTCGCGCTCGGCCTGGGAGGGGAAGAGGTAAACGGGTGCAAGCGCCGCATCGTCTACCGTTTCGCCGCGCAGCGCGGCAGCCAGGCCGCAGCGGGCAACGGCTCCCGCGCTTGGCAAGTGTAGGGCCGGCGGGGTAGGGGCAGGGGTGAATCCCCGCGCCTGGCAGGCGGCGGTTACGGCCGTGCAGGCATCTCCCGCCAAACGAACCGTATCTTCCGCATAGACGGTGGCCAGCTCCTCGGCAAGATCAGAGATCGAGATCAAGCGGTCCTCGCACAGCCGCGTAAGAACGCCGTCCTTTACGCAAAACAGTGCGTTGTAGACGTGCGCTCTTCTCGCATCGGTCACCGGGCAATAGATGCCGTCAAGCGGCCGGAGATTTTCGGCCAGCGCCTCCATGACCGAAACCGGCGCGCAAGGGATCTGCTTGCGAAAGGCAAGACCCTTGACCAGCGCTGCGCCAATACGTACCCCGGTAAAGGAGCCGGGGCCGGTGGTCAGGGCAAACAGCTCGATCTCGGCAAGCGAAACGTGCGCTGCCTCTAACGCCTTGCGCGCCATCGGCAGCAGCAGCTCACTTTGCGTCATGCCGCTGTCCACGGTAAATTCAGATAAAATATGCGCATCGTCTGCCACCGCAACAGAGGCAGATTTTGCCGTACTGTCAAAAGCAAGGATCTTCATCAAATTCTCCCTCGATCGTGATATCCCGTTCTTCCTCGCCGCTGCTGCAGCGGGAAATGGTAACGGTGATACGGTCTTCTGGCAGCAGGTCGCCGCCGTTTTCGCTCCATTCACACACGCAGTAGCCGTCTCTTGCCAAATAGTCGTCAAAGCCGATGCCGTACAGCTCTTCCTCGTCTGCCACACGATAAAGGTCGAAATGGAAGACGGGGAAGGGGTTCCCGGCATATTCGTTGACAACCGTGTAGGTGGGGCTTTTCACCCCGCGACAGCCAAGGCGCCCGGCAAAGCCGCGCACAAAGGCAGTCTTGCCAACCCCCATCTCCCCGCAAAGGGAAAGAAAGGCGCGGTGCTTTCCGCTTGCCAGCAGATGTGCGGCCAAGGCGGCACCGATCGCCTCTGTTCCGGCGGTGCTGCTTGTGTGCAGGTTTTTAATCGTTTTGTTGTTCATGTTCATAATGTTCCTTGATCAGGCGGCGCAGGTCGCCCATCATATAAAGTGAACCAAAGCAAAGCAGCGCATCCTTCTCGCGCATGGCAGAAAGGCAGGCCTTTAATGCTTTTTCCATGCTGTCATAGGCGGTGATCTGCTTGGGCGGCGCAGGCAGGGCTGCCAGAACGCCAGCCAGCCGATCTGCCGGGCAGGCGCGTGGGGTAGGGGGCGTGATGGTAAAGACCGCCTCCAGCTTCTCCTGCACGGCAAGAGAGGAGAAAAAGGCAGCAAGCGCACCTGCGGGGTCCTTTTCCTGCAGCATGCCCACCAGGCAGAACAGACGGTCAAAGGTAGGGGCGATCGCCTCTACGCTTTCGCGCAGGGCGCGCAGTCCGTCAATATTATGCGCACCGTCCAGCAAAACGTGCGGTGCCATGCCCATCAATTCCAGCCGGGCGGGGATATAGGCGTGAAGCAGGCCTCTTTCTATATCCTCGTCTGCGATCACAAGCCCCTCGCGCCGCAGCGCGTGCAGCACCTCGATCGCCGTGGCGGCGTTTCGCGCCTGGTAGGTGGCGGCAAGGCCGCATTTGTAGATCTTTCGCTTGTAAGAAAAGGTCAGTGTGCCCAAGCCGCATTGCAGCAGGGCGATATCTGCCGCCTTTACCGAAACGGCGCGGATGCCGTGCGCCTCTGCCGCCGCTTCTACGGTCTGTCTGGCGGCGGGGTAATCCTGCGGTGCGCAAACGGCAGTATGCGTTCCTTTTTTCAGAATGCCGCATTTCTCGGCGGCAATGGCCTCTACCGTGTCGCCCAGCAGCTCGGTATGGTCAAAGCCGATGTTGCCGATCACGGAAACAAGCGGAGGCGGGATCACGTTGGTGGCATCCAGCCGGCCGCCCAGCCCACACTCCAGGATCACGATCTGGCAGCCCGCGCGGGCAAAGGCCAAAAGGCCAATGGCCGTCACCACGTCAAACTGCGAAAGCTGATTGGCCTTTGGCAGCGTTTTCATGGCGTGAAAGACCTCCCGCGTGACGGTGGCAAATTCCGCCGGGCTGATCGGCTTGCCGTTGATCTGAAACCGCTCACGGAAGTCATTGATAAAGGGGGAGGTGTAAAGGCCTACGCGCAGGCCGGATTCCTGCAGGACGGCAGCGCACATGGTAGAGATAGAGCCCTTGCCGTTCGTGCCTGCAATATGCACAAAGCGCAGCGCCCTTTGCGGCTCGCGCAAGGCGGCAAGCAGGTCGGCAACCGGCTCTAATGTGGCACCGCGGTTGAAGCGCGGCAGCGCGTAGATCTGTTCCAAAGCACGTTTGGGCGTCATAAATCCTCCGGATAATGTGCGGCAGCATCGCCAAGCAGATAAGAAAGTGCTTGATAGTAGGCATCTCTTTTTGCCTTTGCGCCATCGCTGTGCGCGTCAAAGCTCTTTTGCCGCACGGCACGCAGCAGGGTGTTTTTGGGGGTATTTTCCGGGTCTGTCAATTCGGTCGCCGTAACGGAATAACCGTGCATCTCCAGCCAAAGCAGGCGCAGCCCGTCCGTCAGCGCCTCGCAAAGCTTGCCGCGCAGCTGCGGAAAGCGAGAGACGAAGGAAAGCGGCTCACACGCCAGGCGGTCATGCAGATAACGGTGGCAGCAGGGGGTTGACAGAATAACGTCTGCCCCCAGCGCGACTGCACGCTCCAGCACGATGTCGGTGGCAATATCGCAGGCATGCAGCGAGATCACCATGTCCGGGTGGGCATTTGGTACCGCCGTTTTCACGTCGCCACATAAAAACTGCATGCGGGAAAAGCCGCACGCGGCAGCGATCTGATTGCAATCCTCCACCACGTCTCGCTTCAGATCCACGCCCGTCATGCTCACGGTGCGCTCCTTCACGGCCGTCAGATAGTAGTAAACTGCAAAGCTCAAATAGCTTTTTCCGCAGCAAAGGTCATATATCGTCAGCTCACCGCTGGCGGGCAGAGAGGGGTACACCGCCTCCAAATGCTCCAAAAAACGGTTGATCTGGCGGAATTTTGCCTGCCGCTTGTCATGCACGCGGCCGTTTTTATCACTGATGCCGAGGGCGGTAAGAAACGGCTCCTTGCCGGAAAGCAGGTGCTTTTTCTCACGGTCGATGGGCAGGTCATACCGTATCGGATCCTGCAGCTCACCCTGCAGCTTTGCCTGCAGCGCCTTGGCACCCAGCAGGGTGCAGGTACCCTTTTTGGAGATCTTCAGCTCGGCATCCCCGGCTGAGGTCAGCAGGTTGATCTGGCGGTAAGCACAAAGCACCGCCGGCAGCTCGTTTTGCAGGGCATCTCCCCGGTAAAGACGCTGGCTGACGCGCCCGCCCTCAAAGGCCGACTCCATCATCAGCACGCGGCTACCGCGCACGAGGCAAAGCTTACCGCTTTGCCGCGGCGCAGGAGCATCCGCCCCCGGCTGGGAGAACACCAGCTTGCGCAAAACGCCCTGCTCGGCAGCGGAACAGATCAGGGAAAGGATCGCCGCTTGCTCTCCGTTCATTCTGCGTCGCCGTCCTTTTTCTTGCTCTTGAAGGAGAGCTTGGATTCTTTTCCTTGCTGGATGCGCTTGATGTTGGCACGGTGGCACCAGATCACGATCAAGGCCATCATCACCGCGATCAGCACGTCGATCCCGCCAAGAGGAATGATGCGGTTTTCAATATCCGCATACAGCGGCAGCATCAAGGCCCCGAAGATCGAGCCAAGCGAAACGTATTTGGTAAAGGAAACGATAATGATAAAGGTGATGAGGGAGAGCACAAAGGCAATGGGAGAAAGAATCGCCACCGCCGTTGCTACGCAAAGCACGCCCTTGCCACCGCGAAAGCGGTAATAAACGGGAAAAATGTGGCCGATCATGCAGAAGAGGCCTGCGATCCAGCCGCCGAACGCGGCAGAGGTCAGAAACGAGGCAAAGCATACGGCGATCGCTGTTTTCAGCATATCCCCAAGCAAGGTAAGAAGTGCAGCCGCCTTCCCGTATGTACGCAGCATGTTGGTGGTGCCGGCGTTGCCGCTGCCGTGGTTGCGCACGTCATCACCATACATCAGACGTGAGATCATCACCGCAGAATTGATGCTGCCGAGCAGGTAGGGAACAACCATGGCGACCAAAAAGATCACCGCCACGCTGCCAAGGATCAGCTGCCAGTTTTCAATCGGCTTGCCCGCGATCAGCATGGGCAGATAACCGTTATACCAAAGCTCGCCAATAGACATAAAAAACCTCCGTATGGGTGAAAATTTCATACAATATTATCATAGCACATTTTTGCCGAAAATGCAATGCTTTTGGCGTTTTTGCTTGGCGCAGTGAAAAAAATTTACAGGGGACTTGTATTTTTTTGCCGTTTGGATTATACTGTAAGAAAGGGAGGTGTTTGGTTTGACAGAGCTTTTGACCCGCGTGATGGGGGAAGAGGGGATCGAGGCGGTAGCGGCCCTGCCGTATGCAGCCTGCCGCGTTTTGCGCCCGTATCTTGTTGAGCGGCTTGCCCCGTTTGCACCGCAAACGGCGATCCTCTTTTTGGTGCCGTATTTTGCAGGCCAGGCAGAAAACCTCTCCTGCTATGCGTCTGCTTTGGATTATCACGCGTATATGAAAGATTTGTTTGCCCGCGTATGCCCGCGGCTGGAGACGGCAAGCGGCTATCGCTTTATTGGCTTTGCCGATCATTCGCCTATTGACGAGCGGCATGCCGCTGCGGTGGCCGGGCTTGGTATGCTGGGGGATAACGGGCTTCTGATCCACCCGCGTTACGGCTCGTTTGTCTTTATCGGTGAGCTGTTGACCGATGCACCGCCTGCCGCTATGGGGGCTTCAGAGCCGCGCAAGGCGCAGCGCTGCTGCGGCTGTGGTGCGTGTACCCGCGCATGCCCTACCGGCTGCCTTGACGGGAACGGGGGAGAATGCCTTTCGGCCATCACGCAAAAAAAGGGTGAATTGACCTTGCAAGAGCAGACGCTTGTGCGTGCGGGGGGCAGCGTATGGGGCTGTGACTGCTGCCAGCTTGCTTGCCCTCATAATGCCGCTGCCATGCGGGAAGAGAACTATACCCCCATTGCCTATTTCCGGGAAAAACGGATCTCCCGGCTGACGGCCTCCGTGCTTTCTGCTATGTCGGACGAGGAGTTTTGCGCGCGTGCCTTTTCTTTTCGCGGGCGCGGGCCGCTGCTGCGCAATCTTTCTATTATGGAAAATACATAAAAAACACGGAGAAAATGAATGGCAGAACCAAAGAACAGCGACCAAACGCATCAAAAACCGGAGGATAGGATAGTGCGCAATCTTCTGTACGGGCAGCCATCCTATCTGCGTTTTTTGCTGCAGGTGTTAAAGGACAGCCGTTCGTACGCGCGGTATACGCGCTTGCGTGCGCTGTTTTCGCCGACCCTGTGGGTGGTGCGTATCCTTCGTTGGGTGCGCATCCTGTTGCGCGTTTTGGAGACAAGTGCGGTGCTTGTGGTTGCTGCTGCGTTTTTTATCCTGCTTTTTCCAATCTTTTTGCTTCTGGTGTTGGGGCTTTGGATCGCCGTTGTGCGCGAGCGGCAGCGTGCCAATCGCCGTATCCGGCCACTGCTTTCCGGCCGGCGCGTGCTGGTTCTTTTTGGCGGGTCGGCGATCCCGGCCTCGCTTGTATCGCAGTATACGGTGCTTCTGGTGGGGGAGATGGATCCCGTGCGTGCGCCGGCTTCAGTTGCGCTGCATCGATCAGACGGCGTGATCCTGTTACGGGAGCATTATTTCTTTTATCTGCGCCGCCATCTGTTTTTTCATGCTGCACGCGTTGCCCTGCTTTTTTGAGGTGTGGCAAGGGCCCTCGAATTTTTCATGTGATAAAAATGAAAAACCCTCTTTACTTTTTCCTTTTTCTGTGTTATAATACATTTCGTGCATAAGCCGATATCTACCCGTGGCTCAGCTGGATAGCGCGCGAGACTCCGACTCTCGAGGTCGCAGGTTCGAATCCTGTCGGGTAGGCCAAAACCAAAGGGGACGGTCAAAGACCGTCCCCTTTGTTTTTTTTTGATCGGTACGGCAGAATTTGAGCAAGGCGGGAGTACCATAGATAAAATCTGCTATTTTCTATGATTTTTGCGCGGGATCGTGTTGACAAATATAGGTGTTTATGATACAATTTTCTTACCAATGTTTGTATGATGTGAGGTACACCATGAGTAAATTTTTAGGCATTGAGCTTGGTTCAACCAGAATCAAATCCGTACTGATCGATGAAGCGGCAACGGTGATCTGCCAAGGCTCCTACGAGTGGGAAAACGAATTGGTAGACGGGCTGTGGTCTTATCCGCTTTCCAAGGTAGAGGAGGGACTGCAGGAAAGCTACAAGGCACTTTCTGCAAATTATCGGCAAGCGACCGGCTGCGCGCTGACGGCGGTCGATGCCATCGGCATCTCGGCAATGATGCACGGCTACCTTGCCTTTGATCAAAACGGGGAATTGCTTGCCCCCTTCCGCACCTGGCGTAATACCAATGCTGAGGCGGCTGCCGATCTGTTGACCGAATGCTTTGCATTTAACGTTCCCATGCGCTGGAGCGTTTCACAGTATTATCAGGCCGTTTTGAACGGGGAGGAGCACGTTGCCCGCGTGGACTTTTTGACCACGCTGGCAGGCTACGTTCATACCAAATTGACAGGCAGACGCGTGCTTGGCGTGGGAGATGCCTCCGGCATGTTCCCCATCAGCCAAGGGGATTACGATCGCACGATGCTGGCCAAATTCAATCAGCTGTTGGCGCAAAAGGGGATCGAGACGCCCTTTGAGCAGATTTTACCTACCGTCCTCCTCGCAGGGGAGGATGCCGGCGTGCTGACCGAGGCAGGGGCGCGCTTCCTTGATCCTGCGGGGAATCTGCAGGCCGGCTGCCCGCTTTGCCCGCCGGAGGGAGATGCCGGCACGGGTATGGTGGCCACCAACAGCATCACGCCGCGCACGGCAAACGTCTCTGCCGGTACTTCGGCTTTTCTGATGGCGGTGCTGGAAAAGGAGCTGACCTCCTATTATAAAGAAATTGACGTGGTGACCACGCCGCACGGCGCGCCGGTCGCCATGGTGCACGTGAACAACTTTGCCTCCGAGATGACGGCCTGGGTCAACCTGTTTGAAGAGGTCATTGCCCTCTCTGGCGGCAGCATCAGCCGCGGTGCGCTGTTTGACGCGCTGTATGCCAGATCCCGCGAGGGAGATGCAGACTGCGGCGGTCTTTTTGGCTATAACTTCTTGGCTGGTGAGCCGATCGTTGGGCTGACAAACGGCATCCCGCTGATCGCGCGTGTGCCGGGCGGCCGCCTGACGCTTGCCAACTTTATGAAGATGCATATCTATTCCGCTCTTGGCTCACTTGCGCTGGGCTGTGAGATCCTGCAAAAGGAGAACGTGGCCATTGACCGCGTATGCGGCCACGGCGGGTTCTTCAAGGCCCCCCTTGTTGGGCAAAGAGCCATGTCCGCCGCCATTGGCGCACCCGTTACCGTGATGAAGAACGCCGGCGAGGGCGGCGCGTGGGGCATTGCCGTGCTGGCATGCTTTGCCGCCTCGGGCGAGAAGGATCTGGAAGCTTTTCTTGATGCGATCTTCAAGACCGCACAAAAATCAACAGAGAGCGCAGACGAAGCAGAAAAAGCCTCCTTTGCCGCCTTTATGGAGGCGTACAAGAAGGGGCTTGCCGTTGAAGCATGCGCCACAGAGCTGTTCTGAAGAAGGGAGATTTTTGTGAACGTCGATATAGAGATCTACATCCCCGGTGAGAAGGATACCGGGGAAAAGGAGCTGCTGCGCGAAAACGTCAAGGACGTGGACCGCGGCCAGTTTTACGCCGAGATGCTGCGCAAGCGCGCGGCAGGCGAGCTGCAGGCGGTATGCACCGATATTTATTATATTGCCACGGTCGAGGGGGCTTTTGTTTCCCGCCTGTGGAACGGCTGGGGCAAGCACCGCGATGCCATTGGCAATTTTGGTAATTTTCAGACCAATGCCGAGCTGCGTGGGCAGGGCATCGGGCGGCAGATGCTGGGCGTATGGCAGGAGCACGTCCGGGCAAGAGAGGACGCGCCGCTTGCGCTCTTCTGTAACGCCGGGGCAGAGCATCTGGTCAAGCTATACGCCCCCTACGGCTTCCGCCTTGCGGTAGACGGTACGACGGTTGGCCCGCTGTATTGCCCGCTTGGCAGTAGCCCGGCCACCTTCCGCGAGTTTTGTGACGGGTATTACGGCAAGGGACAGACTATTACCGAAAGGGAAGCAACGGTCGAATACCGTCACGAGATCGATTGCCTTTTGCGCTTTGCGCTGCTCAACGAGGGCGAGAATCTCGGCCTGCCGGGGGTAGGCAGCATGGAGGAGGCGTATCTGAAAGGCATGCTGGGGCGGATGCGGCTCTATTTCAACGAGGCCGATCACGTAGTCGGCTGGGGCATACTGACAGAGGCTGGTATGGCAAAGCAGATGCACCCTGCCTACCGATAAAGGAGAAAAGCCGTATGATCACCGAAATTGCACGAAAAATCGAATTCCCCGAGGAGGCGATCGCCTCTCTCTCTACTGTGCTTGCCGATGTGATTGCAAAGGGCAAGCTGCCTGCTTTGTATGACGCCATGGACGATTGGTTCATAGGCAGCACAGACGATTGGGGTGGCAAGATGGCAGCGCTTGCAGAGGAGACGGGGGTAAACCGCTACGCGCTGGATATGGTCTTTCTTTTGCTTGCTGCCAGGCCGCTTGCCTATCTATACAAGCTGAACGGCCTCTCTGACGAGCTGTACCTGGACATTATGCGCGATCTGCGCTATAAGCTGTTCGAATGCAAGCAGATGCACGGCGTGTGGGGCATCTTTGTTGCCTGGTGGTTCCCCTGGCATTATCAGCTCAAGCGCTTTGCCCTTGGCAGATTGCAGTATGAGCGGATCGAGGCGCGCTTTGACGATGAGACGCTTGGCGTGAAAAAGGGAGACATCGTGTATAACTGCCACATTCCCAACAGCGGCCCCATGACACCGGAGAGCATTCGTGAATCGCTGCAAAAGGCTTATCAGTTCTTTAAGCCCGAGCTGAAGGATGGAAAAATGGTGGTTACCTGCTGCTCCTGGCTGTTGTATACGCCGCTGGTCGAGCAGTACGGTGAACGCTCCAATATCAAAAAATTCCACGATCTGTTTCATATCGTGAACATTCACCACAATGACAGCAACCACGATTTCTGGCGTCTGTTCTATCAGGATTACAGTAAAGAAGCGCTGGATACCGTCAAGGCCGAGACCTCTCTGCAAAGGATCGTGCTGGCGCACCTGAAAAACGGCGGCACGATGGGCGAGGGGACGGGTTACCTGATCGTAAACGAGAATGATTGATACAGAAGAAAGCCGATGTGTTCACATCGGCTTTCTTCTGTATTGTGAGGGGGCGCAGCCAAAGGCCTGCTGAAAACGCTTGGAAAAATAGGCCATATCCTCAAAGCCGCAGCGCTCGCCGATCTCGGAGATCGAAAGCTCCTTGCCGTAGATATCCAGCAGGGTGCGTGCATGGTCAAGCCGCAGACGGGTGAGAAAGGCGATGGGGGAAAGCCCCGTCACAGCGTGGAACCGCGCACGGATATAATCCTCGGCGTAGCCGCTTTGGCGCAGGAGGGCGGTTACGTTTGTTTTGGCATCGGGAAAGCAGCTTGCAAGGGCAGTCACGATCTCCTGTACCGCCTTGGCCGTACCATCCGTTGGGGTAATGCTTTGCAGCAAAAAGCAGGCATAGGCGCGGCAAAGCGCATCCAGATACTCCGCGCCGCCGTAGCGGTTGCGGTAAATGGCCTCGGCCAGCATGCGTGCCTCGCTTGCATCATTGTCGCGTATCACGCAGGGGGCCGTGACGTGGAAAAGATGTGAAAAATCGCCCCCTACGGAAATGTTCTGAAAGCCGCCTGCCGCCTCTGAGCCGTGCAGCATGCCGGGCGGCATGATGATAGCCGTGCCGGGCGAAAAGGGGATCTGCCCGTCCCCCAGGCGCAGCACGCCCGTGCCGTGCAGATAGTACATGATCTCGGTGTGTGGGTGCTTGTGTAGGGGGTAGCGGTATACCCCCTCGTCCGTTTTGCTGATCGAATATTGCATGCGTATCACCTCATACCCATTATAGCACAAATCTATCTTTTGTACAAGAAGAAAATGCTTTTTGCCTAACGAAAATTACTTGCTGCACGGTATAATGAAGAAAAAACGTGAAGGAGACCTTCTATGAAACGGTTTATCGGCTTTGAGCATGGCATGGGCATTGGCGGTTGGCTGACCAACTATAAACGCTTCAACGTCCTGCCGGAGGAGCGCAGAAATCATATCACCATTGGAGACCTTGAGCATTTTGCCACCTATATCACGGAAAAGGACGTTGCCTATATCGCAGCGCTCGGGATGGATCATATCCGTCTCGGTTTTGACCAAATCGTGGTAGAGGAGACGCCCGGCACGCTCCGTGAGGCGGTCATGGAGCGTATCGACGCCTTTGTTTCCTGGTGTGAGGCGTATGGCCTGAACGTGGTGCTGAACCTGCACAAGGCGGTAGGCAATTATTGTGACGTGCAGTTTGGCGCACAGCTGCTGGATGATAAGGGACTGCAGGATGGCTTTGTAGATCTTTGGTGCCGCTTTGAGGACCGCTATGCCGGCAAGCCCGGTGTGGCCTTTGAGCTGCTTAACGAGGTGCTGGACGTAGAGCCTGAAAAGTGGAACCGGCTTGCCGACCGCGCTGTGTGCGCCCTGCGTGAAAAGAACCCTACGCGTAAGATCATCATCGGCTCTACCTGCTGGAACAGCGTAGATCGCCTGCGTCACTTGAAGGTCTATGACGATGAAAATATCATTTACACCTTCCACATGTACGCTCCCTTTGAGTTTACCCACCAGCGCGGTGTGCTGCAGGCACCCACCTGCTATTATAACCGTATCATGCCGTACCCCGGTGATATCGAGCGGTACCGCGATTATTGCCGCACCGTACAGGGGGCGAAAAATCCCTACCCGAATTACGAACGTATGGACGCGCGCTATGTGCGTGACTGCCTGTATGCCGCTACCGTCTTTATCAAGGAGCACCCGGATGCCATTCTCTGGTGCGGTGAGTTCGGCACCATTCGCCACGCGGACATCCGCTGGCGGGAGAATTACATGCGGGACGTTATCACCTTCCTGCGGGATTATGAGATCCCTTATTGCGTGTGGAATTATCTCAGCACGCCCAATGATGGCAACCGCTTCAGCCTGGTGGATGATGATGAACGCCGCATCCTGAGCGAGGAGATGGCACGTATTATCCGGGGTGAGGTATGAACGATACACTCTTGAATATCCTGCTCCTTTCGGCCAGCATCGCGCTGACCGTGGGGCGCAGCATCTTCTCCAAAGCCGTTTCCGGCAACCCCTTTGGCACGCGCCGCTTCTTTTTGGTGCAGGCCACCACCTTTGGCGTGGCGGCGGTGCTGATGCTGCTTTTGTCGATTGACAGTCTTTTGGCCGTCTCGCACCTGACCTGGAGCCTTGCTCTTTTGTACGGCATTTGCCTGGTCTCCTCGCAGTGGTGCTATACCGCCGCCCTGCGCAAGGGCAACACCTCTGTCTGCGCTACGGTCTATTCGTTTGGCTTTTTCATTCCCGCCCTGTCCGGCATGCTCTTCTTTTCAGAGGAGATGACCGCCTTTAAGATCGTTGGGCTGCTTTTGCTGATCCCCGCGCTGCTTTGCTCGGTGCGTGGCGGTACGCGCGGAGAGGGGAATTATGTCCTGCCTCTTCTCGTTGCCATGGTGTCCTCCGGTGGGTTGGGGCTTTTACAAAAGGTGCAGCAGCACTCTCAAGTGGCGGGGGAAAGGGGAATGTTCCTTCTGCTTGCCTTTTTGTTTGCGGCGCTTGCCTCTCTCGTGGCGGCTGCCCTGCCGCGCAAGGAGGCGTGCGTGCCGCTGCCGCGCCGCCATATGGCGGCAGCCGCTGCGATCGGCATCTGCTTTGGTGCGGCCAACCTGCTCAATACGGTGCTGGCCGGCAGAATGGAAAGCGCAGTGTTCTTTCCCGTGCAGAACATATCGGTCATCGTGCTTTGCACGCTGCTTGGTATGCTGCTCTATCACGAGCGGCTGCGCCGCCGCGATCTGTTCACCTTTCTCTTTGGCGCGGGTGCCATTTTGCTTTTGAATTTTTAACGCTGCAAGTGCAGACCGGGTATGCTGCCCGGTCTGCTATTTTTGTTTCGACATCATTCAGAAAATATTTACAATCTATTGCAATCTTTGACATATCGTGCTATAATAAAACTTGTGGTGTTATAACCTGTTATTCTCGGCGATTTTGCAGAAAAAAACAAAAAGCAAAGGAAGAGGGACTATGGCTAAAACGAAAAAAGCGCTCAATTATCTGAAAAACGCGACCAATAACCTCGCAACGATCAAATATGACGGAGATAATTCTACGTTCGTGTGGAAGCACCCGGAAGAGGATTTCATGATCGGCAGCCAGCTGATCGTGCATGAATCGCAAGAGGCGATCTTCTTCTTGAACGGTGAGGCGATGGAGTCCTTTGGCCCCGGTCGCCACACGCTGGAGACAGAGAGCCTGCCGCTCTTGAACAAGGTCTTCAATTTTGCTACAAAAAAGCCGGCACCGTTCCACGCAGAGGTCTATTTTATCAACTATTCTACGCAAATGGGCATCAAATGGGGTACCGATTCGCGTGTGTCCTTCGTAGATCCGTTCACCGGCATCCCGTTTGATATCGGTGCCTCCGGTGAGCTGAATTTGAAGGTCCGGCCGGATGGCGGCAGAGAAATGCTGGTCAATTTGATCGGCACGGCTGCCGGGCTGCTGCGTAACGATTTCGTTGCCAATTCGACCACCGCTGCCACAGACGTTGTCAAGGAGACGAATTATTATCAGCTTTCCGATTTCTTCCGTGCTGCGATGATGTCCGAGATCAAGCGCACGCTTGCCTCCAAGATCGTTGATGACAAGATCAACATCCTGGAGATGGACCGTCACCTTGGCGCACTTTCTGAGGCACTAAAGGAGCGCATTTCGCCCATCTTTTCCAAATATGCGTTGGAGGTTTGCGACTTCTTCGTTACCACGGTCTCCCTGCCGGAGGACGATCCGAACTTCCAGCAGTTAAAATCCTTGCAGACCAAGGTGTACCTGGATGTAAAAACGCAGGAGGTTCGTGAGACGATCGCAAAGGCCGAGCGTGCCAGAAAGATCACCGAGGAGGAGACGGAGGCACAGCTGCAGATCATCCGTGCGCAGAACGATGCGGTGACCAAGAAGATCGCTGCTGAGGCCGCAGCCGAATCGCAGCGCATGAAGGGCCTGGCAGAGGCGGAGGTCATGCGCCAGAAGGGCTATACCGAAAAGGACGTGATCGCAGCCGACGTACAGAAGGCCTATGCAGAAAGCCTTGGCAAAATGAATTTCGGCTCCTCCGGTGGTGCCGGCGGTGCCGGTGGCGGCGTAGGCGGTGATTTTGTCAACCTTGCCGTCAGCATGAAGATGGCAGAGACCGTGATGGGCAAGATGGACGGTATGGGTATCTTTGGTGGTGAAAAGGAAGCGGCCGCCGCTCCCGCTGCGCCGACCACGGCAAGCGGTTGGCGCTGCTCCTGTGGGCAAGAAGGGAATACCGGCAAGTTCTGCGGTGCCTGTGGCAAGCCCCGGCAGGAGGCGTGGACCTGCCCCTCCTGTGGATTTTCAGGTAATACCAACAGCTTCTGCACCGAGTGCGGCAAGCCCAAGCCGGTAGCAGCTGCCGCTTGGCGCTGTGATGCCTGTGGGCAAGAGGGCAATACCGGTAAGTTCTGCGGCGGCTGCGGTAAGCCGCGCGAGAATTAAGAAAAAAGCGAACAGGAGGATACATGAAAGATGAAACAGAATAAAAAGCATATTTTGATGATGGTTTCCGCCGTGCTGATCGCGCTGGTGGTCTATAACGTAACCATATTTTTCTGGTTTGGTGGCAGTGGCCATACGGCAAAGTTTTGGTTTACCTACGCCATCACCATGGTGGGTGCGCTCTCCGTGATCGGCTCCTTGCTTTTCCTTGGCACGCTGCGTGACTGGCTGTTTTCCTTCCCCATCGTTCGCTATGCGGGCATCTATTGTGTTTGCCAGTATACCGCTGCCGTCACGTTTATGAGTAATGATGCGATCATCAGCGGCGGCTTGGTATACCCCGTACAGACCGCCCTGCTCGGCGCATATTGGGTATTGGTGATCATCTGCCTCGTGACTCGCGATAACGTGCAGAACGTAACGCAGAAGGCGGCAGAAAAGGTATTCGTTTTCAAAATGATCCGTGCCGAGACGGTCGACCTTCCCGCCTTGACCGAGAATGCAGCCCTCCGCGCCCTGCTGGAGGATATGGTGCGTGTGGCAAAATATTCTGACCCCGCCACGGTAGATGAGCTGGCAGAGATGGATGAAGCGATCCTTACCGAGCTGCAGACCTGCCGTGCCGCATTGGAGGAAAAGAATGACGAGGCAGCAGAGGCCTCCTGCCGCAAGGTCACCAGACTGATGCAGTCCAGATCGCAGAAAATGAAGATTCTGAGAAAGTATTGATATGGCCGTATTAAAATGCAAAATGTGTGGCGGCAACGTCACGCTGGATGAAAAGGCAACGGTTGGCACCTGCCAGTATTGCGGCACCAAGCAGACCTTTTCGTCTACCCAGGATGAACGGCGCCGTTCGACCTATAACGAGGCGTGCGACCTGCGCCGCAGCAATTTGTTTGACCGTGCGATGAAGCTGTATCAGTCCTTGTCAAAAGAGGATGAGACCGATGCAGAGGCATACTGGTCACAGGTGCTTTGCCGCTGGGGAATTGAATACGTAGAGGACCCGCACACGCGCCGCCGTGTTCCCACGGTCAACCGTGTGCAGCTTGGCTCGATCTTTGAGGATC
>JAZQLY010000055.1:0-56970 GCA_045543015.1 Eubacteriales bacterium
TCATCAATAGCGGAAGAAGACAAAAGAAGCTTTAACCAAGATTCCGTTTCCATGCATTCTTTGCGGGCGATCTCAAATTTAGAAAGCATATCCGGAAGGCTTTGAGGATATTGGGCTTCGGAAATGTTTGCAAAAACACTGGAAGAGGATTTTTTAATTTGATATACTGTATTGGAGTCTATCTGATGGCTTTTACAGAGCGCTATGATTTCACAAGCCAAATTTTCGGAATATTCAAGCAATAAATTTTTTGACATGACGTTTTCCTTTCGCATTTCAATCACGCCGAAGGCGTGTATGGAATCCGCAACTTGTTGCGGCATGGAATTGCGACGTAGTCGTGCATGGAATCAAGCCGCAGAAAATACACCTTCGGTGATGCCATGCGCCTATGGCGATGCCATACACGCTGGCGCGTGATTACATGCCAAGCCTGCGGCTTGGATAAAAAGAAACATCCGAACAAAGTTCGGATGTTTCTTTTTTGGTGACCCGTACGGGAATCGAACCCATGTTTCCAGCGTGAGAGGCTAGCGTCTTGACCGCTTGACCAACGGGCCTGGTGTGTGTTTTTGTCGTTTGGATTTGTGCTCTGTCCTAACGACTTGCATATTATAGCACATCTCTTTCGATTTGTCAACCCCTTTTTGAAAAGTTTTTCAAAAAGTTTTTTCGACATCCGGTTCCTTTTCGTGGCTGCCCCTCTCGCGAAGCGCTCTTCCCGTGAGGTGCCTTGCTATTATACTAAATCCAACTCCGTTTGTCAACCCCTTTTTTGAAAAAAATTCATTTTTTGCCTTTTTACCTGTTTTTTCATTTTTTTGCTTGTCGAAACTGTACATTTTTACCACGCGCACCGCAAATTAGATCTTTTGATGACGAAACTGCGTAAAATTGTTAAATAAAAAACAAAAACCCCTTGAATATTAAAGATAGATATGTTATAATAAAACGGTATGTATCGTGAAGGGTCTTTTGGCCTGCCGGCACGATGATAACTATTGTAAGGAGAAAATAAAAATGCAGAAGAAAATCAGCAACCTTCCGTTCAATGGCACTGCAGAGCAGGAAGCCGAGCTTCAGAAGATCATTGCTGCCCACAAGCATGACAAGAGCTACTTGATGGCTGTTATGCAGCAGGCACAGGATGTTTACGGCTACCTTCCGCTCGAAGTTCAGAACATGATCGCAGAGGGCATGGATGTTCCGACCGAAAAGGTTTACGGCATTGCCACCTTCTACGCACAGTTCTCTCTTTCCCCGAAGGGCAAGTACAACATTTCCGTTTGCCTTGGCACCGCTTGCTACGTTAAGGGTGCGGGTGAGATGTTTGATAAGCTGCAGGAGCTGCTTGGCATTGGCGCCGAGGAGTGCACGCCTGACGGCAAGTTCTCTCTCACCGCCTGCCGTTGCATCGGCGCTTGCGGTCTGGCCCCCGTTCTTACCGTCAACGAAGAGGTATACGGCCGTCTGACTGCAAAGGACATGGAGTCCGTTCTCGCTAAATATAATTAAATGAAGAAAAGTTTCGCCTCTCTCTCCCCGGCGCTGAATGTTTTAGCGGACTGACGGCACTGTTCCGATACCGGCAAAGGAACGAATGCCGACGTCCACTTGATTTTCGCGCCATGCGCGAAGATCATCCGTTTTTCGGAGCGGTCGCCGTCTTTTTCGGGAAAGCGAGCGGTGAATGACAAAATTATTAGGAGGAAAGCATACATGAAAACAGTTGCAGAACTGAACGAGCTTCGCGCTGCCAATCTGAAGAACGTGGTTCTTCGCAAGGGCGCTGAAGCACTTGACGCTGCAAAAGCGGCAGCCCCTGCCGGCTCGTTTGACGGCAAGTACAACGTGCTGGTTTGCGGCGGTACCGGTTGTACCTCTTCGCACAGCGAGCAGATCGTTGATGCATTGAATGAGGAGATCAAGAAGAATGGCATCGAGGACAAGGTCAACGTTGTTCTGACCGGCTGCTTCGGCCTTTGCGCACTCGGCCCGATCATGATCGTATATCCCGAGGGTGCATTCTATTCCTGCATGGACGCAAAGAATGTTGAACGCGTTGTCAAGGAGCACCTGATCGGCGGCAAGCCCTGCACCGATCTGCTCTATGATGAGACCGTAGCCGAGGACGGCTCGATCAAGTCTCTGGACGAGACCGACTTCTACAAGAAGCAGGTTCGTGTTGCGCTGCGTAACTGCGGCGTTATCGACCCGATGAGCATCGATGAGTACATTGCATGCGACGGTTACCAGGCTCTTGCCAAGGTGCTGACCGAGTATCAGCCCGAGGACGTTATTAAGGTGATCACCGACTCCGGTCTTCGTGGCCGTGGTGGTGGTGGCTTCCCCACCGGCCGCAAGTGGGCTCTTTGTGCGCCCAACAAGGCTCCCCAGAAGTACGTTGTATGTAACGCCGACGAGGGCGACCCGGGTGCATTTATGGACCGTTCCGTTCTCGAGGGTGACCCGCACTGTCTGATCGAGGCTATGGCCATTGCCGGCTATGCGATCGGTGCTACCCAGGGTTACGTTTACGTTCGTGCTGAGTACCCGATCGCCGTTAACCGTCTGCAGGCTGCTATTGAGTCTGCACGCGAGGCTGGCATGCTTGGCAAGAACATCTTCGGCTCCGGCTTTGATTTCGATATGGAGATCCGTCTGGGTGCCGGTGCATTCGTTTGCGGTGAGGAGACCGCGCTGATGACCTCTATCGAGGGTAACCGCGGTGAGCCGAGACCCCGTCCGCCCTATCCGGCTGTGAAGGGTCTGTTCAATGCTCCTACCATTGAGAACAACGTTGAGACCTTTGCCAACGTTCCGCAGATCATCCTGCGCGGTGCTGAGTGGTTCGCTTCCATGGGTACTGAGAGATCCAAGGGTACGAAGGTATTCGCACTGGGCGGCAAGATCAAGCACACTGGTCTGGTTGAGATCCCCATGGGTACTACCCTTGACGAGATCGTCAACGAGATCGGCGGCGGCGTTCCGAACGGTAAGAAGTTCAAGGCTGCACAGACCGGCGGTCCTTCCGGCGGGTGGATCCCTGCCAGCCTGATCAACACCGAGGTAGACTATGACAACCTGGTTTCTATCGGTTGTATGATGGGCTCCGGTGGTCTGATCGTTATGGACGAGGATACCTGTATGGTAGACATGGCGAAGTTCTTCCTTGAGTTTACGGTTGACGAGTCCTGCGGTAAGTGCACGCCCTGCCGTGTAGGTACCAAGCGCCTGCTTGAGATGCTGGATAAGATCACCCGCGGCGAAGGCACGCTGGAGGATCTTGACAAGATGGAAGCACTTTGCGAATACATCAAGGCCAACTCGCTCTGCGGTCTCGGCCAGACTGCTCCGAACCCGGTTCTGTCCACTCTGAAGTTCTTCCGCGATGAGTACGTTGCTCACGTAGTAGACAAGAAGTGCCCTGCCGGCGTCTGCAAGGAGCTGCTCAGCTACACCATCGACAAGGAAAAGTGTATCGGCTGCGGCGTCTGCGCAAGAAACTGCCCGGTTAACGCTATTAAGAAGACCGATTACACCGCACCCGGCCACAAGCTGCCCTCGATGGAGATCGATCCTTCTGTCTGCGTGAAGTGTGGCGCTTGCATGAGCACCTGTAAGTTCAAGGCCATTTCGAAGGGTTAAGGAGGAGAATGCAATGGAAATGTTAAATGTAAAAGTAAACGGCATTGCCGTTTCTGTGCCGAAGGGCTCTACCATTCTGGAAGCTGCCCGCGTAGCCGGCGTAGAGATCCCGACCCTTTGCTACATGAAGGAGATCAACGAGATCGGCGCTTGCCGTATCTGCGTAGTTGAGGCTACCGGCGCACGCGGCCTGGTTACCGCTTGCGTATTCCCTGTTACCGAGGGCATGGAGATCCAGACCAACACGCCCAAGGTTCGCGCCGCCCGTAAGACGACGCTGGAAATGATCCTTTCCACCCACGACCAGAACTGCCTCTCCTGCGTTCGTTCTACCAACTGCGAGCTGCAGAAGCTGTGCCAGGAGTACGGTGTAGACAGCAAGGCATATGCCGGCTTCCGCCCGATCTACGAGCTGGACACCTCCGCTCCTCACCTGGTTCGTGATAACAACAAGTGTATCCTTTGCCGTCGCTGCATTGCGGCTTGCCGTGAGCAGTACGTTGGCGTTATCGGTGCAAACAACCGCGGTATCGATACCTGCGTTGGTTCGCCCTTTAACATGGACCTCAACGGCACCACCTGTATCTCCTGCGGCCAGTGTACCGTTGTCTGCCCGACCGGTGCCCTCACCGAGAAGGATGACACTGCTGCCGTTTGGGAGGCACTTGGTGACAAGTCCAAGCACGTGATCGTACAGACCGCACCTGCCGTTCGCGCCGCTCTTGGCGAGGCATTCGGCATGCCGATCGGTACCAACGTAGAGGGCAAGATGGTTGCCGCTCTTCGCCGTCTGGGCTTCGAGAAGGTATTTGACACCGACTTCGGTGCTGACCTGACCATCGTTGAAGAAGCAAACGAGCTGCTTGACCGTGTAAAGAACGGCGGTGTTCTCCCGATGATCACCTCCTGCTCGCCCGGTTGGGTCAAGTTTGCTGAGTACTACTATCCCGAGCAGCTGAAGAACCTTTCTTCCTGCAAGTCTCCGATGCAGATGACCGGCGCCATCATCAAGACCTACTATGCCGAGAAGATGGGCTGGGATGCAAAGGACATCGTGGTAGTTGCCGTTATGCCCTGTACCGCGAAGAAGTTTGAGATCGGCCGTGACGATCAGAACGCTGCCGGCGTACCGGACGTAGATATTTCGATCACCACCCGTGAGCTTTCTCGCATGATCTCCCGTGCCGGCCTGAAGTTTGAGGCTCTGCCGAACGAGGAGTTTGACAATCCGCTGGGTGAGGATACCGGCGCAGCCGTTATCTTCGGTGCTACCGGTGGCGTTATGGAGGCTGCTCTCCGTACCGCTAACGACTGGCTGACCGGCAAGGACAATGACAAGATCGACTTTACCGAGGTCCGCGGCACCGCATCCATCAAGGAGGCTACCTACAAGATCGCCGGTATGGACGTGAAGGTTGCCGTTGCCAGCGGTGCAAAGGCTGCCAAGGAAGTCATGGACAAGATCGCTTCCGGCGAGGCTGATTGGACCTTCGTTGAGATCATGGGCTGCCCTGGCGGCTGTGTAAACGGCGGCGGTCAGCCGATCCAGCCTCAGTACGTTCGTGACACCACGGACATCAAGGCGCTGCGTGCAAAGGCTCTGTATGATGCAGACGAGGCTGCTGTTCTTCGCAAGTCTCACAAGTCTCCTGCCGTTTGCGAGCTGTATGGCGAGGGCAAGTTCTTCGAGTCTTACGGCTGCCACAAGGCACACGAGTACCTGCACACCACTTACGTTGCTCGTAAGAAGTAATTTTCAAATCGAAAAGCCGACGGTCCTTCCGTCGGCTTTTTTGTATGTAAATATGCAAAATGTACCATAAATATTACGCGCATTCGTGTACACAATAATAGCAGAGATCGCGAATGCGACCTCGATAAAAATAGATTGATACGGTGAAACAGGAGATATTACCATGTCCAGAAATAAGGTTGTTGTTCCCGAGGCAAAGGCTGCCCTCGATAAGTTCAAGATGCAGGCTGCAAGCGAAGTAGGCGTTAACCTGCAGAACGGCTATAACGGTGATCTGACCTCTCGTCAGGCCGGCTCTATCGGTGGCCAGATGGTAAAAAAGATGATCGAGTCCTATGAGAACTCGATCAAGGGCTAATCAGCTGCCAAATAGCTGATAAAAATGGCCACGGGCAACCGTGGCCATTTTTATTATTCAATAACGTCTAAAATCAGCGGGCGGGCAGCCGGCGGCGCAGCACCGATCTCGGTGGCGGCCAGCAGGCGGGATTCTGCCTGGGCAAACAGCCGCTCGTCATTTGCGTAGAGGGTGGCAAGCGGCTCACCCTTGCGCAGGTAATCTCCCGTTTTGGCGGAAAGGCGGATGCCGGCTGAATAGTCGATCACGTCATCCTTGGTGTTTCTGCCGGCACCCAGCAGCAGGGCTGCCGTGCCATACCCCTCGGCATCCGCATGAATGATATAGCCATCTCGCGGGGCAAGAACGGTATGGGTGTGGGCGGCCTTTGGGAATTTTTCGGCATCGTAGATCCAGGCCGGGTCACCGCCCTGCGCCTCTACCATGCGCGCAAGCGTGGCAAGTGCCTCGCCGCTTTCGATCACGCGGCTGACGTCTGCGCGGCAGGTCGCTTCATCCCCGTGGCCACTGACCGCCAGCATATGCGTGGCAAGCGCCAGGCATACCTCGGTGAGGTCGGCAGGGCCCTTGCCCTGCAGCGTTTCGATCGCCTCGATCACCTCCAGCGAATTGCCGATGGCAGAGCCAAGCGGGCGATCCATATCCGTGATCAGAGCGCGCATGCGCTTGCCTGCGCGACGGCCGATCTCGACCATCAAGGTAGCCAGCTCGCGGCTTTCCTCTACCGTTTTCATAAACGCGCCGCTGCCGGTCTTTACGTCTAACACGATGCAATCATCGTCTGCCGCCAGCTTTTTGCCCATGATGCTGGAGGCGATCAAGGGCATGCTGTCTACGGTCGCAGTCACGTCGCGCAGGGCGTAGAGCAGCTTGTCTGCCGGGGCAAGCGAGGCCGTCTGTCCGACGATGGCAATGCCTACCTCGTTGACGATGCGAATAAACTCCTCCCCGCCAATATCGGTGCGGAAGCCGGCGATCGACTCTAATTTATCGATCGTGCCACCCGTGTGGCCGAGGCCTCTGCCACTCATTTTGGCAACGCGTGCGCCAAGGCAGGCCACGATGGGGGCAACCACCAGGCTGGTCTTATCCCCTACCCCGCCGGTGGAATGCTTATCCACCCGCACACCGTGAATGGCAGAAAAGTCCAGCCGCTGCCCCGAATCACGGATGGCCAGCGTCAGCTCGGTCGTCTCGGCTGCGGTCATGCCGCGATAATAGATCGCCATGCACAAAGCGGCGGCTTGGTAATCGGGGATCTCCCCGCGCACGTAGCCGTCTATAAAATGGCGGATCTCGGCCGTTGTCAGCTCACCGCCATCCCGCTTCTTTTTGATAATATCGTACATTCTCATAGGTGCACCACCCTTTGCCGTTTTTTATAGTATACCACACGCGTACACGCTTTTTCGCGTTACAGCGAAAAAGAAAGGGGCAAGAGATCGCCAAGGGCATGCACGGTCAGCGTCTCCTCGTTACCGAGCAGGATGACGAAATCCCCGTGGCAAAACTCGGCCATCACCTGGCGGCAAACGCCGCAGGGGGTGCAACCCGCACCGGGCGCCTCGCCTGCCTTGCCACCCGTTACGGCAATGGCAACGAATTCCCGCTCTCCCTCGCTCACCGCCTTGAAGAAGGCCGTTCTTTCTGCACAGTTGGTGGGGGAATAGGCGGCATTCTCAATGTTGCAGCCGGTGTATACCTTGCCGCTCTTCGTCAGCAACGCCGCGCCAACTGCAAAGCCCGAATAGGGCGCGTAGGCCTTTTCTCTTGCCTCGCACGCGAGGCGCATCAGCTCCTTATAGTCCATAGCTTCTCCTTTTATTATGACGTTCACGCAAAGGTCACGTAATCACGCAGGGCGACCTCACTCATCAGCTGATTGACGGGAGCATCCGCATCCCACAGCATTTCGGAATAGAGGGCGACGGGATACATGATGTTTTCTTCAAGCATGCCGTCCTCCACAAGGGCAGTAACCACCAAGTCGCCACGCTTGGCCGCAGACATGGCCTTGACCATGGCTTGTGCCTTATCGGCGTTCGTCAGCCAGTAGGCCTGCAGATACTTCCAGATCTTACGCTTGCGCGCGATGCGATCTGCCTTCATGCGCCTTGTGCTGACACCGAGGTTGACCGGCTGCTCAACGTGCGAAAATGAAGCCCAATCCAGCTTGGTAAAGCCCTTGGTCACCGCGCCGAAGCGATCTCCCTCGCCGCGCAGAGCAGCTATTTCTTGCACGAAGGCCACCGTTTCCTCAAAGTGCTCCACATCGCTTGGCAGATAGGAAAACGGGAAATCACCGCAGTTTTCCCACACGATGCGAATGCGCGGATCGACGGCACGCAGATCATCTAACCCGCTCCTGACCGAGGTGGCATGCAGGCCGAACTGGATTTCAAGCGCGGGATATTCTTCGTAGAACAGGGCAGCCGTTTTATTGACAAAATCGGTCACCGCCTTGGCCACGGAAACGCCGCCGATCTCCTGCTCTTCAAATTCGGTGGCGGTCTGGAAATATATCCCGTCTCCGCCAAGCGAGGCGTATTCCCTCTCATAATAGGCGAGGATCTCGGCGCTGTGATCGCCCATATGCGCAAAATCTACCTTTTTGCAATCGGTATCCCACAGCCAAGGAAATCCCCAGATGACCTTCATGCCGGAATCGTGCGCATAGGCCACCATCTCCTCGGCGTTGACCGGCGCGCGGTCGTTCCACACGATCAGGGTGTTCATCTTCAGCTTGACCATATTGTCGATAAAGCCACGAAAATCGTAGATCACATGTCCCCACGTCCAGATACCGCGATCCTTGACGGCAGGATACGAGGTATAAGCGAAATCAGGCAGCGGCTTTGCCAGGCAATCCACGCGATAACGCTCCGGGTCATGCGGGTACTCCTCCCGCAGCAGATATTTGTTATAAAAATCAAGGCAGCCGTACAGTACACCGGCATCGTCATGCCCCTCAATGCACACACTATCGTTTTCTACCCAAAAGGCATATTCCTCATCATGCGTGAGCGTGTACGAGGAATGCGCACGGATATGAGCGTTGTTCTCCTTCGTGCCGATATAGATACACCGATAGCCGTCTTCCGCGGCATCGCCGCACGGAATACAGTACGGGTATTCGCAGGTATAATCAAGCAGCAGCTCGCTGAGGACGGCAATGGCCTTCCTTTGCAGGGCTGTCCGCCTTTCTCCGTAAACGATAGCAATTTTTTTCATGGAGTCACTCCTGTTTGGTCGTTTTTTTCATTTTTATTATAACACTTTTCTCCGACAAGTCAAGCGAAATTGAAAAAACGCCCGCACACATGTGCGGGCATTTCCCTTCTATGCGTCCATTACGGACGAATGCCTGCGCCCCACGCATATACCGGCACGAGTCCGGCACTGACCAAGGCACCGCCAACGATATCGGTAAGCCAATGCACCCCCGAGAACAGTCTGCCAAGCACCATAAACGCAATAAACGCGGCAATGGCAAGATTTACACACAGCCGAACGGCGCGACGGTGGATGCGGGTGTGGCATTGCATCATGGCCGTGGGCATCACGCACATAACCAGCAGCGTGGTGGAGGAAGGGTAAGAGGCCTCTAAATACCCCTCGATCAGCACCGGGCGATAATTGATGACCACCCGTTCAAAGAACAGGTAGACCGCGATCACGGCGATATAAAACAGGCCAAGCAGGAGGATACTGCGATCCACCAGCCAGATCTTTTTCCGCCGGATCCATTGTACAAGCCCCAGGATGGCAAAGCCAAGCGCAACGGCCACCGGAATAAGGCCTCCCCAATCTGTCACGGTATACAGGGTCATGTGCACCCCCGTGAGCTGATGGAACAAGCGGTTGAGCGTGGCAAAGCCGACCGCCGAGTCGCGCGGCCCGATCGCCTGCACATCAACAGCCAAAACAAGACACGTCCACAAAGCGAACGCGGCCAGTAAGCAAATACCCCAAAACAGATTTTCTCTACTCTTTTTCATGTTCTTCCCTTTCTCTTTTCCAATTGGCTTTCGCCTGCCAATAGGATAGCGGAAAGGGAGAAAATATGCAAGAGACGGACGGTTACGAGCGAGATACGATTCGTATCACACCCGTTTAACGGGCAAAAGCGACTTGATAACCAGCAAGCAAAGGGCAAAAACGGCGGCGTACGGCTGACGGCTCACGATAAAGAGCAGAACCGCCGCCATAGTAAGCACGAGAGAAATTGTTGCCTTGCTTTTGACCCAAGCTGCGGCCTGCCAGTTTTGCAGGGCAAGCGTCAAAATTCCAAAAAGAACCGCGCAAGCGACCAACGTCATATACAAAATCTGCAAATACTGCTGTATCCCGCCAAGGCTTAAAAGCGAAACGGCATTTACCGTCTCCCCTGCGCTTTCTGCAAAAAAGGGGAGAAAAAATAGCAATGCCATACATATATCCAGCAAACCAAATACCAGATCGCGCAGATGCTTTTCCTTTTGCTTTCCCTCCGTCTCGGCAATCGAAAGCAGCTCATCCGACGAAAGAAGCGCATCTACCGTCACAGAAAAGAATTTTGCCATCTCCCGCAAGGAGTCAATGCTCGGATATCCCCTACCCGATTCCCATTTGGAAACAGCTGCGCGGGAAACGTAAAGCTGCGCGGCAAGCTCCTCCTGCGTCAGCCCCTTTTGCTTACGAAGCTCTTGTAGCTTTTCGTGAAATTCCATCGTCTCACCTACTCATTCCTTGATCTGCCGTTGCGCGAAGGCAAGCAAGGCATCCGATGCGGCATCAAAATCTACCGTTTCGCCGTGTTTATAGCGCCAAAGGGTAGCGGCGATCCCCTGCTCCGCCCCCGGAAGAAGCGGCAACAGGTCTTGCTGGTGGGAAACGTATCTGCCCGTTCGCCGGTATACAATTGCCTGCAGAACGAAAGAAGCAGCTTTATAGAGACCGCGCAGGATATCCTCGCTTCTTTCATGCAGCATATTGTGCACACAACCGTGATAAATGTTACAGGCACCGATTTTGATGGCTCGCTCAACCGCCGTACGGTCAAGCAGCGGCAGCAATGCATCAAGGCTACCCATGATCGGTTTCGTGTCGTGATAAAATTGAAAGAGGTCGGACGGCTCCCACGAAAGAAGTTCATCCTTGCCGGAAAAAAAGCCGCATATCAACTCGCGGTGAGGCAATTTATCCAGCAAGCTGCGGTAGCGCTCGATATCCGCAGTGGTCATGACATCCAGAATCACGACCACGTCAATATCGCTGCTTTCCGTAGCCTCGCCCCGCCCATAGCTGCCCTGCAAGCCAACAAACCACACACGCTCTCCAAAGGCATTCCGCAGTGCACTGACAAACAATTCCATCCAAGCAGAAACGTCAATCATCTGTGTTACCTCACTCATAATCATCAAGATATAAAAACAGCAGAAGCGCCAATTGGCTCTTCTGCTGTTTGGTGCGCGAAACGGGACTTTTTCGCAGCGCCCGTGCGGCGCTTTGGTCGCCGACGGCTCTGACAGCCCACCGGGCTGTCATTCACCCCCGTCGGTTCAATTCCCGTTTCCCTACGATCATACAAAAACAGCCGAAACGCCCAGTGGACGATTCGGCTGTTTGGTGCGCGAAACGGGACTTGAACCCGTACGGTAAAACCACACGCCCCTCAAACGTGCGCGTCTGCCAGTTCCGCCACTCGCGCAAGAACAGTAGTATTATAGCAAAAACGGTTCTGTTTGTCAAGCCCTTTTTCAAAAAAAGTCCATTTTTATTTCTGCCCCCGGCCACAGCCGGTTGCTTTTGGCTGCCGGTCATCACGACAGCGCGGCGGCACACGCCGTGCTCCCCTGCCCTTTGCCCGGCAGATGAAAAAATTTTCGATTTTTGTCATTTTTTTTCGAAAAACCTCTTGACATTTCGATATCATTATGATATCATATTGATGTCAAAAAGATTACAGGAGGAACGCGACGGGGTTACCGTTCGCTTTGCCGGCTTGTCCGGCGATCACGTATGGCAGCTGATCAGAAAAAGCAAGTGCCCCTGCGGCTTTCAAGTAACCTATACACCGACCTGGCCGTGTGGGCGGAGGAGGATTTTCGCTCGATCAACGGGCAGATCGAATACCTGCTCTTTACCTGCGTCAAGGAGCGAAAAAAGAGCGGTGCATTTCCACCGCCCGATAAGAATACCTGATCTTATGATACTTCCGGCGGCACCCGCAAGCTACAACATTGGGGGGAAGAGCTTGGGGTGCCGCCGAATTCCATTCATACCGCACGCTGTGCGGTATTTTTTTGCTTATTTTTCGCTTTTTTCTGCATATTTGCCTTCTTGTCTTGCAAGCAAGCGGCCAGCCGTGCTATAATGAACACAAAGCAAGTTTTTTTGAAAGGACGGGCTTATGAAAAAAACGATCTGTTCTGACCTGACCGTCATTGGTGGCGGCATTGCCGGCATGGTGGCCGCACTGACGGCGGCACGGCACGGGCTGCGCGTTGCCCTGCTTGAATGGCGAGACGTGCTTGGCGGCAACAACTCCAGCGAATACCGCGTGCATCTGAACGGGGCAGCAAACGCCAACCTTTCCTTTTACGCGCGTGAAGCCGGGATCGTGGACGAGATCAAGCTATCCGTTTTCCACCAGAACCCCCGTTACAACTTCAAGGATGACTATGACCTGACCGACATGGCCTTTCTTTCTCTGATCCGCGCGGAAAAGAACATTTCCCTGTTTTTGGGGACGGCAGCCTACGCCGTTGATCGGGAGGGTGATCGTATTACCGCCGTCCACGCCCACAAGGTGCGCACGGAGGAGGAGCTTTGCTTTGTCTCGCCCCTGTATGCCGATGCCTCCGGCGATGGCATCGTTGCTGAGCGGGCAGGTGCCACCTACCGCATGGGACGTGAGGCAAAGGCAGAGTATCACGAGAGCCTGGCGCCCGACGTGGCAGACAGCCACACCATGGGCAGCTGCATCCTGTTTACCGTAGGAAAGGCCGATCGCCCGGTGCCGTTCGTCAAGCCGGATCTTGCCTATGACTACCGAAAGGACGGTATTTTGAAGTTTGTCGAACGCCCGGAAACCGGCCGTTCCCTGCCCAAAAGGTTGGATGGGGTTGACGGCATCTGGTGGCTCTCGGTCGGGGGGATGGAAAACACCGTCACGGACAGCGACAAGATCGACCTGGAGCTGAAGCGCTTGGTCTACGGCTTTTGGGACTATGTGAAAAACAGCGGTGCCTACGAGAACACCGAAAACTATTATTTAAAATGGGTAGCCCCCGCGCCTGCCCGGCGCGAATCGCGCCGGTTTATCGGCGATTACGTGCTGCACCAGAACGACCTCGTGGAGCAGACCGCGTTTTATGACCGTGTAGCAACGGGCGGCTGGTCGATCGACGTGCATGACCCGGGCGGGGTATACGGCAGCCTGGCCACCTCTACCTTTGCACCGGTGCATGGGTTATACAACATTCCCTACCGCATCATGTACACGCGGGATATTGACAACCTGTTTCTGTGCGGCCGCATTGCCAGCATGACGCACGTTGCACTTGGCTCGTTGCGCGTGATGCAGACCCTGGGCGCCATGGCGCAGGCGGTAGGCACGGCGGCCTATCTCTGCCGGCGAGACGGGCTGCTGCCGCGGGATATCGCCGAGCCGGCCCGCACAAAGGAAATGCAGGCCATCCTGCAAAGGGACGGCCAGTACATCAAAGACCTGCAAGAGGACGTTGGCCTTGCCGCCGCGGCCACCGTGCAGGCAAGCGAGACGGCCGTGCTGGAAAGCACCCACGCAGAGGCACATTTCCCCTTAACGCGCACGCACGTTTTGGCGCTGCCGCTGGCAGGCGGTCAGCTGACGAGCGTAGAGCTGGGGCTGAAGAATGAAACGGACGAGGAAAAGACGGTTTCCGTTCGGCTGTTTGCCGCACGGCGGCAGGACGCCTACGAGGGAGAATGCGAGCTGGCAAAAGCAACGGTCAAGCTGCCGCCGCGGGCGGAGGGCTTCTTCCCTGCCGCGTTTGATGCAGACGGCATTCCGCACCACCTGGCGCTCTTATATATCGATGCGTGTGAGGGCGTTTCTCTTGCCGTCACGCGGGAGCATATCGTGGGCGCGCCCAGCTTTGTAACGGCGGGCGACCGTATTTCTGCACGCCTGTTCCGTGACGAGGAGCCAAAGGTGCATCAGTATTACACCGTCTGCTTCCGCGCACTTTTGCCGCAGGCAGATCTGTACGCGCCAAAAAACGTCATAAACGGCTGGCAACGGCCGGTTGCGCTGCCCAACATGTGGCGCGCGCCGCTTGCAGGCACGCCTACGCTTACCCTTACGTTTGCCGAGCCGCAAAGCGTAGAGGAAATTCAAATTCTCTTTAACGGGCAGACCGAAAACGATCATTTCAGCACGGTGGTAGACACGCTGGTGCGCGATTTTGACCTGACGGTCGAGCATGCAGGCGGCACCGAAACGGTTACCGTGAGGGGCAACTACCTGGCCCATTACCGCCACGCCTGCGCCTACCAAGGGGTACGCGCGATCCGCATAACGGTCAAGGAGACCTACAACAGCCCCTACGCCGATATTTTCTCGGTGAAGGTGTTTTAAGAGTATAAGACCCGCAACAGGCCGATGGTCTGTTGCGGGTCTTGCATATTATTCCGTTGTGTCCGTTAGACTCTCTTCTTCATCGATATACCGGCTGGCCTGGGTGGTAAACAGGCGGTGGTACTTGCCCTTTTGCGCCATCAGCGCACGGTGGTTGCCACACTCGATGATCTGGCCGTATTCCAGCACCACGACCTGATCGGCCACGGTAGCGCTGGAAAGACGGTGCGAGACGAAGATCGTGATCTTATCGTCCCCCAGGCGGCTGAACTGGTTGAACACCTCCTGCTCGGCAAGCGGGTCAAGCGAGGCAGTGGGCTCGTCCAGGATCAGAATATCCGATTCCTTATAAAAGGCACGGGCAACAGACAGCTTCTGCCATTGGCCGATCGAAAGCTCTGTTCCGTTTTCTTCAAAATAGCGCATCAGCGGCGTATCGTAGCCATCCGGCAGGTCCTCAATAAAGGCAGCGGCGGCACTCTCCTGTGCGGCGGCACGAACAGCCTCCTCACTGATCTCACGGTCTATATCGCCAAAGGCGATATTCTCCCGCACGCTGACGGCGTATTTGCCGAAATCCTGGAACACGATGCCAAAGATCTTGTATAATTCCTTGACGTCATATTCACGGATATCGCGCCCGTCCAGCAGGATCACGCCCGAGGTGGGGTCATACAGACGGGTGAGCAGCTTGATCAGGGTGGTCTTGCCCGCACCATTGAGGCCGACGAGCACGGTGATCTGCCCGCTCTCCAGGCGCAGGTTGATATGATCCAGCACGTTGTGATCGGTGCCGGGGTAGGCAAAGCAAACGTCACGCAGCTCGATCACGTGCTTACCGCGCGTGGGCTTGACCGGCTCGGCAAGGGTGGGAACGATGGTCTCCTTCTCTTGCATAAAGGTCATCATGTTATCAATAAACAGCGTTCCCTCGTAGATGGTGGCTGTCATGGTCACCAGGGTATTGACGTAAGAAACGATGGAGTTGAGCGCGCCGGTATAAAGCGAATAGTCGCCAAGCTTCAGCGGGCCGTAAGCCACCTCGTGCGCCACGTAAACAAAGAGCACCGCATTGGCAAGCACGGTTGCAAACGAAATGGCGATATGCCAAAAGCCCTCATGCAGGATGAGACGCTTGATGCCGGCGTAATACCGGGCAAACACCGTCTTGAACTTGCCGATAAAGGTATCGGAAAGCCCCATCAGACGGATCTCCTTGACCATATCCTTGTTGGTCATGACGGAGGCATAGTAATTCATCTGCCGCCGATCCTTGGAGCGGTGGCGCATGTAGAGAAAGGTCTTGCGGCGGTAAACGTAGTTGATGACCGCGCCGGGCAAGGCCATGACCAGAATAAGCAGCGGTGCAGCCGGGTGCAAGCCCGCCAGGATCACAACAAAGCTGATCGCGCTGATGGCAGCGCTGATCACGTTAAAGGTGGCAGACAGGATCTGAATGGGCCGATGCCCTGCCTCCCGGTTGGCGTTTTCCAGTTTCTCATAGAACTCGGGCCGGTCAAAGCTGCCAAGGTCAACGCTGCGCGCCTTGCAAATGATCTTCAGCCGGATGTGGTTGGAGACCAGCTCCCCTGCGATGCGTGTGGTCATGGTGCTGATGCGTCCCGTAATACGGTTGAAAAACTGATGCACGAACAGGAAGATCAGCGGGAACAGGATCAGGCGGAAATCCGCAAGCTGTCCCATAATGGCCATGCCGAGGCGGTTGAGCAGCTCTGCCCCGATATAAGCGCCGATAACGGGCAAAACACCGTCAAGCAGGCAGAGGAGCGCCAGGACGAACAAAATGCTCTTTTTGGTCTCCAAAACCAGAGAAACGATGTAAAACAGGCGGCCAAAGAAGCCGAACACCATATCCCGGAAGAAGCTGCGAATGCCGCGCTTCTCTTTTTTCTCCGGCCGTTTTTTCTCGTTTGCCATACCATGGCCTCCTTACAGGCGGTGCGCCTCCATAAATTCGATGATCGGGGTAGGATCCTCTAGCCCGTGGGGGTGGTGGTCACAGCCGGCCTTGCCGATGGCAAGCAGCGTGCCGCCGTTCTCACGGTAAAACCGCTCCAGCAGCGCGCCGTTCTCACAGTACGGCACGGTGCGGTCAGAATCGCCGTAGACCAGCACGATTGGAATGTTGTTCTCCAGCAGCAGGGGCATCTTATCCATGGGATGCTCACGGTAGCAGATCAGGTCGGAAAGGTCCATGCCCATCGCCTCGGTAAATTCCGGCAGCATCTCGTTGCCACATTTGCCGCCAAGGCCGGCCGGGCAGGAGAGAAAGTTCATGACGGGTGCATCCAGATACAGGGCGGAAACGCATTCCGGGTGGCGGGCCGCAAGCTTGACGGCGATCAGACCGCCGCAGCTCATGCCCACCGGTATACACTTGGGGTACAGCCCGTACTCGCGCGAAAGGAATTCAACAAAGCGTGCCTTGCGGTCAAGGTCCTCGTCCTTACACCAGCGGGTGATGTTTTTTACATAGGCCAAATGCCAGCCGCGCTTGACCATGGCAAGCTCCAGCCCCTCTTGAAAGGCGCCAAAGTACTCGGTCTTCAGCATCCACGTTTTTTCAGCGTTTGCCTCCTCCGGGAAGACCAGAATGGCATCCATCCCCTCAAAAGAAAAATCAATACGGCGAAAGCCGAACCAGGTAGATTCCGTCATAAAACACCTCAAAAAAAGAAATACATATACATTATAGCACATTGCCATGGGCATGGCAAGCAATTTTGCAAAAAAAGCAGGAAAGAGGGGCAAAAACCCCTCTCCCGTGCAATTTATTTGGTGATGCGTATGTGATCGCCCACGATCTCATAAAAATAGGTCCTGTGCCACATGACCGGGTCTATGACGGCGTTCTCTGCCAGCAGAATACATTCGATCCTGCCCTTCGTAGCGCCGGGAAGCGGCTTTAAGGTGACAGAAAAGCTACGCCTGCCTTTGCTGTCTGTTTTCGCCTCCGCCAGCGGCAGCAGCGTTTCAGAGATCTGCATATTCTCTGCAGCGGTGGAAAACAGCATCTCGTCATAGGAGGGATAATTGCCGGGCATGGCAAAATGCAGCGTTACCCCATCCTTATAGGAGCCTGTCAGCGGCAGGGGTGTTATCAGCAGCTCTGTCAGCATCAGAGAGGTGCAGGCATCCTCATCCATATCGTTGCTGCCGTCCTGGCTGTGATAGTCATCCTGCGTGCTGCCGCCAACGTTCGAAGAAGGCGGGGTGGCATTGCCACCGCGCTCCGGCAGCAGGAGCGGCATCAGGTGCAAAAGCGGCAGGGCCAATATCACCAGCGCCAGGCAGGCAGCCAGCGCACCGTGTGCATATCGCGGCATGCGACGGCGGCAGGCCACGCGGAAGGCAGCATCGTCTGCCCCCTCAGAAATCAGATCCTCACCAATGTATCCAACCGCTTGCAGCGGATCATGTCTCTTCAACATTCATACCCCTCTTTCTTCAACCGCTCACGCAGCTTTTTTCTTATCCGGAACAGGGTGGCCTTCACCCGGCTCTCGCCAATGCCGCCCGCACGGGCGATCTCGGCAATCGGCTGCCCGTAAAAATAGCGCCTCACAAAGGTCATGCGGGCCTCTGCCTTTTGCTCACGCAAAAAGCTGTCGATCAATTGTCCAAGCTGCTCGGAAAGCAACCGTTCCTCCACCCCTTCTCCACCCGGCAGGCAGGCCTGCAGCTCGTCAGACAGCTCGACAAGACAAGCGCTGCGCTTACCGGCGCGGCGGTAATCCAGCAGGTCAAGGCAGGCATGGCGCAGGATCTTGAAAAGAAAGGCCTCGTACACCACCGGGCGCGTGGGCGGAATACGCTGCCACGCCTCCATGTAGGTATCGTTCACACAGCTCTCTCCGTCTCCTGCATCCTCTACCAGGCGCGTGGCATAGCCGCGCAGACGTGTGCCGTACTTGCTGTCCGTTTCCCGGATGGCTTGCTCGTCCCGCGCAAAAAAGAGGTCGATGATCCCGCTGTCTTCCATGTCCGCGCTCCTTTCTCTGCCTTCATCCCTTCAGGCGGATTTTTTGCCGTTTGGTTGCGTTTTTTTTAAATATTTTATCATATCCGCGCCGATCTTTCAAGAAAAAATAGAAGCAGCAAGAAAACGCGTTCTTGCTGCTTGGATCGTTATTCCTCTGTAAAGGAGGGGTCAAGGTGGTCGAGCCCCATGCGCAGGATGTTTTTGCGGATCTTTTCATAATGCGGATTATCCTTATAGGACTTCCCTGCCCAGATCCAACCGGCATCCTTAAAATGGTAGCCCTCCTTTGCGTCACACGCGCCCTCAAACGAATCAGGGGACGGCACGCCCGCCTCCATGGCGGCCTTCAGCTCGTCCAGGTGGTCGGTATACACGCCACGCGGCAGGCAATCGTGCTTGCGGCAGATCGCCGCAGCAAGGCCAACCACCTCACCCAGCATGCCAAGCGTGCGCATCACGCGGACGGAGGAGAACGCAACGTGCGAGGCGCTGACCGTTCTGCCACCAAGGAACAGGTTATCCACATCCCGCGCGTAAAGGCAACGGTACGGCATGGGATACGGCTCCCGAATGCCGCGGTGATAGGCAAAGGAGCGAAACGCCTCACCGCCAAAGGCCTCTTCGTTTGTCATCTCCGGGAAGTGCATGTCGATATCCCAGGTAAGGGCGGCAGTTGCATCCGGATAGATGATGCGGTTTTCAATATCGTTCTGCGTCAAAACGTGGTCTCCGACCACGCGGTAGCTTTCCCGCTTGCCACCCAGGTGGGAGGCCCACACAAGACGGTCACGCCGGTACTCGGCACGGCGGGGCGAAAAATTCTTTTGCCATGACCAGTTGCTGAAAATGGCAACCAGGCCGTAATCGCGGATGTACTCGGTCTCTTCTCCCATGCGGCGGCGGAAGCCGCTTTCCTGCTCCCAGTCCCCGTTGCGGACGTGCAGACAATCCTCCTCGCTGAACGGCAGCGAAAAATTGATCTTGGGGAAAACGGCAGAGCCCTTTGTCTTTTCCGAATACCAGCGGATAGACTGGCCCATGACCAGATCCTCATGCACAGGGGCACCAAGGCTCTCGCCAAAGGTCTCTTTTGCCTCTCTGCCGTACATGGTCTCTGCGCCGGCAAGGCGGGAAAGCACTGCATCCCCTGTGCAATCGGCATACAGGCGGGCGCGGTATTCCTTCTTTTGCCCGGTAACGGTAGAGCGCGTAACGACCGAGCGAATGTGACCGTTTTCACAAGCAAGGGAGACGACCTGCTCGTTCATGGCGCGGCAGCACTTCCCCTTTGTTTCCCACAGGCGGAAGACGGCCTGCTTACGGTGGTCTTCAAAATAGGCGGGGTCAAAGACGTCCGGCGTGCCAAAGATCGGCTCGATCTCCTTTACGGTATGCCCCAGGTTGGGATACATGCCGCAATGAATGATGCCACCCATGCAAACGCGGATCTCCGAGCTGTTGCAGCCGCCAAGCACAGGGCGATCATGGATCAGAAGCACGGAAAGCCCCATACGCGCAGCAGAAAGCGCCGTACAAATACCGGCCACGCCGCCGCCCGCCACCAAAAGATCGTATTCCGTTTTATCCTGGATCACCTTGGGCGAAACAAAGGAATCCCGAAATGCCTCTAATTTTACCGGGTCATTCGGCGGGGTACGGTCGGTGGTCAAAAACAACGCATCGCAACGCCCGTTAAAGCCGGTCAGATCGTGCAGGGTGATCGTATGCTTGCCCTTTTTCAGCAGATAAAAGCCGCCTGCCTGCCAATGCCACTCTGCCTTTTCATTGCCAAGCTCGTAAGACGGCTCGCCGTCTATCAGAACGAGAAAGCGGCCGGCGGGCTTCCCCTTCTGCTGCCAGGGGGCAGACCAGTTCCGCGTGCGAACGTAGAGGCAGTAAATGCCCGGCTTGTCCAGCACAACGGTGGTAACGGCATCTGCCACCGGGGTACCAAGGCCGTGTGCCATCAGATAGGGAGAGCCCATTTCGGCCGTGGACTGCTGATCGACGACCCAGCCGCCCTTTTCCTCAAAGGACTCGGCTTCAATAAAGACACTACTCATGCTCTTTCTCCTTTATGGGAATCATAATCGTCATATCCCCGTCGGGGGCAAAACATTCCACGTTCGGCAGCCCCGGGGCAAGGCAATAGCTGCCAAACGGCAACCAATGATACAATATACGGCTGTAAAGCGTATTGATGGCGCGCTCGTCTGCCCCGGCGGGAAGATCAAAGCAGGCCCACAGCGCAGGCGGAATAAGCATGGCATTCTCCGCGCTCTGCACCGCTTCCACCGCACGTCCCACGCAGCAATCTACCTGTTCCTCGCCGTTGCAGTAGGCGGCATACAAGGTCTCGGTCTCGCAGGAAGGCTCCTGCTCCTCAAAGCGTTGCCAAATGCTTTCGCAGCAAACGGTATCGGTAAGGGGCGAGCTGCCGCGCACCCCCTCAATTTGCAAGGCGGGCAGCGCACGGATGGTATACGTCAGCTCTTCACCGCCGCGAACCACCAGATCAAAGGCAGGGCGCATGTAAGATCGCAGCTTTATTTCCGGGCAGCGTGCCTCTTTGGGCGTAACGCCATGATAATCGCGAAAGGCACGGGCAAAGGAGGAGGCGATCTCATACCCATAACGGACGCCGATCTCCTGCAGGCTGCCGCGGTCATTTTTAATATCCTCCCCAGCGCAGGTCAACCGCCGCCGCCGAATATACTCGCCCACCGGAAGACCGACGATAAAGGAAAAAATGCGGCGAAATTCATAGGCCGAGAGGCCTGCAAGCCGGGAAAGGGTAACGCAGGTCAGCTCCTCGGTCAGGTGCGCCTCAATATGATCAACGACCAGATTGATCCGCTCAAGGCCGCTCATCACAGCGGCTGCACCATCTGGCTCATGCCCCACACGGTCATCTCCTCCACGATGGCGCGTGCGGGGAGCGTAGCAGCATAGTAGACCGCAGAGGCGATATCGTCACAGGAAAGCGAATCTACCGTTTCACCAATGCCGGCGGCGGACTGGAAGCCGGTGCTGGCCGAGGCGGGAATGATGCAGGTAGCACGCACGCCATACGGCTGCAGCTCTACCTGCAGGCCCTTGGTAAAGTTCAGAACGCCGGCCTTGGCGGCTGCGTAAACAGACCAGTCTGCCCAGGCGTGCGTTGCACAAACGGAGGAGATATTGATGATGGTGCCGCTCTTTCTTTCCTTCATTTCCGGCACAAAAACATTGGCAGCATACATCACGCTGTTGAGATTAAGCTTGATGATCGCATCGATCGTCTCCGCGCTCTGCTCTTCAATGGGCTTGATGGAAAGGCCGCCGCCCGCGTTATTGACGAGGATGTCTACCCCGCCCATCTTTTCATGGGCGAAGGCGTAAAGCGCCTGCCAATCAGCCATGCGCGATACGTCCTGCACGAATACGTAATCTGCAGCCCCCTCAGCCTGCGCCTTCTCTAAGGCATCTGCGTGGCGGGCGGTGATCAGCACGGTGAAGCCGTTCTCTTTAAACATTTTGGCAGTAGCAAGGCCGTAGCCGCTGGTACCGCCGGTAATGATAACGCGTTTGTTCATGTTGGTTCTCCTTTGCGTTTTTCTTTCATTATATCATGAAAACAACAGAATTTCTATACTGTTTTTGCACAAAATCGTAATTTCTTCTCCACAAAACCTGTGCAAGATATCGCACAATACTTTTTACATCTTACTTTTCTATTGCAGCGTGGTATATAATAAAAATGTCAATACGAAAATGCAGGTGAAGAAAATGAATTCATACGGAACGGTAAAGATCAAATTAGATGCACTGTTAAAGGAAAAGGGGTTAAGCAAAAACAAGCTGAGCCACCGCGCCGAAATGCAAAGAACGCAGATCAACAATTATTGCAAGAACAAGATCACACGGCTGGATATTGACGTATTAGCCCGCATCTGCACGGTTTTGGAATGCAGGATCGAGGATCTTTTGGAATTTGTTCCAAACGAAAATGCGGAGTAAAAGCGCGCAACAGCCATTCCCATCCAGGAGGACGTGTCTTATAAGAAAACACCGCCGATCGGCGGTGTTTTCTTTTTCATATTTCAAATTCCGCACGGTGGCTGTCAAACAGCGCATAATAAGCGCGGACGTTTGCCAGCTCTGTCCATTTTTTCACGGCACCGGGCGTAGAATCCAGATCGTAGATCTTGGCCCCTTTCATGGAAAGCAGGAACGGCGAATGGGTTGCTATGACGAATTGGCAGTGATAAAACCGGGCAGAGTCAAGAACAAACTTTGCAAGCTCTGCTTGCAGCGTGGCGGAGAGGCTATTTTCCGGCTCGTCCAGCAGGTAGAGCACGCGCTGGGTAAAGTGTGCAAAAGCACTCTCCCCGTTCGATTTCCCCGGCAGCTCGTTTGCCAGGCGCTTGGCGGTATAGGCCGAGCGCGTGCGATGGCGAATCTCATTGCGGCGGCGTAGCTCGTCATAATCGTCCATAGACTGCAGCTGCCACGTAGGCGTCCCTTCTTTCGGATGACGCACCTCATTATATTCATGAAACAGCGCTTCCCGGCGGCGGCCAACCTGATCGTTGATGGCGCGGATATCGAGCAGATAATCAAACACGCCGTCGCTGGTGATGATGGCACTCCCCTGCGGGATCGCACGCACGCCATGGCAAAGCGTATACCGGCAAAGGGCGAGATAATCGGCCATAAAAGGCGTGGTGTTAAACGGCGCGGTACGCGCAAGGGCAAGCTTTTCTGCCATGATATTCAGCATAGTAGACTTGCCCGAGCCGTTGCCGCCGTAAAGAATGGTGATGGGCGCCAGCTCGATCTCCCCTACCCCTTTTTGCGGCAAGACCTTAAAGGGATATACGTTATTGCCGGCATAGCAGGCCATATCCAGGCGGCTATCGTTCAAGATCACGCCGTCCTCCGCAAGCGCGGAGGCGAAGCAAAAGGATTGCAGATACGGCATCGCTTACGAAATGCTATCCAGCATGCTCTGCATGGTGGGCAAAATGACCTCTGCCATGCGATAAAAGCCGATATCGTTGGGGTGTACGGTATCAATGGTGCAAATGCCGCGGTCGGTCTTGCCAAAAAAGGTCTCCCCATCAATATAGTACACGTTCCGGTCGCCGGCCGCAACGGCGTTTTGGTAGGTCTGCTCAACAACGGCACGGCGGGCAATGCCGTCCGGCTCACGCTCAAAATCCGGGCGGGAGAGCATCAGGATGGGCGTGGTGGGGTGCTTTTCACGCAGGCGCTTGAAAAAAGGCTCGTGCGTGTTCTGCAGATGCTCTGCATTCGGGGCGTTATGATCGTAATCCATCACGATCATATTGACATCCGCCAGGCTGTTGATGTAATCGGCCATGGCCAGCTCCCCCTTGGCGCTGCCGGAAAAGCCGAAATTGTAAAAATCCATATCCAGCCAGCGGGAAAGCAGGGCGATATAGTTGTTGGTATTATTGCAGCAGCAGCCCCCCTCGGTGATCGAGGAGCCGTAAAAGAGCGTTTTGCCGTAGCGGTACGGGGTGGGCGGCTCGATCCTTGCTTCATCCGGGACGGTGACCGTTACCTCCTCTACCTCCTCATTGCGGGGCAGCCACAGGGTGACCTCCTCCATCTCTGCGCTCTTGTGGAAGGTCTTTTCCACCACGCACGTTTCGTAGTTGGGCGGATCAACCAGGCCGACCAGGCGCGAGGTCTTACGTTCGCCGACCATAACGTTGATCGACTGACATGAAAACAAGCTCATGCCGATATCGACCGAGAGCGTTTTGAGTTCCATTTTGACCGTAAATTCAGCGGCATCGGTACGGAAGCCGATGCGGGAGCCGGGGCAACGGCGGCCAAGTCTCTCCATGCTGCCGCCAAGCTGCTCACGCAGCTCGGCAGGTACGCGCTGAAAATTCATTTTCTCATAAAAGAACGGTACACCAAATACCACAAACGGGGCTTCTTTACAGGAATAAGTCTTCATATTGTTCCCTTTCTTACAAAAAAGAGCGGCAGAGCCGCTCTTTTTTCAATTATTCTTCGCAGTCGCAGCCATCGCAGGACTCGCACTCGCCGTCGCAGGTGCAATCAAAGGTCTCGCCGCATGCAGGGCAGATCAGATTTTCGGGGTCAAGGCTATCGTCAAAGCAAACCGCTTCGCCGCAGTTCGGACAGGTGACCTCATAAAAATCGGTCTCATCGTCCTCTTCCTCTTCCTCGTCCTCATCTTCTTCCTCATCCTCGTAGAGATCGTCCTCTACGGTGGCAAGGTCATCATCGATCTCCTCGATATAACCACGCAGCTCCTCGCACTCGTCCTCCAGATCGCTGATGCTATCAGCCATATCAGAGATCAGGGCGAGCATCTTGGTGATCAGCTTGCCCTCGGGCTTACTTTCATCTACGTTAAGTCCCTCTGCAAGCCCCTTGAGGTAAGCAGCATTCTCGGTCAAAGTCATCATATTTACAACTCCTTCCCGGCGCGAGGCCGAACAGAATATGGGTGCGCTTATGCGCGGGAGAGATACTCGCCTACGCGGGTATCGACCTTAATTACGTCGCCATTGTTGATAAAGATCGGAACGCGGATCTGCGCACCGGTCTCCAGCGTAGCAACCTTGGTTACGTTGGTAGCGGTATCGCCACGAACGCCGGGCTCGGTATCCGAAACCTCAAGCTCAACAAATGTGGGGGGCTCTACGCCGAAAACGTTGCCCTTGTAGGAAATGATCTTGCAGAGCATCTCTTCCTTCACGAAGCGGAAGTTATCGCCTACCTTATCGTGTGCGATGAGAGTCTCCTCCCAGGTCTCGGTATCCATGAAGTGGTACAGGTCACCATCATCATAAGAATACTGCATTTCCTTTCTCTCGATATACGCGTTCTCAAACTTCTCGGTGGGGTTGAAGGTACGCTCGGTTACAGCGCCGGTGATCACGTTCTTCATCTTGGTACGAACGAAGGCCGCGCCCTTGCCCGGCTTAACGTGCTGGAACTCAATAACCTGCATAACCTGACCATCCATCTCAAAGGTTACGCCATTCTTAAAATCGCCTGCTACTACCATAATCAGTACACCTATCGCGGCAGATAAAATAATATAGTCGAAAGAGTCGCCCCATTTGTCTACCGCGCAAATGGCTCTCCCAATGCGGCGCTGCCATGCAAACGCCAATTCAGCACCTATATTGTACTACAAATCTCTCACTTTTGCAATAGCAAATGCAAAAAAACTTGATTTTTTCCTCTTTTTATCGCTTTTATAACCGCCCGGCAGCCTGCAGCCACGCATTTTTCATGGCGCGGGCATCCTCAGACTGCGTACCGGCCGACTCGGATATGATGCAGGGGGTGAGCTTGTCCCGCGCGATGGCCTCGGCCAGCGGGGCAAAATCCGGGCCGAAGGTCTCATCGGCAAAGGTGAGGTGCTTCTTCTCTCCCGCTGCCGTCCACTCGATCTTGGAAAAGTGGCAATGCAGATTGCGCGCCACGCGGTCGCCAAGTGCCTGGCCGATCGCATCAAAGACGCGGGTATAATCATCCGCGGTGGTGAACACGCCGCCGCACTCACGGGCGTTGAGGTGACCAAAGTCCACCACCGGCACAAAGTGCGGGTCCAGCTTGCAAAGGGTGATGACCTCCTCCAGCGTGCCAAGCTGATTCTTTTTGCCCATCGTCTCCAGGCCGATGGCGATCTCCGTATCCCCGATCGAATCCATCAAGCGCAGCAGCGTATCGGCTGCCAGGCGCACGGCCTCCTCCCGCGTGATCTTGGCGGCGCTGCCGGTGTGTACCACAATGGTCTTTGCCCCCAGCAGATCGGCCGCCCAAAGGCTATCACGGATGTAGACGATGCTTTTCAGGCGTTTTTCGATATCCACGCCCGAAAGCGAGATAAAGTAGGGGGTATGGAAGGACATATGCGTGCCGGCTGCCTTGGCGGCAGCGCCGATGGCGCGCAGCGTCTCCTCACTGGCGGCAATGCCGTTGCCCGCCTCGTATTCATAGGCATCCAGCCCGGTCTCGATCACCCAGGCAGGGGCGTCCTTGGTGGATTTTTTGCCTGCCTTGTAAAACTCCTCGCTATTGCCGCCGGGGCCAAACAGCGGCTTGCCGTTTTCATGTACGGTCATTTGCTATTCTCCTTGCTTTTCTTACGTTCGCGCCGGTAATAGGCACGCATAAAGGGGCGCTCAAGCAGCCGTTTGACACGGGTAAAGAGGTCGCGCTTATCGCGGATGGGCGGCACGGTGTAGGCACGCATGCCAAGATTTTTGCCGGCCAGCACGTCGGTAAACAGCTGATCCCCCATAAAGGCCGCCTCGGCCGGTGGCACGCCCAATTCCGCCAACGCGCGGCGCACGGTACGACGCAGGGGCTTGTGTGCATCCGGGTAGACAGGGAGGCCAAGCGTGCGGTTGAAAAGCGCCACCCGCTCACGGTGGTTGTTGGAGACGAGGGCCACGCCGATGCCGGCAGTAGCAAGCGCGGCAAACCAGGCGCGCAGCTCGTCATCCGGCTCTGCAACCTCGTAGGGAGCCAGCGTGTTGTCAATATCCAGCAGCAGCGCACGAACGCCGTCAGCCGCCAGCAGCGCGGGCGTCAGATCGCGGTAGGTGGCCAAATGCCGGTCAGGAATCAAGCGCGCAAGCATATCCTCTCCCCTTTCTCTTTTCTCCCCATTATTGTATCACAAAAAAGCAAAATAGGCAAGAAAAATTTGCACAATTTTGAAAAAACGTCTTGACAAATCAAAAAGGTTGTGGTATGATATAGAGGTCGAACGGGAGAGGACAACTCGCGGGTGTAGTTCAATGGTAGAATTCCAGCCTTCCAAGCTGGTCGCGTGGGTTCGATTCCCATCACCCGCTCCATATGCGCCTGTAGCTCAGCGGATAGAGTGCCCGGCTACGAACCGGTAGGTCGTAGGTTCGAATCCTGTCAGGCGCGCCACAAAAAACAGAACGGTTTACCGTTCTGTTTTTTATTTTATTGGCGCGTTTGCAGGATTCGAACAAGCGCGGGAGTGAATGACAGGGCGGCATCGTTGCCACGCCAAAAAAAAGCCAAGTCATCGACTTGGCTTTTTTAATGAAATCCGCCTTGGGCGGAAGAAATCCAACTACGGTGGATGAAATCGCTTCGCGATGAAATCCCGCATTGCGGGGATTGAGCGGCAGATTACAGCTTTGCAACCAGTTCTTCGCGCTTTGCCAGATATTCTTCCTGCGTTAACGTGCCGTTTTTATATTTCTCATGCAAATCGATCAGCATTTGCTCTACTGAAATCTCATTGTCATGATTCGCTTCACGCTCTTGCTGGTTTCGAGAAAAAGTATATGTTTCTTTGTTTTTCGCGACGTAGATGAGCAGAGCAATTGTAAATATGACGGTTGCAATGTTTCCAATGATATGGTCCGCTTGATGCCACCCTCTTACAAAAAGCCACCAACCACAACACACGAAAGAAAAAATATGATACACGATCAAAAGCCCGAAAGCACGCGATCCTTTTATTAAGGCCACCGCAATAGAGATGCAGATCACCATGCTTAACAGATACAAGATCAAGCTGGATATATATATCGGCCCCCACGGCAAATAATGAAAATACTGATAAATATAGATAAGATCGTTAATCCAATCAAGCAGGCAGAAAAAATCTGCCACAGCCGCTACTATGAACATTATAGGTACAAGCATACTGTTTCGACAAAAACGGCTGGCATATAATAAGAACATAAAGCACGGTGCAATCGAAAGCACAGAGATCAGCACGCCAAACACATATGTGTTCATATCATAGGCGCGACCGATCAATTGTGCGATCTGAGAAAGCACGATGCCTGCTAATGCGATCGCTGTAAGCGTGATGATCAACTTCTGTCCTGCAAGTGGTTTATGCTTTGATGTCATGATCTCCCCCTCTTTCATTATCATTTAACTTTATTCTCGCTTAAGAGAACATATTCCCTTGCCTCTTATTGATGGCTGCTTGATACTCCTCTTCGGTAATGACGCCTAACTCGCGCAGCTTCTCCATTTTACCCATGCCAGCATTTTCGCGTTTAGCATCTTCTGCGCTTGCATCTCCGTTCAAGTAGCACACAAGCTCACACATCTTATCTGCACTTGCACGAGTGTTACGTTCAACATCCTTCGTTTTATCAATTAATTCGCCAAACCCATACAGCAAAAAAGATGAAAACCAAGCAACTATAGGTGACAAAATCAGTAAAAGAAGTCCTATAACAACCCCTATGCCGCCCCCACCTGACATCTTTATCAGGCTGAGTATTAAAAAAGAAATAAACTCCACCCAAAAGATAACCGTTGCCAGAGTTTTGATTTTTGCGCCGATGTTTTCAAACATAACCGCGTCCTCCTAAAAAATAAAATAAAAAAGTGTGCGCAACCGAAGCCACGCACACCGAAAAACGCAAACTCCGATTGCTGCTACACAAACTGAAGTAGAATTAGGGCGTTTTTCGCCACAACCACCTCTGGAATTTGCATCTTTACCAAATTCATGAGATGATTATGGTTAAAAAAGGATATAATTATCCCCTAACGAAAAAAATATCCCTAATTCTAAATATTCAGTTTGTGTAGCATAACTATTATACCATACAATTCTGTATTGTCAAGCATTTTCAAAAACCTTTTTTCGTCTTTGGCGGTTCGTTTACGGCGTTTTTCCCGTGGGAGGAGCAGCCCCCTCCCCGCAAGCAGCCGCCCAAGATTCCGCTGCGGCTTCGCCTTGCGCTTTCGCGGTGCGAAAGTTCGACTGCATGTCCCTCACGCTGTCATCCTGAGCGAAGGGCGTAGCCCGTAGCCGAACCCGTAGGGTGCCACCGCCAGGTGGCAGGATCTCGTGAGGGACATTTCGCTCAGAATGACAGGGGCGGCTTCGTTGCCGCGCCAAGAAAAAAGCCAAGTCATCGACTTGGCTTTTTTCGTTCTTATACCTCCAGCAGGACGCGGTCTTCCTCGGCGTCCTCTGCCTCTTCTTCGTCGATCGTAGGAAGGTACTCCTCCTCGTCCAGCTCAAATTCGTCCACGTCGGGAACCCACGCCTGCCCAAACTCCGTCTCCTTAAACAGGGCGGCAAGGCCGGTGATCTGCTTCAGACGCAGGATCTCGTCCTTATCCATCCCAAGATGCTCAGAGATCCAGGCATCCGAGCGGCCAAGCTCATGCAGCTCCTTGACGATATTGCTCATCAGATCCACGTCGTGCGTGCCTCTTGCGCGGTTATGCCGAATGGTGCTGGCCATGCGATGCTCCATCGGCTTATCGATCACGCTGACGGGCAGCACGCCGCCCTCCCGGCGGTAAATATCCGGGTGATCCAGCATGATGCGATACCGGTGAAAGCCATCCACGATCACGTACAGATCCTTGCTTTTTACATAGTAGCAAACAATGGGCATGGTATAGCCGTCTTCCTTGATGCTTTCATAAAGAAGCTTCATTTCCGGCGGGGCGACGGCATTGGGGTTATACGTATTGGGCACGATCTTTTCTATCGGCACGGCGATCACATGATATACCGGGCTTTTATATGGTATCATTTTACACCTACCTTACTGTATTTTTTGGCGAGCACGTCTGCCCTGCGCTGCTGCTCACGCGAGAGGCCAAAGCCCATGAAGCGGCAATTATGGTCATTTTTTAAAATGCAATAGCACATCCGCTTCCAGCTTGGGATATCCTTGGAGGATTTGATATCATCCGTATGATCCGGGATCTTCCCGACGAACACGACGCGGCTATACTTCAGCAGCGTATAGTTGGAGACGCCGTTGCGGCGGATATCATACCCCCGCGCGATCAGCTCCTCAATGACCCGCTCCTCTAACCCGCCACCCGTGGTGTGCCAGAACTTCATAGACGTTTTGAATTTCTTGATATAATTGCTCCGGATGCGGGGCGGCAGCGTGGCAAGCAAAAACTTGGTATACGATTCCCAGGTATGCCCCTCCGGCAACGCCAGATTGCGGTAGCCCATGGCCTTTGTTTTGCCGTATATGGCGGCAAAATTGGCCCCGTTCACACGGCCGACCAGCCGCGTCCACATATCGGGGTCCAGCACGCGATAGAGGTTCAGGCTCTCCTTTGCCTGGTCATTGAACGGCGAGGCCACGCGCATCTCGGTCACCTTGACACCGGCCATATAATAAAGGTCATACAGGCGGTTATAATCATACCCGAATTTGAAATTGGCATGCCAGACGTCATTGAGCGTCCAGTCGTAGAGGGGCGAGGCCGTCCATACGTCCTTAAACTGCCGGCTGATCCACGAATAGCCGTGGTAGCCGTACTTTTTGTTGATGATCGAGCTGTACCGATTGAGCGACTCGTCTGCCCGTGTGCCGAGCAGGCAGACCGTTTTACCACCGCCGTGCGCCAGGCGGTAATGGCGGCAAAATTGCCTTGCCAGATCCTCCTGGTGCATGCGGTAGCGGTACGTGGTCATGGTGTTGTTTTGCAGATTGACAACGTACGGATGATCCGGCATCGGACGCACCCAGCTCTCTTGCTTGGTATCATCCCAGGGGTACCAATACATCTCATAGCTGCTCAGGGCCGTGCGGGTCGCCATAGGCAAGCAGACCCAATACAGCTCTGCCTTCCCCTCCAGCCGCTTGAACGTGCGTTCAACGTATTCGGTCGTTGCGCGGTACTGCGCCTCAAAATCCTGGTGGTAGACGCCAACCTTCCTATGGGGATAATACTTTTGCTGAAAATCGATCACGAGGTTCAGAAGAAGCCCGCTGTCCTTACCGCCCGAGAACGAAACGAAAATATTTTCAAACTCTTCAAACAAATAGCGCAGGCGGTCTTGCAGCGCATCGTACACGTTTCGCTCTAAGTAATGACGGTACATTTTTGGCCTCCTTCGCTTTTTTCCTTGCTCCATTATAACACATTCTTCCATTTCATGCAACAAATTTTACCAATTTTCTCTACACTAAAAAAAGCAAACTGCACGTTGACACCGTTACCCCACCGTTACAGCAGCAATACCGTCAACATGCAGTTTGGATTTATAGGAGATTGATGCCGTTTTCGGCACAGGCCTTATGCATCTCGGGTGACCAGTAGGAGGACTGCACCTCCCCGATATGCGCCTTGCGGAGGAAGAACATGCAAAGGCGGGACTGACCGATGCCGCCGCCAATGGTGTACGGCAGCTCCCCTGCCAGCAGGGAACGGTGGAACGGCAGCTCTGCCCGCTTTTCACAGCCGCGGATAGCAAGCTGGCGGCGCATGGCCTCTTCATCCACACGGATACCCATGGAGGAAAGCTCCAGCGCGATATCCAGCACGGGATAATACACGATAATATCACCGTTGAGCGACCAATCGTCATAGTCCGGTGCGCGGCCATCATGCGGCTTGCCGCTCTTTAACGCGCCACCAATGCCCTCCAGGAACACGGCGCCGTAACGGCGGGCAGCCTGATACTCCCGCTCTTTCGCTGTCAGGGTAGGATATTCGTCCTCCAGCTCCTGGGCGGTGATAAAGGTGATCTCCTTCGGTAGCAGCTTGTCAATAAAGCTGTACTCCTTGACGATATAGTTTTCGGTATGCCGCAGGGCCGAATAAATATTGCGCACGGTCTCATGCAGAAATTCCCGCGTGCGATCCTTCTTTTCCATAATGACCTCCCAGTCCCACTGGTCAACGTACATGGAATGGATATTATCCGGCTCTTCATCCCGGCGGATGGCGTTCATATCGGTATAAAGCCCCTCCCCGACCTCAAAGCCGTAGGTCTTAAGGGCCGCACGCTTCCACTTGGCAAGCGAGTGAACGATCTCCAGATCCTCTCCCGTCAGCAGGTCAAAGCGCACAGGTCGCTCTGTCCCGTTGAGATCGTCATTGAGGCCGCTGGTGCTTTCAACAAATACAGGCGCAGAGACGCGCGTGAGATTTAATTCAATTGCCAGATCGCGCTCAAAAAAGTCCTTTACCTTTTTGATAGCCTGCTCTGTCTGGCGCAGGGTGAGCAGCGAACGGTAGCCTTCCGGCAGTTGCAAACGCATAATAACCCCTTCTTTCCTGGAAATACAGAGATATTGTATCATATTTTCTTATTTTTGTAAAGGGGATTTTGCAGTTTTATTGAAAGTTTTATAGCAAAAAGGCCGCCACGCGGGCGGCCTTTTTGTTATGATTCCTTGATCTTCTTGCATCCCTTGGGATAGAACAGATACTTCTTGTCCTTGCTGGTCTTGTTCCCCTGTACGGTCACGTTATCACAGTTTCTGGTAACGATATCGTAGCGCGGGCTCTTTTTGCGGCGGTTAAAGCGATCGATGCTGCAATTCTCAAAGGAATTATTCTCGATCCGGACACCGTCGGTTGCCGAAACGTAGATACCGCTATTGCCCATCCCACGGAAGGTGTTGCCATAGATCTGCACGTTGCGGTGTACACCGGCCGGGTAATCGTCTGCGCCGGCATCATGGCAGCCCTTGACAACGATCGCACCAAGATTGGCAGCACTCTTGATAAAGGCGCACTTTTCAAAGACGTTGTTGCGGATGATGACGTTGTCTGAAGGCCCCACCTCGTACCAGACCTTAATATCGGGCGAGATGATGATAGAGGGCAGCGACATGCCCCAAACGTGGCAATCCTCAACCAGGATGTTATGCGTTTGCAGAAGGAAGCCGCGTGCACGGGTATTTTTCGCCTCACAGCCACGCAGGTGAGTGGCAGCGAAAAAGGCGGTATTGGCAATGGCATCTCCCACGGCGTAGCTGCCGGTGGTGGCAGACACGGTCACCTCGCCATCCTTATAGCTTTTCAGCGTCAGCGTACCCTTGCAAACGAAGGTCTCGGGATCGTATACCTCGATCACGTCACCAGCCTGTGCCCATTGATCGCGCAGCGGCATAAGCCCCTTGCGATAACGGTGCTCCAGCTTCATGCTGCCATCCTCATTGATTGCCGTGATCTCGCCGGCTGTGCCGTGGATATTCAGCACGTCATCACCAAGGCCGTTGAACTTGCAGTGCTTGAAGCGCAGCGTGCCGGTCAGGCCAAGGATGTGAATACCGTCTGCATTGGCGGCGTACAGCTCCTGCGAGCCGGGCTTTACCTCAATGTTGTAATGGTCAAAGGTGAAGTCCGAGCAGCGGGGAGAAATGACCGTACCCATGCTGCTGCAGCGATAGTTCTCAATATTCTTGAGAAGCACGCGGTTGCAGTTGGAGAAGTTCAGGTGCGAGTTGCCGTATACGATAAAGCGGTAAACCATCTGCTCGCCAACCTTCAGGGGCTTGAGGTTATGATTTGCTTCAACATAGAAGCGAACAAGGTGATCGCCGATCACGTCATAATCAAAGCTCTTTCTGCGGGTATGCTCAACGCCGTTGATGATGACCTTCTTTTCCTCACACCATCTGGCACCGTTGAATACGTAGTCCGGCGTGCCGTCCTTATCACAGGAGTTGAGCGCCACGGGGTGCTCCAGCCCCGTTACCGGGAACTGGCTGTAAATGCGAACGTCATAATAATGCTCGTCATTGTTCACAGCAACCACAACACCCGACCAGCCGATGGGGTTATCGGTGGTAAAGATAAAATCACGGATCACAAGATCATCGCAGCCGTTGAAGGCGAGCATATTGTTATTCTCCTGCGGATCGCCGCAGGGGCAAAAGTGCGTCATGATCGTGGCATCCTCACCCTCGATGGTGATCTTTTTCTTGCCGCTGACGTGAATACACTTGTCGGTGTAATACACACCGGCCGGGAAAAAGATGGTGCTGCCATCCTGCGCCTCATTGATGAGCTTAGACAGTGCCTCGCTGTTCGAGGTCTTACCGTCGCCTACGATGCCGTATTTGGTTACTACATACTTCATACGGTTGTCTCCTTTTGTTTTTTTCAAATTGATACCTTTTAAAAAAAGCCACAGCACAAAAAACGGCATATAGCGGCATGGCCGCGCATGTACGATTTTTCGCTCTGTTGGCTTCTCCTTTTCAGGTTGCATTTATTGTATCGTATCCGTTTCCGGATTGCAAGACCTTTTTCCAAAAAAATAAAATTTTATTAAAAAAAGTGTCGCCCGATTGTGAAAAATGACGGTCTTCTCACAATCGGGCAACAGGGTCAATCCTTATAATCGCCAAGGTGCTCGCATTTTGCTGCAAACAGCTGCTCACACATTTCGTACATCTCGGCAAGCGAGTAAACGGCCGGTTTACACCAGCTTCAGCACGGCAGGCTCGCCGGAGGCCGAATCCGGGGAGGCCCACAGGTGGAAATCACCAACCTCGGCCTCTACCTTGCCGCTTTCGGTGCGGAAGGCAAGCATGCCTTCGTCAACGGTAAAGGTGACCGTCCTTTCTTCACCGGCGGCAAGCGTGACACGCTCGTAGCCGCGCAGCTCACGCACCGGGCGAACGAGAGAGGCAACCAGATCACGGATATAAAGCTGCACCACGGTGGTGCCTGCTACCTTGCCCGTGTTCTTCACGGTTACGGAAAGGGTGATCGGTTCCCCGCTGCCCTTTTTCAGCGTGCTTGCGCTGAGGGTGGGCTCGCTATAGGCAAAGGTGGTATAGGACAGGCCGTAACCAAACGGGAAGAGCGGCGCATTGGGCATATCCACGTAGCGGCTGACGTAACCAACGGTCGAATCGTCACCCGGCTTCGGGCGGCCGGTACGCATGCTGTTGTAATAAATGGGTGCCTGGCCAACGTGATAGGGGAAGGTCATGGTCAGGTGACCGCTGAAGTTTACACGGCCAAGCAACAGGCGCGCAGCAGCAGAGCCGCCCTCGGTACCCGGCTGCCACATGGTAAAGAAGGCAGGCGCATCGTCGATCACGTCGCCAAGGGCGAGCGGGCGACCGTTAAAGAGCAGCACTACCGTATTCGGGTTGACAGCAGCCACACGGCGCAAAAGCTCCTTCTGCACGGCAGGCAGGCCAACGTCCGCACGGGAGTTGCCCTCCCCGCTCCAGGCCTCCTGCTCACCCAGACAAAGCACCACCGCCTCTGCCCCGCGGGCGGCGGCAACTGCCTCCTCCAGCATGGTAGCATCGGTCTGCCCATACAGGCCGTCAACACAGCCGGCAACGCAGGTGATCGCGGCATGCGGCAATGCGGCACGCAGGCCTGCCGCAACGGAAACAGACTCCTCCGTCTTGCCCTGGCAGCTCCACCAGCCGTTCATGCCACAGTCGGCAAACGGGCCGATCACGGCCAGGCTCCTGATATTCTCCGAAAGCGGCAGCACGCCGTCATTTTTCAAAAGAACGGCTGCCTGCTCTGCTGCGCGGCGGGCAATGGCTCGATGCTCCTCGCACAGGCAGTATTTCTCTTCTTCCTCCACCGAGGTCGCACGGAGCGGATTTTCAAACAGACCGAGCTTTTCCTTCAGCTTCAGGATGCGCAGCACCGCACGGTCGATCTGCTCCTCACTGACCTTACCTTCCTCGATCAGCTCCTTGACGTAATGGATGTAGGTAGAGGACATCATTTCGATATCGGTTCCGCCGTTCAAGGCCTTTTCGGCCGCTTGCTTACCATTCTCAATAAAGCCGTGACTGATCATCTCGTAGAAGGAGTTCCAGTCTGAGATCACGACACCGTCAAAGCCCCACTCGCCGCGCAAAAGATCCTTGACCAGCCAAGGGTTACCCGCGCAGGGAACGCCGTTGAGCGCGTTGAAGGAGGTCATGACCATCTCCACGCCCGCATCAACTGCCGCGCGGTAAGCCGGCATATAGTGCTCGTAAAGCGTATAATCGCTCATGTCGGTGGTGTTATAATCCCGCCCGCTCTCGGCCGCGCCGTAGGCGGCAAAGTGCTTCACGCAGGCAGCAATATCGTATTTCCCCGTCAGGTCATCCCCCTGGTAGCCCTTGACCATCGTAGCGGCCATGCGGCTGTTGTACCAGGCATCCTCGCCCGTGGTCTCCATGTTTCTGCCCCAGCGGCAATCGCGCACCAGGTCTACCATAGGCGAAAAATTCACGGTAATACCGGAAACGGCAGACTCCTTGGCGGCCATGCGGCAGCACTCGTACACGATCCCCTCATCCCACGTGGCACCCATGCCAAGGGGAATGGGGTATATCGTGCGGTAGCCGTGAATGACGTCACGCATAAAGAGCAGCGGGATCTTGTTGGGATCCTTTGCAAGGTGATCCTTCTGCATGGCGATCACCATTTCTGCCGTGCCGCTGCCAAGCGTAGAGCCGGCGGCGGCGATATGCGCTGCCGTCAGGCCAAGGTCTCTTGCAGGTCCGGTCACGTCATCCTCTGCACCGCTGTACAAAACGCTGGTGCCGTATTGCGACATCTGTGCCAGCTTTTGCTCCAGCGTCATATTCTTCAAAAGTGCATGAATGTCCATCTACTTTCTCCTTATTTCTTACCAAGCTCTACCGTGCGGTGATAGGCTGCATTCACGGCATCCATAACGGCGCCGCGCATACCGCCCTTTTCCAAGGCGTGAACGCCGGCAATGGTGCTGCCGCCTGCGCTGCAAACGGCATCCTTGAGGCTTGCGGGGCTGCCAAATTCCTCGATCATGCGGGCGGCACCGCACAGGGTGCGTGCGGCGTAGGCAATCGCCTTATCCCGCGGGATACCGCATTCCACGGCACCATCTGCCATCGCCTCTGCAAACATATAAACGAAGGCGGGGCCGCAGCCCGAAAGGGCGCTGGCGGCATCAATACGGCTTTCTTCGATCTTATCGATCACGCCGGCGGCGGCAAAATGCGAGAGAAATGCCGCTTCCTCCTCGGCTGCCGTGTCGTGCGGCACGTAGAGGATCACGCCCTCTCCAAGAGAGGCCGGGGTGTTGGGCATAATGCGGATGATCGGCATGGCTTTACCGAGGTAGAGCTGCAGCGTATCGATCGATACGCCGGCCGCCATGCAAACGACCACCTGTCCTTCATGCAGCAGGGGGCTGATGACCTTGACGGTATCTGCCAGCATCTGCGGCTTCACACCAAGCACCACGAAGCGACACTCCTTTGCCAGCGTTTGCAGGTCTGTTGCCTTGGCACCCAGTTCAGCAGCCAGGGCATTCACCTTTTCGGTGCAAAGGTCACAAAGGGCGATCCTCTCACCCGGTACGTTTTTTGCCACGGCACGGGCAAGCGCACCGCCCATGTTGCCGCAACCGATAAATCCAATTTCATATTTCATCATGCTTTACCTCACCTGTCCGTTTCCGCGGATAACGTATTTATAGGAAGTCAGCTCCGAGAGGCCCATCGGCCCGCGGGCATGCAGCTTCTGCGTGGAAATACCGATCTCACAGCCAAGGCCAAATTCACCGCCGTCCGTAAAGCGGGTAGAGGCGTTGTGGTAAACGGCAGCACTATCCACGGCACGCGTGAAATAGGAAGCCGTTTCCTGGTTGGCAGTCACGATCGACTCACTATGGTGCGTGCTGTGGGCGGCGATATGGGCAACTGCCTCCTCTGCGCTGTCAACCACGCGCACGGCCAGGATGTAATCCAAAAACTCGGTATCAAAATCGTCCTCGCCTGCCGGCGCGCCCGCAATAATGGAAGCAGCACGCGGGCAAAGCCGCATCTCCACCGGGGAAAGCCCGGCGGCAAGGCGGTCATCTACCAGGCGCTTTTGCAAGCGGGGCAGAAATTCTGCAGCTACGGCAGCATGCACGAGGCACACCTCTGCCGCGTTGCAGACCGAGGGGCGGCTGGTCTTGGCGTTCTCTACGATGGAAAGAGCCATATCAAGATCGGCCTCGGCATCTACGTAAATATGGCAAATGCCGGTACCCGTCTGAATACAAGGAACGCGCGCCTGCTCAACACACGCGCGAATCAGCCCTGCACCGCCGCGCGGGATCAAGGCATCCACGTAATCGACCGCGGCCATCAGGCGGGCAGCGCTCTCGCGCGAGGTATCCTGCGGCATGCTGACAAAGTCCTCACACAGGCCACAGGCACGCAGCGCACCGCGAATGACCGAAATAATGGCAGCGGAGGTGCGAAACGCCTCCTTGCCGCCGCGCAGAATGCAGGCGTTACCGCTTTTCAAACATAGCGCCGCAGCATCGGACGTGACGTTGGGGCGGCTCTCATAGATAATGGCGATCACCCCCAGCGGTACAGAAACGCGGGTAATGCGCAGGCCGTTTGGCCGCTCGATCGTCTCCCCCTCTCTGCCGACCGGGTCAGGCAGCGCAACAACGTCCTCGATCCCCTTGGCCATGGCTTCGATCCGTGCCTCGGTCAAGGTCAGACGGTCTACCATCACCTCACCCAGCCTTTCGCGGGCGGCGGCAACGTCCTCACGGTTCGCTGCCAGGATCTCACCCGTCCCCGCCCGCAGGGCGGCGGCCATGTGCAGCAAGGCCTTATTCTTTTCCTCGCTTGTCAGCATGGCAAGGCGCGGGGCCGCAGCCTTGGCACGGGCAAGCAGTTCTTGCATAGCGTCCATCATTTCTTTTCCTTTCCGGCGTAAAAGCGGGTACAAACGGCCGCCTCGCCGTTGGTAATGGCATAAAGCACCGTCGGGTCCGCCCCGTTGGCGATCACCATATCGCACCCCTTCTCGTTACAGATCTCGGCAGCGCGCAGCTTGGTGCGCATGCCACCCGTACCAAGGGAGGAGCCCTCTCCCCCCGCCAAGGCGCGGATCTCATCGGTGATCCCGTTGACAGATTCGATCAAGCGGGCATTTTTATCAGTATGCGGGTCTGCCGTATACAGCCCGTCAATATCTGAAAGCAGGACCAGCAGATCTGCCCCCGTATTCACAGCCACGTAGGCAGACAGAGTATCGTTATCACCAACCTTGATCTCCTCGGTGGCGATGCTGTCATTTTCATTGATGATCGGCAAGGCCTCCAGCTCTAACAGGCGGCCGATGGTGTTGGTAAAATTCTGCAAGCGGTCGGCATGCTGAAAATCATCCCCCGTCAGCAGAATCTGCGCGACGGTGTGATTATACTCACCAAACATTTTATCGTATGTATACATCAGCTCGCACTGCCCGACGGCAGCAGCAGCCTGCTTGGTGGGAATATCGGTGGGGCGACCTTTCAGCCCCAGCTTGCCAACGCCCATGCCAATGGCGCCGGAGGATACGAGAATGATCTCGTGCCCCGCGTTTTTGATATCGCTGACCGTGCGGCAAAGCTCCTCAGTACGGCGGATGTGAAGATGGCCGGTCGAATAAGCCAGCGTGGAGGTTCCGATCTTAATAACGATACGCATAAAATTGCCTTTCTTTTTATGATCAAATCAGTTTCGAGAGCACCGGCTCAATGCCGCATGCCATCCGGTAAAAGCCCAGGTCATTGGGGTGGCAGCCGTCCACCGTGCAGCTGTCAGCATCCTCACCGGCAAACAGCTCGTCACCGCCGATGAAGTAGAGATTTTCATCCCCCTCTGCCTTCGCCTGCAGATAGTTGGCATAGATCAGTGCACGCCGCGGCGCGTACGCGGACGGGTTAAAGAGCACGTCCGGCGCGGTCAGCAAAATGATCGGCAGCGTGGGATGGGCTGCACGGATCGCGCGGTAAAGCGGCATGTGCGTTTTTTCAAGATATGCAAGGTCAGGGGCATTGTGATCGTAATCACACACGAAGACCGACATATCGAGCGAGGCCAGATACTCGACCATGCTCTCCTCTGCCCTGCCGCTGCCGGAAAAGCCGAGATTGATATAATCGGCATCCAGGTGTCTCGAAAGGATCGCCTGATAGCTGTTGCCGGGACGGGAGGCGCAGCCGCCCTGGGTGATCGACGAGCCGTAATAGACCACCGGCTTTTCGTGGCGGTAGGGGGTAGCCGGCTCTACAGAAGCACCGCGCTTGAGCGCGATATACAAATTCTCAACGCAATCGTAAAGCGGGAAATTGATGGTGTATTCCGCCATCTGCCCCTCTACGTAACGGCCGGAGGAAAAGCCCTCCTTCATCCCGACAAACGGCATAAACGTCCCCCGGTAGACGGCCGTCTCCCCGGCTACGCTGCGGTACAGGTCAAAGCCGGACTGGCCGGCCAATGTAAAATGCGGCATGGTGCCGCAGTTGCGCATCACCGCGCGAATGCCGATAAAGGTCGAGTCGGTGCGAAAGCGCACGCGCCCGCCGGCGGTATTTCTGTTCAGATGAGAAACGCCCTCGTTGACCGTATCCGCCACTGCCTGCGGCATGCGGACAAAGCATTTTTGCTGCTCGTCATAGGTGACGCCAAAAATAGAAAACGGCAGCTCTCTTGCATCAAACCAGACGATATCCGGCTCGGTAATGCTGCTTTCTACACGCAAATTACGATCGATATCCTCAATACGCATAAGACACCTCGAAATTATATAAGATAATAGACAGAATTATTATAGCACACTCCCGCACAAAAAAGCAATGCCTTTGCGCCAAAAAAGCAGTTTTTGCCCACCCCTGTTACGGCTTTTTGGAAAAAAATCAAGTTTTTTGCAAAAAGATGTTGACAGGTCAACAAAAATGTTGTATAATAGCCCTTGGTTGTTGACAGGTCAACAACCTACAGGAGGCTTATATGAATTCAAAAAGGTTTATTCATTTTACCCAAATGGTAGACACCACGCAAAAATGCGTCAAGCGGATAGAGGCAAGCTTTGCCCCGCAATTCGGCATCAAGAGCGTGCATCTGTTCTGGCTGCACGAGCTTGGTCAGCACCCGGAGGGGCTGACGGCGACCGAGCTGGCGCAGCGGCGCATGGTCGACCGCTCTCTCATCTCGCGCGAGATGGACGAGCTGAAGCGCCACGGCCTGGTGGAAGCGAAAAATGACACCGGCAAAAACTACAATGCGCGGCTGCTGCTGACAGAAAAGGGACACGCGATCGCCGAGCAGATCGGCCATGTGGCCCTTGCCGTGCAAAACGAGGCAAGCGGGGAGATCAGCGAGGAGGAGCTGCTGAATTTCTACGCCACCTTTGAAAAGATCCGTGGCGGGCTGATCACCATTGCACAAAAACTGGAAGAAAAGAAGGAAAACGGTCATGTACAGTAATCTCAAGCACAATTATCCCCTGGAAAAGGGCATTCCGCTATTCCGCGATATGCGCGAGTTTTTAACCGTCAGCTGTGAAAAATTTTCAGATAATATCGCCTTTACCTACCGCATAAACGGTAGCGACCCGGAGCCGCAGCGCATCCCCTTTCATCAGTTTTACAGCGACGTGCGCGCCATTGGCACGCAGGCGCTTGCAAGCGGCTGCGCCGGGCAGCACTGCGCGCTGATCGGCCGTCTTTCGTATGAATGGATCTGCTGCTATTTTGCCCTGCTCTCGATCGGGGCGGTGCTGGTGCCGCTTGACCGGGAATGGACGGAGGCAGACCTGACGGATACCGTCAAGCGTGCGGCATGCACCTACCTGTTCTGCGATGGTGACATGCAGGAAAAGGCCACCGCCATCTGCCGCGAAAACAGGATCGAAGCCCCCGTTTGCTTTGGCGCAGACTGGGCCATGCCGTTGGAGGCCTACCGCGAGGCGGGCAATCGCCTGCTGGCGGAGGGAGATACCGGCTTTGATACCGCCCCCATCGACCCGAAGGCGCTTGCGCTGCTGGTCTTTACCTCTGGCACCACCGGCCAGGGCAAGGGCGTAATGCATAACCAGCATGCCCTTTTGCACAACATCTACGGTGCCTACAAGGTGCTGCGCGTATTCCCGCGCACCATCGGCCTTTTGCCGCCGCACCACACCTTTGGCTCTACCATCAGCATTCTGGCCACCGTTTGCGGCGGTGCCAATATGTATATCTCCTCCGGCCTGCGCTATATCTTAAAGGAGCTGAAGGAGCATAAGCCGCAGTATCTGATCCTGGTGCCGCTGTATTTAGAGACTTTTTACCGCCGCATCTGGGCCAGCGCGAAGGAGACGGGCAAGGACGAGCTGCTGCGCAAGATGATCAAGGCCAGCAACGCCATGCGCCGCGTGGGCATTGATATGCGCGCCACCTTCTTTAAAAAGAGCATCCTTTCCGCCTTCGGCGGTGAGCTTTGCATGGCCGTCAGTGGTGGTGCGCCCATCAGCCAGGAGATCGTGGATTGCTTTGACGCGCTTGGCGTGACCGTGGTGAACGGCTACGGCATTACCGAGTGCGCACCGCTGATCGCGGCAAACCGCCTGCGCTTCCGCACCCCCGGCTCGGTTGGCGTGGCCATCCCGGACGTAAAGATCAAAATCGAGAACCCGACCGAAACGGGCGAGGGCGAGATCTGCGTCAAGGGCCCGAACGTGATGATGGGCTATTACCAGAACCCGCAGGCCACCGTGGCCGCCATTGATGAGGAGGGGTACTTCCACACCGGCGATATCGGGCGTTTAGATAAGCAGGGCCGGCTGTATATCACCGGGCGGCTCAAGAATCTGATCATCCTCTCCAACGGCAAGAACGTGTACCCCGAGGAGATCGAGGCACAGATCTCGGATATGGTAGAGGGCATCAAGGACCTGGTAGTCTACGAGGGCATCAGCCGCCGTGGCGTGGAAAACAACGCTATCGTGCTGGAGGTCTTCCCGGACGAGGACTTTATGAAGAAGGAGAGCATTGCGGATTTTGAGGCCTACCTGCGCCCGTACGTGGAGCAGTATAACCGCACCGCCGTGCCTTACAAGAAGATCGGCCTGATCCGCGTGCGCACCGAGGACTTCCCCAAAAACACCCTGCGCAAGATCACCCGCTTCAAGCTCGACCGCACGATCGATTGACCGAAAAAGCAAGCAAAAAGGCTGCGAATCCCGCAGCCTTTTTGCTTGCTCTATGAAAGAACTGCATTGCCCGATCATATAGCACCCCATTGACAAGCAACGAAAAACATAGTATAATAGACAAAGTGTGAAAAAAGACGAAGGAGCTATTATGCAGGTTTTTCGATTTATCTATAACATTTTTTGGGGCAATCTGTTCACCATTCCGCTGCCGGGTGGCTCTTCGCTTGGCATTCCGCTGCTGGTGCTGCTCCTGATCCCAACGGGGATCTTCTTCACCGTCCGTACCAGGTGTCTGCCGGTGCGCTGCTTCCCCGAGATGCTGCGCATTTCGGTTGAGAAAAGGTCTACCAAGCCGGGGACGCTTTCCGGCGTGCAGGCGTTGATGGTCTCTACCGCTACGCGCGTGGGCATGGGCAACCTGGTTGGCGTGGTGGCGGCCATTTCGGCCGGCGGTGCCGGTGCCGTGTTCTGGATGTGGGTCACCGCGCTGATCGGCTCCTCCACTGCTTATGTTGAGGCTACGCTGGCACAGATGCACAAGGAGCCCGACCCGCTCTACGGCGGTTACCGCGGCGGCCCTGCGTATTACATCCACCGTTTTTTTACCAAGGGCAAGAAATACAGCATCCTCGGTATTCTGTTTGCGGCATCCGGCCTGCTCTGCTGGTGCGGCGTCAGCCAGGTCATCAGCAACTCGGTCTCCTCGGCGTTTGATTACGCCTTCCACATCCCGCCCATCGTTTCTACCGTCATTCTGGTGGCCGTTTCGGCGGTCATCGTGCTGCGCAAGAACACCACCGTCAAGGTGCTGGATATCATCGTGCCGATCATGGCGGCATTCTACTTCCTGATCTCCATTTTTGTGATCGTTAAAAACATCGGGCAGATGCCAGCAGTCTTTTCCCGCATTTTTGAAGAGGCGTTCGGCCTGCGCCAGGTCGTCGCGGGCGGCTTTGGCGCCGCACTGATGAACGGCGTAAAGCGCGGTCTTTTCTCGAACGAGGCCGGCTCCGGCTCTGCGCCCTGCGCCGCAGCGGCAGCAGATGTCAGCCACCCGGCCAAGGCGGGGCTGTACCAGGCGTTTGGCGTGTTTATTGATACCATTATTATCTGCACCTGCACCGCAATGATCATGCTGCTTGTCCCTTCGGACGTTGTTGCAGGGCTGGAGGGCATGCCGCTGCTGCAAACGGCTATGCACCACCATTTCGGGCAGGCGGGCGTGATCTTTACGGCCATCACGCTCTGGCTTTTCAGCTTCTCGACGTTTATCGGCATTCTGTACTATGCCCGTTCAAACGTTGCCTACCTGTTCGGTGACAGATGGGCTGCGCAGACCGGCTACAAGATCTTTGCGCTGGTCATGCTCTTTATCGGCGGTCTCGCCGCCTACACCTTCGTGTGGGATCTGGGTGACATTGGCATCGGCATGATGACGGTTGTGAACATCATTGCGATCATTCCCATGTCGGGCAAGGCGATACGCGCCTTGAACGAGTACATGGCGCAAAGCAAGGCCGCGCGCAAGGCAAAGAAGGAAGAACGCCGCAAGATCTGACGCTCACGTTCAGGTCTGCATAAGAATAGCACCCCGCGGGCAACCGCAGGGTGCTATCTCATATCGCGCATGTTGCAATGAGTTGCAACACTGTTGCAACTTTTTGCAACAAACGTATTGACAAACAAACGCGCGTAGTGTATAATAAAAATACGAAGGAGTTACCGATGACGGTTGCTTCCTTCCCTGCGATTAAAAGATACCCGCCTGCGGTCGGACGCTAAGGCGGTTATCTCTTTTTATTATGTGATACGTACTCTGCGAATAAAATTAAGAAGGTCAAAAGGGCCATCAATTCATCGAAGGTCATTAGATCACCCCCTTCCATGAACATGGAAGGGAAAGAGAAAAACGATCCCTTCCATTGAGGAAGGAATGCAACCGCCACCGTATGGTAACTCCTAAGGGCTTGCGCCGTTCTTATTGTATCATACACAACGTATATTGTCAACATTTTTAAAAAACCAAGACAGACCTTCTTGGTTTGCCTTGCTTTGGGCCTTCGCTGCAGCAAAAACGCTTTGCGTTTTGGCCTTGCGACCCCCGCCGGTCCCCGGCGCTCGCGTTCAAATCTTCCGCGCAAAAAGCAAAAAAGGCAGTCATCGACTGCCTTTTTGCTGGCGCAGAAGGAGAGATTTGAATTATTGTAAGCAAATAAATTGAGATAAACAGAGATAAACGGAGTTAAGAAAAAAGCCTTATTTTACGGGGCTTTGTGCAACCTAACACAATTTGAATAAATCAAAAATAATCGGGTAAAGGGAAAATTAAAGGGAAAATTTTGCTGTTTTCCCTTTATAGAAATTCCCGGAAGAACCGCTCCACCAGAGCGGCAAATAAACTGCTTGGAGAGGGAGGTCCGTCTGCACGTTCATTTCCTTGCCTTTGTGCCGTTCTCGTTCTCTCGGCGGTTTTGGCGGATTCTGCGATATGCTCCGCTCGTTCCCCAAAGGAGAAGGGCAAGCCTTGCAGCCTGCCCTCTCGGTTTATACGTTTTGCTTTAATTGCGCGAGCTCCGCTTTCAGCTCGTTCACGTGGTTGACCGCAAAGATTGCATTACAGACGGTAATATGACCGTGTAACTCATCAGCATCCTTTTGAAGCTGTTCGAGCTGATCGAAAAGCGCATAGAACAGATTTCGCATCTGCTTTGCCTCCTTATCATCGGGACCGTGCCCCTCTGCCTCTATCATTGCTCCCTCCAGAGCGTATGCTATACTGTTGATCTGCTCGATCTTCAACGTTATATCCTCAAAGTTCATCATTGACATTTCCTCCGTTATGTGTTATAATATATGTATCAGGTTCCGTCTCTCTCGGAGAGGTGGGGTGCCCTTACAGGTGTTAGCCGCATCTGTAAGGGCTTTTCTTTATGCCACGCAAAAGCGGCGAGTGGTTGTCTGCTTGGTGAATCGTTCTGCAACATCGGGAAGAGCTTTCTTTAATGCCGCTGTGTCAAGTCTGGAAGAGGTAACGGCTTTCCACGTTACTTTGTATTCGCCGGCGCGGAGCTCTTCGCTCTCGCCCATATGCTCCTTGATAGCATCGCGGATGGCTTCGGCTTCCTGTTCTGCCTCTTCAATGAGGACTTGCAGCTCTCTCAGCTCGCGGATCTTTCTCTCAATTTCGTTCATACTCATTTTGTAATCTCCTTTATGATTTTTATCATTTCAGGGATAGGGGCGAGTGGCATTAAACATCTATTGCTCCGCAAATCTCACTCTCTCTTATCCGGTCTCGCTCTTACATTGCGTTCTTGCTTTCCCTCTCGGTACTCCCGTCCGCCTTTCCTTTCCCTGTGTCTATATTATATCACTATTTGCGCAAATAGTCAATATGTAATGTTATACAAAGTTTTTGATACTATTTACGCAAATATTTGTGCAACATTCCCTATTTACACAAATAGTGCGATATGGTATAATTGTATTAGCATAAAAGCGCGGAGGTATAACAATGGCAGAAACTAAAGTAAGCAAAAAGCAGCAGGCTTGCGTGAACCGCTATATCACGAAAGCCTATGATCGCATTAACCTAACCATTCCAAAGGGAAAGAAAGAGCTTATTCAGGAGCATACTACCAACACAGGCGAAAGTGTCAACGCCTTTATTAACAGAGCAATAGAGGAAACCATCCAAAGAGATAGAGGGAGTGCACAATGAAATATCAAGACAAATACAAACTAACATCCCAGCAGAGCGCATTTCTCGCCAAAAAGAAATGGGATGAGAACGTATATTGCGGTATGCGAATGGAGAACCGCGCTGTTACGTTCCCGCAAACACAGACGATCCTGAACGGTGTGAACGTGCCGAATGTGCAGCTCGATGATATTCAGGCAATTCTGAATATGCGCGATGCGTGGCGGTATCTGATGAACAGCGTGGACGTTCCCCTCTCGGTTGAGTATATTTGTAAGCTCAATGAGTTCATCGCGCGAAATGAGGCTCTTGAATGGGGCAAGCTCCGCACGGGATCCGTGGGAATATCGGGAACGGATTATCTTCCGCCTCTCCCGGTATATGCCGACGTAGAGCGCGAGCTCGAGGAGATCCTTGTCAAAAATACCACCGCAACGGAAAAGGCATTGGATGCGTTTGCGTGGGGCGCGAGAGGGCAATTCTTTTGGGACGGTAACAAGAGAACCAGCCTGACGGTAGCAAATAAAATTCTGCTTATGAACGGCGCGGGGATCCTGACGATCACCGATCAGCATATGGAAGCATTTAACGTCGCGCTTCTCAATTACTACAATACGGGCGAGGCTGAACCCTTGAAGACGTTCCTCTATAATAACGCGATTCAGGGCTTGGATCTGTAATAAACATCAAAAGACGATCACTCCGAGAGGGAGCGGTCGTCTTTCTTTTCAAATCAGCATAGGGAATTTTTATTCTTCTCCTACATAAATTTCTTCAATGAGAAATTTGAGTGTTCCCGAATATGTACCCTGCATAGTGCCTTCTGCAAAGATAGGCTTTAATGTAAGCGTTCCACCACTACGCGCGGTTGTGTCTCCGGTTCTAAACTGTGCCAGCGTATAGTCGTGATCTTCAGCGGTTACTTGCTGCTTGTTACCTCCGTCCGCATCTTCCACGAATAAATCAAAGCTACACCCAAAGCCTTCATCGTTCTTCAGTAATATCTTTCCGTTACCGTCCATATCACTAAAAATATCAAGCGTAACAGTTAGGACGTTCCCTCTATCAATGAATACATCTGTTGCAGTAATTTCAAGCGTGTTTCCGTTACTCATATCAACGGATGCGGGAATGTTTACTGTGTAGCCGTAATAAATGCTGTAGCTGACTTCCGAGCTGGCAGATTCTGCCGCTGCTGATGCGCTGATCGGGACAGCACACACCATTAAAGCCAATGCCAAAAAGGCAATTAAAAATTTTTTCATTTTGTTACCTCCAAAGTGATTTTGACCTCTGCTCCGTTTTGTTCTTCCATTGTGGCGACCGAATAACAGGAATATACCACGCTTGCGGGATATGTACCTTCAGGAACGGTTTGCGATAATTTCATAGAATAGATAGCTTTGCCCGGAGCGAGCAAGCCAGATTCATATATCACCGTACCGTCAGCGAGCTTTATCTGTATCACAAAATAACAGGTATTGCTTTCAGGGTTGAAAAAGCCGGGCGTTTGCTCGTAGGAATCCGCTCTAAGCCGTAGCTTATCAAAGCCGGGGATTGCGATAGATCCGCTTTGGCTCTCGACCTCATACCCGCCTTTGTAGTCTTCGGCATTCTCATCCAGCTTCAAACCGTTTCCCATCGAGGATTGATTTCCAGATAGGTTTTGCGATAGATCTGACATCGCGCCGCTTAACATCTTCATACCAGACATAAAGCACACCAAAACCGCGACAAGCACAATCAATGCCGCCGCACCTATAATTATGGTGTTGTACGGTATTTTCTTTTTGCGTGATTTCTTACTCTTTTTCGGTTCGCCTTTTTGCTTTTCTTCTTTCATAGCATTATCCTCCTATGCTGATTTGTAGAAAAATCATACCACAAGGCCGCGAGAAAATACACGCAAAGTGTGTGGGTTATTTTCGGGCGTTCCGCCACCGTCGGATCGTCGAATCTTCCGCAGGGCACCGTGACGGATCCTCAGCCGCCGCAGAGATCACGTCGGCGGTATAATGCTTGTACTTTTGCAGAAAGTCAGGGAGCAATAAATGAACCGAGCGGCATTGAGAGCATTTCGCACGGTGGAGCTGATACACGTGGACCGCTCCGCTCCCGTCTATCCCTCTCCTGCATCGGCGGTCGTAGCCTGACATAATCGACCGACAACGCGGACACCTCGCCACCTCCTTGCTCCTGACCTCCCAAAGCTCGCCCTGCGGGATAATTATGTATTTATGAATAACTATCACCTAATAATTATACCTGAAAAAGCCGCTTTTGTGGAGAACACGCAAGCATAACGTTTCAACACCTTCGCATATCTCGCCAAACTGTTAGGAAGGGCGGAAGAGTGGTTTTCAAGGCAAAAGGGCGTAAACGAAAGAAAACCGCTCAGAAGGCAAAATTTGAGCCTCCCAAGCGGTCAATGATTTTTTCGTGTTTGGTAACGTGCGGAGAGGGAAAAGCCCTCTCTTTTTTGATAGCAAACACACGTATTTATTACGTTACTGTAATGTTAGTGTTAGTATTAGTGTTAGTATTAGTGTTAGTGTTAGTGTTTACGCTGGATTTTCCGCAGACTTTCCGCAGGACTGTCCGCGATTTGTCCTCGTGACTGTCCACGTGACATTCCGCGGGACAAAGTTATAAAGTGGAGAATATAAACGTTTTTGTTTATATCAAAAAATATTGTCAGTTATCCGCATTTTTAATAGAGTGATCGGCAAGGTGCCGATTTTTGCCTGTAAATTGGAGAGGGTAAGCGGTTGACAGTATGGCACTATATAAACGATGGTGTACCTCATCAGGAGTACGTTGCATCTCTGCAAGTGTCAGCGAGGTAATAAAAATCATCGGGAGCCGCAGGCGGTTTCGCTCCTCTATAAACGAGCAAACGCCGATCAGGGCGTTTTCAGGCGCGTTTGCGCCGTTTATTCCGTCGATGATAAAAAGGTCAAGCGGAGCGGTTTCCTCGTTTCCTGAAGGTTTGGCGGGTTCTGCGGGATACTTCTGTTCAAGTAACTCGGCGAGAGTGCAAATTTGCACAGTAAATCCGTCTTTAAGCAAGTGATTTGCTATTGCAAAGGCGGCGCCGCTCTTTCCCGTTCCCACGTTCCCCCAAAAAAGTAAACTGCGATTATCAGCTAACATTGTGCCGAACCTCTTTGCGTACCGTCGGCAGAGCTTCAGGATGCGCTCGTTATACGGATCTATCTGCATTTTCTCAAAGGTCATTGTCATAGCTCCGTTGCGCCCGGAACGCCGCGAGCGGTTTTTATCAGGGTGTCGCTCAACCTTTCGCAATAGTCGTTTTTGATGCTTCGCCCGGTCGCTTCATTGAACCGTCTGAGCAGTATATCCATAAGCCCGAAAAAGCCCGGTTCGCATTTGCCATAGAAAAGATGCGTCATTTCGTGTAGTATTACCATATCACGAAAATCAGGATCTCCATTTATAAGCTCTACGCTGACGCCAATTGCTGAAAATTCTCTGTTTTCTTCTTCGTTACAAAAAGGATAGCAGAGCCCATCACAGTATGCAAATTCACCGGTCTGCTCGCTTTCCTTGTATAAGAAAATCAAAGAGAGAGGGCTATTTGACAGCTCATCCTCGAATACCTGAAGAATCGGCAAAAAGATTTCTTTCGCTTTATCCCTCTCCTGCATATCAAAGCAAAGACGGAGCCCGTCCGCCTTCACAAGCTGTAATGCTGCATCTCTATCCTTTTTCAGTTGTTGGGTGTTCGCCCATCGTAATCCTATCATTTTTGACCTCGCTTTCTTTTCTTCAAAATGTTTTCTGCATCAAAGGTATATATATCCGCCAATTTGCGCCGCACTTCTTCTGGGGTAATAGCCCCCATATCTACATAGGTTTTAACTGCTTCCGCTTTCTTTTGTTGTGTTTGCGCTCGTTTCAGATCGTTTTGCGCTTCCTCCAATGCAGTCATAGACCAAAGGGAGCGGAATTTTATATCGAGCGGCGGGATCTCGGAGATCTTCCCCTGATATAACCCAGCCTGAAAGATGATAGCCAGCAAATAACGGAGATTGCTTTTCATCATCGTGCTTTGGATGCGCTCTACAAAGTTATAGTAAATCTCCATAGACGTATCATCTGTATTTTTCTTTTCCGTTATCGTTGTGCCGATCAATATCTTTCGAGGTATTGACGTAACCGCCGACAGATAGGATATGCTTTGCTTTATAATATCCCCTGCACCTGACAGCTCAATCTGCTTAAATTCATAATCCTCGCCCTCCATATCTATTGCAATGGCATTGAGTAAGCCCCTTGTTGTGTCAATGCTTTGTAGGCGGTCGAGGACGTTTTTCTCCCCCTCTTCGGTCGAGAGGGCATCAGCAAGATTATTCATCTTGAAAACCGCCTGAACTGCTCTATCAAGCAGCTTAGGAGCGGAGGCGTGCGCGAGCTCGGCATTTTGAACAGCCTTGCGGATCCTGACGTATTCAGGCATTCCCCAAAACTGATATGCAATATTTGTCGCCTTTTCGGGAAGCTGACCGTTACGGAAGATCAGGCATCGGCTTTCGTGTACTCGAAACGTGCCGTATTTACTGAATACCGAATAATATTCAGGCATTCCGAAACGGTCCTTTCTTGCCTCAAACGGATCTTTGCCATCGTAAGAAAATACGCTGTTATAATCAGGCTGAATCAGCGAACGGTCATAAAGACGAATTTCGTCAATAGAGCGGATATTCTCCCACACGAGCGGATCTTCAAGCCCTCCGCCGTCGTCAACCAGCATCACGGCGAGCGCACCGCCGAATATTCTTGCCCAGCGAATAGCCGTAGAGAATACGCCATCCCCATCAAGATAATCGTATTCCTCTTGACAGTAATCTTTAACTTTTCGGTCAGAAATACCGTCAAGCTCAAATCCGCGCCTGACGGCTTCCTCTGCCGGTGTATCAATAATCCTTGCAAAAAGTCCGTTTTCCTCGTAGAACATCGAGAGAAATTCATCTGATACGGCGGGATCAGGTTCAAAACGGTATTGCTCGGTGGGATCATTCGATGTGCCATAACGGTTTAGAACGTTTGCGAATCCGTCCAGACGTTGCGCTTCTTTGCTTATCTCGTTCATTCCTCGACCTCCGTTTCAGGTGGGAGCTGGCAGCTCTCCGCACTATCCAAATTGGGCATATAGATTACGACATCCTCGCCGTTGCGTTCACCCAAAATAAAATCTTCGTCATCCGTGCTCTTGCCAATATGCAGGAATGCTCCAGCCGACTTTGCAAGGAGCTCAGAGGCTTTCAAGCGATCCGAGCGTTTAAGGTCCTTATCGTTCATTGTGTCCGACCAAAAGATTTTTACATCGGTCATTGTTGCGATGCGCTCGGCGGCATTCTCTTCCTGAAGATCCTTGATATATTTCTGAATGTCAGCATTTGTCAACAGCCTTTGCCCTTGACTTCGAGCGGTTCTGCCTGAATATCCCGCCGCCTTTGCTGCCTCCGTGGCGTTAGGATTGGCGGCATAAGCCTCCGCGAAACGTCGCTGTTTTTCATTCATCGGCTTCGATATCGGAGAGCAGACCATACATTTTGCAAAACTCTATTGCTTCAGGATCTCCCTCTCTTGCTTTCTTCAAAAACACGGCATCCAGCGCATCCCGATTCGTCGCATCAGGTCCCAGCGTGATCCCGTGGAGCTCTTTCAGGTCCGCTGCCGTTTTCTCCGTCATTCTGGAATTAAGAAATTCCCGTGTGCAATGCCTCAACCGATTTACATTATCCTTTTCAGGTGTCATTTTCTTCATCTCCTTTTCTTGTAATCCATCTTTTATGACAGGATAACACTTTAAGAAAGTTAAAAAAATTCTATATTTCCTGTAATTTTAACAGGTGCAAAATCACACATACGTGTTTTCTTACTCTATTTTTAACTCTTTCTTTATCTATATATCTATCTCTATATGTGCGTTACATCGGTGTTACATCATTGTTACATCGTAACGCCTTTTTCTTTTCTCGACATCTTCGCACTCTTTCCGCACTTGTGCACTCGTTCCCAGCCTCAATAATTTCTTGCTTTGCTGTGAGAAAAACGGTTTCGTCATCCCATACCTCAATTAAGCCGAATTTTTCAAGAATCTCGATGGCTTCAGCCACGGAAGAGGAATCTTCATTAAGCATCAAGGCAAGCTCGTCCGTATAGTTAGGTAACAGTTTTTCGTAAGACAGCATCCCATCTGTTTTTAGGGCTTTTAACTGCATTGAAAGATATATTACAAGTATTCTATATCCGTTTTGCTGGGCGCGAATAGCCTTGATGTATTTGTCATCAAAAAAGCCCTCTTTCAGCTTTATCCAAAAATAGCGTTTTTCTTTTTTTGCTTCTTGATCTTGTGTCGAATTGCTCTCTCCGTAATCCACACATTCTGCAAATGGATTTTTAGTGTCATTCATTATCAGCTCCCGCCTCTCCTTCAAGTTCCTTCAAAATCTTTCGCGCATTCGACACCGCCGCAAAGGTGGATTTGGCTCTCCGCTCCATCGAGGCAACAAACCGCGCGATTTCTTCGGCATTGGCGGGACGATAATACCCACTACCGTCAACACACGTCGAACTTAGGATCAGAGCTCCCGCTCTACGTTCTGCCGCGATGGCTAACCGCAGGGAGCGGTCCGACATTCCCAAAACGGTCATCAGGTTACGTCTTGATATTGCATTCTCGCATCCTTCCGGGAGCATTTCAAAAATTGCAAAGTGTTCCATCACGCGCCGCTCCTTTCGGTTGCTTGCGCTTCAAGCCACTTTTCCAGAGCTACGAGAGGGATGATTATTTTTCGTCCTACTCGAACAGAGGGAAAATCTTTGCGGTTACATAATGCGTACATCGTCGGCTTTGACACGCCGAGCTGCTTTGCCGCCTCTTCGGGCGTAAGGGTTAAACGTTCGTTTGTCTGTGCATTCATTGCTCTACCTCCTTTTCGCTTTTTCCGTTGTGTGCGTTCCTAATTACCAATCGGTAATCGATCGGTAAAAAAATAAGGCTTATTCCGTCGCGGTTTGCTTTTGCGCTCTGATCTGCTCGATAATATCAAGGATCTTCGCCTTTTCTGCATCGGGAAGCTCGCGGCGGAGCTTGCGGGAAAAGTTACCGTCATTTACGCCGTAAGCCTCCGCGATCTCCCATAAATTCACTTTTGCTTCTTTTGCCGCTTTGCGAATATCAACATTTTTCATTTTTGTTTCTCCTTTTTTTAATTTTTTCTGTTGTTCTTGTTGACAAAACATAACGGTTATGTTATAATTTGATTATAGCATAACAACATCAACAAATCAAGTGATTTGTTATGTAAAATCCAAGACATATCAAAAATGCTATTATCGAGGTGAAAAAATGGAAAAAATAACGTCAAAAAAGATAGGTACACGAATAAACACGCTTTTAGCCGATAAAGGAATGAAACAAAAGGATCTCGCAAAAAAATTAGGAGTAACTGACAACACTATTTCGTATTATGCAAGCGGAGAAAGAACCCCGAATCTTGAACAAGTTATAAAAATCAGTGAAATCTTTAATGTTTCGGCAGATTATATCTTGGGACTTTCTGATATACAGACGCGCAACGAGACTATACAAGGCATAAATGCTGAAATCGGGTTGTCTCAAAAATCCATTTCTACATTGAAGGTGGAAAGGACCTGCGGGGATACCGAAATTGTGGAATTTTTGGATTATATCATTTCACACCCTAATTTAACACGTATCATAAACGCCATTCACACAACCAATAAATTTGAGAATAATCCGCAAATTGCCAGAATGGAGATAGACGGCAACGCTATAAAAATGGAGATGAATGCTATTTATAAAACTTATGTTCAAGATGAGTTCTGGAAACTGGTGAAGGGCTTCACCCTGAAATCAAAGGAGGATAATGATGGCGAGAAATAAAAATACCCGCGCCGCTCAGGGTACGGGAACGATCAGGAAGAAAACCGTTACGCGCAACGGTAAGCCCTATGAATTTTGGGAAGCTCGTTACACCGTCGGCAGAGATCCGGGAACAGGCAAACAGATCCAGCGCAGTATCAGCGGCAAAACGCAAAAAGAGGTAGCGAAAAAATTAAAGGCGGTTCTTCGCGATCTGGATACGGGGCTATACACTGAGCCGAGCAAAATGACGGTGGGGCAATGGCTTGATACGTGGCTTTCGGAGTACGTCGAGCCCTCTTGCAAACCGCTCACCCTCTCCACGTATGAGAGCCGCATTCGTACCCGCCTGAAGCCCGCTCTTGGAAGCATCAAGCTCACGGAGCTCTCGACAACACAGATACAAACCTTTTGCAATGATCTGATACGTAAGGAAGGGCTTTCACCGAAAACCGTCAAGAACACCCACGGGATTCTGCATAAAGCCTTAGCTCAGGCGACAGATCTACGGTACATCCTTTTTAACCCTGCGGATCCCGTCAAGCTCCCGCGCATCGAGCGGAAGGAGATCAGCCCTCTCACAGAGGCGGAGATCTCCGCGTTCTTGGAAGAGATCAAGAAGGGCGAGCCGTTCGCCCGGCTGTTCACCGTAACGCTCTTTACGGGAATGCGAGAGGGAGAGATTTGCGGACTCACTTGGGATGCGGTCGATTTCCGAAACGGTACGATCACGGTCAAGCAACAGCTCCAAAAGGGAAAAGAAAAAGGCGCGGACCATTATCTGATCAGCACCAAAAGCGGAAAGACAAGGACGATCACGGCTGCAACGTCCGTTATGCAGATTTTGAAAGAACAGCTCTTCGAGCAGAGAAAGCAACATTTGCAAATGGGATTAGCTTGGAAAAACCAATGGAATTTGGTATTTACCCAAGAGGACGGCGGATATATTCCACCGCAATCCGCGCTGAAGCATTTCAAGAAGATTGCAGAGCGCATCGGTCGCCCTGACGCACGTTTCCACGATCTCCGCCACACTTACGCCGTCGCCTCGCTTCAGGAAGGGGATGACGTTAAGACGGTACAGCAGAATCTCGGACACGCCACCGCCGCCTTTACTCTCGACGTGTACGGTCACGTATCGGAGAAGATGAAGCAGGAGAGCGCGGCACGAATGGAGCGGTTCATAGAGAAGATAAAGGCATAAAAATCCCCGAAAAAATTCTGTAAAGGGAAAACACCAATTTCAAAGCACGAAAAAAGCCCTGAAATCCTTAGATTTCAAGGCTTTTTCCTTTGGCGCAGAAGGAGAGATTTGAATTTTCCAATACTATTTTTACCGTGTGAAAATACGTGCAATCAAGTATAGATAAACCCTTGTATTATTGGCTTTTTCGTGGGTGATAGTCAATCCGATACAATTCTATAAAATCGTTTAAGGGGTAAAATAAGGGGTATAAGGGGTATAAAAATCAGCGGTCAAGGGGTACACCCTCAACCGCCTTTTTTGTTATTGGTTATTCTCAATCAAGTATTTTACAAGATCAGGCAAAATACCTTGATTTGATGTATCACCGATAAAAGACACATCAACGATCTGCGGCGGTGTGCCGCCGTTTGTGTAAAGGCTCAAAACGTCCAACATCTTGACACGCTTTCGTGTGCCGTCCTTGTATGTAACGTCTGCCCATACATCACGGAAAAGCTCTTTTTCAAGCTCGGAAAGTCTTTTAATTATATCCGTCATGTGCAATCACCTCAATTCTGTTCAATATCCTTTGCACATCGTCAAGGCTGTTCCCACTTATTACACGGATAAAAACAGCTTTGGGATTTGCTTCAAGTTCATCAACAGAGCATTCTTTTTCCACGCCGTCAAAGTTTGCGAGAATAACAAGCCGATCAGGTGAAATTTCCTCAAGCCTTTTCAATCTTTGGAGTATGCTGTTCATCATCTGCCGTCGTTTCCTCTCCGAATATTTCTCTCTCATACATGGAAATATCCTCGATCTCGATTATTTCCTCATTTTCTAACGCTTCAAGGCGTTTCAAAATATCCTTTGTCATTTAGTCCTCGCTTTCAAAATCGTGTATATTACGATTTGGCTGTGGGTGATCTATCAAATATTGGATATAATCCAAAAACTCTTGATGCCGCTTTTCCGTTTCCTCGTCAATGAGCTTTCGTTCTTCCATTTCCTTGAGCTTTTTTAATATGGCGTTATTCATTAGTCACTAACCTTGATATAATACTTTTCCGCTTCAGCCGTGATATTG
>JAZQLY010000056.1:0-10010 GCA_045543015.1 Eubacteriales bacterium
CCCATCTTCTTCTGAGCCTCTGCCTTCTTTTCGATAGCTTCAGCCTCTGCAAGACCTTTAGCTCTGATACCTTCAGCTTCCTGCTCCATAGAGTATCTCATAGCCTCAGCCTGCGCTCTCTTAGCCTCAGCTTCCTTTACAGCCTCGAACATTTCAGCCTCAGCCTCTCTCTGACGCTTGATAAGCATAGCTTCCGCTTCCTTCTCGGTCTTATACTTCATAGCGTCTGCCTGCTTGCGGATCTCGGCATCCAGCTGGCGCTCCTTGAGGGCGATCTCCTTCTCGGCCAGCTCGGCCTCCTTTTCCTTACGCGCGATGTCCGCATTCGTGCGGGCGATCTCAATGGTACGGCGCTGGTTCTCCTCCTGGATCGAGTAAGCAGCGTCTGCCTCTGCGCGCTTGGTATCGGCCAGCACCTTCATATCTGCCTGGCGGACGGAAAGCTCGGCATTCTGCTCGGCGATCTTCTTTTCAGCCTCTACCTTGACGGCGTTGGCCTCCTCCTGCGCGTTGGCGGTGGCAATGGCAATATCGCGCTGCGCGTTCGCCTTGGCGATCTGCGCGGTCTTGCGGATCTGCTCTACGTTGTCGATACCCATGTTTTCAATGGTGCCTGCGCCATCCTTGAAGTTCTGGATATTGAAGTTAACGACCTCAATGCCCAGCTTCTCCATATCGGGCACCACGTTTTCGGTGATCTTTTTGGCAACGCCCTGGCGGTCCTGTACCATTTCCTTCAGGCCTACCGAGCCTACGATCTCGCGCATGTTGCCCTCCAGCACCTGGGTGACCAGGCTGGTCAGGTCCGTGTGGCGCATGCCGAGCAGCGATTCTGCTGCGCGGGCAAGCAGCTCCGGATCCGAGGAGATCTTGATATTGGCAACACCGTCCACCGATACGTTGATGAACTCGCTGGTGGGAACAGCCTCGGTCGTCTTGACGTCTACCTGCATGACCTTGAGCGAGAGGCGGTCTACCCGCTCAAAGAACGGAACGTGCCAGCCGGCACGGCCAATGAGGATGCGGCGCGTCTTTTTCAGACCGGAGATGATGTAGGCGGTATCCGGCGGGGCCTTGAGATAACCGGCTACGAAGATGAGCAAGGCCAGCGCGGCAATGACGATAGCGGCAATAATGATTGGTGACATACGGGGTTCCTCCTTTAAAAAATTAGAGTATAGGGGTTGGTTTGCAAACCGTGAAAGGGGCGCGGCTACAAAAAAAGACCTTAAACACAGCGTACGACCGTGCTTAAAGTCTCGTTCTTTCTGACAGGACACACCCAACCGAACCCTTGCGGGCTGTATTGACGATAGGGTGAACAGCAACGATCGTCGCCGCGAACTACTCCCTTTGTGCTATCTATTATAGCATATCTTGACGGCTTTGTCAATAGGCTGCGGCAAAATTTTCCCAAAAATCGAAAAAGTGACTTTACATCCCGCAAGCGCGGATAAATTCTACCACCACCTGCCCGAAGACGTTGCCGCTTTCATCCTGGCGAAAAACGTAGGAGCTGTGCGTGCCTGGCAGCAGGCGATAGGCGACCCTGCTTTGATCGTAGCCGAAGTGGCGCAGCGCCGCACGGATCAGCTCTGTCTGCTCGTGGCGGCATTCCATATCCTGCTCCGAGATGACGAACATCATGGGGGCATACCGCTCTGCCAGGCCAACGTAGTAGAGCGGCGCGCTCTCGTCCACGATCACGCGGCGCGTATCCAGCCCGCGCTCACGCAGGACGTTGAAGTGCGCGGTGGGCTGGCCACCGTCGTGAATATACCCGGCAAAATCGGTCGGCTGCAGCCCGTAGGCGGCCAAATAGCGGTCGTCAAAGCAGAGCATCATGCTCATATACCCACCGGCCGAGCTGCCGCCAACGTACACGCGGCCGGAGCCGCCGTACTCCTTGATGTGCGCCCGCACCCACGCGGCAGCGGCTGCCCCGTCACGCAGAAAATCCGGATAGGCAGCCGAGGGGTACATGCGATAGTCGGCCGCGGCAAAGGCCACGCCGCAGGCGCACACGCTCTCGGCCAGCGCACGGTGATCCTTGCGGCTGCCCGATTCTAACCCGCCACCGTGGAAGTACACGAGCACGGGGAACCCCTCCCCCGCCGGCAGGTAAAGATCCAGCATCTGCGCGGCATTCTTCTCCTCGGTATAAAACAGATCTAGAATTTCTTTCATGCCTTTGCCTCTCTTGCCTTATCCAGGCGGTAGTTGCGCGCATACAAAACGAGGTCGGCGCCTACCATCAAAAGGTTCAGCACGTAGAAAAACAGGACGTACCATTTGGCGGCAAACTCGGCCATATAGGCCTCGTTGAGCAGCTTGGAGGCGATGCCCGCGATATAGCCGACAAAGATGAGGCACAAAAATGCCAGACTCTTGCCCTTGGTTGAGCGGGCGCGATAGGATTTGATCACGTTCATCGGCCAGGAGGCACCAAAGCACAGGATCATTGCGATTTCTAAAATTTCAGCCATTTTTTATTTTCTCCGATCATAAAAATAATTCACACGTCTTTGCCCGCACGGTGCCCTGGTATTCATCCATAAAGGCCTCGGCGTGCTTTTTCAGCTGCAGCGTGGCGCTGCCATCCGCCCCGAAATAGGCAAGAACGGTCAGGTTACCGAAATACCGGTCAATGACCTGGGCGCGGAGCAGCAGCTTGCGCTCCTCTACCCAGCCGGCCGAGGTGGCGCAATCGTAAAGGAAGCCGTTTTCGGTCTTGCAGCCGCCTACGCCGTCTGAATAGCCGTACTGCGGGAATTTACCGAACAGGTTGTAGCCAAGGCCAAAGGGCAAGGCCTTTTCCCCTTGCGCGTTCTCGTAGGCAAAAACGCCTTGCGCCCCGTCAAAGCGGAAGGAGAACCACTTCATGCCGCAGGGGTTTTCTTCACACAAAAAGCGCAGGCCGTCGATCTCGGCGGCGGTCCTGCTGGCGGCGGCACCGTCTGCCGCTGCCAGGCGGAGCGAGGCACCGTAGGCGGAAAGCGACGCAAGGGCGGCGGGATCCTCTGGCAGGGCGGCACCGGCCTCGTCCACGATCAGCTCCTCAAACAGGGCAAAGAGCAGCGGCACCGCGCCGGCAAAGCCCTGGTTGTCGCCTGTGCAAACAAGGGTGATATCCTTATCCGGGCGGTAGATGGTATACTGGCCGCCCATACCAAAGAAGGCAAAGCCATCCCCCCGGGTGTGCCAGATCTGGTAGCCGTAGCCCTGCGAAAGATAGCAGGAAAAGCCCTCCTCGTGGTTAGAGACCTGCCGGGCGGTGGCCGCCTTCACATAGTCAGCAGGGATCAGCTGCTTGCCCGCATGCATGCCGCCGCGCGCCAGCAGCCGCCCAAAGGAGAGCATATCGCGCGGGGTGCAGACCAGGGCAGAATCTCCCCAGGAATCCCCGTTCGGCGTTTTGAGGACGGTGGCAGTGCGAAAGCTGCCAAGGTGCGAAAAGATCTTTTCGTTCATATACGCAAAGAACGGCTTGCCGGAGAGCTTTTCTACCAGCGCACAAAGCACCTGTGAGCCGGCAGAATCATATTCCCACATGCTGCCGGCGGGGCGAACGGCCACAGACGCATTCAGATATTCGTGGGTACGGTCCGGGTCGGCGGAATAGAACCAATTCGGCACGCGGCAGGCCGTCTCCATGGTCAGCATGTGGCGGATGGTCTGGGCGCCAAGCTCGGGCGGCAGCGCCCGCTCCAGCTTTTCGGGAAAGTAGTCGGCGATCTTATCGTCAAGCGAGAGCTTGCCCTCTGCCTCTAACAGGCCAATGGCAATGCCCACGTAGCTTTTGGTCTGCGAATACATGCGGTGGCAGAAATCGCGGTCAAACGGTGACCAATAATACTCGGCAAACAGCTCGTCGCCGCGGGCAAGCAGCACCGAGTGCATCACAAGACCGTGCCGCTCCAGCGCACGGATAAATTTTTCTACCTTGCAGGAGGGAACGCCTGCCTGCTCGGGGGTGACGGTGGGAAACATAAAAGCTCCTCCCTTTATGAAGCGTTGCTTGTAAGGCGGCATAGCTCCCCGGCGATCGCACCGGGCAGCTCGGACGGCAGCAGGCCGTAAAGCGAATCGCGCGCGGCCAGCCGCTCACCGGCTGCGCCGTGCAGGTAGGCGGCGGCAAAGGCGGCCTCGGGTGCCGGCATGCCGCAGGCAAGCAGCGAGACCAGCACGCCGGCCAGCACGTCACCGCTGCCGCCCTTGGCAAGGGCGGGCGTGCCACTTGGGTTGACCGTGCAGCCGCCGTCCGCCGTGGCGATCACCGTACCATGCCCCTTGAGCAGCAGGGTCACCCCCGCCGCCTTGGCAAAGGCGGATGCCTTGCCTGTACGGTCTGCCTGGATATCGGAAACGGGAAGCCCCGTCAGCCGTGAAAACTCGGTCGGGTGCGGTGTCAGTACCACGGGGCGGCGGGCCGCCGCCAGGACGTGCGCTGCGCCACGCGGGTCGGCAGACAGCATATTCAGTGCATCCGCATCCAGCACCACGGGTGCGCCGGCCACGGCAAGCAGCGCGGCAAGTGCCTCGCAGAAGGCAGCCGTCTCTGACCCGTTACCAAGGCCAATGCCGCAGCCGATGAGAATGGCCCCGCGGGGGGAGGCAATGCGGTCTGCCGTGGCAAGCACGCGGGGCGACTCGGTCACCCCCGGGACCGGGTGGCAGACCACCTCCGGCAGGCGGATGCGCACCGGCAGCAATGCTGCCTCTGCCGAGAGGAGATGCGTGATGCCCGCACCGGCGCGCAGCGCACCCATGGCGGAAAGCATAGCCGCCCCCGTATAGCGGGGGGAGCCGCAGCAAAGCAGCGCGTTGCCGTGCGTCCCTTTATGGCTTTCTTGCTCCCGCGGCGGCAAAAAGCAACGAATGCGCTCCTCTGCCTCACACCGCGAGGGGATGGTTATTTCGCTCATTTGTCTCTCCTCTTTTAAAAAAGTCGAAAAATCGGGATCATGAATAGGAAATTTTTACAAAAGCACCTTTACAAAAAGGTAGAAATATGTTATAATATACAAAAACGAGATCTCGGCGCGGGAAAGCACCTGCCGCCTGTGATAGAAGGAGGATACCATGTCTCATCATTTAATCGTCACCATCGCCCGCCAATACGGTAGCGGCGGTAGAGAAATTGGAGAAAAGGTAGCAGCCCTGCTTGGCTGCAAGACCTACGACCGTGAGCTGATCACCATGTCGGCCGAGCGCGGAAACATGAGTGAGGACGCCTTGCACAAGGTGGATGAGGTGGCAGCCGGCAGCCTGCTGTACACGCTGGCCATGGGCTCCAACTCCTACGGCGTACATTCGCCCCTTTCCTACCATCTGCCGATCAACGATAAGCTGTTTTACCTGCAGTCCGACCTGATCCGCCACATCGCGGAGGGGGAGGATGCCGTGTTCATTGGCCGCTGTGCGGACTACGTGCTGCGGGAGCACCCCTGCGTTTTGCGCGTGTTCGTTTATGCCAATGACGAATGCCGTATCAGCCGCATCATGGAGCGGCATGACCTGCCGCGTAACAAGGCCATCGATATGATGAACAAGGTCGACCACCGCCGTTCTACCTACTATAATTTCTATACCGGGCAGAAGTGGGGCAAGTATGACAACTATGCCCTGGCCATCAATTCTTCTGTGCTGGGGATCGAGGATACGGCGAAAATGATTGCGGATTTTGCCCTGTCTATGAAATACCGGTTGGAGCAGAAGGAGGCTGCAGCCGAGTAGCCTTAAGGGAAAAAGCGCCGCAGGGTGCTTTTTCTTTATTATAATCCAACCCCCCTATGATGTCAATAAAAAGAGGAAATTTTATGCAGCTACAAGAATCGGGCGAAATGTATCTGGAGACCATTTATCTCCTTTCCCGCCGGCTGCCCGGCGTGCGGGCGATCGACGTGGGCGAGCATCTTGGCTACTCCAAGCCCTCTGTCAGCCGGGCCATGGGGCTTTTGCGCAAGGGTGGATTTATTACGGTAGACGAGAGTGGCTTTATCACCTTGACCGAGGCGGGCCGCGAGGTTGGTGAAAAGATCTACGAGCGGCATACGCTGCTTTCTGCCTTTCTCATCAAGCTGGGCGTGGACGAGGAGACGGCCGTGCGGGATGCCTGCCGCCTGGAGCACGCGGTGAGCGACACCTCGTTTGAGGCGATCAAGCGCTTTGCCGAGCAGATGGAAAAATGAGAAAGCACGGGCGCAGCAGGCTTTCCTCCCTATAATGGCGCAGGACGCACAACACGGTAAAAACAAAACAAGAGTGGGAAGTTTATTCCCACTCTCTTTTTGTTTACGGTTATGCCAAAAATCACAAGCCCGAAGGATCAGGCGTTGTCCGGGATCAGCGGTGCGCCATCCAGCTCTACGTCAGAGCCGTAGACGTTCTTATTCTTCTCTGCCACTACGTAATCCATACCCAGGATATCGGGGTTCGGATACTTGTTGCCCGCGATCTTGACGTTCATCGCACCGTTGATGTGGATGACCGGTCTCGGATTCTCATAGGTATCCGGATCCTCGGGGTGGTTTGTGAAGTTGTTACCAACGAAGGGACCAAAATCATTATTCTCGATCACCACGTCCTTGGCCGAGTTGATGTATACGGCATAGTCGGTGGTACGGTTGATCATCTTGTTGTTGGTGATGGTGATGTTCTTGTACAGCAGGAAGTCCTCCTGTACGCTGGCGCCGAGACCTACAACGGCAACGGTCGCATACAGATCCTGGTTCTTGAAGTAGCCGGTATGATCGAAGAGGTTGCGGTCTACCAGCATATCCTCGGTAACACCCGACTCGCCCCAGTAGATCTCGTACAGAATAGCACCGCAGGACATACCGATATGACGGAAGGTACAGTTCTTGATGGTACCACCCGATGCCTTGATCAGAAGGCCGCGGGAGCGGATGTTCTGGAACTTGCAGTTATCAAAGATAAAGCCGTTAGAGGACATGCTCATGTTATCGATGAGCACCTTGTTCGTCGAGGACCAGTGGTTATCCTTCAGGTTAAAGCCCTCCAGCGCATCCAGGTTTACGGCGTCAGCCGCTACGGTGACCTTGCGGCGCTCTACCTGGCCCTTTGCCGTGCTCTCGGGGAAGCCGTGATCCTTCCACGCAAAGTCAACGGTGTCAACGACCGCAGTCATCGAGAGCGCGGGGGTATCACATACCAGCTGACCGGCGGAGGTGTACACGTATACGCGGTCACCTGCCGAGAAGTTGTAGCAGAAGCCATCCGGCTTGGAGACCGGCTGCCACTTGTTATAGCTGCAGGAATACTCGGAGAAGTTACCCTTGTAGATCAGGGTAATGGTATTGTCATCGTTGACGATGACCTCGTCCAGGCGGCCGTGCGTGGCGTTCTGGTTGGTCGCATCGTCACACATGTTTTCAAAGAGACAGAAGGTAGCCTTGGAGCCCTCGCCGCAGCGGGTGGTATGCGTTGCGTCGATCGAGCCGATATGCGCGGGGGAGCCACGGTGACGGCCGAGGTCATCGATCTCGATCTCCAGGTTGACACCGTACTTTTCTTCCAATGCCTTATACTGGTTATACAGCTCCTCGGAGATCAGCTCACCGCTACGGGTGGTATCGCATACGCGGTAGTAGGTGGTTGCGGTTCTGGCATCCTGCTCTACGTATGCAAAGCCGGAGGCGTTGCCGTAAATATTGAAATCGTAGAACACGATGTTCTTACATTCGGTATGGATACCAATGGTGGTGCCGCCGTTGTTTGCACGGCAGGTCAAGATATCACCCACTGCTAGCATCTCGTAAACCGACTGGCTGACCTCCATGATCATGGTGTCAACACCCTCTACCTTGTTATTCTTGGAGAGGATGCTGTTAAAGCCGGTATCGCAGTAAGCATAGAAGGTACCCATGCGCTGTGCGCCCATGCCAGTCACGTTATAGTACTTGGAGTTGGTGTTACCAAACTCGTTCATCATGCCGGCACCGGTCACCACGCGCAGCTGGTTGCTGCCCAGCTTTTCCAGCACGTAGACCTGGCCGCAAGACTGCTGCTTATAGCCGATGGTCAAGCCCTTGAAGGAGATATTCTCTGCGCTGGTAAAGTTCATCATAGCAGCAAGGCTGGTCTGGCGCTCCATATACACACCGTAGGCGTAAACGGTAGAATTGCTGTGCTCCTTCTTGAAGGACATGCCGCTTTCGGTTGCGTATGCACCGGGGGCAATGACGATGTAATCGTCGGTCTTGCAGTGCTCAAGGATGTAGGCGGCAATGCCCATCGGCTTTTCATCAGCCGTGTCACGAACGTACTCCTTGCGCGCCATGCCGACGAACAGATCCTTGTCGATGTGGGGGAGCAGCTCCTCAGCGGCGCCCACCTCGGGACGGTAGTCTACGTCCATGAGGTTGTTACCGTTGTGGTTCTTGTTGCCGGTCTGTACGGTGGCATGCGTCCATTCATCTGCCGGGAAGGTGTTGCCGTCGCCCAGGAAATAGTTATTGTTGTTGGCGGTGATACGGCCACCCAGGCTGTTATCACAGATGTAGAGGTTGCTGTTATTCTCCGCCGTGACGGAAACGCCGCGATTGAGAACGACCGATACGTTCTTGCCGTTGCCGACCACGATCGAGGACTGCGCCCCGGTGATATCGTTCAGGGCGACCAGCACGTTCAGCACCCCGCCGTCTACCACGATACCGGTATCGGTCTTGCCCAGGGTGAGCGTGTTGGAGCGGAAGGTCGACTCAGACGCCTTGGTACGGATGGCCTCGCCTGCACCCTCCAGGATGCAGTTACGGACCATGGTACCCTCGGCAGAGGTATCCACGATGCCCTTTTCGGTAAAGGCAAAATAGGAATTGAGGATCACGCTGTCATCCGCCGACAGGACAAGAGCAGACTTACCGGTCAGACGGCAATCATTCATCAGCAGCGAATAGCAGCCCTCTACCATGGTCAGGGCAGCCTCCGTGCTGACGATCTCCACGTTCTCCATCTCAATGGTATCCACGTTCACCAGCTCAACAGAGCCGATGATGATCAGGTTACGAACGACCAGATCCTTACAATCCTGGAACAGAACGCCCTGGGGCGCGATGAGGATAGAGCCCTCACCGTCATAGGTCTGGGAGGTAGAGCGGGTAATGGTGACCGGCTTGCCATCCGATACGCGGAAGACCTTCCCCTCACCGCGCTTTGCGGTACGGAAGAAGGCGTTGGCATTGATCTCCTCTGCCGCGCTCTCGTCATACTTCGTAGCCGTCAGGGCAAAACTGCCCTCGGGAATGGTAGCGCCGCCGCCGTTGACAGGCGCGCCGTCGGCATAGCTATCCGGCACGGGCTTACCGTCGCCACCGCCTTCGTTGCCGCCGTTACCAGAGCCTCCCTCGGTCGCGCCGCAGACGGTACAGGTGCCGTTTTCATAGGTGTGCGCTGCCAGCTCGCCGTAAGCCTCGCCGCACTTCTCGCACACGGCCTTATCCTTACAGGTGGCAGTACCGCCGCTGTGTGTGCAGGCGGCAGGCGTTTCAGGCCCTTGGCATGCACAAAGCGTAAAGACGGTGCAGGCCACCAGGGCCAGGCACAGCAATTTACGCAGCCAGTTCTGATCTCTCATAAAAATTCTCCTTTTCATTCGGTGCATACAAAGCACCAATTATACTGGAATTATACCACCTTTTGCGTTTTTTTGCAAGGCGGCGCGTAGTAGAAAATCGAAGGCTTTTTTTGTGCACCCTGTACAATAATCCCGCTCTTTTATGAAGAAAGCGTGAAGAAGACGCAGGGCGCAGCAGGCTGCGCCAGTGAAATTTGCCCTTTTGCAAGGGCAAGTGAAATCGCTTCGCGGTGAAATATTTGCTTCGCAAATGTGAAATGCTCGCTTGCGCGAGCGTGACAGATACAAAGCAAAAGAGAGGGGCTTTTTTCCCCTCTTTTTTACTTGTCTCAAAAAATGCATGCCCGGCGTAGCAGGCTGCCAAAAGATGCGCGTCCCGGGGCGCAGCAGGTTTTGAGCAGAAATCTTCGTTTTC
>JAZQLY010000057.1:0-10808 GCA_045543015.1 Eubacteriales bacterium
ACAAAGAGCAGAACGACGGCATTGAGAAGTTCATAGCAAAGGTGAAAGCAATCACCGATATACAAGAGCTTACTCCCGAAATCGTCCGCGAATTTATTTCAAGAATTGACGTATATGCTCCATACCGCGAAAACAAGCAGCGGCATCAGAGAATTGACATCTACTACCACGGCATAGGATATGTATTTATACCCGAACCCGAGGAAGTAGAAGAAATGTTCCAAGAGCATTTACGCGATAGAAAACAATATATAAAAGAGAAAACGGCATAACACCGAAATGTTATACCGTTTCTAATTGAAGGCACGCCCCTCGGTATACCTGCTCTATCGCAGGTGCACCGATGAATGATCTTCTCTTCATCTACCCCGCCCGCCGACAATGCCGGCAGGCGGGGCTTTCTTTTGTGGTCGCTATGACCACCCGGAAAGAATTTTTTTAAAAAACGCAAAAACATCTTGCAATATCGCACGCCTTGTGCTATAATATATAGGTCAGTAAGAAGCTGTCCTGTATGCAGAGATATCGAAGTGGTCATAACGGGGCTGACTCGAAATCAGTTTGTGCGAAAGCACACGAGGGTTCGAATCCCTCTCTCTGCGCCATCAAAAGAAGCATCCGCTTTTGCGGATGCTTCTTTTGATATTGAACGCAGCAGAGAGAGGGATTCGAACGCAGCTCAGCAAGGCTCCGGGGGAGCTTTGCTGAGCGGTGACCGAAGATTTTTGCGAAACATTACAAAAGAGCAGAGCAAAAATGTTTCGCAAAAATCAAGAACGAATCCCCAGCGCCATCAAAAAGAAGCATCCGCTTTGGCGTGCCTGCGATAAAGCAGGTGCGCCAAAAGTATTTTTTGAATACCGAAGTTGTTTAATCAAAGCATTTATTCATTATTGAAAAACGCTGAAAAATATGATATAATATTCTCATCGAAAATTAGGAGTTTTGCGAGGGAAGTACATGAAAAAATGTTTGCGCCTGTTTTTCACCATGCTCAAGATCGGGCTGTTCACCTTTGGTGGGGGCTATGCGATGATCGCACTCTTAGAAAATGAGTTTGTGGAAAAGAAAAAATATATGGAAAAGGACGAGTTTCTCGACATGGTGGCGATCGCAGAATCGACACCGGGACCGATCGCCATCAACGCGGCGACCTATATCGGATACAAGAGGGCAGGCGTGCTTGGTTCAACTATGGCAACAGTAGGCGTGTGCATTCCGTCCTTTGCCATTATCTACATCATCTCGCTGTTCTTTGATGCATTTCTGTCTGTGAGGCTTGTGGAATGCGCTTTCCGCGGCATCCAGGTCTGTGTGGTCTATCTTATTTTTTCTGCAGGACTGAAGATGCTCAGACAGATGAAGAGGACGGTGCTTTCTGTTGGTATCGTTTCGGCAGTAGGCCTCTGCATGCTTGCCTTTTCTCTCTTTGCCGTAAAGTTCTCGACCATCCTCTATATTCTCATTTGTGGCGTTTTGGGCCTCGTTATCTACCTTTTGGGGCAAATGAAGCAAAAAAAGGAGAAGAAGAGATGATCTACTTAACATTGTTTCTGACTTTTTTTGAGATCGGTCTCTTTACCTTTGGCGGTGGGTACGCCATGATCTCGCTGATACGCGAAAAAGCGCTGTCACTTGGGTGGCTGACCGAGGAAGAGCTGCTCAATATGATCGCGGTATCCGAGTCGACCCCCGGCCCTATCGCCGTCAACATGGCAACCTTCGTCGGCTCGACGCAAGGCGGCATGCTCGGCTCACTCGTGGCAACGCTTGGCGTGGTGCTTCCGTCCTTCATCATCATTCTGTTGATCTCCGCGCTGATACGGAATTTTCTCAAATATAAGGGCGTGCAAGCCTTTCTTGGCGGTGTCCGCCCTTGCGTGGTCGCCTTGATCCTTGCAACGGCAGTCACCATGCTGTTGAGCACGTTGCTCGGTATTACCACCGTCAGCGGCGGATTTGCTCTTGATGTCAAAGGGATCATCATTTTTGCGTTCCTGGTCGCCTTCGCCTTTGTATGCAAAAAGGTCAAAAAGAAAAAGCCCTCGCCGATATGGATGATCCTGATCTCAGCAGGACTTGGGATGCTGCTTTACTCGGTGTAAGTCAGCACGGAAAGGCCGTAAGGCATGCCATGTGTCATTGGTTTTGAAAATATTTGTTTATCACACTTGATAAATTCATCGTAATGTGATATCATAATGAGGCGTATATAATAAATGAAAGAGCAAGAGGTCACATGAAAATTACGGAAAGCACACATGAAAAGGAAATTTTGAAAGAGCTTGGAAATCGGATCCAACAATATAGAGTGCCGTGAAAAAAGAAACGCTTGACCGTGCCTGCCAGATCTGTGGCTGGCTTCTTACCGTTTTGGTTCTTTTGTGTGCGCTCCTTTTGATCGTCTCTTGCGTGAGTATCGGTCTTTCGGGGGATTCCCCCTACACGCGTGAGCGGGTGGCGGCGGCGCTTGCTGGTATCGCCGTTCCCCTGTGGCTGACGGTGGCAGTGATCCTTATCTCGGCCGCCCTGCATGTGGCCCGCTTTTTTGCACATGGGGAAGGGCATACCGCCGTGCGTGGCGATGCGCCCCTGCCGCCGCCGCGCGTATCTCCGCGTGGGCAAATGCTTGTGCGCGTTGGCCTGCTGGTGGCCGCGCTGGTGCTGATCACACTTGGGATCTGCAATGGCAGCATGCAGGACGTGCTGGAAAAGGCCGTTCGCATCTGCACCGAATGTATAGGTCTTGGCTGATATGAAGAAGATGCTTTCACGCCTGCGGCAGTTCCTTGCCGCCCATAGACCGAGCAAGCGCCGTCTGATCCAGCTTTATGCCGCGCTGCTCTTTAATGCCAACCTCAAGGGATTTGCCACCGGGCGGATCTATAAGGGTCCTACCAAAGGGCTTTGCGCCCCGGGACTGAATTGCTATTCCTGCCCCGGCGCTACTGCCGCCTGTCCGCTTGGCGCGTTGCAAAACTCGCTTGCTGGTAGCAATGCCCGTCTGCCGTATTATATCTTTGGCATTCTTCTATTGTACGGTCTGCTGCTTGGCCGCGCGATCTGCTCCTTTCTTTGCCCGTTTGGCCTGCTGCAGGAGCTTTTGCACAAGATCAGAACACCCAAGCTGAAGAAGAATCGCTTCACGCGGCTGCTTTCCTATTTCAAATATCTGCTGCTCGCGCTTTTTGTGGTGATATATCCCATTCTGTTTATGCTGAAGGATGGCACGTTGCCCGCCTTTTGCAAGTATATTTGCCCCGCCGGAACGCTGGAGGGGGCTGTCAGTCTGCTCTCTTACATAGGAAACTCGGATATGTTTCGCATGCTGGGCCCGCTCTTTACCTGGAAATTTGTGCTGCTGGTCGTATTTCTGGTCGGCTCTGTTTTCGTTTACCGGTTTTTCTGCCGTTTCTTTTGTCCGCTTGGTGCCATATACGGTCTCTTTAACCGGTTTTGCCTGCTCGGCATGAAGGTGGAGGAAGAGAAGTGTATCGGCTGCGGTCTTTGCACCGGGCATTGCGGTATGGACGTTCGCCGTGTGGGTGACCACGAATGTATCCAGTGTGGCGAGTGCGCTGCCGTTTGCCCGACGGGGGCGATCACGCGTAAGGGGACCCGCTTTCTTTTGCCTCCGAACGAGATCGGCGGGCAGACGAATGCCCCGCAAAAGGCTGCCCACCACCGCAAGACTGCGCGCATTGTCCTTGCCGTGCTGATGGCGGCGGTGCTGATCTTTTCGCTCGTTTACTACAATTTTCTTGACCGCAGCTCGCCTCTGACGCCAAGCGACGGTGTGCATGGCAGCGAGGTAGGGGATCTTTGCTACGATCTCTCTGTTCCGCTTTACGGCACAGAGGAGGCGTATACGCTGTCTGCCAACCGCGGGCGTGTGACGGTGATCAATTTCTGGGGCGTTTGGTGCGCTCCGTGTAAGGAGGAGCTGCCTGCCTTTGCATCTATCGCTGCCGACTATGCTGACCGTGCCACCGTGCTGGCCATCCATAGCGCGTTGGATGCCGAGCAAGGACCGGACTATGTTGCCAGGTATTATCAAGGCAGCCGCGTGCTTTTTGGGCAGGATACGCCGGAGGACGAGTTCTTTACGCTCCTTGGTGGAAAGGATTCTTACCCGATCACCGTGGTGCTGGACGAAGCTGGCTTTGTGCTTGCCCGCTTTGAGGGCAAGGTGTCCTACGAGACGCTTGCCGCGTTGATCGAGGGGCGGGAATAAAGGAGCCGCGAAGGGGAGATCCTTCGCGGTTCTTCTTTTCCTAAACGGACATAGCATGGCAAAAAATGTCCGTTCTGCTGCTTGCAAAGCTGCGGGGCGTGCGGTACAATGAAAGCAACGATATTTTACGAGGGCCGTTATGCTACGCAAACATTTTGACAAGCTGTTTGTTTTGTTCACCTTCATCCTGATCACCACTGCGGCGATCATCTTCCGGCAGCACCCGTTCCGCTTCTTACCGTTGTGTGTGTCGCTGGTCATCTACTTTTTGCAAGCCCGCGTTAGCCGTTACGCTTATCTGCTCGGCTCACTGAACTCCATTACGTATGCGATCGTGTATATCGGGCTTGGCATCTACGCCTCGGCTGCACAGGCGCTTCTCATTTCCTTTCCTATGCAGCTGGCCACGTTTTTTATGTGGCGCCGCAGGTCAGACGGGCATTCTACGCGCCTGCGCCGCTTGAGTGGCAGGGGGGTGCTGCTTACGGTGGTGCTATTTGCTTCTGCCTGGGTGGCGCTCTACTTCATTTTGCGCGCGCTCGGCTCTACCTCGCAGATCCTGGATAATACCAGCACGCTGCTCGGTGTTCTGATCTACGTTCTGACCATGTTCTCTTTCATCGAGTATACCTATCTGCAGATCCTTGCCAACGTCATCGGCATCCTGCTGCACGCCTCACTTTTGAGAGAAAATCCGGGGCAGATCACCTACATGATCCAAACTGCCTGTGCGATGTTCTTCGCCGTGCGTGCGATCTTCCGCGCGCGTGCGCTGTATAAAAAACAACAAGGAGAGCTTACCCATGAGAATTCTTGAATCAAAGATCATTACCACGCTGCCTCCAACGGCGGACAATCCGCGAAACAGCGAGGGCTCCTTTATCCGTTTGAATGACGGCCGGATCCTGTTTGGCTACAGCCGCTTTTTAAAGGGCGGGGAGGGCGCAAGTGACGATGCGCCCTGCCGGATCGCCGGCCTTTATCTGGATGAAAAGGGTGAGCGCGTGCTCAGTGAAGAGCCATTTACGCTTGTTTCAGCCGATGAATATGGGGATGACGTGCAAAACGTCATGAGCGTTTCGCTTTCCCGCATGCAGAACGGGGATATCGGCCTGTTTTTCGGCGTCAAGCACATTGGCCTGAACCGGGATGAGTACGGTCGCGCAGACGGTCACCTTGACTTCGTTATGCGCCGTGCAAAGGATGGGGAGCCCTTCACGCGTGAAAACGAGGTGCTTTGCACCACCGGCGTGCGGGCTTATTACGTCATGAATAATGACCGCGCTTTGCGCCTGGCAAGCGGCCGTCTGCTGCTCCCCTTTGGCCGGCATATCCTCAACTATGTAAACGGTCGCGCTGCCTTTGAGAGCCGTGCGGAGGTGCACGTCTTTTATTCGGATGACGATGGGGTGACCTGGTGTGAGGCAAAAGGCGCTGTTCAGCTGCCAAACATCGGCGTTTCTCATACCGGTATGCAGGAGCCTGGGCTTGTCGAGCTACCAAACGGTGTCGTGTGGCTGCATGCGCGTACCGATCTCGGCTTCCAGTATGAAAGCTATTCCTATGATGGCGGCATGAGCTGGACGGGGGCGCAGCCCTCGCGCTTTACCTCGCCGGCAGCACCGCTCAAGGTGGCAAGAAACCCTTACAACGGCAAATATTACGCCGTCTGGAATCCCATGCCCTACTATAACGGCCGGCCGGACGGTAAGGTGCATTGGGATCGCAATCCGCTGGTGATCGCCGAGAGCGCGGATGGCATCAATTTTGGCGGCCCCACCGTGCTGGAGAACAATCCCACGCGCGGCTATTGCTATCCTGCTATCTTCTTTGTGGATGAGAAGACCATGCTGCTCAGCTATTGCAGCGGTGGCCCGGTCTATGAGGAGTTGGTTGGCGGTGCGCATGTCCTTTCTGAGACTACCATCCGCCGTTTGGTGATCGAATAACGGTCGTTTTGCTTTGCCCGCGGCAGTATGCGCTGCCGCGGGGCTTTTCTTTATTAAAGAATTCTTGCAAAAACAGGAAAAATGAATATTTTTGCAAGTGCTCTTGCAAAAACGGGGCAAATGTGTTATACTGTATATATCGTATTGCCACCGTATTTTACCGGCGTTTTTTGAAAGGGACAGGATATGGAAAACGACATTGAAAGCAGGATCCATACACGATTTTCGGAATTTTCCAAGGGGCAAAAGAAGATTGCCACCGTTATTTTGGAGAATTATGATAAAGCGGCCTATATGACGGCAGCCAAGCTTGGCGAGCTGGTGCAGGTGTCGGAATCCACCGTTGTTCGCTTTGCACTGGAGCTGGGGTATGACGGATACCCGGAGCTGCAGCGTGCCGTGCAAGAGCTGGTTCGCGCAAAGCTGACCTCCAATCAGCGTATTCAGATCTCGGATCTGCGCTATGGGGACGGCGATATTCTGGATAGCGTGCTGACGGCTGATATCGGCAAGATCAAGTACACGCTGGAGAATATTGATCGCGCTTCGTTTCACGCGGCAGTAGAGGCAATGGCCAACGCCAAGCGCATTTTTATTATCGGTGCGCGTTCCTCTGCCTCTCTTGCCTCCTTTTTTAATTTCAACCTCCGTCTGATCTCGGATAACGTTACCATGATCCAGACCTACAGCAGGGGAGAGGTGTTTGAGCAGATCTTGGATATTGGCCCGGGGGACGTGATCTTTGCCATCAGCTTCCCACGGTATTCCACCAACGTGATCAACGCGGTGACCTATGCCCATGCCCAGAACGCAACCGTCATTGCGTTGACCGACAGCACCATGTCTCCGATCGCCAAAAACGCGCAATATGTTTTGGCAGCACAGAGCGACATGGTCTCTTACGTCGATTCGCTGGTTGCACCGCTCAGCATTTTGAACGCCATTCTGGTGGCCATTACCAAAACGCAAAAAGAGAGAGTGACCGCTCGGTTTGATAAATTAGAGCGCATCTGGGATGAATATGATGTCTATGCAAAACGCTGAACGCCCGCGCGTGCTGGTCATTGGCGGCGGGGCTGCCGGCATGATGGCAGCAGGCAGCGCCCTGGAAATGGGGGCTGCTGTGACCGTGCTGGAGGGTAAGCCGCGCCCGGGGCGCAAGGTTGCCATTACGGGCAAGGGGCGGTGCAACGTGACCAACGATTGCACCCCGCAGGAATTGCTGGCCAACGTGCCGCGCAACCCGCGCTTCTTGTATGCGGCGATGGCGGCCTTCCCCCCCTCAGCTACCATGGCATTTTTTGAGGGGCAGGGCGTACCGCTGAAGACCGAACGTGGCCGCCGCGTTTTTCCGCAATCTGACCGCGCGCTGGATGTTGTGGATGCACTGATCGCCTATTCGCGTGCCGCCACATGGCATCACGAGCGGGTTGAAAGGCTGCAGCACCGTGCGGATGGAAAATTTGTTGTTTCGACATCTGCTGCAGATTATGTTGCGGATTCTGTTATTATTGCCACGGGAGGAAAGTCTTATCCGCTCACCGGCTCGGATGGGAGCGGCTATTCCTTGGCCGCACGCCTGGGTCACACGGTGACCGAGCTGACGCCCTCGCTCGTTCCGCTCACCTCGCCGGATCGCGTATGTGAAGAATTGATGGGCCTGGCGCTGAAAAACGTCGGTCTGCGCATTCTGCCCGCAGCGGGCGGCAAGGTGATCTACGAGGATTTTGGCGAAATGCTGTTCACGCATTTTGGGCTCAGCGGCCCGATGATCCTCAGCGCCTCGGCACATCTGCGCGGCGTGGCGATCAACAGCCTGGTGGCCGAGATCGACCTGAAGCCCGCCTTGGATGAAAAAACGCTGGATGCCCGCCTGTGTTCTGATTTTGCCAAGTATGCCAACCGGAATTTTGCCAATGCGCTGGGCGACCTGTTGCCCTCCGGTATGATCCCGGTCATGGTACGGCGTAGCGGCATCAGTGGTGAGAAAAAGGTCAATGCGGTTACGAGGGAGGAACGCAAGAAGCTCCTTTCACAGCTCAAGCATTTTCGCGTGCCGCTTGGCGGCTTTCGCCCGATCGAGGAGGCGATCATCACCTCCGGCGGTATTGAGGTGAAAGAGGTGAACCCCAAAACCATGATGTCCAAGAAGATCCCCGGGCTGTTTTTTGCAGGCGAGATCTTGGATGTGGATGCCTACACAGGCGGCTATAATTTGCAGATCGCATTTGCCACGGGCGTGTGTGCCGGTAGGTCTGCTGCAGAATATGTTCTGAATTTGGAGGAATTGACATGAAAATTGCACTGGATGGACCCAGCGGGGCAGGCAAAAGCAGCCTGGCCAAGGCCATTGCAAGGGAGATGCACATCGTTTATGTGGATACGGGGGCGCTATACCGCTCGATCGGTCTCTTCGTGCACGGCAGAGGCGTGGACCCCAAGGATGCCGAGGCGGTGGTCGCCTGCCTGCCGGACATCAAGCTGGAAATGGTGTTTGAAAACGGTGAGCAGCATATTTACCTTTGCGGTGAGGATGTTGGCAACCGTATCCGCACCCCGGAGATCTCTATGTACGCCTCTGCCGTTTCAGCGATCCCTGCCGTGCGGGAATTCCTGCTGGAGACGCAACGCTCGATCGCACGGAAGACGGATGTGATCATGGACGGGCGGGATATCGGCACGGTCATTTTGCCGGATGCGGAGGTCAAGATCTTTTTGACCGCCTCGCCCGAGGCGCGCGCCAAGCGCCGCCTGCTGGAGCTGCAGGCCAAGGGTGACCCGATCACCTATGAGGAGCTGCTGGCCCAGATGCGGGAACGGGATGAAAATGACAGTACGCGCAAAACGGCCCCTGCTATCCCGGCAGAGGATGCGGTGTTCTTGGACAATTCGGATCTGACCGCAGAGGAGACGGTGGCCGCTGCGTTGCGTATCATCCGTCAGAAAACAGAGAAATAAGCAAATAAAAGGAGGCAGCTTGTGAAAAAGCCGCCAAAAAGAAAACTTACCAAGGAAGAGAAGGATCACCGCTTTTATATGCGCGCACACCGCGTTCTGGCGGGGGTGTTTCGCTTTCTGCTGCGCCTCAAGCCGCAAGGGCAGGAGAACGTGCCGGCAGAGGGCGGGTATCTTCTTTGCGTGAATCACGTTGCCTTTTGCGACGTGGTATCGGTTGCGGCCGTGCTGCCGCGGCAGGTGCGCTACCTGGCAAAGGCAGAGCTGTTTCGCATTCCCGTGCTTGGGCGCCTGATCCGCGCATTGGGCGCATGCAGCTTGGATCGCGGCGGTGGAGACGTGGCCGCTATCAAAAAGACGATCGCCTTGGCAAACGGTGGTGAATTGGTCGCCATCTTCCCACAAGGGCATAGATACGGCGGAAAAAATCCGGCAGATACGCCGATCAAGAATGGTGCTGGCATGATCGCGCTGCGCGCGGGCTGTCCGGTGATCCCTGTTTGCTTGAAAATGAAAAAGCAGCGGTATGCGCTTTTTCGCCGTGTTCACGTGATCTTCGGTAAGCCGATCCCGCTTTCCGAGCTGTCAAGCGAGGGGCAGAGCGGCAGCGAGGCTTATCGCGCCATCAGCGAAAGGATCTTTGCCGAGATCTGTGCGCTTGGCGGCTTTGCCCCAACGCCAGGGCTGCAAGGGGGGGACGAGTGATGCGTGCGCAAATTGCAGAGAACGCCGGCTTTTGCTTTGGTGTCCAGCGTGCGACCAGCGAGGTCGAGCGGCTGCTGGCAGCCGGTAATTGCCGTGTAGCCATTCTCGGCCACCTGATCCACAACCGCGTTTATAATGAAGAATTGGAGGCAAAAGGCGTTCTGCATATCACGGTAGAGGAGGCAGAGGCCTTTGCCAAGCAAAGCGAGACGGACGGGATCCCCTGCGTGGCAGTGATCCGCACGCACGGCGTGCCGCGCGCGGTAGAGGAGCGGCTCTTGGCGCTTGCTGCGCGGTATCCGCTTTTCTCGGTGCAGGATATGACCTGCCCGTTTGTCAAAAAGATCCATTGCATTGCAGATGAGAATACAGGCGAGGGAACGGTTTTCTTCCTGCTTGGCAGCCGTCACCACCCGGAGGTGGAGGGGATCGTCAGCCATGTGCGGGGGGATTGTTACGTTTTTTCCACCGCGAAGGAGCTTGGCGACCTGCTTCCCACCCTGCAGATTGGTGAAAAAATACCAATTTTTGCCGCCCAGACCACCCAAAGTTTGGATGAATGGAAAAAAAGTCAAAAAATTATCGAAAAACTATATACAAATCGAAAAAAATTTGATACAATATGTAAAGTGACTGAAAAACGCCAGACCGAGGCAGAGGCGCTTGCCTCCCGCTCGGATGCCGTCATCGTGATCGGCGGGCATGATAGTTCCAATACGCACAAGCTGTACGAGCTTTGCGCCGGCGTTTGCCCCACCACCGTGTGGGTCGAGTCACGGGCCGATCTGCCTGCGGCACTTGCCGCCTGCAGGGGCAAGCGAACTATATCTATTACGGCGGGCGCTTCCACACCCGGCGATATAATAAAGGAGGTTTTTGAAGCTATGAATAATGAAATTAGTTTCGAAGAAATGCTGGAAGATTCACTCAAAACATTACATACAGGAGAAACCGTACGTGGCATC
>JAZQLY010000058.1:0-47120 GCA_045543015.1 Eubacteriales bacterium
TCCCCTGAAAACAATCCCTCAGTCACGGCAAGCCGTGACAGCTCCCTTTACACAAGGGAGCCTGCCGCTGCGGCGGATTTGTTCACCGCTTAAGCGCTTTTGAACCACGCGACTATCGCGTGGTTTTCGTTTTACAAAAAACAGCATGCACGGCATAAAACCGTGCATGCTGTTTTTTATTCATTATTTCGGCATCTTCTCGCCGTTGGTGGCACGCTCTACCGCATCGGCAACCGGCTCAAAATAGTCAGCCTCCATCAGCTCGATCACGCCCTTATCGCAAAGCGATGCGATCTCCGGGTCGATCGGCAGCTTGCCAAGCACGGGGATATTTCTTGCGGCAGCAAAAGCATCGATACCGCTTTCGCCAAACAGCTTATGATCCTTGCCGCAATCCGGGCAGCGGAAGTAGCTCATATTCTCTACGATACCGAGGATACGGATGCCCATGAGATTGGCCATGTTCACAGCCTTATCCACGATCATGGAAACGAGCTGCTGCGGCGAGGTAACGATCACGATACCGTCAAGCGGCAGGCTCTGGAACACCGTCAACGGTACGTCACCCGTTCCCGGAGGCATATCGACAAACATATAGTCTACCTCGTTCCAGCAGGTATCCGTCCAGAACTGCTTGACCATACCGGCGATCACCGGGCCACGCCAAACAACAGGCTTGCTTTCTTCATCCAAAAGCAGGTTGGTGGAGACCACCTCAATGCCGGTCTTTGTCTGTGCCGGGAACATGCCCATCTCCGAGCCCTCCAGCTGTACGCCGCGCAGGCCAAAGGCACGCGGGATCGAGGGGCCGGTAATATCGGCATCCAGCACGGCGGTCTTGTAGCCGCGGCGGTTCATCAGCGTAGCCAGGGCGCAGGTCACGGTGGATTTACCGACACCGCCCTTACCGCTGACAACGCCGATCACACGCTTAACGTTGCTGGCCGCGTTTTGCGGCGCAAGCAGATCAGGATTTTTCTGCCCCTTCTCGCGCGATGCGCAATTGCTGGAGCAGGTACTGCAATTATGTGTACATTCGCTCATATTCTACCTCTTATTTCTCGCACAATGGCGTCATGATTGACACGTGATATTGAATTTCTCGCCCTCTACCGTCAAGACGACCTGCTTGACAGGGGCGGCGTAATGGCGGATGATCTCCTCCGCGATCGGATCCTCGATCGTTTTGCGGATATAGCGCCGCATATGCCGTGCGCCGTATTTGAAGGAATAGGATTCCTTTGCAACCAAGGCGGAAGCAGCATCGTCATAGACGAGCGTGATGCCGCGCTCAAGCAGCGCAGCCTTCAGCTCCTCCAGCATGATAACGGCGATCTGCCCGAAATCATCCTCGGATAAATGACGGAAGGTGATGATCTCATCCACGCGGTTGAGAAACTCCGGCCGCAGGAAGGAGGAGAGCGCACGCTCGGTATTCTCTTTCCCAAACTCTGCCGTGCTTTCACCAAAGCCGGAAACCGCACCCGAGCGGGCTGCACCGGCATTGGTCGTCATCACGATCAGCGTATTTTCAAAGTTGACCACGCGCCCCTGCGCATCGGTCACCTTACCCTCATCCAATATCTGCAAAAGGATATTCAGCACGTCGGGATGCGCCTTCTCTATCTCGTCAAACAGGACGACGGAATAAGGGCGACGGCGGATCTTTTCGGTCAGCTGCCCTGCCTCATCATGCCCCACGTATCCGGGAGGGGCGCCGATGATCTTGGAGACCGAGTGCTTCTCCATAAATTCGGACATATCCAGGCGCACCAGGGTCTCCGGCTGATGGAACAGATCGGCAGCAAGCACCTTGACCAGCTCAGTCTTGCCGACACCGGTAGGGCCGGCAAAGATAAAGGAAACGGGTGCGCGACGTGCGCTGACACCGGCGCGGCTGCGCTTGATGGCGCGGGTCACGGCAGCAACCGCCTCATCCTGGCCAACGATATGCTCACGCAAGCGCTCCTCCAGCGTCTCTAAACGCTCAAATTCATCCGCACGCACGGTGCTGGCCGGGATCCCGGTCCAGATCTCGATCACGCCTGCCAGATCTGCATTCGTCAGCGTAACGGCGGCGCAGGCCTTTTCCAACTCTGCCTGCTTTTCAAGCAGCTGCAGCTCCTTGACCTTTACGTCTGCCAGGCGACGGTATTTTTCCTCATTATCCTCTCCGTCCGGCATGCTTTCTGCCGCCGTCTTTTCCTCATACAGCAGCTTCAATTCTTTATCCACGCGGCGCTTTTCATTCACCGCATCCGAGGAAAGCGAGACGTGTGAGGCAGCCTCATCCAACAGGTCGATCGCCTTATCTGGCAGGTACCGGTCGGTAATATACCGCTCAGAAAGCATGACGGCCTGGTAAAGAACCGCATCCGGAATAACGATGCCGTGATAGGTCTCGTAATAATCCTTGATGCCGCGCAGCACCTCTACGCTGTCCGCAACGGACGGCTCGTTGACCATGATCGGCTGAAAACGCCGCTCAAGAGCGGTATCCTTTTCAATGAATTTACGGTATTCCTTCAAGGTCGTAGCACCAATGATCTGCACCTCACCGCGTGAGAGCGCCGGCTTGAGGATGTTGGCTGCATTCATGCTGCCCTCGCCTTCACCCGCACCAACGATGTTATGCACCTCGTCGATCACCAGGATGATGTTCCCTGCCGCCTTTACCTCATTCAAAAGGCCAAGCACGCGTGCTTCAAACTGGCCGCGGAACTGCGTGCCTGCCACCAGGGCGGTCAGATCCAGCAGGTGAACCTCGCACTCCTTCAAGCGGTAGGGTACGTCACCCGCTGCAATGCGCGAGGCAAGCGCCTCTGCGATGGCGGTCTTACCAACGCCCGGCTCACCGATCAGGCACGGATTGTTTTTTTGCCGACGGCACAGGATCTGGATCAGACGCGCCAGCTCACGGTCGCGGCCGACGATGCGGTCAAGCTTTCCCTCCTTTGCGCGATCGGTCAGATTCTGGCAGTAGGTGGAGAGGTATTTTCTCTTTGGTGCTGCCTTTTTATCATTGCTTTTCGTTTTTGCTTCTTCTGCTTTTTCACCGCCCGCGGAGGCAGATTGAAAGATCTTGGGCAGCTCAATGGCAGGGGCGCCGCCCTCCTCTCCGTTTTCGGCATCCAGCACGGAGGGTAGACCCTCTTTATCACCGAGAAAGCTGCCAAGCTCGGCACTCATGCGGTCAAAATCCTCTTCGCTGATCCCCATTTTATCCAGCATGTCATTGACCGGCTTGATACCAAGCTCACGCGCACAGCGCAGGCAGATCCCCTCATTGACGGTCTTGCCGTCCTCTAATCTTGAAATAAACACCACCGCAACACGCTGATGGCATCTGGCACACATTTGCATCATATCACCACACAATAATACTTTCGGTAAAATTCAAACACTTATTATATTATACAGTAGCATTCCCTTGCTGTCAATAAAAAATAGCACGGTTTTTTTACCGAAAGCGTAAATTCTTTGTGACCAAGGTAAAAAGCGTTTATGACATTTGCTTGATCACGTTCTCTTTTCCAAGCAAGGCACAAAGCCGGGAAAGGAGCGGCTCCTCTGCCGCGCTCGTCACCCCTTTGGCTGAGACGTACTTCTTTTGGCTGTTATCGAATACGATCACCGAAAACCGACCGCTGCCGGCTGCACGGATCATGTCCAGAGCCTCTGCACATACCGGCGCAGAAAGCGACGGCACCTTCAGATACAGCTTTCCCTGCGCGGGTGCGCCTTCGGCACGCGCCGGTGAAGCGGCAGGCGCAAAATCCTCATCTGCTTTCAAGACCGTCAGCGTTTGCAGCAGCAGCTTGGGCTCCTCGCCCTCGCGGATAGAAAGCTCCCCCTCGGCACATACCACCTGCTCGGCTCTGATATCTGCGCCGTACCGGGCAAGCACCTTGGGAAAGACGACGACCTCCATCTCCGAAAAACGGTCAGCCAACGTGAAAAACGCCATTTGCTCTCCGCTTCTGGTATTCTTATTCACACGCTTGGCAACCATACCGACAATGCGGATACGCTGCTTGTCCGCGTACCGGTCACTCTCGCCCGTCTCCTCAGAATAGGAGCGCATAATATCCCCGATCGCCTCGGGTGCCAGGGCTGCTATATGCTTTTTGTAATCATCCAGCAGGTGGCCGGAGAAGGACATGCCGGCGCTTTCTTTTTCCAAAAGCAGCAATTCCCGCATGGAAAACTCCGGCAGATCGGGATAGGCGAATCTGGTCTTTCCAACAGCATCACCGCCAAAGGAAAACAGATCAAGCTGCCCTGTCAGATTGGTACGCACGCGAGAGGCAGCCGCCTCCAATATCTGCTCATACGAGGACAGCAGCTGGCTACGCTTGATGCCAAGGCGGTCAAACGCCCCGCATTTGATCAGCGCCTCTACCTGGCGGCGGTTCAATTCGCCACCTGCCATGCGATCTACAAAATCCTCAAAATCAACAAAATCACCGTTTCCGCGTTCGCGCAGGACTTGATCTACAAAGCTCTTGCCCACGCTTTTCACAGCCAGCAGGCCAAAGCGGATATGGTCACCCGCTACGGAAAAATGCAGGTCACTTTCATTGATATCGGGTGCCAGAACGGCGATATGCGCATGCTGACATTCGGCAATATACTCGCCAAGCTTGGCCGTATCCCCCAGAACGGAGGTCATCAATGCGGCCATATATTCCCGCGGGTAATGCGCTTTCAGGTACGCCGTGCGATAGGAAATGACGGCGTAAGCGGTGGCGTGGCTCTTATTGAACGCATAGCTGGCAAAGCTGACCATCTCCGCAAAGATCTGCTCTGCAGCCGCCCGGTCAACGCCGCGCGCAACGCTGCCGCTTACAAATTGCTCCCGCTCCGCCTCCATGACGTCTGCCTTTTTCTTGGCCATCGCACGGCGAACGATATCAGCACGGGCAAAGCTGTATCCGGCAAGCTCGCGGCAGATCTGCATGACCTGCTCCTGGTATACGATACAGCCGTTCGTTACCCCCAAAATATCCCGCAGGGCGGGCACGGCGTAGCGCACCTCCTCCGTCCCGTTGCGACAAGCAATATAGCGCGGGATAGAGTCCATCGGCCCCGGTCTGTACAAGGCGATGGCGGCAATAATATCTTCTAAATTCGTGGGCTTCAGCTGCGTCAGCACCTGCTTCATCCCAGAGGATTCCAGCTGGAAGACGCCGTTGGTCTGCCCCTCGGAGATCAGGCGGAAAGTAGCCGCATCATCCTGCGGGATGCGGGAAAGAGAAAAAGCAGGCTCGCGCCGGCAGATCTCTTTTTCTGCATTGGCTAGGATGGTCAGATACCGCAGCCCCAAAAAGTCAAATTTGACCAAGCCGAGCGCTGCCGCCGTATCCATATCGTACTGCGTGACCGTAACGTCTCCGTTTACTGCCAGCGGCACGTAATAATCAGTCGGCTTCTCCGTGATCACGATGCCGGCAGCATGCGTGGAGGCATGGCGCGGCATCCCCTCCAGCGCCCGTGCCGTATCCAGCAGGCGACGTATCTCGGGTGAGGAGCTATACAGCTCACGCAGCTCCTTCTTCTCCATAGCATCGGCAATGGTCACGTTCAATTCATGCGGGATCAGGCGTGCGACCCGATCCACCTCGCTGTACGGCATACCCAAGGCACGCCCTACGTCACGCACGGCGGCACGCGCAGCCAGCGTACCAAAGGTAACGATCTGCGCCACGTGATCCTCGCCATATTTATGGCGAACGTAATCGATCACCTCGCCACGGCGGTCATAACAAAAATCCGTATCAAAATCCGGCAAGGAAACGCGTTCCGGATTCAAAAAACGCTCAAAAAGCAGCTGATACCGAAGTGGATCAACATCGGTGATCCCCACGCAGTAGGCAACCAGGCTTCCCGCGCCAGAGCCACGGCCAGGGCCAACCGGTATACCCGACCGCTTGGCAAAGGCAATAAAATCCTGCACGATCAGGAAATACGCATTAAAGCCCATCTGATCAATGATGGAAAGCTCATAGGTCATCCGCTCACGGTATTGTGCTTCACTTGCAAAAGAAAAATCGATCTCTTTATCGGCGATCTTCTTGGCAAAGCCCTCCTCTGTCAAGGAGAACAGACACTCCTTGTGCGTTTTGCCGGCAGGCGGCGTAAAGGTCGGTAGATGCGTCTGCCCGAAAATAAAGTCAAAATTGCACATGTCAGCGATCTTGGATGTGTTTTCAACGGCATGGGGATAGTCGGCAAACAGCTGCTCCATTTCGGCCGTGCTCTTGTAGTAGAACTCGTCCGTTTCAAAGCCGATCGGCCGCCCCTCGGTGATCACGTTGCCGGTCTGCACGCACATCAGCACCGCCTGGATATCCGCGTCAGACTTTTCCAGATAATGCACGTCATTGGTCGCCACAAGGCCGATGCCGGTCTCTGCCGCGATGGAGCGCAGCGCCTTGGCAACCGTCTGCTCCTCCGGCAGGGCGTGATCCTGCACCTCCAAATAAAACCGATCCCGGCCAAATATCGTATGCAGCTCCTTGGCGTGCTGCACCGCCCCGTTCATATCGCCTGCCAAGATCAACTGCGGGATCTTACCCGCAAGGCAAGCAGACAAGGCGATCAGCCCCTCGTGGTGCTTTTGCAAAAGCTCCATATCCACGCGCGGCTTGGAATAAAAGCCGTCAACAAACCCGGCAGAAACCAAGGCGATGAGATTGCGATAGCCGATCTCATTTTCAACCAGCAGCACCAGGTGATGAGAGGAAGAATCCAGCCGCCCCTCCCGGTCATGCCGGGTGCGGGGAGCTACGTAGACCTCGCAACCGATGATAGGCTTGATTCCCTCCTCCTTGCAAGCACGGTAAAAAGCCACCGCGCCGTACATGACGCCGTGGTCGGTAATGGCAACGGCGGTATGCCCCTCGCGCTTCGCTTTTTTGGGAATATCACCAATACGGCATGCGCCATCCAGCAGGCTGTATTCACTATGCAAATGCAGATGAACAAAATCTGCCATGATATATATCCCCTTTCTTTTATTTCAAAAGCTCGTTGGCTTTCTCAATAATCTTCTTTAAACGGTTATTTAATCCCGATTTCGTCATAGGCGGGTCGGCCATTGCCGCTAACTGCACCAAGGAAAGACCGGGATATTGCAGGCGCAGGCGGGCCGTAGCCTCTAATTCCGGCGGCAAAAAGGATATCTTGTTTTCGTCGATCAGGCGCTGTATCAGCTCGTTCTGCCGCATGGCGGCAGACACGGTCTTGCCGATATTATTGGCGTCACAATTCGCCAGGCGATTGGCATCGTTACGCATGCCGCGTTCGATCTTGTTTTCCATGATCGAGAAGGCAGCCTGCGTTGCGCCAAGGTGCGCAAACAGATCCTCGATCGAGGCGCTGTCGCGAAAATACAGGATCTTTTCCTTTCTACGGTCGGAAAGCTTGGGGTTGAGGCCCAGCGTTTCCAAAAACGAGGCAAGTACAGCTCGCCTCTCGCCGCAGGAAAACTCCAAACGGTAGTCCTCGCGCGGGTCGCTGACGTGACCGCATGCCAAAAAAGCCCCACTCAAAAAATGCCGCTTGCATCCGCCGCAGCGCTCAACGAAAAGCTCCTTTGCTCCGGTATCAATATTCGAGAGATATTCCGAGGCAGACGCGGAAGAAAACACGAGCATCTCCGAAGAGACAGTCTTTGGTCTTTTCACGCGCTTGCACGTCCGTGAAAACTGTTCGGCGATCAGCTTTTCTGAAAGAGAAAAAAGCTCCTCCCCCTCTAAAAAAAGATGCACGCCGTCATCAGCCGCAAAACCGCGCATCAGCAAAACGCCGCACAGCAGCGCCCGCCTGCAACACGCTTTTTTGGGAACGGATGCATAGATCTCCTCTTTCACGGTATCGGTAAAAGGCATTTTTCTTCCTCACTCACATGTAAAAACTCAATTTCCGGCACCAGGCTTACACCGCAGGTCTGCTGCACACGCGCATGGATCAGACCGACCAGGCGGCATACGTCCATAGCGGTCGCACCGCCACGGTTGACAATAAACCCCGCATGCTTTTCGGATACGGCGGCACCGCCGATCGCATGACCGCGTAGACCGCAACGATCGACCATGCGCCACACCTCGCCCTCGGGTGGACGGCGAAACGCGCTGCCGGCACTTGGCAGCTCAAGGGGCTGAGACAGCCGCCTTGCCCGTACAACATCGGCCATCCGCGCCTTGATCGTTGCCGGCTCGTCCCGGTGCAAGGCAAACTCTGCCCGCAGCAGAAGCAAACCAGGAGCTTGCTGCAAAAGGCTGTTACGATAAGAAAATGCAAGCTCCGTGCGGGAAAACCAGCGCGCCCGGCCGGAAGACGGAGAAAGCAGTAGCGCACGCGCAAGGCACGCAGCGATATCCCCGCCGTGCGCCCCGGCATTCATGCGTACCGCACCGCCAACCGTACCTGGGATCCCATACAGCATCTCCATTCCGCACAGGCCTTGTCTTGCAGCAGTCACAATCAGTTGGTTCAGCGAAACACCGCAATCTGCCGTAATTTTTGTTCCGCAAATCTCGACATTTTGCAAAGACCGCGTTGTGATGACTGCACCGCCAAAATAGCGGTTGCCGAAGACAGTGTTGCTGCCGTTTCCTATCAGATAATACGGAAAGGCCTCTTTGTGGCAAAGCCGTAGTAAACGGCAAAGGCAAGCAAGCCTACGAGGGGCAAGGAGCAAGGCAGCCCGGCCGCCAACATGCATAGTAAACAGATCGGCAATCGGTGCATCGTAAGATGCTTCCATCTCCCCATCTTGCACGGCTGCCTGTAAAAATGCTTGAAATTCGTTTGTAAAACGCAAGCGATCACCTTCCTTCACACCCATTGTATGAAAGAAAGCGGCGGGCGATTACTGCCCCGCCAGCATATCAAGAGCGGCTTGCCGCTGTGCCTCGGTAACCGAGAGTCCGCCGAGAATACGCGCAAGCTCCTCTACCCGCTCTTCCTCTGTCAGGCGGCGCACGCCGGTTTCGGCACGGCCGTCCTTTTCGTGCTTTTCAATCACCAGGTGGCAGGCAGCAAGCGAGGCGATCTGCGCAGAGTGGGTAACGCACAGCACCTGCGTGCGGCTGCCGGCGTCCTTCAGCTTCATGCCGATCTTTCTTGCCGTCTTGCCAGAAACACCCGCATCCACCTCATCATAGATCACGGTGGGAATGCCGTCTTTATCGGCGATCACGCTCTTGAGTGACAGCATGATCCGTGAAAGCTCACCACCTGAGGCGATCTTGGCCATTGAGGCAGGCGGCTCTCCTGGGTTGGTAGAAATCAAAAACTCTATATCGTCTGCGCCGTTCTGATCAAAATCCGGATCCCCGTTTTTGATCCGCGCCGTCATACTGACAACAAAGCGCACGCGCGGCATATCCAAAAAGGCCAACGCCTCCGAAATTTCAGTTTCCAAGCGTCTTGCAGCCCTTTCACGCCGCTCACGAAGTGCAGCCGCTGCCTGCTGTGCCAGGATGATGCCTTGCTCTTCGGCCTTGCGCAGCTCTGCCAATCGGCCGTCTGCCCCCTCAAGCGAGGCAAGCCGCGCTGCCGCATTGGCACGGAAGGAAAGCACCGCAGAAACATCCTTCCCGTATTTACGGCACAGGCGATTGATCGCATCCAGACGCGACTCTACACGGTTGAGCAGCTCGGTCGGATCGCCACCGTCACCTTCCGAAAATTCATAGACCCGTTCGGCGATATCGTCGATCTGCCACATATTTTCTTCAATATTTGCAGCAAGCTCTTCTGCCTGTGGAATAACGTCCGCCAACTGGCGAATGGCCTGTGCGCTACGCGAAAGCAGGTATACGGCGCTCCCCTTCTCGCTCCCCTTCAGGGCGCGATAAGCAAAGGAGACGTTTTTGGTGATCCGCTCTGCGCTGCGCAGACGGTTTCGTTTTTCCTCTAACTTTTCTTCTTCCCCTTCCTTCAAGGAAAGTGCGTCAATATCGGCGATCTGAAATTTCAGCATCTCGGTCTCGCGCAGGCGCTCGCTCTCGTCAAGCGAAACGTCACGGATCTCCCGCCGCACGTCGCAAAGCCTGCGAAACTGCGCGCGATAAGCCTCCAGCTCCTGCTGCGCATCGGCATAGCTATCCAGAATGCGGATCTGGTTTTGCCGATCAACCAGCATGCGGTTATCGTTTTGCCCATGAATGTGGATCAAGGCGGGCGCGATCTCTTTCAAGACGGCCAGCGTGATCGAGCGGCCGTTCACACGGACGGAGGAATGACCATCCACCCCGACCGTGCGCTGCAGCAGCAGGCTTCCCTCTTCATCCGGCTCTATCCCGCATTCACGAAGAGTGGCAATTGTCTCTTCCGAAAGGTCTCCAAAAACGGCACTGACAAGCGCACGCTCCTCCCCCTTGCGGATCAGCTCTCGGTCTGCCCGTTTACCAAGCAGCAGGCCTATGCTGTCAATTATGATCGACTTTCCCGCGCCGGTCTCGCCGGTAAACGCAGAAAAGCCCGCCGCCAGATCAATATCCACCGATTTGATGACGGCTATATTCTCTATATGCAACGAAGCAAGCACAATAGACTCCCCCCTGCGTTTGAAATTACAGTGTACTTAAGGTCTGCCTTATTTTATTGATGATATCCTTCGATTTTTCCTGATCGCGAATGACAACGATGATCGTATCATCACCGCCTACGCAGCCAAGGATCTCCGCATTGCCGATCGCATCAATGCAGGAGGCAACCGGCTGTGCCATACCGGGATAGGTACGCAAAACGATCACGTTCCCTGCGCTGTCGATACGCAAAACGGATTCTCCCAGCGCGCTGTTAAAGCGTGGCGCGGGCGTTTCACGCTTGGTAGGATGCACATACTTATACATGCCGTCTGCCATCATCGCCTTGACCAGCTTCAATTCACGGATATCGCGTGAGATCGTGGCCTGCGTAGCCACGTAGCCTGCATCATTCAATCGGCTGATCAATTCCTCTTGGGTATTGATATTATAGTTCTCGATCAATTCCAGAATCTTTTGCTGTCTTTTGCTTTTCATCTGTCATTCCTCACTCGGCAGTTTTCATTTTTTGTTGCAAAACGCTGATAAAATCTTTTTTATCGAAGGAAATTATGTAAAACGGAGTTTGCGACCTCTCTACCAGCACGCTGTCCTGCGGCTCAAGGAATATGTTTTCTCTGCCGTCCACCGTCACGGTAATGCCATCCTCGCCCGACATGTTGCGCACGCACAAAACCTCCTGTGCGCCATACAGCAGCGAACGGTTAAAGAAGGAGTGTGGGCAGATCGGCGTAGCACAGATGGCTGCCACCTCAGATGAAAGAACCGGGCCGCCAGCCGAGAGCGAATAAGCGGTGGAGCCGATCGGCGTGGCAAGTATCAATCCGTCTGCCATGTATTTTACCTCGTTTTTTGTGGAAAGCGAGGAGAGCCCCAGGGTGACAACGTGGCCGATCGCCGAGCGGTAAAAGACCACGTCATTGACCGCAAGGCGCGGAATTGGCCAGGGCTTGCCCTTGCGCACAAGCGTGACGCGCAGCGTCATCAATTCACGCAGCGAAAACGAATCGTCCAGCAGCCTGCGCAGATCGTCCAACCGATCCGGCTCCAGCTCTGCCATATATCCAAAGCGACCGAGATTGATGCCAAGCAAGGGAATGCCAAGCCGAAGCGCCGTTCGCGCCCCCTCCAGAACCGTGCCGTCACCACCGACGGTGATCAGGGCTTCTGCATCAGGCGGCAGCTCCCCCTCCGCCAAGGCGAAAACGCGTGCATCGCAAAGCGAGGCAAACGGCTCCCTCATATAAACGGTTGCTCCTGCATCCAGCAGCAGCGCGGCCGCCTTCCGTGTAACCGCCAGTTCTTCATCCTTTTTCGGATTGGGCATCAAAAAAAATCTATTCATCGTTTCTCTCCAACTTGGTAAAATAAGCCAGATACTCAATATTTCCGTCGCCCCCCTGAATGGGGGATACGATCACACCGCCGGGTAAAAAGCCGCATGCGCGTGCAGAGGTCAGCACGCGCTCGATCGCCGCTTGCCGATCTGCCTCGTCCCGCACGATGCCGCCGTGGCGCACGGCCTGCTTGCCGGCCTCAAATTGTGGCTTGATCAGGCTGACCAGCACGTCACCTGCCGAAAGCAGCGCAGCGATCGCCGGTAAGATCAGCGTCTGTGAAATGAACGAAACGTCCATGGTGACAAAGGACGGCAGCGGCGAAAAATCTGCCGCCTGCAGATATCGCGCATTGTAGTTTTCAAGGCAGACCACACGCGGATCTGTGCGCAGCTTTTCGGCAAGCTGCCCTTGCCCCACGTCCAACGCGTACACCTGTCTGGCACCGTTTTGCAACGCGCAATCGGTAAAACCGCCGCTGGAGGCACCAACGTCCAAAACCACCTTCCCCGCACAGGAGATAGGAAAGGCCGCCAATGCCGCCTCCAATTTCAGCCCGCCACGGCCGACGTAACGAAAAATGTCCGTTACCTGCACGTCTGCCCCTTCGGCCACGTCAAACGCGGGCTTGGTGATCGTCTTGCCGTCTACACATACAGCGCCCTCTTCGATCAGCACCTTTGCACGGGTGCGCGTGGCGGCAAGGTTATTCTCTTTTAAATAACTGTCAAGTCTCATGCGACCAACGGTGCAAGTGACGGCATAAACAGGCCGATCAGCGTGCCAAGCAGCGCTCCCATGACCACCTGCAGCGGTGTATGGCCGATCAATTCCTTCAACGCTTTTTCGGAATATTCGGGATTGCCGGAAAACAGATCTGCCACGATCTGATTCAACACCTTAGCATGCTCCCCGGCTGCACGGCGCACGCCGGTTGCATCATACATAACAATGCCTGCCAGCACAACACTGAAGGCAAACAGCGGCGATTGCACGCCAAGCACGCGCGCGCAGCTGAAGGCCAATGCACAAACCGAGGAGGAATGAGAGCTTGGCATACCACCCGAGCCCCACAAGCGCTTAAAATCAAAATGCTTTTCTCTGTAAAAGCCGGTAAACAGCTTCAAGATCTGCGCGATCAGGTATCCAAGCACCGAGCAAACCAAAATATCGTTGGAAACAAGTCCTTTTAAAATATCCATGATCTCATTTTACTTCTTTCGATTTAATAATCCATCTGCAAAGGAGCACAAAAGCTGTGCGCCGGCATACGGCTGCAGAGCTTGCTTGGCCTGCGCGGTCAGCTCTGCTGCCTCCTGCATGGCTTCGTCCCTTGTCATATAGGTCAGATACGTTGTCTTTCCCTCGCTTACATCGCTGCCGATGTCCTTGCCAAGCAGCTCACGGTCGCCGTAGGCGTCCAGTACATCATCCACGATCTGGAAGGCGCGGCCAATGCCGCGTGCATAAGAACGGCAATCGACAATGACCCTTTCATCACGAATGCCGGCAGCAAGACAGCCAAGCTCGGCTGCGGCGCAGATCAGTGCGCCGGTCTTGCAATCATGCAGCTTTCGGAGCGTATCCAGTGAGGGGCGCTTCCTTTCCGCCTGCATGTCCATCATCTGGCCGCCTACCATGCCGCAGGCACCTGCCTGCGAGGCCAACGTGTATACGGCGCGGATGCGACATTCTGCATCTGCCTTGGCAGCAGCGATCGTTTCAAAAGCCATGGTCAGTAGCGCGTCCCCGGCCAAAACGGCCTCCGCCTCTCCATAAACCTTATGATTGGTCAATCTGCCACGGCGATAATCGTCATTATCCATGCAAGGCAGATCGTCATGGATCAGCGAATAGGTGTGTACCATTTCAATGGCTGCAGCAAAGGAAAGTGCCGTCTCGCGATCTCCACCAAAAAGATCGGAGAACGCCAACACCAAAAAGGGACGGATGCGTTTTCCACCTGCCAACGCGCTATACCGCATTCCCTCATAAAGTGGCGCAAAGGCGGGATCCTTTTCACGCAGGAGCAAGCCAAGACGTTCTTCTACCGCCTGTGCCGTTTGTGCAATTTCAGTCTTCCACAGTTCCATATCATCACGCCTCACGCGGAGCAAGATCGGTCTCCTGCCAGGCGCCGCCCTCATCCTGCATCAAAACGCGAACCTTTTGCTCGGCCGTAGCCAGCTTTTCATTACAGTATTTCACAAGGGCGATCCCCTCTTCAAAGGCAGTGAGCGAATCATCCAACCCGCCCTTGCCGTTTTCCAGCATGCGCACGATCTCCTCCAGCCGTGCAAGTGCCTCTTCAAAGCTTTTATTTTCAAGTTTCTTCATGATCTCTCTCCTCTTGTTGGTCGCAATTCCGCCGCTCCACCAGCTCGACGCGGCTGTGGATCATACCGTCATGCAAACGAAAGCAAACGGCATCTCCCGCCTTGACGGCATCAACGGTCGAGACGGTGCTCCCCGCCTGATCGTAAGCAACGCCGTAGCCGCGCAAAAGCACACCAAGCGGGTCTAACGCGCGCAAACGCGCAGCAGCCTCGCGAAAGGCGCCTTGCTTGTGCATGACCTGCTCACGCATCTGATGCTGCAGCCGCTCCGCAGCCGAGAGCAGGCGCATGGTCTGCTCTCGGTACAGCCCCTCCGGCCTTGCGAGGACCGGTCTTGCAGCCAGCTCGGAAACTGTTTTTCTCTGCACGGCCAACAGGTTTGATATGGTCTGCCGCAGTCTATTCCCTGCATTTTGAAGAGCAAGGAGCACGTCCTGCTGATCAGGCACCGCCAGCTCTGCGGCGGCAGAGGGGGTAGGCGCACGGCAATCCGCTACGAAATCGCACAGGGTAAAGTCCGTTTCATGCCCAACGGCAGAAATAACGGGGATGGCAGATGCAGCAATGGCACGCACCAGTGCTTCATCGTTGAACGCATACAGGTCTTCAAAGGAGCCGCCACCGCGACCAATGATGATCACATCAACCGAGGAAGCAGACTGAAAATACGCAACGCCGGCACGCAGGGAGGCGGCAGCCTCTGCCCCCTGCACCAATGCGGGGTACAAAACCACCTCGGCACACGGATAACGCCGACCAAGGATCTGAATAATATCACGCACGGCAGCACCGGTGGGCGAGGTGATCACGCCAATGCGGCGCGGCAAGGGCGGCAGTTGCCTTTTTCGCTTTTGATCAAAAAGCCCTTCTCCCTCTAACTTCCTTTTCAGCTGCTCGAGCGCCAGATAAAGCGAGCCAATGCCATCCGGCTCCATGGACGTAACGTACAGCTGATATTTGCCATCGCGAACGAAGACCGATATCGAGCCGCGCGCCAGGACCTTCATCCCCGTTTCGGGCTGAAAGCGCAGGCGTTGCGCGGCAGAGCGGAACATGACGGCGGAAAGCACACCGTCTGCATCCTTTAGTGAAAAATACAAATGACCGGATGCGCGGTGAAAGGTAAAATTGGAGATCTCACCGCGGACGGTGACATCAGACAAAACGGCATCCTGTGCCAAAAGCGAGCGAACGTACTCGTTCAGCTGTGAGACGGTCATGGCTCGCTCTTCCTTTGCGGGATGTGCAACCGTCGCTTCTTCGGTCAGTCTGCGAAAACGGTCAAGATCCATACCGCCCCTCCTCTTTCAAAAAATCAAATGCGCCTTTACCGTGCAGCATGGGCGTGCGCAGCCCAAAACGCCGTCCCTACGGCGTTATCAGCCGATAGTGCCGGGGTGGCAAACGCACAATCAAAATCCTTTGTCAGACGGTCGCGGATGATGCCGTTACACATAACGCCGCCGGCAAACAAAAGCGTCTCTTGCCCGTATTTCTCCTGATAGGCAAACGCCATCTTGGCGATCGCACCGGCAAGAAAATCAAAGACGAATGCCGCCGTCAAGGGCGCATCTCCCGTCTCGTGAAACAGCTTCAGCGCCATGTTTTCCAGCCCGGAAAGGTTGACGTAGCAGCCGTCTGAAGCCAGCTTTTTGCGCGGGATCTTCTTTTCATTCTGCAAGGCAAGCTGCTCAAGCGCCGGGCCACACGGGAACGGGAGCCCGAGGGCAACGCCAATGCGGTCGATCACCTGCCCGGCGTGCAGATCCTTGGTGCCACCGACGCAGGTAACCGAAAAACCGTTTTCCCCCATCTCGGCACGCACGAGCTCGGTCGTACCGCCGGAGACGTGAAATGCTCCAAACGGGTGCGAAAGCAACGCAAGCCGCCCGGAGGCATGCACGGCGGCCATAATATGACCGCATTGGTGTGAAAACGTGTATAAAGGAACACCCGCCACGGCTGCAGCCGTATTGGCGGCGGCAACACCGGCAAGAAAGCACGGCATATACGAGCCCTCTACGTTTCGTGGCCGGAACGAAGCACCGATCGCTGCAAGCGTTTTGCCCTGCAACAGCGGGGCAAGCTCCTGCATGGCAGAGGGCAGATTTTTCGTATGGGCAAACAAAGCATCCGATTGCCGCAGCCCCCGCTCTCCAGGGGCAACAGGCAACGGACGCTTTATATTTGCCAATACCTCTCCTGAAGCAGAAACAAGGCCAACGGAGGTGGTATAATTACTGGTATCAATACCGAGGAAGCATTCAGTCGGCATGGCTGCCTGCCGCCTCGTTCTCTTTCACAACAGCATTCAGCACGCCGTTGACAAATGCGCGCGCACTTTCTTCATCGTAGGTTTTGACCAACTCAAGTGCCTCGTTGATCGAAACGAGCGCCGGAATATCCTCACGGTAACAGATCTCATAAACCGCCAGCTCCATGATCGTCAGCGAGACGGGAGAAATGCGCGTCTTCTTCCAGCCGTGGCTGTGCCGCTCAATACATGCATCCAGCTCTTCCTTATGCGTAGCCACGCCGCCGATCACCTCGCGGACGTAGTCATCCTCCTCCATTTCTCTGCTGTTCTTCGCTGTTTCATATATTTCGGCAATATCCCGCTCCGGATGGAATTTTGCCTCAAAAAGCAGAATAAATGCCGTCTCTCTTGCCATTCGCCTATTCATTGTGTCATACAGCGCGTTTTGCGCGATCCTTTACATGATTTGTCGCTCTGAAAACCGACTATGAATAATTATACACTTTTTCATTCCGGTTGTCAACTTTTTCTTACGAATAATATTCAATTATTTTATTTTTTGCAAAAAACAGGCCATGCATGCTCAAAAAATTGACTTTTTTGCAGAAAGGTTTTCAAAACCACTCTTGCATTCACGTCCACGGCGTGCTATAATAAGCAAAGATAAAAACCTACTCTCAAGGAGCCTGCCCATGAATACGCTTTGGTCACATATAAAAAAGATCTTTACCCACTCCTGCGTTTGCTTTACGCTGCTGATCCTGTTCCTTTTTCTGCTTGGCAGCTCGGTCCCCTCGTTTGGCAACGCCATTGCGGTAGGCAGCATTTTATCCGTTTACCTGTTCTCCCTGCTGCTGGCATGTGCCAACCTCTTGCTGGGGATCTCCCGCATCCAGATCGGTTTTCGCGTTCTGCTGCACTATATCGTCTCACTTTCTGCGTTTTACGGTGTGTTCGTTTTGATCGCATTAAAGATCACTGCGCCGCGCTCTGCTCTTGTCTGCCTATTGTTATTTACCATTTTTTATACGATCTTCATGGGTGTCTATCTGTATCTCTACTTTTCCATTGCTCCGAAGAAGGTCGAAAAAAAGACCGAGTACCAATCGATATACAAATAACCCGCTTCTCCTGTCAACCAAACGTCTCTGCAGCGGCAACCACGCGCATGCAAGCAAAAAGCATCCCAAGCGTTCCTTGGGATGCTTTTTTTGTTTATTTCAGTTCAATTGCCAGCGAGGCAGAGGCCAAGCCGTCGCTTTCTGCGTACACACGCATCACGCCGGCATTCTTACCGGTGCGGACGGCGGCAGTAATACGCCCCGCGCGCATGCGGCGGTCCGGCAAGAGCAGGTTCGTATGGTCGCAAATATCCGAGCCGGTGGAATGGATCACCCCATTGCCATCCGTCATAAAACGAACGAGCGGGAGTGCTGCATCCGGCACTTCTCTGCCCTCTTCATCCAGCACCATGCAGGTAACAATGGCCAGATCGCGCCCGCCTGCGCGAAGCGCTTCTTTGTTTTCCAGGCGGAGGGCAAGGCGCACACCGCGGCCGGAGGTCTCCTTTTTATCGGTAGCTACGCAAACACCACCGCGGAAGGCCTTGCAGGAAAGCTCACCAGGTGCATACGGCACACGCCATTCGGCATGGCCATACTGCTCTACCTCTACCACGCCAAGGCTGCTGCCGTTGAGGAAAAGCTCGACCGCCTCACAGTTGGTATAGGCGGAAACGCGGATCTCCTCCCCCTCTCTGCCGGCAAAATTCCAGTGCGGCAGGAGGTGGACCATCGGCTCGGCCGTCCAGAAGGATTGGTTCTGATAGAAGGCATCCTTCTTCTGCAAATAGAGGTCGATCGCGCCGGACTGAGAGCAAAGGCGCGGCCAAACGGCCTCACCGCGATGCTCAAAGGCGATCCATTGGAAGCCACCCATTACCCATTCCCGCTCACGCAGGAATTTCCAGGTCTTTTCGCGGCCCAGGAACCAGTTGTTGGTATCCGCATCGTAAGCCGAGCAATAGGCATTTTTGGGCGAGGTGGGATAATACCAGCCACGGGTGGTGCCCGTTGCACAGTTTTCAGAGGAAAAGATGGCCTGGTTCGGCCGCTGGGCGTGGACCTCATCAAACAGATTCAGGTTATAGTTGATGCCGATCAGCTCACATTCATCATAAACGGTAGCGCGATTGGGCGCTTTATCATTGGCCATCAGGATAAAGCGGGTATTATCCAGCTTGTGTGCGTGGGCAGCCATACGGCGGCCGATGCGCCGCCCCTGCTCGGTAACGAACAGCGGCTCCTCATTGCCGATCGACCAGAAAATAACCGACGGGCGGTTACGGTCACGCTTCATCACCATGGTCAGCTGCTCAAGCCCCTCATCGGTCGATTCAAACCAGCGCGTCTCGTCCATGACCAGCATGCCCATCTCGTCAAAGGCATCCATCAGCACCTCTGCCTGCGGATAATGGCTGCAGCGATAGGCGTTGGCCCCCATCTCCTTCATCATATGCACCTTTTCACGGTGGATATTGTCCGGCACGGCCTTGCCGGTCAAGCCACAGTCTGCATGGCCGCAAACGCCCTGCAGCACAACATGTTTACCGTTGAGGAAAAAGCCGTGATCCGGGTCGGCATACATGTAGCGGAAGCCGAAGTGCGCGCGATCGCTATCCACCTCGCAAGCCTCCTCTCCCAGAACAAACACCTGCGTAACGGCATCGTAGAGGTAGGGATCCTCCAGCGACCACAGATGCGGATCCTTTACCTCCGCGGTGGCAGAAAGAGTGGTCTTATCATATTCGTCGACCATTCCCTCTGCGGTCAGTGTGGCAAGCACCTCGCCGCTTGCGCGGGCGGTAAGCGTTGTCACCGTGCGGATGCGCTGTGTCCCCTTGGCATCATGGCGCACCGTGTTCTCTACGCGGATCTGCCAGGTATCATCTCCCGTTTTTTCGGTTCGAACGTAGATGCCGTACAGATCAAGTGCGGTCGCATCCGTTTTCTGCAGCCAGACGTGACGGTAAATACCGCCCCCCTCGTACCACCAGGATTCATGCTCCTCGGTGTTCACATATACGGCAAGGAAGTTGTCTTCTCCATAAAGAGCAACGTCTGTAATATCCACCTCGAAGGAGGTATAGCCGCAGAAATTGTGCTTGAGCAGGCAACCGTTGAGATAAACGGTGGCATGGGTGGCCACGCCCTCAAAATACAGCGTCAGGCGGCGCCCCTGGTCCTCGGCAGGCAGCTTGAATTTTTTCCGGTACCAGGCGTTTTCGTAAGGAAAGAAGCCAAGGGCACAGTTTTCGTGCTCCTTTGCCTCGTTGTCAATAATGTAATCATGCGGCAGCGTTACGGGGTCCCAACGCTCGGATTTATGCTCGCGCCGATTGTCATAGGTATCGGCATCTCCGAAATATCCAATAGAGGCCGGGCCCATATGATACCGCTCGGTCTTTGCGGACATGTACGCCGTCCCCTTCACCTCCGGAAATTTGGGCTTAATATCGCCACGGTGGAAAAGCCAGCCGTCATCAAACAAGATCTTTTCTCTCATCTTCGTCCTCCGTTTTGCCGTGATCGGCATTTTGTTACATTGTAACAAATCCTTACCACAAATGCAAGAAAAGCGCCGAAAAAAAGTTGTACTGTACAAAAACATAATCGTATCGTACAAGAACGGCTCCCATCCGTTTTTACAGCACCCCAAAAATATTTTTGTGCAAAATATACTTTTTATCAAAAAGGGCTTTACTTCTTTTGTGAAGTCTGCTATAATAGAAAATGCAAAAAAAGAAACGGATGTTGCAAATACAAATGCAGTTTCTTTTATAATATTAGTATCCTATTTTTAGGAGGCTTGTATGAAAAAACTCGCGTTACTCACCGCATTGCTACTGCTGTGCATGGCAATGCTTGCTGCCTGCGGCGGCAATCCCACGACTACACCCCCGCCAGGCCCAGGGCCGGATGGCCCCTCTGATGGCAAAACCACCTACCGCATGGCAGATGATTTCCCCACGGCGGCCGGCACGGTCGAGGACGGCGTATGGGGCTATTACGTTGTAAGCAGCGGCAGCACCGCCAAGGGCGATTATACCGCGCTGACAACGGTTGCGGACCAAGCGGCGCTTGGCGCGCTTGGCCTTTCGGATGGCAACGGCGCCCTGGCAAGCGGCTCTGCGATCGCTGCTGCCGGCAAGGACGTAGCCTACGGCTTTACTGCCCCGCGTGACGGTGTTGTTACCCTGACCAGCGAAACGCTGGTGCGCGAGAACGGCGGAACGGCTGCCGTTTCCGTTTATAAGAACGGCGTTTGTATCTGGCCGCTTGCGGTCTCCTCTTACGCGGTTCCCGCAGCAGAAAAGGCATCTATGCTCGCAATCGACACGGCAGTGAAGGCGGGAGATACGATCTTCTTCCGCGTTTCGGCTGAAAACGGCAGTGCCGCCAAGCTGAAGCTCTCTCCCGTTGTGAATTACTCGACCGCTGCCTATACGGCGGAAGCAGACCTCGAGCAGACACGCCCGACCATCAACGGCATTGCTGGTGCCGGCGCTACGCTGGAGGCTGGCAGTCTGGCCGCAGCCGGCCGCACGCCCGGTGCCGTTACCGAGCTGAGCGGGTCTGATTTCTCCAAGGCCCTTACACGCGGTAACCTGGTTGAGGGTACTACTTACCGCATCACCGACACAGAACCGCTGACGATCGACCTCTCGCGTGATGAATATGACGGCCTGAACTGCATCGTTTATGCACCGGCAGGCATGATCTTCTCTGCCCGCGGCGATCTGCACTTCGCCAACATCTCGGTCCTGGACGGCCCCGTAACGGTCTCCGGCAGAGATATCACGCTGGCAAACGTTGAGGCGACCGGCGGCCTTACTATTACAGAGGGCAGCAAGGGCGTGCGCATGGACAACTGCCGCCTGATCGCCAAGGATGCAACTGCCTTTACCAACCAGTCTGAATCCCTGACGGCCGTTGGCTGTTATTTTGAAGGCATGACCGCCGCAAGCGATGCAGCCGTAGACGGTGCGCTCTATGAAAACTGCGTTTTCAAGGGTGAGGAGGTTGCCATCGTTCTTTCGACCGGCAACAGCACCGTTTGGTATTCCACCATCCGCGGTGACGTAACGACCGGCAAGGAGAAAACGCAAAACCTGCTGGTCGCCATGAACCGCTTTGAAAACCTTGGCGGTGTTTCGTATGACGGCACGCACAACAGCGTTATTTTAATGAACGAGGTTGAGCGCGTTACCGTTAAGAACAGCACCAACGCCTACATCTGCAGCAACGATCTTTACGGCGACATGGTGCTTGACGGCATAAATTATCTGCTGGCTACCCGCAACAACGCCTTTGGCAAGGTTGAAAAGGCAAACCTCAAAAACTTCAACGGTGACAACGTCACCGACGTGGATGCCCGTGCCGAATACGGCGTTAACGAGGAGCTTCTGCCCCACGTCAACAAGGATGCCTTTATCAATATGGAGCGCAAGGACTACGTTCGCCTGGCTGACGGCAGCAAGCAAACGATCAATGAATATATCAACCAGAACGCCAAGAACAACGGCATGCTGATCATTGCCCCCGGCGCTTACAGCACCGTCGGACGGATACAGCTGAAGGAGATCAAGAATTGTACCGTTTACGCCTACGGCGTTCTGTATGAAAAGTATGACTGCCTTGGCGACGTGTTCAACATCACCCGCTGCGAAAACTGTTCTATCCGCGGTATGATGGTAGACATGGTCATCAACGGCTGCGGCGAGATGATCGTGCTGAGCAAGGCAAACGGCGTGGTAAGCTACCGCGTTGCGGCCGGCCTGTTCAAGGATCCGACCAACACGAAGTACTACGAGGATGGCGGCGGTAACGGCATTGGCTATATGGGTTACCACGCAGGCGAGGCGTTCCCGTATGCGGATATTTCGCTCGGCCATCTGACCTACAACAAGAGCTCACAGATGATCACCTCCAGCCCCTCGCAGAGCGTGTACAATATGATAGAGCCCGGTGACATCGTTACCTGCCGTGCAAACGGCGGCAACGTTGCCAACCTGTACGAAAATACCTCTATGCATTTCGAGGACGTTACCATTCTCAGCGGCTCTGTTCGCTGCTTCTGGGATAGCTACGCCGTAGAGGGTACCATCCTCAACCGCGTCATGGTCTCCCCCGCCCCTGCCAAGGTGATCGACAAGGCCATGTATGAGGAATACAAGGCGCTCAACGAAAGATACGGCATTGACACGCTGGTCTATATTGACGATTTTGGCAACTACCGCGGCACGCCTATGCGCACGGTAACGGCTGACTCGACCCATACCTCCAACTCGCTGACCGGTATGAAGGCGACCAGCTGTATCTTTGAAGGTCTTTCGGATGACGGCACCAACCAGCAGGGCTTCCACGGTCGTTTGGCCGGCTACGATCCCGAGACCGGTACCATCACCTACAAGAAGAGGATCTCCTCTCTCGGCTACGTATCGGTTTGTGCCAACTTTGCCGTAGGTGACCGCGTTTACGTTTACACCTCGGCCGGCAAGACCGTATGCGATACGCCCGCCCTTTCTGTCACCACACAGCTGAGCGAGATCAACGGTTATATGCACTACGAGGTAAAGGTTGACCCCGCTGCATTCGACCACTCGATCCTTTCGACCTACGATCTGGCAGCAGACGGCGCCAATGACCGCAGAATTCTGATCGACAACCGTACCCGCAACGGTGACGGCTTCATCTTTGATAACATGCTGATCCAGAACATCCGTTCCCGCGGCTTCCTTGTCAAGTGTGCAGACAACGAGATCAAGCACTGCACCTTCCGCGGCATCGGCATGGCGGCCATCGGCCTGATCTTTGAGCCGGAATGGGGTGAATCCGGCGTTTGCGATAACACGCTGATCGCTTACAACTACATTGAGAACACCGGCTATTACACCAACCAGACCCTGTATTCTCCTATCGTTATCAAGGGCTTGAACAACTCCTCTGCCGAGGAGGACTGCCTGCCCTACAAGAACATTCAGATCATCGGTAACGTTATTCGTAACCGTGCAACCGACTATGCGCTCTACATCAACAGCGCCATGGACGTGCTTGTTAAGGACAACGATTTTGGTGACATGGGCGATATTGAAAATCTGACCAGCACCTCCTCCGTTTTCGTCAACTTTGCAAAGAACATCACGTTTGAAAACAACAAGTATTCTGATTTTGCCATGGATATTACCGAAAGCATTATTGTAAACGGCAATATCAATATCAACGGTAGCGACATTAACGGTGCATTGCCCGATGACCCGATCATGTCCGTTTCCAAGCACAGCACCTCCTTTAACGAGAATCAGCCCACCACCGGCACGGACGGCTTCCTGGTCAACCACGGCGCATGGAGAGTTGGTTACACCAACACCACCGATATCTTCTCTTTCCGTCCGTTCAAGATCATTACCGAATCCGGCTGGTATACCGAAACCGAAGGCTCGCTCTGGTCCACCTCCGGCGGTATGGACCCCACCCGCGATTACCGGACTGCTGCGCTTAAGAACTCGAACATTGCCATTCAGTACGTTGCTGAATATAGCGGTGACGTTGCCCTGCGCATTGGCAATTACGTCCCACCCTTCGCCAGCGGCAGCGGCTCGGGTGACGGCTATTTCGCCATCTTTGTTAATGACAAAATGGTTTGGCCTAAGGATGGTGGCAGCTACACGAACGGTAACGATTGGCGTCTGATCACGCAAAACACCACGGAAACGATGCTCAACGATTCTCTTACTGTCCTTGCTTTGCAGCTTGAGGAGGGAGACGTTGTCTCCTTCGTTGCAAAGCGGCACGAGGAGTGGTCCGGCTTTGGCGTAACACCCTTCGTCCACTACATGAGCATCAAAGAATAATTTTGTGCAAAACTCCCAACAAGGGGCAGCTCAAACGAGCTGCCCCTTGTTATTTTTTGCAAATTGCTCTTGCTTTTGCGCCCGGTACATGATATAATAGATGTGTATATTTTTCTTCCTATCTTTATTAAATGGAAAGGGTCTTACCATGAAAAAGCGTATACTCTCTTTTCTTCTTGTCGTATGCATGCTTCTTCCCCTCATCCCATTCTCTGCCATCTCAGTTTTGGCGCAGGAGGGGGCTGCTATAACGGTGAGCTTTATTGATGCAAACGTATCCCCTGCCGTTACCGTCAGTCAGCAGGCTGTCAACGTGGCGGGCTTTTTTACCGTGCCACAGGTGCCTGACGATGCGTTTGGCTGGTACTGCATATTACCAAACGGCTTGATCCGCGAGGCGTCTACCTATCTTGGCCACATTACCGAGGATATGACGTTTTACTTGACCAAGCACGCCTCCACCTTCCACCCCTCCCAGAACTGGCCGCTTTACACGTCAGGCGACTACAAAACCGCACTGCAAGGCATCTTTCACGGTTACCGCGGCGGCTGGACGGTCGGCAGCTACATCGATGATGTCTACACCCGCATGACCAAGATCAATGAGTATACGATCCTGGAGAACAAGGGCATCTGGTCGCACGGCGGTATTTATCTGGACGAGGGGCGCATGGTCACGCAGCGCAACGGCATGCTGGCACTTTCTTACCATGCCCCGATCAGCGGCGAGGTGGATATTGATTTTGAGGCGCTGCGAATTGACAGAAATACCGACGGTGCCGTTTATTCTGACGTGGCAATGGCTATTGCCGTTAACGGTGTGATCGTGTGGCCGCAATCGGCTGCCGGCAAGCCGGTCAGCAACCACCCGGTGACAAGCACGCCCTACACGTTCCCCTATATTTACCAAAGTAAGATCTATACCGGAGTATATTATGATGCCCCGGTGACCGATTGGGCATATCTGGAACTTCCCTCCGTCTCCCTGCCCGAAAATTACACCAATCTTTACGATCTGGAATCGCTTAACTTTGATTGGACGGCCTATTGTAAAACCAGGGCAAGCCTGGAAGCCGAGCTGCTTGCAGCAGTGGAGGCCGGCAGCATGACTGCAGAACAAAGGGAGACCGAGCTTGCCAACTATGACAGCGTATACGCCCTTTGCCGTGAAACGGCCAATTATACCAAAACGGGCGATCTGCTTGCGGTATATGAAGCGTTTTGCAAGGAAAGCACCTCCCCGCATGACATTCGCGTAAACGCGGGTGACCGGATCGATATCGTTTTCTCCCGCGTAAACACACCGCATATATCTGCCTACCCGACCGTTACCTACACGAGGATCAACGATCAAAGTCCTTTGACAATCGATTATGCCACCACCGAGGGTGAGGGCTCTACTCTTTCCGCTGCTGATGACCTGAACTGGCCCCACGCACATCGGGACGAGGCGGTTACCGTGGGAACGAAGGGCGCGTACGTCCTGGACTCCGATTTTACAGACGGCTGGTCCTTTATCGGCTATCACAACGGCGCGGTGGCGCAGCAGGTCTTTGATACGGCCTATGCCTCCTACGGCGAGTGGCCGACGGGCATTCTGTGGCTGGATGATACCGGCCTCTCCCGCACGGCGGTGGAAGGAAAGACCAAGGACTTTCAACATTACGGCGTTGGCTTTGCCTATGACCTGCCCTATAGCGGCACGGTCAAGTTTGATGCAGCGTTCCAGCTTTCGCAGGCCTCCGGCACGCAGGCGATCTATTTTTCCGTCCTGCGCGTAAATGCCGAGGGAGTCACCGTTGTGTACCCCGCAAGCGGCGAGACCGGCGACCAGATCGCCGACGTAGAGACCGAAGGGGCGGGCATCCGCTATCTTACAAGCGGTGCAAAGCAGGAGCGCTCAAACGCCATTTCGGTAAAAGAGGGAGACCGGCTGGTATTCGTATGGCGCGATGCATGCATCATGGAGCATACCGGCTACTATAACCGCGACTTTGCCAGCCAGGTCTCGCTTACCGTTTCTTATGAGAAAAAGCTGAGCGGGCATACACGCATCTATGACCCGCAATGTGGCTATGCCACCCCGTCACACACACCACTGGCAGGCACACAAGTGACCTACACGGACGGATGGGATCTGGTAGGACACAGCCTTTCCGCATACGAACCGGCCAAGCAGATCGGGACCGTATCGGAGGTTACCGCCTCTGAGACCTGGTTTTCTGACGGTTACACCGGCAGCATATGGAGCGCCCCAAAGGATGCCTCCTTTACCTATATAGGCCCCAACCGTAACTGGCCTGTCGGCTACGGCGTGATCCCCACGATCGGCGCTGCCGCCGGGTGGCGTTACACGTCTGAAAGCAGCGGCAAGATAGACCTGACGTTTCTATCGCTGCAGTCGCAGCACAGCGTTGGCAGCAACGGCTACGTAGCCGTTTTCCATAACGGGAAAATGATATGGCCGATGGCAGAGGAGGAAGGCGACAGCTACTACAGCCTGATGTATTCTGACTTCAACGGCATTGCACAGCCGGCAAAGTGGGCAAAGATCGGCTCTTACAAAACACCTCTGACAAACGAGCAGATCCTTGCCCTCCCGGTGGCAGACGGCTCTGCCGCGACCGGCTCTCTTTCCGGCATCGCAGTCAAGGAGGGCGATCAGATCGAGATCCTGTGCCGCAATGACGGTAGTGCCACCTCCTTCTGGAACAGCAATTCAACCGGTTATATTGGCACGTTTGCCGTTTTCTATGAAAAGAAGCTTGAGCTGGAATACAGCTTTTCCATCAACAGCATGCCGGCCAAGCCGGACAACACCGTAGAAGAAAACTATAGCGCAAGACCGATCTTTGAGGATGAGGCGTGGTCCTTTGTTGCCTTCCCCAAGAGCAACATCAGCGAGACTGCCGCCTATACCGACTACGTGGCCATGAATCGCAACAGCAGCTCGCAAACGGCACCGTGGGATGATGCGTTCTGGGGCATCAACGACCCCGCCTGGGCGTATGATAATGACAACAACGTCGCCTTCCGCATCGTGGGTGGCCACCCCTACTGGGGCGAGACAAATGCTGCCATCATCGGCAGGAGCAGCGTAGGCGGTTACCGCTATACGACCCCTTATGCCGGTAAGATCAATATCGATATCACCCGCCTGTTCACCATGGAGCTGGATAATACAGATGAAAACGGCACCCCCGTGAAGAACGGTAATATTTTTGCAGCCATCTACGTGAACAATGAAAAGATCTGGCCGAGCGGCGAGGATTGGTACGCCCTTGCCGAGCAAGGCGTGGACTATGCCGAAAGCACCATGCTTTCTGCAGAAGAGGCCCTTACCGGCATTACCGTTGGCAAAGGGGCTACGGTTGATTTCCTGCTGCGCTCTGACCTGCGTTACGCCTCGCGCGGTACGGTCTTTCATGGGGCGGTTGCCTTCCAGGAGACCTACCCCGTTTCGCTGCAATCGGCCATCACGCTTGGCAGCGCGTTCAAGCTGGCGATCACCGCGAACGCACCGTTTGCAAGTGACCTGACGGTCAGCATCCCAGAGCCAACCGTTTCGGCCAAGGAATTAACAAACCCCATTTCCTATAGCCGAAGAGAGCCGAACTCATACGGTTTTGAGCGGCAAATATTGGAACCTGCTGCAGATAAAATGCTCGCAATATTCTTATATTGCTTCGCATTTTCTCTTTGCATCTGCGAAATATTTGCTCGCGCAAAACTGCGTAGCACCCTCCGGCGTTGAATTTTTTTGATGGATTTTGTCAAAGCGAGTCGAAGCAAGATACGCATCTTGCGAGGCGAGATTTGGCATAAGACGCGAAAAATTCTCGCCGCAGGGCGTATGAGCTCGGCTCTCTTCGGCTATACCGTACACGGCAAGGTAAACGGCAAGGAAACTCTCATTGCCAAGGGTACCACTACCATGGCTGACTGCCTGATGTCCTATGTGACGAGCAATGCGCAGGACGTTACCAGCAACACGGCCATTGCCGCGCTGAATTACGGTACTGCCGCACAGATGCATTTTGCCTACCACACCGAGAGGCTTGCCAATGCCGGGCTCACGGAGGCGCAAAGGACGGTTACCCCTGCAGGAGACTACGGGACCGCACAGATCACCGATCTGCCCGGTGCCAAAGCAAAAATACTTGGCGCTTCCCTGCTTTCAGAGGACACCATTGCCATGAAGCTCTACTTCCTCATTCCGGCAGAAACAGCGGCACTTGGCTGGCGGATCGAGCAGGCAAGCGACCCGTCCTTTAGCGATGCCATCACGCTTGCTGCCGCCTATACGGCCCATGCAAACGTCTATTCCTCAAAAACGGCGGGCATTGCCCCCATCAACTGGAACAAGACCTATTATTACCGCATAACGGATGCAGCGGGCAACGCCCTGTCTGAGACGCTTGCCTACAGCGTTGCCGCCTACTGCCAAAGCAAGACGGCAGACGAGGGCGTCTCCCCTGTCGCAAACGCCATTTTGGCCTTTTACGATGCGGCAACCGCATACGCCTATCACCAAAAGGCTGCCTATCGCGTAACCGATGAGTTCCCCACCATGGCGGGTGATCTGCCAAGTGGCGCCTGGGGCTATTACACCGTGCAAAGCGATCGCATCTCCCGCTGGGACTACACCGCCCTGACGGCCGTTAAGGAACAGGATCTGCTTGGTGCGCTTGGCCTCTCGGATGGGAACGGCGCGCTTGGCAACGGGATTGCCATTGCAGGGAACGGCACAGACGTTGCCTATGGCTTTTTGGCCCCGCGCGACGGCGTGATCACCATCTCCAGCGAAACGCTGCAGCGCTTGACGAACGGCACGGCAGCGCTCACCATCTACAAAAACAATATTCACATCTGGCCGTTGACCGATACTTCTTACACCGTTCCGACAAGCGAAAAAGCCTCTGTGCTTAATTTCAAAACGGCGGTCAAGGCAGGAGACGTGATCTTCTTCCGCCTGTCGGCAAACGGGCAAGAGGCCGCCAAGGTTAAGCTTGCACCCGTTATTACCTACACGAACGCACCGTACACACCGGAAGCGGATCTTGTCCTCACCCGCCCGGCCATCAACAGCATTTCGGGTGCCGGTGCTACGCTGCCGGCAGGCAGCCTGGCCGCAACCGGCCGCACGCCCGCCGCTGACGAAATTGCCATCAGCGCGGCAGAATTCTCTGCCCTGTTCCTTAGTGGCGATCTGGCGGCTGGGGCTACCTACCGCCTGACCGACACGGCACCGCTGCTGATTGGGCTTACAGGAGCGGCATATGACGGGCGTGATTGCACCGTAATTGCCCCCGGTGGTATTACCTTTACCGCACCGGGTAACGTGCAGCTTTCCAACCTGACGGTAGCGGACGGCAGAATGATCATTGCGCAAGGCAATGACGTTACCTTGACCGGCGTAGAATGCAAGGCAGGCCTGCTTGTTCAGGCCGGCTGCCAGAGCCTGCGCATGGATAATTGCCGTATCACCGCCAAAGACACCGCATTTGAAAACCGTTCCGGCTCTTTGACGGCAGTTGGCTGCTATTTTGCAGGCGCGATCGCGGCAAGCGATGCGGCCGCAGACGGTGCGCTTTACGAAAACTGCGTTTTCAAGGGTGAGGAGGTTGCCATCCTTCTTTCCACCGGCAACAGCACGGTCTGGTATTCCACCATTCACGGCAGCGTAGCGACCGGCAAAGAGAAAACGCAAAATCTGCTGGTAGCCATGAACCGCTTCAAGAACCTTGGCGGTGTTTCGTATGACGGCACGCACAACAGCGTCATTCTGCTCAACGAGGTCGAGCATATTACCGTCAAGAACAGCACCAACGCCTACGTTTGTAACAACGAGCTGTATGGCGATACGGTCTTTGACCGGGTAAATTATCTGCTGGCTACCCGCAACAACACCCTTGGCAAGATCGAAGCTGCCAATATTCAGAACTTCAACGGTGACAACGTCACCGACGTGAATGCCCGTACCGCATACGGCGTTAACGAGGACCTCTTGCCCCATATCAACAAGGATGCCTTTATCAATATGGAGCGCAAGGATTACGTGCGCCTTTCTGACGGCAGCAAGCTGAAGATCGATGAGTATATCAATCGGCGTTCCAAGAACAACGGCATGCTGATCATTGCTCCCGGCGCCTACAGCACAAACGGACGGGTTTATTTGCAAAGCATCAAGAATTGCACCGTCTACGCCTACGGCGTGCTGTATGAGAAATACGATTTCTTTAGCGACGTATTCAATATAAGGCTCTGTGAAAACTACGCCTTCCGTGGCTTGACGGTGGACATGGTTCTTAACGGCTGCGGGCATATGATCGTATTGAAGAAGGAAAACGGCACCGTTTATTACCGTGCCGCTGCCGGCATGCTGCAGGATCTGACAGACACAAACTACTTCAGCGAGGGTGGCAACGGCATTGCCTTTATGGGTTACCGCGCAGGAGAGGATCACCCTTACGCAGATATTTCGTTAGGAGACATGACCTATGATGCAACCACAGGACTGCTTGCCTCTACCCCCTCTACAGATGCGTACAACAAAATTCAACCGGGGGATATGATGACCTGCCGTGCAAACGGCAACAACGTGGCAAACCTCTATGAGAACACGGCGGTACAGTTTGAGGACGTGACCATTCTCAGCGGTTCTATCCGCTGCTTCTGGGACAGCTACGCCGTAGAGGGCACCATCCTCAACCGCGTCATGGTCTCCCCCGCCCCTGCCAAGGTGATCGACCAAGCGACCTACGAGGAATACAAGGCACTCAACGCAGAATACGGCGTGGATACGCTGGTCTATATTGACGAGTTTGGCAACTACCGCGGTACCCCTGCACGCACGGTAACGGCAGACTCGACCCACACCTCGAACTCGCTGACCGGCATGAAGGCTACCAGCTGTATCTTTGAAGGTCTTTCGGATGACGGTACCAACCAGCAAGGCTTCCACGGTCGGCTGGCCGGCTACGATCCTGCAACCGGCACCATCACCTACAAGGAAAAGGTCTCCTCGCTCGGTTATACCTCCGTTTGCGCGAACTTTGCCGTAGGCGACCGTGTTTACGTGTATACCTCGGCCGGCAAGACCGTGTGTGACACGCCCGCGCTCTCGGTCACCACGCAGCTGAGCGAGATCAACGGCTTTATGCACTACGAGGTAAGGGTTGACCCTGCCGCCTTTGATCATGCGCTCCTTTCCGGCTATGACTTAACGGCAGACGGGGCCAATGACCGCAGAATTCTCATTGACAACCGTACCCGCAACGGCGATGGATTTATCTTTGACAATATGCTGATCCAGAACATCCGTTCCCGCGGGTTCCTTGTCAAATGTGCGGACAACGAGATCAAGCACTGCACCTTCCGCAACATCGGCATGGCGGCTGTTGGTCTGATCTTTGAGCCGGAATGGGGTGAGTCCGGCGTTTGCGATAACACGCTGATCGCCTACAACTATTTTGAGAACACCGGCTATTTCATCAACCAGACGCTGTATTCCCCCATCACCATCAAGGGCCTTGGCGCTTCCACCGATGAGGATTGCCTCCCCTATCAAAACATTCAGATCATCGGCAACGTGATGCGTGACCGCGCAACCGACCACGCCTTGTATCTGAACAGCGCCATGAACGTTCTCGTCAGGGATAACGATTTTGGTACCAAGCAGGGCGAAACGGCTGAAAAGCCCCATGCTGCCGTCTTTGTCAACTATGCGCGCGACGTCCGTTTTGAAAACAACACCTATTCGCCTTACCTTACGGACATTACCGACCACATCCTTGTAAACGGCAACGCCGGCATCACCGGCTCTGACGTAGGCACCGCCATACCCGACGATCCTACGGCAAGCGCCAAGCATACCGCCGCCTTTATTGATCACACGCCAACAACGGATGAAAACAACAATCTGATCTTTAACGAGTACTGGTCTGCCGGCTACACCACGGTGGATTCGATCGCCACGTATAAGCCGTTTGCGATCATGACTACGTCCGGCTGGCTTTCGGCCACAGCCAACTCACTGTGGTCCTCCTCCGGCGGTCTGTATGCCAATAAGGATTATCGCTATGCGGCCCTTAGCAAGAGTAACGCCTGCATCCGCTACACGGCAGAATACAGCGGCACAGCCCTGCTGCGCCTCTCTTCGTTCCTGCAGCCGTATGCCTCTGGCAGCGGCTCGGCTGACGGATATTTTGCCATATTCGTTAACGGCGAGATGGTATGGCCCACGAAAAACGGCTCTTACACGAACGGTGCAGATTGGTATCTGGTCTCAAGGGAAACCACACACGCTATACTGCAGGATTCGCTCTCCTCGCTCAAGCTCTCGCTGAACGCGGGAGACGAGATCATGTTCGTTGCCAAGCGGCATGAATCCTGGTCGGCCTTTGCCGTTCACCCCGTTCTGTATTATACCGAGATCAAAGAATAAAGAGGCCGTCGCATTTTGGCATAACCGCAAACAAAAAAGAATGAGTGGGATCTTGCATCCCGCTCATTCTTTGCATATAGGAAAGACTTGTCCGCCCGCATCGCTTTATGGTAGAAAACCTGCGGTTTTCTCTGTTTTTATTAAATTTTTGTTTGCTATCTCCGTTTTCCATCCTCGACGTATGTCAATACGCCTATCGGATAGAAAACGGAGATTTCTGCTCAAAATCCAACGAGCCCCTTACAGCATCATAAAAATACGGGCGAGAAATGGTTTTCTCGCCCGTTTTGCTGCGCAAAACGCATAGGTATGCTGTATTTTATACGATAGTCCCTTTTTATAATGGTTTTACTGCATGTTCTCTCGCGCGGCAGAGAGCATCAGCTTAATGCGGTTCAGCTGGTTGACCTCGCTGGCGCCGGGGTCATAATCCACCGCCGCGATATTGGCCTGCGGGTACAGCTTTTTCAGCTGCTTGATCACGCCCTTTCCGACTACGTGATTTGGCAGGCAGGCAAAGGGCTGAATGCAGACGATGTTGGGAATACCCTCGGTGATCAGCTCGATCATCTCACCGGCTAAGAACCACCCCTCGCCATACTGGTTACCAAGAGAAAGGACCGGCTTGGTCATCTCGGCTACCTGCTCGATCGGCATGGGAGCTTCAAAGCGGCGACTTGCCTTTAAGGCATCTACCGCGGGCTGGCGCACGCGGCGAATCACGTTCAGCGCCAGCTTGCAGAAAAAGGCAGATTGAAAGCTGTTGCCAAGGTAGCGATGCTTATAATCCCGGTTGAAGAGATAGTAGCAGAAGAAGTCCATCATATCCGGCACAAAGGCCTCTGCCCCTTCTCTTTCAAGCAGTTCTACGAGGTGGTTGTTGGCAAGCGGCATGTACTTAACAAGGATCTCGCCTACAATGCCAACGCGCGGCTTTTTCACATCCTCACGGATGGGAAGCTGATCAAACTCCTCTACGATGCCGCGGCAAACGTCCTTAAACTTATATTTGCTCTTGGGATTGACCAGCGAATCAATGCAAATGGCCTGCCACTTGGCATGCAAGGCGTTTGCTGAGCCGGGCACCGCCTCATAGGGGCGCACGCGGTAAACGCAGCGCATAAACAGATCGCCGTAGACAAAGGCATGCACGGCATCCACCAGCATGGCGGGTGTCAGCCTGAAGCCCTCGTTTTTCTCAAGTCCTACGGCATTGACCGAAATGACCGGTATATGCGAAAGGCCAAGCTTATCCAGCGCGTTGCGAATAAAGCCAACGTAGTTGCTGGCGCGGCAGCAGCCGCCCGTTTGCGACATAAGAATTGCCAGGCGGTTGGTATCATACTTCCCGGAAAGAACCGTATCCATGATCTGACCGATGGTCAGAATAGAGGGGTAACAAGCGTCATTGTTGACGTATTTCAGACCTACGTCGATCGCGGCGCGGTTGGTATTGGTCAAAATAACAACGTTGTAACCGAATTTACGGAAAACAGGCTCTAATATGTCAAAGTGGATCTTGCTCATCTGCGGAGCGATAAGGGTGTACCCTTCCTTCTTCATTTCCTTTGTGAAGTGGGTACGCTTGTATTCAATGCTCTTGGGAATGGCACAGATATGCTGCTCGCGCCGCATCTTCATTGCGGCCAACAGGCTACGCAGGCGGATGCGTGCAGCACCGAGGTTATTGACCTCGTCAATCTTCAGCACGGTATACAGCTTATTGCTGCCCTCAAGAATTTGCGCTACCTGGTCGGTGGTGACCGCATCCAGGCCGCAGCCGAAGGAATTGAGCTGCAAAAGCTCTAAATCGTCCCGCGTGCGGACGAATTCCGCCGCCGCATACAGGCGGGAGTGGTACACCCACTGATCAAGCACGCGGATGGGGCGCGTTGGTACAAAATCGATCGGCAGGCTGTCCTCCGTCAGCACGGCAAGACCAAAGGTCGTCACCATTTCGGGAATGCCGTGGTTGATCTCCGGGTCAAGATGATACGGTCTGCCGGCAATGACGATGCCGCTTTTGCCGTTTTTCTCCATCCATGCCAGAGCGGCGGCACCGGCAGCGCGCACGTCTGCCTTGGCACGCTGCTGCTCTACCCACGCAGCGTGGGCGGCGCGGCGCACCTCTTTTTCAGGAATGCCCCACTCCTCACGACACACGTCAACCAAGCGGTCGGCGGCCACCTTCTCCGTGCGGAAGGCCAAAAAGGGGCGCACATAATGCACATCACCGTCTGCTATGGCCTCGACGTTATTTTTAAGGTTTTCGGGATAGGAGACCACGATCGGGCAGTTATAGCAGTTCTGCGTGGTCTCATACTCCTTGTGCTCATAGTACACACAGGGGTGAAAGATGGTCTTGACCCCCTGATCGATCAGCCATTGCACATGGCCGTGCGACAGCTTGGCGGGATAGCACTCGGATTCAGACGGGATCGACTCCATCCCGCGCTCATAAAGCTTTCGGTCCGAAAACGGTGAGAGAACGATATGGAAGCCAAGACGGCCAAAAAAGGTCGCCCAGAAGGGATAGTTTTCATAGATGTTCAGCACGCGCGGAATGCCAATGCTGCCGCGCGGCGCCATTTCTGCCGCCGGGGTCTCATAATCAAACATCCGCTTGCGCTTATAAGCAAACAGGTTGGGAACGTCCTCCTGCTTTCCTTCCCCGCCCAGTCCCTTCTCGCAGCGGTTGCCGGTGATGTGACGGCGGCCACCGGGAAACCGGTTGACGGTCAGCATACAGTGGTTAGAGCAGCCCTGGCAGCGCGTAGCGGTGGAGGTATAGGTCAAGGAGAGAATATCATCAAAGGAAAGCGTGGTGGTTGCCTGTCCTGTATAGTGGTCACGCGCCAGCAGCGCAGCGCCAAACGCGCCCATCATGCCGGATATATCCGGGCAGACCGCCTCCACCCCTGCAATCTTTTCAAAGGCCCGCAGCACGGCGCGGTTATGAAAGGTACCGCCCTGCACCACCACGTGCTGACCGAGACCAGAAGCATCAGCCAGCTTGATGACCTTAAAGATCGCGTTCTTGATGACCGAATAGGCAAGACCGGCCGAGATATCGGAAACGGTGGCCCCTTCCTTTTGCGCCTGCTTGACGTTGGGATTCATAAACACCGTGCAGCGCGTGCCAAGGTCAACGGGGTTTTCGGCAAAGAGGGCCTCTTTGGCAAAATCAGGCGCGGTATAGCCAAGCGAGGTGGCAAAGTTTTCAATAAACGAGCCGCAGCCGGAGGAGCAAGCCTCGTTCAGCAGCACGTTATCCACCACGCCGTTTTTGAGACGGATGCACTTCATATCCTGCCCGCCGATATCCAGCACGCAGTCAACCTGCGGGTCAAAGAAGGCAGCGGCGGTGCAATGAGCAACCGTTTCCACTTCCCCCTCATCCAAGCAGAAGGCCGATTTCAAAAGCGCCTCACCATAGCCGGTGGAGCAAGAGCGCGCCACACGCGCGGTGGGCGGCATAGCATCCTTCAGCCCGCGAATGGCGTTCATCGCGGTGCCAATGGGGTTGCCTTGGTTATTGGCATAGAAGGAGAACAGAAGCTCTCCGCGCTCACCGATCAAGGCCAGCTTGGTGGTAGTAGAGCCAGCATCGATCCCGAGAAAGCAGTTGCCGCTGTATGTAGCAAGATCTGCGCGACCAACCACCGCGCGGCCATGCCGCTCGGTAAAGGCCTCATATTCCCCTCGGTCAGCAAAAAGCGGATCAAGCCGTTTGATCTCAAAATCCATGGTCACGCCCTGGGAGAGCTGGTCGATCATATGATCGATCGCCACCGCCTCGGCCTCTCCCGCTGCCAAGGCAGCACCCATGGCGGCAAAGAGATGCGCGTTTTGCGGATCCACGACGTTCTCCGGGGTGAGGTTCAACGTGCGGATAAAGGCTTTTTTTAGCTCGGGCAGGAAGTGCAACGGGCCGCCGAGAAAGGCCACGCAGCCACGAATGGGCTTGCCGCAGGCAAGGCCGGAGATGGTCTGGTTGACCACCGCCTGAAAGATAGAGGCGGCCAGATCAGCCTTTGAGGCACCCTCGTTGATCAAGGGCTGAATATCCGTTTTGGCGAACACACCGCAACGGGCAGCAATGGGATAAATATTTTCGTAGTGCGCTGCCTCGGCATTAAGGCCTGCAGCATCGGTCTGCAGCAGGGCTGCCATCTGGTCGATAAACGAGCCTGTGCCGCCGGCGCAAACGCCGTTCATGCGTTCGTCAAGCCCACCTTTGAAATAGATGATCTTGGCATCCTCGCCGCCCAGCTCGATGGCAACGTCTGTCTGCGGGTGGGCGTGCTTGAGGGCCGAGGCAACCGCCACAACCTCCTGCACAAAGCCAATGCCCATCGCACGGCCAAGATTGATAGAGCCAGAGCCCGTGATCTGCGCACGGAGCATGGCTTCACCGATCACGCTCTTGGCATCCTTCAGCATGTCAGCCAAGGTCTGCTGCGTGCGCGCCATATGGCGCTTGTATTCGCCGTACAGCATACGGCCCTCTTCATCTAAGATAACAAGCTTTACCGTAGTAGAACCAATATCTATACCTGCTCTGTATTCCTTCATTTTTTCCTCCCGGTAACAGAATCAACAAGATATATTATGGCACTTTTTTCGTTAAAATTCTACCATATTTTATGAATTTTTTACCCGAGCAGGAAATCGGAAACCAGCATCAGGCAAAAGCCGACAAGCAAGGCGTAGGTCGCACCGCGCTGGCTGCCGTGGGCATGTGTCTCGGGTATCATTTCGTCGCTGATGACGTAAAGCATCGTACCGCCGGCAAAGGCAAGCGCAAACGGCAGCACCGCCGAGGCAAGACTGACGGCGAAATAACCGATCAAGGTGCCAAGCACCTCTACAAGGCCGGTAAGTGAGGCAAGCAGCAGCGTTCTTCGCCGGCTGACACCGGCCGCCAGCATAGGGCCGATGATCACCATCCCCTCCGGGATGTTTTGCAGCGCGATACCGCCTGCAATGACCATTGCCTCTGCCGTGTTACCAGCACCAAAGCCAACGCCTGCAGCAATGCCCTCCGGCAGGTTGTGAATAGCAATGGCTGTAACAAACAGCATCACACGGTTCAGATTTTCGTTGCCGCCGTGCGCCTCCTGCTCTGCGCCTGCCATCTGGTGCAGGTGCGGTACCAGCTTGTCCATCAGGTTCAGGCAGATGGCACCGACAAAGATGCCGGCCACGGTGATGAGCAGGCCGTACTGCCCGCCGTATTCCACCGAGGGGATGATAAGCCCCAGCACGGCGGCCGCCAGCATGACGCCGGCCGCAAAGGCCAGCACGATATCGCTGAAGCGATGCGAGAGATCTTTAAACAAAAAGCCGATCAACGCGCCAACCAGCGTAGCACCGCCAACACCAAGAGCGGTTAAAATTACCATATCCATAGCTGTTTCCTCCATAGGAAGATTTTAAAAAATTACACATTATTATATCATATGTCGGAGAAAAATGCAATATTTCAGGCAGAAAAAGGATTTTGCAAAAGCGATCCTGTCAGATCGTCACAAAGAAAACATCTTCAAATAATACAAGCGCCGCGAATGCTCGCGGCGCTTGTATTATGGGTGAACAGGGCGCAGAGGAAGCTCCTCGATCAAGGAGAGATGGTGTTTTTTGACGATGGCAAGCCCTGCTTCAATTTCCGCCGGGACGGCCATGCGCACCACCTCGTGCGCATCACAGCCGAGAATGACGGTATTCCCGCATTCTGCGGCGATCTGCCAAAAACGATCCCGCGGGTAATGGCGGCCGGTGGCCAAGCCAAGCAGATTGATCTCGAGCGGGATATCGAGATCCTTCGCGGCCTTGCAAAGGCGCGTCATCTCACGGCGGTAAATGCCGTCATCCCCCACGTAGTTTAAAAGATCCGGGTGGGCAAGATAGGAAAAACGGCCGGTCTTTAACCCCTCCTCGACCTGATCGACGTACAGAACGAGCCGCGCCTCCTCTTCGGTCTGCTTGCTGCACGGCAGCTCGCCCGGCTCCTCGTTACGGAGAAAATGCTGGCCAAGGATGAGGTATTCCACCGGGTACGGCTTGATAAATTCCAGCATGCGCGGAAAAACAGCCGGGTAATACTCTGCCTCCAGCCCGATGCGGATATCGATCTGGCCACGGTATTTTTCACGCAGCGCCAGCAGCGTTTGCATATAATCCGGGAATTCTTCCAGCGTCATGCGGAAGCTTGAATAATGGCCGTCCTGAAACGGCATGGGCGCATGGTCGGCAAAGCCGAGCAGCTTGATGCCACGCGCAATGGCAAGCTGGATATATTCCTCCTCGCTGCCGCTTGCGTGGTTACAGCGTGGGGTGTGGGTGTGGTAATTGGCTATCATATGCGGCCTTTCTGAAATTTGTATAAATATTTTGCACGGCTTGAAAAATCAAGCCGTGCAAGCTGCATCTGCTTTACATTAAATGCCGATATCCTTCATAAAACGAAGAATGCCGGTTGCCCACGCGTGGCAGAAGGAATGGCGGAAGCCGACGTAACAGAACGCACCGTAATCACCGTGCAGATCCTTTTCCCCTTCTGCAGGCAGCTCATCAATGCGGCCAGATCCCTCCAGCCATTCCAGATGAAAATCCTCCCAGAAGGTGGTGGCACCGCGGGAAAGCATACCGCCGTAATAGGTCTTCATGACCTCAAGCGCAGCCTCCTTGCCGAAGTAGCGGGCATAGGCAGTCAGGATATAATAGCTCATAAAGGTAGACATACCGTTTGCCCCCAGGCGGCCAAGCAGGGCCACGTCCTCGCGCGGGAGCTCGCCAAGCGCAAAATACTTCAGCGCGGCGACCTGCATCGAATGGGTGACCTTGATGGGCTTTTTGAGCAACCGGTTGGTAAGCTCTACCGCGTAGACCGAGGGACACGCCATGGCAGAAAAGAGGTAAGAGGCCTTCTTTGCCATCATCAGTAAAATGGCATGCACGCCTGCTGCCTCGTCCGGCTGGCCGTGCGTCGGCCAATCAACGAGAATGCGGTCATGCAGGTTGATAGTGCCATCCTGATCGACGTATTGCAAAAACTGCTTGACAACGTCCTGCGCGTAGGAAAGGTTTTCTACCACCAGATCAGAGCAGCCGGTAGCGGCATAATAATCGGCAAGCGTAATGATCCACCAGGCGGAATAGGTCGTTATTCCGCACATCCAATCCCCGATGGGGGTAGAATCACGCATGAAATTCAAAGAACGATCCATCATCGGCACACGGCCATACAGCGTGGTGAGTGCCAGCATCTCCGGGTGCATATCCCCGATCCAGACCAGACGGTCACGCTTAATACCGTCCCAGACGTATTCGCCGGCCGAGCAAAGATCGATGGTGCGCTTGGCGGCGCGGTAGATATCGGCTACCAGCGGATCCTTGCCTTTATACTGGTAGCGGGCAGGCAGACCGATAGTCTCCCCCTCCGCGATCACGGCGTGCAGCAGCACCTGAATGTCCTCTTCAAGGAAGTCCAGTCGCGCAAAGCGGAAGCCGGACTGGCCGTAGCAAACGTCTGACATGCCGGTCAGCGTGATCTCAAAATCACGCGGAGAATGATCGTTGCAGGCACCGCGTTCGCCAAGCTCGGCGCAACACTCAGAAGCCGATTCGCCAAGGCGGATGCGCACGCGGGTGGTCGTTCCCTGTCGGTTACGCGTTACCTCACGGCAGAGGATGCGCAGCGTAGCGCGCGCCTCTGTGCCGAAATCCAGCAAAATAGAGGCACGGCCGTTGATGCAGGTATATTCCTTGCCGGGGGTACCGATCAAGATCTGACGCGGCACCTCGACCTTCAGGTTTTCACCGTATGTGATATCCCCTGTTTCCAGGAGGATGCGCTTCGGCCAAAGGTACTCTTTTACAATCATTTACCGATCACCTTTTTTGCCTTGGCAGCAATATTTTCAGCAGTAAGATTCATAAAGGTGAGCATTTCGCCGGCGGAGGCAGAGCGGCCGTAGCAATCCGGCACGCCAATGCGGGCAACGGGCACGGGGCAGACCTCGGCCAGTGCCTCACAAACGGCACCGCCAAGACCGCCAATGATGCTATGCTCTTCTACCGTAACGATGGCACCCGTCTCACGGGCGGCCTGCTCGAGAATGGCAGTATCCAAGGGCTTGATGGTGGGCATATTGATCACACGGGCAGAGATGCCTTCTGCCTCCAGCAGCTTGGCAGCCTCCAGCGCGATATGCGTCATATAGCCGGTTGCAACGATGGTGACGTCCTTACCGTCCGTCATCTTGACACCCTTGCCGATCTCAAACTGATAATCGTCTGCATTGATCACGGGCGCAGCGGCGCGGCCAAGGCGGATATACACCGGGCCATCATGCAGGATGGCCGCCTCGATCGCGGCACGGGTCTCGGGTGCGTCTGCCGGGTTGAGGATGACCATACCGGGGATGGTACGCATCAGGGCAATATCCTCATTGCATTGGTGGGTGGCACCGTCCTCGCCTACCGTAACGCCGGCGTGGGTCGCGGCGATCTTGACGTTGAGGTGCGGATAGCCGACCGAGTTGCGCACCTGCTCATAGGCGCGGCCGGCGGCAAACATAGCAAAGGAGCTGGCAAACGGAACGAGCCCGGTTGTAGCAATACCGGCAGCGACCGAGATCATATTACCCTCGGCGATACCGCAATCAAAGAAGCGCTGCGGGTATTTCTTTTTGAAAACACCGGTTTTGGTGGCGGCTGCCAGGTCGGCATCCAGTACTACGAAATCATATTTCTCTGCGAGCTCTACCAGCGCATTGCCGTAGGCCTCACGCGTTGCGATCTTTTCTGCCATCTTACTTCTCCTCCCCATTCAGTTCTGCCATGGCCAGTGCGTATTCATCGGCATTGGGTGCTTTACCGTGCCAATCTGCCTTATCCTCCATAAAGGAAACGCCCTTGCCCTTGACCGAGCAGGCGATAATGGCAGTAGGCTTGCCCTTGCAGGCGCGAGCTGCAGCCAGCGCAGCGGCGATCTCTTCAAAGCTATGCGCATTGACGGTGATAACGTTCCAGCCAAAGGCCTCCAGCTTTTTATCATGCGGTGTGGGGTTCATGACCTCGGTGATCTTACCGTCGATCTGCAGACCGTTCAGGTCGATAAAGGCAACCAGGTTGTCCAGCTTATAGTGGGCAGCAAACATAGCCGCCTCCCAAACCTGGCCTTCCTCGCTTTCACCGTCACCTACCACGGTATAAACGCGATAATCCTCGCCGCGGTACTTGGCGGAAAGCGCCATGCCGCAAGCGGCAGAAATACCAAGGCCGAGCGAGCCGGTAGACATATCAACACCGGGCGTACCCTTCATATCCGGGTGGCCCTGCAGATAGGAATCAAGCCTGCGGAGTGTTTTCAGATCCTCTACCGGGAAGAAGCCGCGCTCTGCAAGTGTTGCATACAGGGCGGGCGCGGTGTGCCCCTTTGACAAAACAAAGCGGTCACGGTCGGGCATTTTGGGATTTTTGGGGTCAACGTTCATCTCTTCAAAATAGAGATAGGTCAAGATCTCGGCGATCGAAAGCGAGCCACCGGGGTGACCGGATTTTGCATGATACGTCCCCTCAATGATGCCAACACGCACACGACGGGCAATTTCTGTTAACTGGTCCAATTTTGTTTTTTCCATGGATCGTCCCTCCGCAAATGACAAATTCTTTTACTATTATATTGTACACTTTTCTTACCGTATTGTCAAGGCCGTTGACGAAAAATTCGGCGAAAAAGCAAAGGAAATCGGCACCTTACAAATAAATATCCCCCCGCGTAGTGAAGTGAACCCAAAAGTTTAGACAAAAATTAAATATTAAATTGCTTGTGAATGAGCTCGGTATTGCACTGGGCTCATTCCTTTTAGTTTTAGAGAGATTCTCTCATTGTTGTAGTAATGTATGTATTCTTCCAACTTCTCAATGAATCCCCTAGGAGATTCAAATTTTTCGCCGTAATACATCTCAACTTTCAACCTGCCAAAGAAATTCTCCATTATGCCGTTGTCCATGCAGTTGCCTTTTCGGGACATACTTTGCGTAATGTTATGCTCGGCAAGTAACCGTTGGTATTCAGCATGTTGGTATTGCCAACCTTGATCAGAATGAAAGATAGGTCGTGCGTCGGTTGGTAGTTTGGCAAATAAGCCTTCTAACATTTCGCGTATTTGCCACAAATTCGGACTCGTCGAAATAGAATAAGATATAATTTCGCGATTGAACATATCGAGCACAGGTGATAGATATACTTTTTCATCACCGATCTTAAACTCTGTAACATCTGTTGTTAGTTTTTCAAACGGCTTATCTGCATGAAAATCTCTTTTCAACAGATTGTCTGCTACCTTGCCAACTTCGCCTTTGTAAGAATGGTATTTGCCATTTTTACTCTGTTTTCCACGTAGATGAAGGGATTTCATCAGTTTTAACACGGTTTTATGGTTAATTGGATAACCTTTTGCCTTTAATTCAGAGCATATACGTCTGTATCCATATCTTCCTTTGTGAGTATTGTAGATTTCTAATATATCTTGTTTTTCACTTTCGTATTTGTCTTTATCCTTCTGTTTCAGATAGTAATAGTATGTACTTCTTGCTATCCCGGAAAGCTCTAACAAATCTTTAAGCGGATACTTTTGCCTTAGTTCAGCAATTACGAACGCTTTTTGCCGTTCTCTTGCTCTTCCGCAAGAACTAAGGCACTCAGTTTTTTTAAGTACTCTATCTCCATCCTGAGTCTTTGGTTCTCAGCAATAAGATCTTCTTCTACTTTTTTATCAAGTTTGGGTGGACGACCACGTCTGCTGCTCATATTAGATTTGCCTCTGCGTTCTTTCATTAAACCTTCGGCTCCTTCTTCTAAGAATATGCGTTCCCACCGTGTTAAGCACTGCCGATAATTAGAACTTTCGGCTTTGCTTTTGGTTCCCCAGTATTTTCTTACCGTTTCGCTGTAGCTTAACCGGTGTTCTCGCATATCCATTATAACACCTATTTTGAATTCTGTCGAGTACCTTTTTTGTTTTGATCCTTGCTTTGACATAAAAATATGCACCTCCAAAAGTGTCTAACTTTTGGGGTGCATATCACTACGCGGGGGGATATTTATTTTTGGTGAGCCAATGATAGCGTAAGGAATTCCATTTTGAGATTCAAGTATGAAATTGTCATCAAATTTGATTTTCATTTTAGATGCAGTCGCTATTGGGAAGAGAACGAATAAACGATTCCATATAAGCAAAATCAACATTACCGTTATTATCAACGGGCAAATTAATTATCATTTGCATAATGCGCTTCGTTCCTAACTTTCTACCATAAGCGTATTTGTATTTTTCCTTTTCTATTACGGTTTTTAAAAATAGGGCATTATATTTATTTAATTTGAATTTTGGGGATAAAATTCTCACATCATCGGGAGATGCGCAATATGGATAACTGTGATAAAAAACAGAACCAACAGAGCCGTTTCTCGCTATTGTCATAGTCTTTGCTTTTTGTGATGGAACTGCATCTATATGTGCGGTAATGCCATTGTTTTCTGAAGACGATGCTACATATGGAGTTTTGCCCAAATTACTGTTTTGCAAATTACTATCATTTGATGTTGAAATATCAAACAGTTCCGATAATTTGAATGGTTTCCACTTTTTCACTTCCAATTCAAAACTCGATGCATTAACACAAGATTTAGGTTTGCAAATTTTAATCTTTTTTACCCAATTCGGAACAAAATCAGGCAACTCCAATTCTTCCAATGTCCTGTCCGCTTGACGCCCATAACTAAAACGATAAGCATTGTGTTTAATGCAAGTGCAATAAAATAGTTTTTCCTGCAACGACATCGATTTAAGTGGAGAAAGAACGGCAACTTGGTGTGCAACATAACACTGTTCAGGTTGAACATGAGCAGCTAATACAGTACCTTTAAGCGGAACTGTAATAACTCCAGCGGGATATATCTTTATCCCGGGTAATATCCCAACCTTCGATACGACACCATTGTTATCGCCTTGCGAACTAACAAAATTTATTTCCGCTAAGTCTTTGAGCATTTCGGAATAAATAAGTGTCGATGGATATTCTACCGAAAACAATTCTTTAACTTTCATATCGATCTCCGCTCTTTACTAAATAAGCCAAATAATCGTTTATTGTTTGCTGGAAATCATCAACTGTTAATTTGCTATAATCTGTTTTCATGTATGCTTCACAGAGCCACTCGTCATTAGCTGTAACACATTTTCTTGCGCTAAGTCCATCAACCACATCTCTGTTACGATATAATCTTAACCATTCTTGCTCAATTGCTTGCCATCTATTGTAGGCATCAATTCTACCGAGTTTTTTGCGTTTTACAAATCCATCTTCTTTGCAATATCCAAAGAAAGTTTCAAACATTTCATCGTGGGGCGTATGCGCTTCCCATACCATAACGCAAACGTTTGTACCGGTTGGATAGAAAATATCATCTGGCATGCTGAATACAGCTTTCAGCGTATGTTTTTTGAACAGACGCTCACGAGTTGCTTTGAATTTTGTACCAATAGCACAGCTCATAGGTACAACAACAACGCCTATGCCGCCAACAGAAAGAATATCTAATAAGTGTTCAACAAACTCTAATTCTTCTTTATCTGTTTGAGAATAGGGAGGATTGATGAGTCCTATGTTAATATTTTTGGATTTTAATTCTTTTGTGATCTGCTCGTTAAAGCAATCTCCCTTGTAAATGTTGGACTTACCATCTTTACGAATTATCATATTGGCAATGGCAAGGGTATATAAGCCATCATCAAACTCAACTCCGTAAAGACCATCTTTTCTGATATGTTCGACTTCTCCAGGATTTGCTTGCTTAAACATTTTGGACATTGCAGTTACAAGGAAAGAACCCGAACCGCAACAAATATCGACAACTCGGCTATTCTTATTTACTCCTGCGAGGTCGCACATGAACTCGGTTAGATGTTGAGGTGTAAGAACAATTCCAAGACCGCTTCCATCTCCACCCGAATATTTTATAAACTCGTGATAAAATACTCCAAGCGCATCAACCGTACTATCTGCGTAATCCATCATTGGCTTGATTTTTAATTCAAGCTGCTCGATGTACCAAGTGATAGATTTAGAATGCCCTAAAGGAATTTCAGCAAATTTAGTATTATCTTGAAGAATCTTGAATACTTGTTTGATATAACTAATTCTACTGCTCTTTACTTCGCTTGCTGCAAGAACATTCTCAATCGCTGTTTGAATGTTCTGCATTATCATTTTATACGATGTCAAAGATGCATAGGTTTTTGAAAAATCATCGTCATTCAAAGCTATTAAAATACCTGCTATAAATATAGGCTTGTGCGCTTCTGTGACTTTGATTTCGCGCAAATAATTGTGCATATCGATAGCGGTTTCTCTAATCTCATCGAGAGAATACGCCTTTTTTAGCTTGTTGCCCTTAATAAGCTCAATATAGTTTTGAGGTTCCAAAATAATATCACGAGCCTTAGTAAGTTCGGTATATGTATCTTGCTGCCTTACCCAATAATAAGCAGATGCTTTCATTTTATCTTTTTGAGTACCGCTTACTGCAAGAGCAATAACATTGTATTCTTCTTTGAGGTATTTTGCATAATACAATGCACCGTCGACTGAGTAATCTCTTGGGTGATCAAAGTTTTCGCTTGAATGCTTTGATACTGATTTCTTGCACTCTACAACAATGATAGTGTGTATATCGTCATCAAAAGTAATGATGTACTCCGGCTTTGCTTTTCCTGCACCGCCTTGGCTAAAATCCGACATAGCACAGTTGACGGGTTTGCCCCCCGCCTTTTTGAGCAGTTTTTCTATTTTGCCAATTTTAGAAACATCTCCTTGGGGAAAAACATAGCCAAAAGAATTTTTGCCTAATACAGATTTCATTTCAGAAAGAGTTAAACTCTCGGTAAACTGCTCTATTGCCATATCAAACTCCTTGTCTTGAGATGGATATACCACACCCCATTATAACAAATAAATTATAACATAATTATGCGTAGTTTTCAAGAGATTTTTGTAAACTCACATGTAATTTTGTTTTTGGCACCGTGGCGTGTGCTTAACGTGATACAAGCAAGCTTGTGGACCCGTACGGGAATCGTCTCGGCACGGCGACGAAAAGCCGAGGGGATTTCGGCTTTTCTCCGTGCCTCGGTCACCGCGAACCCCCAAAGCTCGGCAAGCTCGCTTCGGGGAACCCCGGCCGCACGGCTCTGACGTGCCCC
>JAZQLY010000059.1:0-31769 GCA_045543015.1 Eubacteriales bacterium
TCGAAGAATTTGGGGCGCGCAAATTTTTGCTTGCGCAAGAAAGTGGCCGCAGGCCATATAAGCATATTGCCAAGGCCGCTGACGCGGCGCGAGCGGAAATTTGCCGCCCGAAATCGGGTTCGGATAATCCTCGTCACCCTATGGCAATATGCACAAAAAACGCTCTGTTTTTTCTACATATCCAACGGCAAGAAAATTCTGCAAGCCATTCCATTCTCAGGCAATGTATGTTATAATAGAATAGTATGTTATTTTTCACATTTCACGTTAGGAAGGTTTTTTTCATGAAAAAGCGATTTACAGTTCTGCTTTCCCTTATTTGCGTAGCAGCCATGCTGTTGCCCGTCATCACCTCCGCGCTGCCGGCCGGTGATTATGCTGCAACGGCAAAGCCAATGATCGATAGCGCATTTTCCAACCATTTCCCCACCTCTACCGGCACGGCCTTTTCCGGGTATACGGGACCGTGGACCGTTGGCTCCTTTCCTACTGCGGAGCCAAATAGGCTGACAACGCTGCATTCGCTTGCTTACAAGTTCAATATTCTTTGCAAATCCGAGCGCAGCAGCGGCGATGGCGACCACTGGGATTACGGTGGCATGTACCTGTACAGGTACGATTACACCGATAACGGCAGGACCGTTTCGGCACCGCGTACCATTATTACCAAAAATTATGCCACCGCCGTTACCTACACGGCAGAAAAGGACGGCATTGCCACGCTCTCACTTGACAGTCTTGCCATCTACAACAACAACGATGACAGTCACGGCGTAGCGGTCATGGGCTTTGATTTTGCCATTTTCAAAAACGGCGAGATGATCTACCCCGCATCCGGCACGGCGTGGAAGACCTTTACCACCGGCTCTGCCGTCAGTATAAAACAGACCTACGCCTTCTCCACCGCAGAAAGAAACGCCTGCACCACGGCAAGCGTGGCCCTGCAGGAGGGGGATCGGATCACCTTTGCCATGACGCGCAATTCCTCCCATCCCGGCTACCACGCCTTTTTCCTTCCCCGCGTGACCTACACCTCTTACTGTGGCGATACCTATTCACAGGCCGAGAGCTTTTGCGGCCTGCAAGGGGCCGGCGGCTTCTTTGCCGCTTACAGCCAAAAGGACAGCAAGGCCGTCTATACGCTCCCCTCTTATAACAGTGAGCGTGAGCTGTTTGACGGCAAGAGCGGTGCGGGCAGCATTGGCAAGGGTATACTGACCGTGGAGGATGGCTGTGATACCGTTGTTTTCTTCCGTTCCCCCATCATTGCTACCTACACGCTGACCTCCCCCATATTTTCCACCTCGTCGAATACCACCTTCACAGCCACCGTTTACCGGGCAGACGGCACGACCGAGCAAGTAGCTACGGTAGCCTACACGCCGTCCTCTGCCTCGTTTGCACCGCAAAGCGGCATCTATCTGGACCGCGGCGACGTGCTTGCCCTGCGTTTTTCGGCAAGTGAGCCGACTACCGTCCGGTTTGACCCCACGCTCTCCTCCACCAACACGATCAATGCCGACAGCCGCAACGGCAGCGCCTTGAAGATCCTGACCGGCTGCTATGCCTTAGCGCCGGATATTCATTTGAATGCTATCAGTGCCTCGCTTGCCGGCAACATCAGCCTGCATTTTTACGTTTATTTTGACCCCGCCATGCTGGCGGGCGCCAAGGAATACGGCCTGCTGGTATTCCCGGAGGGAAGCACCGACTATACCTACCGTGCCGATTACGCGCACACAAGCGGCACGCTTGACGAAAAGACCGGTGAATACTGCTACACCTACCGCGATATTGCCGCCAAGGAAATGACCGACGTGATCTGCGCCCGTCCCTACGTCAAGACAACCACCGGCTATATCTACGGAGAATTGCGCACGGCAAGCGTGCAGTCTTATGCCGCCGGGCTTTACGAAAAATACAAGGGCAGCACGAGCGAAACGGGCATAGCGCTGTACGAGCTTTCCTGCGCCATGCTCAACTACGGTGCAGAGGCGCAGACGTTTTTCAATTACAAAACGAACGATCTGGCCAACAGCGCACTGACCGCAGAGGAAAAGACGGTCACCATTGGCGCGCTGACCGACACGAGCGAGATTACCGGCACGTCTACGCTGCCCGGCTTTGCCTTTCATGCCGGCTCCATGATCCTTGCCGATCTGCCCGCCATCCGCGTTTATTTCTCCGCTGCAAGCGGTGCGGCGGTTGATAGCATTCGGGTAGAGGTCTCTGCTGATGCAAGCTTCCAAAACAAACGCACGCTGGTGCCGCAGCGCTCCGAAACCAAGCAGGTATATTACGTCACGCTGGACGGCATTCCTGCGGGCGACCTGCGCGCACCGCTGTACTTCCGCATCACAGACGGCAGCAACCGGGGCGAGGTCCTGTCTTATAATGCAGAGGCCTATGCCGCGCGCAGCCGCGCTAACGGATACAGCAGCAGCGCGGTGCTGGATGCCATGTTTGCCTATGCCGATGCGGCCGTTGCTTACGCAACCGTTTCCGGCCAGGAATCCTCGCATATCGAGATCACAGCCGAGGCCTTGGCAGACGCCATCCGCCAGGGCACCGTAACGCCGAACGCCACCTACCGCATTTCGGACATCTCTCCCCTCCTCTTCCACACGGAGGACACCGACTGCAGCTACGATGCCAAGAACATTACGGTTTATATGGATCTGCCGATGACGCTGCACGATGCAGACGGCCTGCAGCTTTCCAACCTGAATCTGGTAGGCACCAATGCAAGCATGACCGTTGTGCTGGCAAGGCACAGCAAGGAGATCGTTTTAGAGGATCTGACCGTTACCGGTCATGCAGCCATCGCTTTTTCCGCAAGTGACGGTACAGACGCGCTCTTTTTGAAAAGGGCAAACGTCTCGGGGGATATTGAGACCGCCCTCTCCGTATCCGGCAGTGCAAGCAACGTCTACATAACCGATTCCACGCTTGCCGCCAAGGCGCTCGGCATTGCCGACAACGGCAAAGGCGGCTCTTACATCAGCAACAACACCATCACCTCGGCAAAGGACGGCGTAAGCCTGGCAACAACGGGCAGTGAGCTGCGCGACAACCGCATCACCGCCGGTGGCACCGCCGTATCGGTTGCAGAGGCGAAGGATACGCTGGTTGCTAAAAACACGGTGACCGGCACCGTTCTGTGCCGGGATAGCGACAACGTCGTTCTTTTAAAGAACAGCGCGACTGCGCTCACCGCTACCGGCAATAAGCATCTTTACACCGTCAGCAATACGCTGACCGGCAGACTGACCTTGACCGGGAACGATTATCTTCTGGCCGATCTGAACACGGAAGCGGCCGTTACCGCCACCGGCAACAGCAACCAAAACGGGGATGACGTGACCGACGTGGACGCCCGCCTTGCCTACGGCGCAGACGAGCGGCTGCTGCCGCATATAGACAAAGACCAATTCACCTTCTACGAGCGCAAGAATAGCATCCGCACCGCAGAGGGCTACAAGGGATCCTTTGCCAAGCACGTGTCCGACACGCTGAAAAACAACACCGAGATCATCATTGCCCCCGGCGCCTACGCGCTGAACGGCTCTATCTACTTCTCCGGTGAGAACAAGACGGTGTACGCCTTTGGCGTATTACTGGAGCAGCAAGATAAGTGGCGTCGGATCTTCACCGTTGAGAAGATGGATTCACTTGCTATCATCGGCATCACCATCGGCTTTGAGCGGCAGTCCTGCGGGCAGGTCTACGTGCTGGAAAAGCTGGGCAGCAACCGGCTTCGTGTCGTGACGGGTGCCGGCATGGTCAATGAATTTTCTAATTCAAACAGCGAGTATTTCATCAATTCTCACCTGGGTGCACAGCACCAGGGCACCTTCTACGCTTACCGTGATTTTTCAAGCGGCACCTCCTCTGTTGTACACAATGCAGACGGCACGATGACGCTGACTCTTTCCTCCACCGACTACCATGCCACACAGGTCGGTGACATTCTGACCTGCCGTAACGGCAACAGTGACTATACCGTTCACGTAATAAACTCAAGCAACGTCACCTTCCGCGACCTGACGCTTTACGGCAACGCAGGCGGCTTTGCCTTTATGGAAAATTTCAACAGCACGGCAACCACCTATTACCGTGTGGCAGACACCACCAAGAACGGCGCCGTGATCACGAAGGCGGAATATGACCGCTATCGTGCCATGGAAAGCCAATACGGCATCAGCACCGAGGTCTATATAGATGAATGGGGCAATTACCGCGGCTCCCTGCCCCACATCGGCTCGATCGATGCCACGCACACCACCGGCTGCGCAGCCGGCTCCAAGGCGATCTTCTGCCTGTTTGAGAACATGTGTGATGACGGCACCAACCAGAACCACACGCCCGGTCGCCTGCACAACGTTGTAAACAACGGGGACGGAACGACCACCATTTACTACAAGGGCATCATATCCAGCCAATCCTATTACGGCGGCAACAGAACGCCGACCACGCTCTGCCAGCCCTTTGAAAAGGGTGACCGTGTATACATCTACACCAGGGCCGGTCAGCTGCTTTGTGACACCACCGCCCTCTCGGCTACGGTGGTAGAACCGGATCTTTCCGTGTATCTGTATGACGCAACAAGAAGCATTCCCCTGCGCAGCGTGACGATCGCGACCGCTGCCATCAATACTGCACCGCTCTCGGCCTATGACCTCTCTGACAACACGCACAACGATGCCAACAAGGTCATGGTAGACAACATGAGCATGGCGTCTGACGGATTCTACTTTGACAATACGATGGTGCGCAACATCCGTTCCCGCGGCCTGTTGATCAAGGGCTCTAACGCCACCATCAAAAACTGCTCGCTGATCAACATCGGTATGAGTGCCATTGCCATTCATTACGAGATCCAATGGGCAGAATCAGGCGTGACCGAGAACCTGGAGGTCAAGAACAACCTCATCCAGCACACGGGTTACTTCTACAACCAAGATATTTACAGCCCGATCTCGATCTACGGTCTTGGCACCCGCGCAGACGAGGATTTCCTGCTCTACAAGAACATCTCGATCACGGGCAACCACATCGTTGACCGCACAACGACCTACGCCCTGTATATCAATTCGGCCAAGGACATCACCGTTGCCGGCAACGATTTTGGCTACCGAATGGGATATACGGCAGACAACGATCTCAGCCCCGCCGTGCATATCTATTGCGCAAAGGATCTTGAATTCAGCGATAACGTTTATCCCACGAACGCAACAACAGACAGCCAACGCATATACAGCACGAACGCTACCATCATTTACGGCACAGATCTTGCCGCTGGCGCGTCTGTGGCAGAGGGGACGGTAGAAAAGCTGACCGAGCTTGGCCCCATCCTTAACACCTCCTCCGGAACGGTCACTTACCCCGGTCGCTTCACCTTTGGCAGCATGCCGAAAAACAGCCTCTCCTTCAAGGCGTTCACGCACCACGGGCTCGATTGGGTATTTGATGACAGCATTTCCGCCGCCGGTGGCATATGGGGCGGCCGTGGCGGCATACGCAGCAAGAGCGTTGACTTCCGCATGGCGGCGCAAAGCAATTATAACGTGGCCATCTGCTACACCGTGCCGTGGGAATGCACCGAGATCAACGTATCACTTGAGAATCTTCTCCTCCCGTTAGCCGAGGGGTCAAACGGCAGCTCTAACGGCTTGATCGCCATTTTCCAGAACGAAACCATGATCTGGCCGAAGGCGGGCGGCAGCTACACGACCGCCGCAGATTGGTACGAGGTAAGCACCGCCTCCTCCCCCGATGCGATCAAGGCCTCGATCGCGCAAGCGCTGACAGGGCTTTCTGTCCAGGGTGGCGATCAGATCTATTTCGCATCTCGCCAGATCTCCGGCTGGTCCAATCTGGCAATGCACCCCGTTATCACGATCGTGAAAAACAAGGAATAACCAACAAAGCATGCAGGATATGCATTTTGCGCATCCTGCATGCTTTTTCTGAAAATGAAAATATTTCTTGCATTTTACAAATAGTTGTGCTATAATAAAAAATGGTAATTATTTTCATTCTTTGCACCAGAAAGGATACACCATGAAAAGAACGTTCACCCTCTTTTTGTCCCTCCTGTGCGTAGTGGCCATGCTGCTGCCGATAGCCGTTACTGCCCTACCGGCAAGCGACTATGCCGGCTCGGCCGAATTGCTGCGTGAAGAGGCATTTACCGACTACGTGCCTACCTCTACGAACGGCGTCTTTAACGGCTACCCCGGTCCGTACACGGTTGATAGCTTCCCTGTCAATGACCACACCAAGCTGACCACTCTGTACCAGATCGCTACCGCACATAACATTCTTTGCAATACGCAAAAGGGAGATGGCGACGGTGATCAGTGGAGCTTCGGCGGCATGTATCTGAACTCAAGTGACCGTTATCGCGGCCGCTTGATTCTGCCCAAGGACTACGGCACAGCTATCTCATATCACGCGACGAGAAAGGGCACCGTAAGCATTTCGATCGACCAGCTTGCCACCAGCCACGATGGAAAAAGCACAGACCCGGTCTTCCCCGGTGCAAAGCTTGCCATCTTCAAAAACGGTGTCAAGATCTGGCCTACCACCGGCAATGCGGAGGACGGAAGCGGCTTTTTCGTCTACCAGGCATCTGCAGCCTCTGCCGGTTGGGCAAAGGTTTCCTTTTTGAACGAAGCAAAGGCATACCAGAGCTTCCCCACTGGGGTCTCGGTGCAGGAGGGCGACGTCATCTCCTTTGCCATGGTCAACGCCGGCGGCCACATGGGCTTTGTATTCCCCCGTATCACCTATACCTCCTACTGCGGTGAAAGCTATACCCAAAGCGAGAGCTTTTGCGGCCTGCAGGGCAGCGGCAGCTTTTATGCCGGCTATAGTCCCAAGGGCAGCACGTCTGTATACGCCATGCCCGCCTATGACAGCAGCACAAAGACCTTTGGCGGCAAGAGCGGCGCAGGCAGCATCGGCAGCGGCACGCTGACGGTAGAAAGCGGCAGCGACACCGTTCTTCTCTTCCGTTCTCCCCTCATCGCTACCTACACCCTCTCCTCCCCCGTTTTCAGCACCACCGGCAATACAACCTTTACAGCGACGGTCTACCGTGCAGACGGCAGTGTCACCCGGGTGGCTGAAAAGAATTATACGGCATCTGCCACCGCCTTCACGCCGGTCAGCGGTGTATATCTTGACTGCGGCGACGTGCTGGCCATGCGTTTTTCGGGCACGGCAAGCACGCAAATTCAATTTGATGCCACGCTCTCCTCTACCAACACGATCCACGCCACCAGCCGAAACGGCGAGGCCATGCTTTCGCTGCTTGGCGGCTTTGCACTGGCACCCGACCTGCATGTGAATGCCATCAGCGCCTCGCTTGGCGGGGATATCAGTCTGCATTTCTACACCTACTTCAGCAAGAGCACGCTGGCAAGCGCGCAGGAATACGGCCTGCTGCTCTTCCCTGAAGGGGTGACCGATTACACCTACAACGAGGCCTATGCCCACACGAACGGCACGCTTGACGCCTCAAGCGGCGAATACCGCTATACGTACACGGGCATTGCCGCCAAGGAAATGACGGACATCGTTTACGCCCGTCCCTACGTTAAGACCGCCTCCGGCTATACCTACGGCGAGGTACGCTCGGCCAGCGTCCGCTCCTATGCCGAGAGCCTGCGCACAAGCTACGCAAACGGCACGACCGATACCATCAAGGCCCTTTACAATCTTTCCTGCGCGATGCTGAACTACGGTGCCGAGGCACAGAAGTATTTTGATTACAAGGCAGACGATCTTGCCAACGCTTCTCTCTCCGCCGCCGAGAAGACGGTAACGCCCGGTGAATTTACCGCCAACAACCGCATCTTTGGTACGGCAACGCTGCAAAACTATGCGTTCCATGCCGCCTCGATGATCCTTTCTGATTTACCGGCAATCCGTGTTTATTTCACCGCGGCCACCGGCAAAACGCTGGACGGCATTCGCGTAGAAGCTGCACTGGACGAGACATTTACCAATCCGGTCACGATCACCGCACCGGTCTGGTCTGAAGCGAACCAGGCCTATTACGTAGCGCTGGAGGGCATTTCTGCCCTGCGCATGCGCACGCCGGTCTACTTCCGCATCACAAGCGGGGATGAGGTCAGCAAGACGCTGGTCTACAGCGCCGAGGATTACGCCGCACGCTGCAATGAGAACAACTACCGCAGCCGTGATGCCATCAACGCCCTGTTTGCCTACACCGATGCCGCGCTGGCCTATGCCACCCTCTCCGGACAGGATAAGGACGGCATTGAACTGACCGCCGCCGCCCTGGCAGACGCGATCCGCAAGGGCACGGTAAAGGAAAACGGCGTTTACTACGTAACCGACGTAGCCCCCATCACCTTCCTGTTCATTGATGCAAACAAGACCTACGATGCCAAGAACATCACCGTTCACACCCTCTCTCCCCTGGTGCTGAACAATGCCGACGGTCTGCAGCTTTCCAACCTGAACCTGATCGGCTGCAGCACCGATATGACCGCCATCCGCATTCGCCAGTGCCGCGAAACGATCCTTGAAAACGTGACGGTTTCCGGCAGCGCGGCTACCGGCATCCTTACCGACCTGGCCACAAACAACCTGTTCCTGCGCGGCATTGAGGTAGCCGGTAACATTGCAACCGGCATCTCGGTCACCGACCGAAGCAGCAACGTCTTCCTGACCGATTCCACCATCAACGCAACCTCCCTTGCCTTCTCGGATGCGGGCGCCTTTGGCTCTTACCTCAAGAACAACACCCTGATCTCGGGCAAGGACGGCGTTAAGATGGAAACCGCCGGCAGCGAGCTGCGCGACAACACGATCAGCGCCCCCGGCAACGCCATCTGGATCAGCGGCGCTAAAGATGCACTTGCCGCCCGCAACACCGTAACGGGTAGCATTCTTTGCGAAAACAGCGATAACGTAGTCGTTTTGAAGAACACCGCCGCTATGCTGACCGCAACGGGCAACAAGCACCTGTACACCGTCAGCAACGAGCTCAGCGGCCGACTGACACTGAAGAGTAACAATTATCTGCTTGCCGATCTGAACACCGAAACGGCCGTTACGTCCACCGACAACCGGAACCATAACGGCGATGACGTAACCGCAGTAGACGCCCGCCTGCCTTACGGCGCAGATGAAAACCTGCTCCCCCACGTAGACCGCGACCAGTTCACGTTCTACGAAAGACAGAATACCGTCCGTACGGACAATCCCGCTAAAAACCAGAACTTTGTACAGCATGTTATTGACACGCTGACCACCGAGGATGAGGTTATCATTGCCCCCGGTGCCTACAAGCAAAGCGGCCTTCTGGCCCTCAACAAAATGGAAAACAAGACCGTATACGCCTTTGGCGTTATGGTAGAGCAGCAGTCGCAGCTCAAGCAGATGCTTGCTGTTGACAACAGTGAAAGCATCTCCTTCGTTGGTCTGACGATGGGCTTTGCGCGTCAGTCCTGCGGCCAGGTCTACGTGCTTGCCAAGCTGGCAAATAACCAACTGCTGGTCGTAACCGGTGCCGGCATGGTCAACGAATTCGGCAATACCGACCCGGAATACTATGACACCACCGGCATGGGCGCACAGCGGCAAGGCACCTTCTACGCCTACTGCGATACCAGCTTCAACAGCATTACCAAAAACGATGACGGCACCATGACCATGGAGGTTTCTGCTGACGTTTATTCCCGCATTGAAAACGGTGATATCCTCACCTGCCGTTCGACCAACGGCGGCACAACTGTCAAGGTCAGCAACTCCGGCGACGTGGTATTCCGCGATATGGTCATTTACGGCAACGCCAGCGGCTTTGCATTTATAGAGGGTAGCAACAAGACGGCAACCACCTACTACCGCGTGGCAGACACCACCAAGAGCGGCGCTGTCATCACAAAGGAGGAATATGACCGCTACCGCGCTTTGGAGAGCGCCTACGGCGTTTCGCTTGAGGTATATGTAGACGAGAACGGCAATTACCGCGGCTCTCTGCCTCACATCGGCTCGATCGACGCCACGCACACCACCAAGTGCAAGGAGGGGTCCCAGGCCATCTCCTGCCTGTTTGAGAACATGTGTGATGACGGTACAAACCAGAACTCGACCCACGGCCGTCTGCACGCCGTGACCGATAATGGCGACGGTACCACCACCATCACCTACAAGGGCAACTATTCCCGGTATTCCTACCAGAACAGAGACGGCAACACCACGCCAAACGCCGACGGCCTTTGTTATCCGTTTGCCGTTGGCGACCGCGTGTATATCTACACCTCGAACGGCCAGCTGATTTGTGACACGTCTGCCTTGAGCACAACGACCGATGGCGAGGATATGACCATCGACTGGACCAAGGAAGAGGGCATGGGCGACTGCACTACCGGTACCACGCCGATCCGCTACGTCACGGTAGCGACCGAAGCGGTGAACTTTGATGCGCTGAACGGATTTGATCTTTCGGCCAACAGCTGGAAAAAGGACAACAAGGTTCTGATCGATAACATGAGCATGGCCTCCAACGGCTTCCTGTTTGATAACACGATGGTGCGCAACATTCGTTCCCGCGGTCTCTTGATCAAGGCGTCGGATGCCACGATCAAAAACTGCTCGCTCATCAATATCGGTATGGGCGCTGTTGCCATCCATTACGAGATCTTTTACGGCGAGTCCGGCGTTACCGAAAATCTGACGGTGCAGAACAACCTGATCCAGCATACGGGATACTTTACCAAGTATAACCCAAACAACAACAAGATCTACAGCCCGATCTCTATCACCACCAACGATCTCAGCAACGGCAGCGCAGACGAGGATTATCTGATCTACAAAAACATCGTGATCTCCGGCAACCACATCGTTGACCGCTCGGAGGTTGATCATGCCATTTACGTTAACGCGGCCAAAAACGTCAAGATTCTGAATAACTATCTTGGCGCGCGCAAGGGCTATACCATGGCAAACGATACAAGCCCCTCCATCTACATTTACTGTGCAAGCAACGTAGAGATCAGCGGCAACGTCTTCCCCACCCCGCAGTATGATGCGGTCACGCGTGTGAAATACGATAACGCCTCCGTCATTTACGGCAGCGACCTGGGCGGCACGCTTTACACGCCGGATGCGGCTGCTGACCACCGCCCCGTCATCAGCGGTACGTCGGTCACCTACCAGGGCAACTGGGATTACGGCTATATGCCGACAGGCGACGTTTCCTTTACACCGTATAACTACTACGGTACAACGCATAGCGGTTGGCTGGTGCATTCAAGCGATAAGCTGTGGAGCTACTACGGCGGTGTATACGTCACGAAGGGATACCTCTTCGCAGCACAAAAGAATTACCACACCGCTCTCCGCTACCGGGTGCCGCAAACAGGGCTGATCAACATTTCTATGTCCTCCTTCACGCTGCCGAGCAGCACCTACGGTGGTGCAGACGGTTACTTTGCCATCTTCCAGAACGGCACCATGATCTGGCCGAAGGCGGGTGGCAGCTATACAAGTGCCTCTGACTGGTACAGCGTCACCCAGACCACCTCGCTTTCTGACATGCAATATTCCATTGCCAGCATGCTGACCAACGTAAGCGCAACGGCAGGAGACAGCATTTACTTTATTACCAGAACGATCAGCAGCTGGTCAAGCATGTCTCCCTGCCCGTCTATCACTTCGTTCGTCCCCTCACCGGAGAAGGAAAGCAGCACCATGGCTGTTGGAACGGAGAATTGGCCCCTCTACACCGCACCTACCGCCACCGGTGATGCCTTTGACGGCAGCTTTGACGGCTTCCGCGGCAAGTGGACGATCGGCTCCCTCCCGGTAGCCGGCGGCGCTTACACCCCCTACGGTGCGATGTTCAATAACCCGCAAAGCATCCTGATGCCGGTTGGCGCTGACAGCGCGTGGACGCATGGCGGCATGTACCTCCCCGAGGGGCGCTTTGCGCTGGTTAAGAATTACGCTACCACCCTTTGCTATCGTGCAGCCTTCCCCGGCAAGGTGGATCTGTCGGTGAGCAAGCTGATGGCCGACACGAACAGTAGCAATGTAGTCTACGGCGCTAAATTCGCCATCTTTGTCAACGGCCAGCGCGTATGGCCTACAACAAGCAATGCAGGCGATGCAAACGGATACTACGTTTACACCAGCGGCACGACTACCTATCCTGCAAGATCGGAGATCTCCTTCTTAGAGGCGGCGCAGACCTACGAGGCCTTCCCCACTAACCTCACAGTCAATACGGGAGACCTCATCCAGTTTGCCATGGTTCACAACGGCACCGAAATGGGCTACTGCGTACCTTGCGTAACCTACAAATAACCATAAAAAATGAACCGTTCCTCGGAACGGTTCATTTTTCGTATTATGAGAACAAAAAATCCATCAGGCGCGAGGCATTTCCATCAAACAGATAGCCGGCAATGCCTGCCCGCGCTGCGCCTGTAATATTCTCGGCGCGGTCATCCACAAAGACGCAGGTAGCAGGGTCTAACCTATAGGTGTCCAGCAGGTGGCGATAGATGGCCAAGGACGGCTTAACGATGCCCAAGGGGCCGGACATGACCATGCCGTTAAAGCCGGCAAGACCGGGCATCTCTGCCGCGTGGGCAGCAAACTCACGCGAGATGTTGGAAAGCAGATAAACGCCACGCCCCTCTGCCTGCAGGCGGGCCACCACGGCGGCCATGCCCGGCACACCGGGCAGGGTGCGATACCACCCCTCGCACGCCTCGCGCATGGCGGCGTGCAGGCGGGGCGGCAGGCGCGTAGCGGCCTGCGCACACCAGTCCTCAAGTGACAGCGTGCCGTCATCCAGGCGGTCACAGTACAGGCGGTCAAAAAAGACAGAGGCAAAGAGCGGTACGTCAGCCTCCTCAACGTAATGGCGGGCAATATCCCGCTCACGATAAACGACAAGTGTATTGCCATAATCAAAGATCACGTTTTGATACATTTTCATTTCCCTCCAACGATCAGTATAGCAAAAACGAAGAAATTTGTCAAGTTTTTCCTTGCAATACTAAAAAAGCGTGCTATAATTATGAATGTAGAAAAAAAGCGAGGTACTATGATGACAGTAATTGACCGTTTTTTCCGATACGTTTCCTTCCCCACCACGTCTGACCCGCACGCTGACGAGGCAACCTACCCCAGCAACCAGGAGGAGCTTGTGCTGCTTTCTTCCCTGCGGGACGAGCTTGCCGGCATGGGACTTACCGCCAAGATGGATGCATACGGCTACGTGACCGCCGTACTTCCTGCCAACGTGCAGGGGGCGCCCGTGCTTGGCCTGCTGGCCCACGTGGATACCTCTCCGGCAGTCAGCGGCAGGAACGTAAAGGCCCGCATCCTGCATTACGCAGGCGGCGATATCTTGTTGGATGAAAAGGGTGACTATAAGATCTGCACGGCAGACAACCCGGAGCTTGCGCATTACGTTGGCGAGGATCTGATCGTTACCGACGGCAGCACGCTGCTGGGCGCGGATGACAAGGCTGGGGTAGCCGAGATCATGACGCTGCTTGCCACATTGATAGAGAACCCCTCCCTGCCCCACGGTGAAATTCGCGTGGCCTTCACCCCGGACGAGGAGATCGGCCGCGGCACCGACCATTTTGACACCAAGGACTTTGGTGCCGATTTTGCCTACACGGTAGACGGCGGCGAGCTGGGTGAGATCGAATATGAAAACTTCAACGCCGCAGCAGGCGAGCTGCACGTCACCGGCATCAGCGTTCACCCCGGCAGTGCCAAGGGGAAGATGAAAAACGCCGTGGATATCTTCGCAGATTTCCACGCCGGCCTCCCGCGTGCCGAGCGGCCGGATGCCACCGAGGGCTACGAGGGCTTTTACATGGCGGATGAGATCCGCGGCGGCGTTGAGGAGCTGCATGCCGCCTACATCATCCGTGACCATGACCGCGCAAAATTGGAAGAGCGGAAGGCGTTTTTCCTTGCCCTGGCGCAAAGGGTTGACGAAGCATGGGGCGGCGGTTGCGTCCACGCTACGGTCAAGGATAGCTATTACAATATGGCAGAGATCGTGATGCAGCACCCGCACCTGATTGAAAACGCCAAGGCGGCAATGCTTGCCTGCGGCGTGGAGCCGCGCATCATTCCCATCCGCGGTGGCACGGACGGCGCACGCCTCTCCTTTGAGGGGCTGCCCTGCCCCAATCTGTCCACGGGCGGCTTGAATTTCCACGGCAGACAGGAATACATTCCCGTCAAGAGTCTGGAGACCATGGTAGACGTGCTGGTGCATTTGGTAGGGCTTTACGCCAAGGAGGCAGCCCATGGCGTATAAGATCATTTTCTGCGACCTGGACGGCACCGCGCTGGACGGGCGGGCTACGCTGAGCCAGGAAAACGCAGAGGCGATCCATGCGCTTGCCACGCGCGGGATCCTGTTTGTGCCCACCACAGGGCGTGCGCTCGGCGAAATCCCCGACGAGGTCAAAAATCACCCGGATATCCGCTATTTTATTACGTCAAACGGCACGGCAATCTGGGATAGGCAGGAAGGCAGGTTTATTGAAACGAACTGCATCTGCGGTGAGAAGCTGGATGCCATTCGCGCCATGCTTCCCGATTACATCATTCTTCGCAACATGCACAAAGACGGTATATCCTGCTTTGACGGCCCGGCCTTTCGGAATTACCCTTATTACAGCATGACGGATTATTATCACGATTGCCTGGTCGACCTCAGTGAGCAGCTTGACAATTTTGATGAAGAGCTTTCAAATGCAGAGGCGATCGAGATGTTTGCCCTGTTCTTCAAATACGCAAAGGAGCTGCAGGCCTTTGCCGCACGGCTTTCGGCCATGGGCGGCTATTATATCACCGCCTCTACCGATCTGGCACTGGAGATCACCAATGCCGGCTCCGGCAAGGGGGCGGCCATTGGCAGTCTGCTTGCCCGCCTGGGCATCCCGGCGGAGGAGGCCATCGGCATTGGTGACAGCAAAAACGATATCACCATGTTAGAGGCAGTTGGCCTTGGCTTGGCGGTAGAAAACGCCTGTGACGCGCTGAAGGAGCATGCCAAGCGCATCATCTGCCCGCACACCGGGCATGTAATCGCCTACCTGCAAAAGCATATCCTGTAAACAAAAAAAGATGCGCTGCGCGCATCTTTTTTTGTTTGTGTATAAGAATTATTCAGCATCCTCTTCTGCCGCGTCAGCCTTCTTGCCGCCATTGAGCAGGAGGTTGACGATGATACCGATGATCAAGGCACAAGCGACTTTTTTAATCGTAACATTGCCAATCACGACCTCGAAGCCACCAATGCCACAAACCAGAACGGAGGCTACAACGAACAGGTTGCGAGGCTTTTCCAGATCCACATGCTTGAACATGCGCAGACCGGAAACGGCAATAAATCCGTACAGAGCGATGCAGATACCGCCGATAACGCAGGTAGGAATGGTTTCTACAAAAGCAAGCAACGGGTAGAAGAATGCAAAGCCAATGCACATCAGAGCGGTTGTCAGCGTTGTGCTAACAGATGCATTGCGGGTAATAGCCACGCAACCGACAGACTCACCGTACGTCGTATTGGGGCAACCGCCGAACAGCGCACCAACGATAGAGCCTACACCGTCACCCAGCAGCGTCTTATCAAGGCCGGGATCCTTGAGCAGGTCACGGTTAACGATCGAGCTGATGTTCTTGTGATCCGCAATATGCTCCGCAAAAACAACGAACGCAACCGGCGCAAACGCGACGAAAATGGTAAGGAAGTTTGCCATATCAAAATCCCATGCGTGAGCAGCCGTGAAATTGGGCACCCAGTTGCCAAGATCAGAGATCTTGGAAAATGCAGAGAAATCAACCAAACGGCAGTCAGCAACGTTCAGCACGTTATAGCCGATCAGCGTGATAGCTGCGGCCAGCGCATAACCGCCAAGAACACCGATAACAAAGGGGATCATGCGCAGACCCTTACCGCCCTTGACAGAAACAAAAACGGTAATGAAGAAGGTCAAAAGACCGATGAGCTGTGCCAGCAGACTGCCCGTCGAGGTGTTGGAAATAGAAGAGCTCAGGTTGCCGATGGCGGAGGTGGAAAGATCAAGACCGATCAAAGCAACAACCGGGCCGATGATGATAGGCGGCATCAATTTATCGATCCAGTTCGTGCCAACAAAACGGACAACAAGTGCAATCACCACATAAACCAGGCCCGCAATAAAGGCACCAAGCAAAATGCCCCAATACCCAAAGGCAGCCGCACTGACCAAAGGACTGATAAAGGCGAAGGATGAACCAAGGAACACAGGGCTCTTGAAGCGGGTAAACAACAAATACACCAACGTACCCATGCCGGCACCGATCATAGCAGCGCCGTGGTTAAGCAGCTCCGTGCCGCTGCCATTATTTACCAGAGTTGGTACCAGAATGGTAGCCGCAATAACGGCCAGCAGCTGCTGAAAGGCGTAGAGCAGGTTTTTCGCAAACGGGGGTCTTTCGTGGACATCGTAGACGAGTTTCATAGTTTTCTCTCTCCTTGATTTTTTTAGCCCCATGGTTTCTTGGCAAAAAAATAGCCTTGCCTGCAGCAAGGGGGACGCAGTGCCTTTGAGCTTTTTTTCGGCAACACGACCTAAACCAAGACATCTTCGGCTATCATGCATAAGTATACCATGTAGAAGACCATGATGTCAAGGCATTTTCGACAAAAAAGTCACGGTTTCTTCAAAAATTCTTCATTTTTGGGAAGGACGGAGAGACAATTGCAAAAACTTTTTGTTTTTTTCACACTTTGGTCTTGCTTTTATCACCAAAATAAGGTATAATAGGTTAATAATAAATCAAGGAGGTTTACCATGCTTCAATTTTTATTGGAAGGCGAGACCCAAAATCCAAATAACCCTCTGCTTTCCATCGGTATGATCGTTATTTTCGTTGCGATCTTTTATTTTCTGATCATTCGCCCCTCTCGCAAGCAGCAGAAGGAAGAGGCCGCTATGCGTAGCTCCCTGGAGGTGGGTGACGAGATCACGACCATTGGCGGTATTATTGGCGAGATCGTCAGCATGAAGGAAGATACCATCACGGTTGAAACCAGCAAGGCCGGCACCAAGATCCGTTTTCTGAAGAGTGCCGTTCGCTCGGTTGACGTGCGTGCAGCAGATAAAAATGCCCCGCAGCAGCCGGATGACAACGCAAGCAAGTAATTTTATTCATAACAAAAAAGCCTTCGTCATATATTCTACCATGTAGAATGTTACGGAGGCTTTTTTCTATGAATGCTTCTTTCCCCACCGGGCACGGCCCGCAAAAGAACCGATCTCTGCTTTCCTGTGCTGCCTGCGGGCTTGCTACAGCCCTGGTGCTGATGCTGCTGCTTTTGATCGCCGCAACGGTCATTGCCTACCGCGGCGATGACCCGGGGGCGCAGGTAGTACCGTTTTCTTATATCATTATGCTGGTAACGGCACTTTGCGGCGGCTACGCAGCAGCGCACAGGCGCGGCAAGCAGGGCCTCTTGTGCGGTGCGTTGACCGGCATTGGCCTGGTAGCGATATGCCTGATCGGCTACCTGATCATGATCGGGGATGGAGAGGCCACCCCCGGCCGCCTTGCACTTTTTTACCTGATCATGATCGCCATGTCTGTGCTGGGTGGGTTGGCAGGCGGAAAGGTGCGCAGCGGCGTGCGCCGTGTTCGCAGACGGGGGCGCCGTTAAAGCGCCCGGATATCTGCCCCAAGCGAGCAAAGCTTACCAATCAGGTCCTCGTACCCGCGCTCGATGTAGGCGGGTGAAAGCAGCTCGCTTTCCCCCGCCGCCGCGCAGGCAGCGATCAGCAGGGCAGCCCCGGCGCGAAGATCCGGCACGGTGATCTGTGCGCCGTGCAGATCGGTCCCCACAAAGCGCGCACACTCTCCCTGCTGCGATACGATAGCCCCCATCCTTTGCAGCTCGGCAACGTAGCGAAAGCGTTGCCGCCAAACCGTTTCACGCACCTCGCTCTCCCCCTCCGAAACCGAAAACAGGGCCGCCATGACCGGCTGCAGATCGGTCGGGAAGCCGGGAAACGGTGCTGTAACGATCTGTGCACCGCGCAGCCTTGCCGTGCAAAACAGGCTGATTCGCCCTTCCCCGCAATCTACGTCTGCCCCCATCTGACGCAATTTATCGGTCAGCATGGTGAGATGGGATGGCTCGATCCCCGTTACGCTGACCGCCCCCTTGGTGGCGGCGGCAGCCAGCAGATAGGTGCCGGCTTCGATCATATCCGGGATGATCGCATATGTACAGCCATGCAGGTGGCGAACGCCGCGAATATGAATGGTAGACGTGCCTGCCCCGCGGATGTCAGCACCGCAGCGCTTCAAATAGCTGCACAGGTCTACGATATGCGGTTCGGCAGCGGCGTTGCGCAGCACGCTTTCCCCCTCCGCACGCACAGCGGCGAGGATGGCATTGACCGTAGCACCAACGGAAACCACGTCAAACGTGATGGTTGCGCCGTGCAAACGGTCAGCCCGCACGCAGATCTCATCCTCCTCTACGGTAAAGGTTGCCCCCAGCGCCATAAAGGCCTTGATGTGCTGATCAATGGGGCGGCCACCGAAATCGCAACCACCAATACGCCCCACGCGCCCAACGCCAAAGCGACCAAGGCACGCACCAAGCAGATAGGCCGAGGCGCGCATGCTTTCTGTCTGCGCAAGCGGAAGTGGCGGCGGAGCGGCCGCACCAGCATGGATCTGATAGACAGCGTGGTCTACCCGCTCGACCGATGCCCCCATATCCCCCAGGATGGCAAGCATCTGCTCTACATCCCGTATGGCAGGCAGATTTTGGATCTGTGACGGCCCCTCGCACAACAGCGTGGCGGCCAGGATCGGTAATGCGGCATTTTTAGAGCCGCTAACAGCAACGCGACCGCGCAAAGGTCTGCCCGGCCGCACGATCAGTTTTTCCATAATTACCCCACGCGGCATGGCCGCGTTTTTTTCTTTTTTGCGTTTACCGCCCAAAAAGCGGTCTATCAGCAGTATACGCGCAAAAGAGAAAATAGGTGTCGTCGCATGGGGGCAAAAAAACAGGCGAGGAAAAATCCTCGCCCGTTTTTATAAAACAGATTTTATTCAGGACGCTGCTTATAGTAGGCCACTGCCAGGTCTACCACCATGCCGTAGCTACGCGTTCCTTGCGTGCCCTGCAGCTGCAGGTAGGCATCATTGACTGCCCCGCTGATCTCGCCCACCACGGAATCCTGGTATTTTTTATAAAACTCCCGATAGGCGACCATCTCCTGCTTCACCTCATCAGAATAGCCCTTGACCAGCTCTGTATACAGGTCACGGTCTGCCCGGTAAAGAGCCGAGGCAACGTACTCCAGCATATTGAAATAGCCGCTGTAACGGATATACGGATCGTCTGACGCGATACAGACGAGGAAGGCAATAAAATTGGCCTCGTTCTCCCGCGCGATGCCGCGCTGGTGCGCCAGCTCGTGCGCAGCGGTAAAGGGTAACGTGTAGTCCGGGAAGGCGACGTTCAGGTTTGCCTCCCCCGTCATATAGGTATACACACCGGTAATGTGCGTGTAGGACATCGCATCACTCAGGCTGACCGATTTGATACGGGTAGACATATTCTGGATAAAGTCATAGTCCTCGGATAGCGTATCGTAAGCACGGAGGAGGCGCTCGTTCAGCCCGTCAACCGCGTACGGCATGACCGATGCGCCCTTCGCACGCGGGAATTCCGCCGCCAGCAGATCAGTCTCGGCACGCAGGATCACGGCTGTATCATACAGGTCCTGTGCGGAGACGTTTTCACGCGGCAGCCCCAGCTGCTCATCCAGCGTAGCACCGTGATACCCACAGCCAAGGGTAAAGACGAACAAGGCGTAAAGCGTGCCAAGCACGGCAAGCAGCGAGGAGAAAAAGCGCCAGAAATCACGCTTTGTTTTGACAAAAACGAAAATGCAAACAAAGGTGATGATCAGCAAGGCGGGCAAGGCAATGATGACCATCTCTGCAAAGGAAAAGGGTAAAACACCGCTGACCTTAGCCAAGGCGAAGCGGACACCTGCCGCCACGTGCTGATTGATAGCATCTGCAAAGGCGGGGAATATGACCGAAAGGAGGTGTACTACCGCAGCAACCAACGAAAGGGCCAGCAAAACGAGTGCGGGCAACGGTACGTTTTCCCGCAGGGCGTGAAGGATCCCGGCAAGGGAAATACGTTTCTTTTTTTCTTCCATCCTTGTTACTCCTCATAAAAATAGCGTTGCATATCAACAGGCAGCGGCGCCTCTACCGTTACGCGCCCCTTCTCCGGGTGCGGAAAGGTAAGGCGGGCGGCGTGCAACGCCTGGCGCGGAAAATCAAGCGAGCCACCGTAAAAATCATCCCCCGCGATGGGGCAGCCGCGAGAGGAAAGCTGCACCCGCAGCTGGTGCGTGCGCCCAGTGCGCGGCATCAGGCGCAAAAGAAGCTTGCCGTTTCGCGCGTCTGCCGTTTCATAATCGGTCACGGCAAGGTCTCCCTCCCCCGCCGGCACGACCGTGCGGCGGATGATGCCGTGCTCCTCCCGCGCGATATAGTCGGTCATGTGTCCGCACGGCTCCGGCAGCGCGGCATGGGTGATTGCATAATAGGTCTTTTCGATCTCGCCGGCGGCCATCGCGCGGGAAAAGAAGCCGGCCGCCAATTGGTTGCGTGCCAGCAGCACCACGCCGCTGGTATCGCGGTCTAACCGCGTGATCGCGCGAAAAACGAGTGGCGTGCCGCAGGCGGCGGCAAGTGCATCTGCCAGGGTATCACCGCGGTGGCCGTGTGACTGGTGCGTTGGCATATCATACGGCTTGGATACGGCAATAAACCACTCGTCTGCCGCCAGCACGGGAAAGGGTAGCGCCTGTGGTGGTGGCAGGGGGGCGGCATCCCCCTCGCCATCCCCAAGCAGCAGGCAAAGCTCGTCCCCCTGCTGCAGGAGATAGCGGACCGTCCTTTTCTCGCCGTTTACCGTAATACCGTCTGCCTTGCTTTTTAAGGCAGAAAGACAACGGGAGGAGATGGCAAAGCGCTTTTGCAAAAATTCACGAATGCATTGACCGCTGTCGGCCGCAGAAATACCGATCTTCACCCGTTTCCCCTCCGTTCTTCTATGATCACAAAGCAGGCAGAGCGGCCGCTCTGCCTGCTTTACGCTCTTTATTTTCCCACGTAGGCATCAAAAAATGCAGTCAGTGCCGCAAGAACCTCTTCTTGCGAAACAAGATAGCTAAGGCCATGCCCCGCCCCTGTGACTGACACCATCTGCTTTTCCCCTGCTGCGGCGGCATACAGCTCCTCACCCATGGCATACGGCACAAAATCGTCTTCCCTGCCATGCACGAACAGTTTGGGAAGGCCGGAGGCCGCAACGGCTGCCCTCGCGCTGATCTCACGCGGGTCAAAGCCTGCCAAAAGGCGGCACAAAAGCAGCACGCCGGGCATAACAAGTGACACGGGCAAATGCATCCGGCGGCCAACGTGGCGCAAAATATCCATCGGTGAGGAATAGCCGCAATCGGCAACCACACCGACTACCTGCGCGGGCAGAGGCTCTGCGCACGCCATCATGACCGTGGCTGCCCCCATGGACATGCCGTCTAAAACGATCTTATGGCCGTTTCCAAACCGGTTGGCCACATACGCAGCCCAGGCGGCACAGTCATGCCGCTCTTTGATGCCAAAGGTGATATACTTCCCCGCGCTATCTCCATGCGCGCGCTGATCGACCAGCAGGACATGGCAATGGCGTGCTTGCATGTAAAACGGGAAAATGCCGCTGAAATCATTCTCTCCATACGAACGATAACCGTGAAAGAGAATGACCGTACCGATCGCGCCCTCAACCTGATACAGGCGTGCGACCAGGCGCAGCCCGTCATGCGAGGTGATCGCAATTGGCTCATAAGGCAGGGCGTCAAGAGCCGCCATGGATCTCTCAACCTCATCACGGAACTCGCCAACGTAGGAAAGCGTCTTTTCCCTATCCTCCCGCCCTTGCCGTTTTTTACGCAAAAAGGCAAAGCGGAAAACCAAAACGCATATAAGACCGTATAAAACGAGCAAGGCCGCCAAAACGGCCAGGCCAACTGCTACTGCGGGATGCAAGAGATCACCTTCCCCCACGCGGGATACCAAAGGTATCCAGCTGTGTGCCGTCTGACAAAAGATGGGTAAAGGTCACGCTGCCATCACGCAAAACGATGCCGGTGCAGGCATAGCCGTCCCGATCCAGACGGGAGCCGACGATAACGGGATAGCGGTGGGGGATCTTTGCCCCCTCATAATCTGCCGGGTAGTATTCAAACTGGTGACTGTGGCCGGCAATAAAGAAATCCGGGTTCATGCGATTAAGAGCGCGGCCAAAGATCGCATAGGTCTCCGGCATGATATCAAAGCCGCCGTGCATGGCCGTATTGGTCATGAACGCAACGTGCGAAATGGCCATGGTGTATTTGGCAACCGGCATCTTCATACGGGTGAGGTCACGCGCCTCAGCCACGCGGTACTGCTCAAAGCAGTTCACACCGCCGTACTCGATATTGCCGTCCATCTTATCCTCACCGCAGTCAATGACCACGCCGCCGATCGGGCCGAGGGTAAAGTTGAAGTAGGTCTTATCACCATCGGTGGCAATATGCTCAGGCAGCAGCTCTGCCAGCTTGCCGCGGGTATCGTGGTTGCCACGGCCGATCACCACCGGCTTTTCGCCCCCGCTGATACGCCCGATAAAGGCGTTGATATCGACCAGCATCTCCTCTGTCTCGATCTCGCCGATATCGCCGTTGACAATGTAAAAATCAACCTCGCCAAATGCGGCGATCGCCCGCTCTGCTGCAGGATAATTGTCAGGGTTGTAGTTTCCATGCACGTCTGCAATGTAAACGGCGCGGATATCCTCCTCCTTGGTGATGGGAGAGAAGGAGAAGGTCAGCTGCTCCTCCTCCGGTGCGGAGACGGAGAAATAGGCCTTTCTTTCAAACACCTGACGGTAGAGGATGGTATAAGACCGCGCAGCATCCAACACCTTTTGGGGAACGGTAAATTTATGCACGCGCCGCTCGGTACGGAACACGCCGTAGCCAGGCTCATAAACGTCACGGGTGCCGATCCGCAAATGGCATGCGCCCGGCTCCTTCAGATTGATTACGATCTGATAGTCGGAATGAATAACAAATACATTGGGCAAACAGGCAAGAAAGTCTTTCATTTTACGTATTGTGCCATACTCCTTTAGTTTATCTCATCTGCCGGGAGGAAATACGCATCCAGCACGATATTCTTGGTAACGGTATCCGTTTCAAAATTCCACAGCTTTCCCTCACAGGTCCAGCCGGCAAAGACGTAGCCCTGCTCCTTCATATCCTTCCATTCCTCGGTCGATTCAAATCGCTCCGGGCTTTCAAGATACGGGTCAAACGCCGTTTCACCGTAATATACGATCAGATCCGCACGAACGTAGTCGCCAATGCGGTAGCCAACCGAATATTCACGCCGCGCCCAATTGACCTCAAGGCAAATATCCTCGGTCACCGGGTCACGGAAGAAATCCCATTTTTTATCTCCGCAGTACCACCCCTCCAGCTCATACTGCTCGTCCCCGGGCAGAGACATGGGAGAGGCAAAGCCGCCGCGCAAGACCTTTTCAACATACTCCAACGGCTCCTGCGACGGAGGGAGATTATAGATATAAGTCACCGTGCAAAGATCGCCCGTGTCCGGCAGGTCCGGCAGGTTGCCGCTGCCCGGATCACCGCAGCCAAAAAGAAGAAAGCAAAGCATGGCCAGCAGGCAAACGCAGATCGTTTTTTTCAACATAAAAGCACCTTTGGTTCTGAATATATAAAGTGTTTTTTAGTATATCACATTTTCACCTGTTTTGCAAGGATTTTTTTGAAAAAGTCACAATCTTTTTTTCGTGGCACCCCCCTAAAATGCTAAAAAAAGCAGAAAAAAAGGTGCAAAAACGATTTTTGCACCTTTTTTCCGTCTTAACAAACAAACAGGCCTTCCCCATTAAAATCAACGGTAAGAACCGTGTCTGCCCCCGGGTCTGCCTCGATCAGACGGCGGGCAAGCAGAGTCTCTACCTTTGCCTGCAAAAAGCGGCGGAGAGGCCGTGCGCCGTAGGTTGGATCGTACGAGGCGCGAATGATATGATCACGCGCCTTGGGCGTCAGCACTACACGCAGGCCGCGTGCCTGCATACGGCGGGCAAGGTCAGCAAACAGAAGATCCACAATGCCCTCCATATTCTCTTGCGTGAGCGGCTTATAAAAGACGGTCTCGTCCAGGCGGTTCAAAAACTCCGGGCGGAAGGAGCGGCGCAAAAGCGCCTCAACGGCGGCACGGCCGCTTTCGCTGATCTCGCCCCCCTCAATGCTCTCTAAAATGATATCCGAGCCGAGATTGGAGGTGAGGATCAGGATGGTGTTTTTAAAGTCTACCGTGCGGCCCTGGCTGTCGGTAATGCGGCCGTCATCCAGCACCTGTAGCAGTACGTTGAAAACGTCCGGGTGTGCTTTTTCAACCTCATCAAACAGCACCACCGAGTAGGGGCGGCGGCGCACGGCCTCTGTCAGCTGCCCACCCTCATCATATCCAACGTAGCCGGGAGGGGCGCCGATCAGGCGGGAGACGGAGTATTTTTCCATATACTCGCTCATATCAATGCGCACCATATTGTGCTCATCGTCAAAGAGTGCCTCTGCCAGCGCCTTGGCCAGCTCGGTCTTGCCGACGCCGGTAGGGCCCAAAAAGAGGAAGGAGCCGATCGGCCGGCGCGGATCACGGATTCCGGCGCGGGAGCGCAGGATCGCATCTGCCACCTTTTCAACGGCCTCATCCTGGCCGATCACGCGGCGATGCAGGATATCCTCCAGCCGCAGCAGCTTATCCCGCTCTCCCTCTACCAGCTTGGCAACGGGAATACCCGTCCAGCGGGCAACGATGCGGGCGATCTCCTCCTCGGTAACGGCATCCCGCAAAAGCGTGGTCTGCCCTGTTTTTTCTGCTGCCTTTTTCTCTTCCTCTGCCAGCTCCTTTTGCAGATCGGGCAGGCGGCCGTACTTCAGCTCGGCCGCGCGGCTGAGGTCATAGCTTTCCTGCGCACGCTCGATCTCGGCGTTGACGCTCTCCATTTCCTCGCGCAGCCTTTGCACGCGCTCAATGCCGCTCTTCTCCCCTTCCCACTTCGTTTTCATTTCATCAAAGCGGGCGCGGAGATCGGCCAGCTCCTTGCGGATGGTGGCAAGCTGCTCAACAGACAGCTTATCCTTCTCCTTTTTCAGTGCTGCCTCCTCGATCTCCAGCTGCATGATCTTGCGGGAGATCTCGTCAAGCTCTGTGGGCATAGAGTTCATTTCCGTCTTGATCAGCGCACAGGCCTCGTCCACCAGGTCGATGGCCTTATCCGGCAAAAAGCGGTCGGAAATGTAGCGGTCTGACAAGGTTGCGGCCGTGATCAGCGCGCCGTCATGGATCTTTACCCCATGGTACACCTCGTACCGGTTTTTGAGGCCGCGCAGGATAGAGATCGTATCCTCTACCGTTGGCTCCGGCACCAGCACGGGCTGGAAGCGGCGCTCAAGGGCGGCATCCTTCTCGATATACTTGCGGTATTCGTTCAGGGTCGTGGCGCCGATGCAATGCAGCTCACCGCGGGCAAGCAAGGGCTTTAACAGGTTTCCGGCATCCATCGCGCCATCCGTTTTTCCGGCACCGACGACGGTGTGCAGCTCATCAATAAAGAGCAGCACGCGCCCCTCGCTCTTTTGTACCTCGGAAAGCACGGCCTTCAAGCGTTCCTCAAACTCACCGCGGAATTTTGCCCCGGCCACCAAAGCCCCCATATCCAGGGAAAACACGGTGCGGTCCTTCAGGTTATCCGGCACGTCACCGCGCACGATGCGCTGGGCAAGCCCCTCGGCGATCGCGGTCTTACCAACGCCGGGCTCACCGATCAGGCAGGGGTTGTTCTTTGTTTTGCGGGAGAGGATGCGGATGACGTTGCGGATCTCCTCGTCCCGCCCGATAACGGGGTCTAACTTTTGTGCACGCGCCAGCGCGACCAGATCCTGCCCGTACTTTTTCAGCACGTCATAGGTATCCTCCGGGTTGTCGCTCTCCACGTGCCGATTACCGCGCACCTCCTTGAGGGCGGCGAGAAAGCTCTCCCATGTGACGGCGTGTGTCGAAAACAGCTTGCGCATCCCCTCATCCGGCTTCTCAAGCAGGCCAAGGAACAAATGCTCGACCGAGGTATAGCTATCCCCCATCTTATCCGCCTGCCCCTCTGCCGCTTGCAGGGCCACGTCCAGCTCGCGCGAGATATACAGCTTATCGGCCTCGCGGCTGCCGCTGACCTTGGGCAGCTTATCGATCGCTGCCTGCAGCGCCTCGGCAACGGCGGCCGGGGCAACGTTCATTTTTTCCAGCAGGCCGCTGATCAAGCCGCCCTCTGCCGTGACAAGTGCCAGGGCAAGATGCGCCTGCTCCATCTGTTGATTCCCGTTGCCAGCGGCAAGGGATTGCGCCTGTTGCAGGGCCTCTATGCTTTTTTGTGTTGCTTTTTGCAGGTTCATTCTGTTTCCTCCTTATATGATCAGATTGGCTGTGCGCAGATAGCGCAGATAGATCTCCTCGATCCGTCTTGCGGCTGCTGCGGGATCATCCAGCCGTTCAAAAAATGCCTTCAGGGCTTGGTCAAACGTGCGGATATAGGTGGCGATCAGCTCGCCAAGCGTATCCGGGCTGACGGCCGCCTCGCCTGCGCTTGCATTCTCGCGCACCAGAAGGCGGCGGCTGTACTTCCCCTCTACTGCCCGGCAGGTCACGCGGCCGATATGCGTCTCCTCTACCTGCGTCCATAACCGGTAAAACAGCATCATGTAGGCGGTCAGCGTGCTGTTTTGCGTGCGCATAGAAACGCGCAGCTCACCCACCTCGCCACTCGGCGCGCGAAACAACTCTACGCTATAGCGCACGGTGGGGTTATATTTGTACAGCAGGGCCGAGCGGAGGGAAAGCAGCGTATCCGACGGTTGCATGGCAAGCTGAAAGCTATCTTGCCCATCCAACAGGGCAGATATACGGCCAAAGGCCTCCCTTATTCTCTTTTCCGGCGTCACATACGAGGCGTACTCGGCCAATATCTGATTCACAAGGCCGGAGCGGTTTGTGTTCTGCAAATAGGCCAGGCGGTCGATCGCGGCAACCACGCCGTCATCCAGCATCAGGGAATATACACTTTTCATGTCTTGCTCCTTTTGTTTTGTCTTACACTTTTATTATACACGCTTTTTGTAATTTGTCAAGCAATTTATATAAATTTAGTTGCAAGTTTTTTATTTTTCAAAGCAAAAAAGAGAAAAGGATTTTGTTTTTCTGGTTTTTGCCAAAATTTACGCGAATAAATCTTGTATCTTGCGGGATTTTGTGGTACAATACAAGATAATGAATATTGAACAAGCAACGGAGGATTTCCTTATATGTTAGATTTGAAGTTTTTAAGAGAAAACCCGGACGTGGTTCGCCAGAACATCCGCAACAAGTTCCAGGACAGCAAGCTGCCCCTGGTAGACGAGGTGATGGAGCTGGACGTAGAGCGCCGCAGGATCACGCAGGAGGCTGACAATCTGCGTGCCAACCGCAACAAGCTCTCCAAGCAGATCGGTGCCCTGATGGGCCAGGGCAAGCGTGAGGAGGCCGAGGCCGTTAAGGCGCAGGTAGCCGCACAGGCTGCGCAGCTGGCCGAGCTGGAGGCAAAGGAGCCCGTGCTGGACGAGCGCATCAAGCAGATCATGATGGTCATTCCCAACATCATTGACCCCTCTGTGCCGATCGGCAAGGATGACAGCGAGAACGTAGAGATCCAGAAGTATGGCGAGCCCCTGGTGCCGGATTTTGAAATTCCCTACCATACCGACATTATGGAGACCTTTGACGGCATTGACCTGGATTCTGCCCGTCGCGTAGCCGGCAACGGCTTCTATTACCTGATGGGAGATATTGCCCGCATCCATTCTGCCGTGATCTCCTACGCGCGTGATTTTATGATCGACCGTGGCTTTACCTACTGCGTGCCGCCCTTTATGATCCGCTCTGACGTGGTGACGGGCGTAATGAGCTTTGCCGAGATGGAGGCCATGATGTACAAGATCGAGGGTGAGGATCTTTATCTGATCGGCACCAGCGAGCATTCCATGATCGGTAAATTCATTGACCAGATCCTGCCGGAGGAGAAGCTGCCCTACACCATGACCAGCTATTCTCCCTGCTTCCGTAAGGAAAAGGGCGCACACGGCATTGAGGAGCGCGGCGTTTACCGCATCCACCAGTTTGAAAAGCAGGAGATGATCGTTGTCTGCCGCCCCGAGGACAGCATGATGTGGTATGACAAGCTGTGGCAGAACACGGTAGACCTGTTCCGCTCTCTGGATATTCCCGTCCGCACGCTGGAATGCTGCTCGGGCGACCTGGCCGACCTGAAGGTAAAATCCTGTGACGTGGAGGCTTGGTCCCCCCGCCAGAAGAAGTATTTTGAGGTGGGCAGCTGCTCCAACCTGGGTGACGCACAGGCACGCCGCCTGCGCATCCGCGTGAACGGTAAGGATGGCAAGTACCTGGCCCACACGCTGAACAACACCGTAGTGGCCCCGCCCCGCATGCTGTTCGCGTTCCTGGAGAACAACCTGCAGGCAGACGGCACCGTTCGCATTCCTGAGGCGCTTCGCCCCTACATGGGCGGCAAGACCGAGATCAAGCCCAACCGCTAAAAAAAGCCCAAGGGGCGGCACATGCGTGCCGCCCCTTGTTGAAAAAAGGAGACGAAAAATGAAGATAGAAAAGGAAGCCTACCGGCAGTATTATTTTGACCTGGTCACCCGCCTGCTGCAAACGCCAAGCCCGACCGGCTACTATCAGGAGGTCATGGAGGTGGTACGCGAGGTGGCAGAGGAAAACGGCTGCACCTTCCGCCTGACGCGCAAGGGCTGCGCCATTCTCACCTACCCCGGTGCCACGCATGAAAGCGCGCTGGGTGCCTGCGCACACTGTGATACGTTAGGGCTGATGGTACGCGCCATCAACAGCGATGGCAGCCTGGCCTTTACCAAGGTAGGCAGCCCCTCTCTGCCCACGCTGGACGGTGAATACTGCACGGTGATCACCCGTGCGGGCAGGCGCATCAGCGGCACGATCCTCTCCAAAAGCCCTGCCGCCCACGTATATGCCGATGCAGACAGCCGCACGCGCGATGCGGATAATATGTACGTCCGGCTTGACGAGGTCGTCAAAAGCGCAGAGGACGTGCGTGCCCTCGGCATTGAAAACGGGGATTACATCTGCATTGACCCCAAAACCACGGTAACCGAGAGCGGCTTTCTCAAATCCCGCTTTATTGATGACAAGGCAAGCGTGGCCTGCCTGCTGACGGCTTTGCATATTCTGCATACCGAGGGCATTCTGCCGCCAACCGATCTCTCGATCCTGATCACCATGTACGAGGAGGTCGGCCACGGTGCCGGCTACGTGCCGGAGGGCATTGTTTCCATGCTGGGCGTGGATATGGGCTGCATTGGCTCCGATCTTGCCTGCACGGAATATGACGTCTCTATTTGCGCCAAGGACAGCGGTGGCCCCTATGACTATGCGCTGACCGGCCATCTGATCGAGCTGGCCAAGGCAGCCGGGCTTTCCTACGCGGTTGATATTTACCCCTTCTACGGCTCGGACGTGGGCGCCATGTGGCGTGCGGGGCATGATATCCCCGGTGCGCTGATCGGCACGGGCGTGCATGCCTCGCACGGCATGGAGCGCACGCACTATGACGGCATTTACAACACTCTTTGCTTGATCCTGTTGTATTTTGGCGTATAAAGATGGCTGTCGCCTTTTGGCATAACCGCAAACAAAAAAGAATGAGTGGGATCTTGTATCCCGCTCATTCTTTGCATATAGAGGAGAGTTGTCCGCCCGCATCACTTTATGGTAGAAAACCTGCGGTTTTCTTTGTTTTGATTAAATTTTTGTTTGCTATCTCCGTTTTCCACCCTCCATGTATGAAATACATGTGACGGGGTGGAAAACGAAGATTTCTGCTCAAAATCCGACGAGCCCCCTGCAGCAGCATAAAAATACGGGCGAGAAATGGCTTTCTCGCCCGTTTTGCTGCGCAAAACGCATAGGCATGCTGTATTTTTATGAGACAGCCCCTTTTTTATTTCTTATCCTTCAGCGAATTGAATTTCGCCTTCAGGAGCGCCCACAGCTCCAAAACGGAAGCCTTCAAAGCTTCCCATGCAGCGAAAAATATATTGCGATCCTGTTCGGTACAGGCCGCCTTCCAATCAAGCGGCAGCCACCTGTAATAGACGAGCTGAAAAATGCCGTTATAGATATGATAGAAAAGTGGGAACAAATGAACGATGAAATATATCACAAACAGCGCAAGAAACGCCTCTTCATTTTCCCCAAGTGCGCCCGCAAAAAAGATACAGAAAAGAGAAACGTACTGGCAGATCAGCACCGGCTTTCCATACTGGTCTTTGGCTGCATACCGCCGGTACACGAGACAGGAGACGGCCTGCAGCAAAAACAGGAACGTCGCCCATATGCCCCATCTTTCTTCCCTGCCGGTCATCAAAAACAGGGCGAAAAGCAGGCTGACAGCCGAGAGGATCAGCAATGCCACGTGAACGCGGTTGCTGCGCACGGAGGCTGCTATGCCTTCCCTGCCCATGCGGGAACGGTGACTGCTGACGGCCGCATCCAACCGGCTGCGCAGGGACTGGTCTGCATAAGCATACAGCTCCTGGTACACGGGGTACCCCTCAAACCAATCGTCGGAGGTGGAAAGCTGCTCTAACGTAGTCACCTTGCAGGCGCAAAGCAAGAGATACAGGCGTGCCTGCGCATTGGTCGTATCGATCTTTACGATCTGCCGGCACAGGCTTACGGCATAGGGAAACTGCTTCTTCTGCAAGGCCTCCTTCGCCTGTACCAAAAGCGGCTCTATCCCGGCGGCAACGTTTGCGTTTCCGCCGTGAGAAAAGCTTTCCTGCTGCCCGGCCATCCGGCTGCCACCGTCCAAGCCACTCCTGCCACCGCCAAGAATCTTATCAATACCGTGAATGAGATCCTGCATAAAGCCCAGATTCTGCATATTCAGGGCCTGCAGGCGAGAAAGCTCGTCCGGCAGATCGTAGGCGTCCATCCCGTAATAGGCAGGGATCAGCGTTTTATTGCTGCTGCTTTGCATCATGCCAAGATAACGCGACCACTCGTTTTTCACCCATACGGCCTCAAAATGCGCTTTGCACGTTCCCACCACCACCATCACGCGGGCAGACTGCAGCGCTGCAAAGATATACGGCTCGTAATCCACGCCCAGCTTATCCTCTAACGTGATGCGGCTGAAAAACACGCGATAGCCCTCTTTGGTCAACAGCTGGTAGATCTCACTTGCGTACACGCTGTCATGCGTGCGATTGCCGCTTTCGTCGGTCTCCTTATAGCAGATGAAAACGTCATACGGCTCCTCCTCCCGCGCCACCTTCAGAATGCGCTGCTGAATACGGTCGATGACGTGTGCTTCGTCCTCATACACGGTGCGCTGCATGAAATCGGCATATTGCAGAGCCTTTTGATAGTCGGGATCCTCAAAGATCGAGCCAAGCTGCACACGGTTGACCGTGGGAACACGGCGGCGCGTGTGCGGGTCC
>JAZQLY010000060.1:0-21955 GCA_045543015.1 Eubacteriales bacterium
TCACCTGTCATCCTGAGCGAAGGGCGCAGCCCGTAGTCGAACTTTCGCGGCTACGCGAAAGCGCCCTTCCGGGCGGGATCTTGTGAAGGCACTCCGCTCAGGATGACAGCGAGGGGGCGGGAGGGGAGACCCCTCCCCTACAGGAAATTTGCGCATGCGGTTTTTCCACATAGAACGGCGCGACACAACAGAAAAAGCCGCACCCGAGCGTGCGGTTTTTCCGTATGGAACGGCGCAAGACAACAGAAAAAGCCGCACCCGAGGGTGCGGCTTTTCCTTATTACGGCAATCTATCTCTTACAGATCAAAGATGCTGCCGAGCTTATCGATTGCCAGCTCGTTTTCATCGGAGGCCATCAGAACGTCCGAGGTCAAAACGAGAACTTCGCAAAGCGGTGCTTCGTATTTCTTCATTGTTCACTTTCCTCCATTCATTATGCTTTGTATGCAGCAGCTGCATCGTACAGAGCCAGGATCGCATCTGCAACAGCACCAACCGTGTCCTTCATGTTCTGGCAGTATGCCGCAACACTGTAGGCGATGGTGTCGGAGATCACGGTACCCTCTGCATCCACAACGCGGATGTAGATCAGGCTGTTGTAGTTGGCAGGGCCGATACCGTTCTTAATTGCCTTGTAAGCATTGCCGTCTTTGGTTGCGGTGTAATCAATCTCCTCGTAATCGTCGAACTCAGCATTGTCAGCCATCTGAACCTTGGCACCCTCAACGTCGGTATCGGTATCGAAGACCAGCTTAAGCGCGATCTTCTCCTCCAGCAGCAGGGAGATACCGATCAGCTGTGCCTGTGCACCCTCAACGGTTGCAACACGCTCAGCAGCGGCGTACTCGCCAGCGGGATCAACGACCTTCTGTGCTTCAGACAGGCCAGCGTTTGCCAGGTCAGCATCAGCAACCTCGGGGTTGAAGTACTTCTGTGCAGCAGCTGCGTAGTTCAGAGAAGCGATAGCCATGTTGCTTTCCTTATCGGCAGCATCATCGGTCACGTAAGCCATCAGCGCGTCCTTCATGGTGGTAACGCCGGTAGCCAGGGTAACGGTCTTGCCGTCGATCTCGCCGGTTACGGTGTATGCAAACTTGTTGCAAACGTCCTTAGCGGCAACGGTAACAACGTCAGCCTTTACGTTCTGTGCGATGCCTGCGGTAGCATTTGCCTCGAAGGTGAAGGAATCACGAACCGAAACAGCACCGGTGGTAAATACGGGATACTGCTCCTTATAGGAAACAGCAGCCTCGAATACGGTACCGCGGGATGCCCATGCACCCAGGTTGTTCGGGTTGTCTACCAGGAAGTCGATGGTGGAGCCGTTACCAACGATCACGTCGGTCAGCGCAGCAGCGATAGAGTCAGCAACAGCAGCGGTGTAATCAACGCCCTGCTCTTTCAGGATGTACCAATCGTTGCCAGCCGGCCATACCTTCTGGCAGTCAATGAAGATAGCAACCGTGATGGCGCCGTTCTTCTTCGGAACCTCAACAGCCTCTTCACCCTCGCCTACGGTTACCATATCGGTGGTTGCCAGAGTCCAGAGCTTGGTAACGTCGATATCGATCTTACCAGCGGAGGGAGCGGTGTAGCGGTAACCGCCGATCGCATCGATGTTGACAGAGATGGAGCCGGTAGGGCCCCAGGTATCATTGCCAACCATACGGAAGACGGTGTTCGTGCGCTCGGTAAGAGATCTGTTTGCGCCGTTGTCATCATAGCCCCAGAAGCCGTTGCTCCAGTTCCCTTCTGTGTCGCGGTTCATAGCGAGGTACTTGGTAACGGCGTTCTCCTTGGTGATGATCTCCTTCGGGAAGTTGACGAAGGACCAAGCGGGATCACCGAATACGGGAGCGTACTTGTAGTTCTCTGCCTGATCAGCTGCGGGAGCCTCAGGCAGGTTCTCGTCAAGACGAGTGGTGAACATGTCGAACTCGCTGTATTCCACAGCTGCCGTACACATAAAGCCGCACTTGTTATCAATCCAGAAGTCGTCAGCATCCTTCCAGTTGTCAGCTGCTTCATTGTTGCGAACGAGAATCTCGATCTCGTCACCATAAACCACCTTGATGTTCTCAAGAGAGCCGGTCTTTGCGGAGCCGTCCTTCACTGCGAGAGCAGCGATGGCATCTGCATTCAGTGCGGTGTTGTAGGTGCCGATTGCAGCCCACTTATTGGAGCCGTCGTAGTAGTTGGTATCTGCGCCCTCGGCTACAGGCCAGATCATCTTACCGTTGTGGAAGACGGCAATGTAACCATAAGTACCTACGTTATGTCTGGACTCCAGAGTAAGGAGAGACAGATCCAGCGTGCCGCTATACGGAGCGGTGTAGCGCCAGCCGCCGGTGGAATTCGACATCGGGAATACGCCGAAGTTTACCGGCCAGCCGGCGTGACTTCCCATGGTGCAGGCATAGGTCTCGGTGGCAGGCTTTGTGCCCCACACGTCGCCGAGATACCCGGGAGATGCATAGTTACCGGTGTTGTTCATGATGAGATTGACAGACGTGCCGGGGGCATACGAGGACAGACCCTCGTGGCTGACAATATCCCAGTTGTTGTAGTAGGTAACGACAGAGCCCTGCTCAGCCGTAAAGGTGGGCTTGCTCTGGTTGTTTGCGGGATCAAAGATCGCACCGGGCAGATAGTCGGTATAAGCAACCTTGAGGTCAAAGGCGTTTGCAAAGTCGACGTTGGACCAGCCGGTCACGGTGACAATATTGCTATCACGCCATACGAATACGAGCTGGTCGCCCTTTGCAACCTCAACGCCGGTAACGGCCTCGTTCTTCGCGCCAGCGGCATTGTACTTAATACCGGCACCATCGGTAGTGGCGTCAGCAATGTTGTCGCCGGTAGCACCGGCAGTCGGGTAAACCAGGGTATGGCCGCCTGCATTGATCTTGTAGATCGAGAAGTAAAAGGTTCTCGAAGCAGAGGCATTGGGCGTACCGAAGATGGCATCGATATTCACGGTGCCGGTGTAGGGAACGGCATAAGCAAAGCCTGCGCCGTAATACCGGAAGTCCGGCGCCTCACCCGTGACGTTACTACGGGAAATACCGCAGTCATCCAGATTCAGGATAGCGGGGTTCCAGTCACCGTAGCACCCCCAAGCGGAGGAGAAGGACTGCTTAGCAGCTACGCCGTCATTGAAGGCAACGAAGGACCAGCCATCCGTAAAGTCGGAGTTCAGCAGGTAGCCTTCGCCGGAGGTGTTCTCCTCAATAACCGGCCAGTTGCTGCCACCTGCAGTCAGGTTGGAGCCGACGAAGTCGTATGCGTCAACGGTGTCCTGCGCGATGGGGGCGCTGGTCACCTTGCTATAGGTAACGGTCGGGAACGCGGTGATGTGCGGGGTGTTTACGCGGTTGAAGACGATGTCCACGCGGTCGCCGGCCTTAACAGCCAGGTCGTGCGGGTAGCCGCCGTTCTTCTCGCAGAATGCCTCGTATGCGGAGAGCAGGTCGCCGGTCTCGGCAACATCGGCAACCGGGCGGCGAAGAGCCTTTACCGTGTTCCAGTTGTCTACGTCGGTCTGAGCCGCATCAACAGCAGCCTGGGCGGTTGCAATAGCATCGTCGCCGCTGCCCTGTGCCGCTTCAAGAGCGGCCTGGGCAGCTGCCAGCTTGTCGTTCCAGGTATCTACCTTACCCAGGTACTCGGTGTAATCAAAGTCGAGTTCGGTCATGTCAGAGAGGTTGGTATAGCTATCCGGAACCTCCTGGTCGAGGATGGCGAAGTATGCCCAGTCGGTCACAATGTCATCTACATAGGTGGTGCGGGAGTTCTGATCCTTGTCGTTGTACAGGAAGGTGTAGTTGGTGCCGGAAACGGGGTTGTTCTGCACCTTCTGGCCAGCGGCCGATGCGGGCCATACGATCACACCGTTTACGGCGATGGCCATAGCGGTATCCGAGAATACGCAGCCGTCGGTGTTTTTGTCAATGCGCAGCGCGTCAAAGTCTACGTCGATGACACCGTTTGCCGGTGCGTTGTAGGAGAGGGTAAGCATACCATTCTTCTGGGTGATCATGCGATTATCGCCCAGGTAGATACCGCCGTAGGTCCAGATACCCTTGTTCTCAAGGATATCGATCTGGTTAACGGTGTTGAACAGGGTGTACACGTTATCGATGTACGAGCCTGCGGTCCAGCCGCCACGGAAGCCGTCCAGGCTGGTCTTGCTGGTGTACAGCGGCCAGTTGGTGGCGGGGCTGAAGGTGGACTTCTTGGAGAGCAGGTGGAAGGTTACGTCCTGCGCTGCTGCGCCAAGATAGGTGGAGGCCTCAGCAATGAGACCTGCGGGGGTGATGACGTACCAGCCGAAAGCATCGGAGGGTACCTCGGGGATGGTGAAGTCCAGCGTTGCGCCGGTCTTCACCTGCGTGCTGACTGTCTCGTTACCGTCAACGAAGGTAACGGTGGCAGTTGCCTCTTCTGCGAATACCGACAGAGCGAGTGCCGGTACCATGGTCAGAAGCATGCACAGCACGAGTACGAGAGAAAGTACGCGTTTTTGCATGATGGGGTTTCCTTTCTTGAAATGTATTGGGGATAAATCCACGGGTATATCATAGCATATGTTGATGAAAATGTCAAGTGTTTTTTTGGATTTCTTGTAAAAAAATATATTTTCGTCATACGTTTTCGGGGCGGGGGCAGCCGCAGGCTGACGGAGGGATTGTAAAAGATCTGTGTTCCGTGAAAACAATCCCTCACCCGACTTCGTCGGGAGCTCCCTTTACACAAGGGAGCCTTTGGTTACAGAACACCCGGCATTGTCATCCTGAGCCTCCGGCGAAGGATCTTAAAAAGAAAAGATCCTTCCGTCGCTACGCTCCCTCAGGATGACACGAGGGGGCGCCTAAGAGACAGAACACCCGCAGGGTGTCATTCCGAGCGAAGCCCCCCCTCGCAAGATCCTGCCACCTGCCGGCGGCACCCCTGCGGGGTTCGACTGCGTGCCTTCACCTGTCATCCTGAGCGAAGGGCGCAGCCCGTAGCCGAACTTTCGCGGCTACGCGAAAGCGCCCTTCAGGGCGGGATCTTGTGAAGGCACTCCGCTCAGGATGACAGCGAGGGGGTCGCCTAAGAAACAGAACACCCGGCGGGAGGGGAAACCCCTCCCCTACGGTGGGTGGACGGTTTTCTCTGCAGAGAAGGGGTAGCGAAGCGGCCCGGGCCAATGCCAATGTCACGTTCCCGGGGCGGGCAAGAAAAAACGCGCTGCCCACAGGCAGCGCGTTTTTTGGTCAGACCGATCAGATGTTCTCTACGTTTCCAACCTCGAGGTCGGCGATGTAGTCCTTTGCGGTCTCGTTCTCGTTGGCGCCGATCTCGGTAGAAGCCATGATCACGTCATTCGAGAAGGTCAGCATCTCCCATGCGGGAGTCAGATACTTCTTCATTATTCTATACACTCCTTCTGAATTAAGCAAGCTTGCTCAGCTCCATCATAGCGCAGAGCAGCTCGGGCAGGTTCTCCTCGGTGGAGTCCAGCATTCTTGCGGCAAAGGACTCTACGCTGTAGGTCCAGGTGTAGCCGTAGTACTTCACCAGACGCATGCTCTCGCCGACCTTGGTACGCTCGGCAGATACGAAACGCATGGTGTACTGCTGGCTCAGCTGATCCAGGGTGATGCCCTGCAGGAGAGCAGAAGCGTTCTCACGGTCAACAGGCAGCTGCGGGGCGTTGGACTTGTACTCGTCCTCGGTCTTACCGTACTGGATGTACATATCCTCTGCGGCGTTCTTCTCGTACTCGTTCAGGTCGATGTACAGACGGATGGAGATCTCGTCCTCGATGTAGAGGGAGAAGGCGGACAGGTCAGAGTAGGTCAGCAGGGACGGTTGGGTCTCGTTCTTGCCATCGAATACGGAGTTGTAGTAGTACTTGGAAACGTCGATGGTTGCCAGATCGGCATCCAGGCCCTTGTTGGCCAGGTTATCTACGTTGTGCTTGAAGTACTTCTGTGCGTATGCGCCGTAGTTCATGATGGCTACGAGCTGATCCTTTTCCTTCTCGGAGAAGGAAGCATCATACTGTGCCTGTGCAACCTCTGCAACCGTGAAGGTAGCAGGATCGGACTTGCACAGCTCCTCCTCACCCTTCAGAACAACGACCTGTGCCGTGATGGTCTCGGTCATCTCCTCGGGATTGAAGGCATCATAGGTGCCGGTGTAAACGAATACCGTGTTCACGGTCATGGGAACGATGGCAACGGCGTTGTCCAGCGTCTTCTCACCGGTTACGGAAGCATCCCAGATGTATACGTTTGCAGCGGTAGCATCGCGGTAGGTATCGATGGTTGCGTAAGCGTTGAACTGCAGGCCGACCTTCTTATCAAAGACGACCTTTGCCTTATCCATCTCCATATCGTACTTACCCTCGGAGGCGGAGGCCATGAAGGAGGTGATATCGGTATAGGTGATGGCGGGCTGTGCATTGACGTAACGAACGCCCTCGGGCTTCTGTGCAACGTAGGTGATGCTATCGCCCTTCTTGATGTCTACACCGGTGATGGTGGAAACGAGCTTAGCAGCGCCCTTGGCATCCGACCTGATGGTCAGGGTGCCGACCTTTACGTCATTCACGTAAACGTCGATATTAGCCTCTGCGTTCTTCACAGCGGCGTTGTTGGAGCCAACCAGGAAGACCAGGCCGCTCTTGAGGCCGAACTCTGCCTTACCGCAGGCCATAGCCTCACCGCGGTATGCGGGCAGGTTGGTCTCGCTGTTCAGCATGAAGGCACCCTCGTGGGTCTTCTGGCTACTCTGAATGATGATACCGTTTTCGGTCGAGAAGTTGATGGTATCCTTACTTACGCCGCCCCAGCAGCCGACCAGAGCGTTTCTCTCCTGCACGGCATAAGCGGTGAAGGTGCCGTTTGCATACTGGCCAAGGGACCAGATCTCATCGGTCTGTACCAGCTCGCCAACGCCGTTGTTGATGTTACGCTCTACCGGCCAGCTTACGTTGGCAGGACCGTAGGACTGACCCACACGGGAGGGAACGACATCGTAGCCATCGTGATAGGTAACGGAGGGAACCATGTTGCCGTACCAGGTGTTGTACTTGGCAACGACGAAGTGAATGGTGTCGCCGATGTTGACAGGAACGTTCAGGAGGTTCTCAACGTTCTGGTGGTTGAGAATGTCAGAGGCCTCGGAAACGACGGCGAAATCAGCCGGATCAAGAATAGAGCCGCCCTTGTTCGGGAAGATCATCTCATCGTTGATCAGAACGGCAAAGTACATAGCGGGCGTTGCGCTGGCGGGCAGATTTGCCTGTTTCGTGTCAGGAGCGATGGAAACGACGCCCAGGTCGACCGTGCCCTCGTACATTGCGCTATAGGTCATGGACAGGGCATAGGTAGGACCGCCGTCACCCATGTACGGAACGCTGTCGCCATTGAGGATGAAGTGGCCGCCGTCCAGGTACAGACCACCGCCGTTAGGCTTGTTCCACTGGGAGTTTGCAGACAGATTGATGATGTTGAACTGCTTTTCAAGGTTCGTGAACTCGGCATACGCGCCGGATGCAAAGTGGCCAACGGACCAGTTGCCGTTGTAGCCGTCGAAGGACTCGCCGGACGTGTAGCTCGGCCAGTTCTCTTCCTTGCTGAACGTGGTGGTGAAGCCTGCGTTTTCTGCAGCAAACGTGGGGAGGAGCAGAGCCGGTACGGCTACTGCGACCATGCATACTGCCAGAATCAAGCTAAGAATGCGTTTTTTCATGGTGGTTTCCTTTCATGTGTGTAGTTTAGTATAAGCGCTGGGATTTTTACACACATATATCATAACACATCCTTTTCGATTTGTCAACAAGAGATTTTATTTCCGCAGAAAAATCACCTGCCAAACTTCACGTCGTTTTTTTGTGCAGGTTGCACAAAAAATCGATGGGGATAGAAAAAAACAGCGGTTGCGAAAAAAAGTTGTTGACAAATGCAGAAAAACATGTTACAATGAAAAAAACATTCGTTTGAGGGAGAAAGAAATGAAATTTGCATACAAGAGCCCGCGCGCAACGCTCGACCTCTTTGAGGTTCGTGACGTTCTGTTTGCCAGCCCGGAGAGCGACGAGGAGAACCAGGGCGGCATTGGCGACAGCTTCTGGTCGGATGATGGCACCATCCATCTGCCTCCCGTACCGTACCGCTGAGATAAAAAAGAACGGCACCACAGGGTGCCGTTCTTTTTTAGTGAAGAGGTAAGAGTGAAGAGTGAAGCAAAACGGGCGAGAAATGGCTTTCTCGCCCGTTTTTTTAATGATGCTGCAAGTGGCTCGGCGGATTTTGAGCAGAAATCTTCGTTTTTCGCCCGTGAGGCGTATTGACATACGTCGAGGGCGAAAAACGGAGATAGCAAACAAAAATTCAATCAAAATGGAGAAAACCGCAGGTTTTCTACCATAAAGCGCTGCGGGCAGGCAAGTCTCCCCTATAGGCAAAGAATGAGCGGGATGCAAAATCCCACTCATTTTTTGTTTGCGGTTATGCCGAAATGCGACAGCCACTTCTATTTCCTTATCTTCTCCCGTACAGCTCCGAAAGGCGCCGATATCTCGCCCAGTCCACGGAGGCAAGCTGCTCCTCGGTCACGCGGTAGGTCCAGTTGCCGCGCGGCGTGCCGGGGCGGTTGATGCGCGTATCCTCGCCAAAGCCGAGCAGGTCCTGCACCGGCAGCACCAGCAGGTCGGCGTGGCTTGCGTACATGGTGCGGATGACCGCGTGAATGCCCTCCTCAATGCGATCGCCCGCGTAGCCGCAATAGTCAAACACGCGCCGCCGGTCGCCCTCGGAAAGCGAGAAGAGATAGCCAAGCAGCGTATCGTTATCATGCGTGCCGGTGTAGGAGGCCACGTTTTTCTCATAATTATGCGGCAGGTGGCTGCTGTTCTCCTCCGAGAGGAAGCCGAACTGGAAGACGCGCATGCCGGGAAAGCCGCTGTACGCGAGCAGGGCCTTGACCTCCGGCGCCTCGCCGCCCAGATCCTCGGCCACGATCTGCCCCTCGCCGGCCACGCTGCGCAGGCGGTCGATCAGCTCCTCGCCCGGGCCGGGACACCAGTGGCCGGTGCGGGCATCCTCTGCCTCGGCAGGGATATAATAATAGGAAGCAAAGGCGCGAAAATGGTCAATGCGCACGCGGTCAAAGGAGGCAAGCGTGTGGCGCAGGCGCTCCTGCCACCAGGCGTAGCCGTCCGTCTTCATCCGCTCCCAGTTGTAGAGCGGGTTGCCCCAAAGCTGGCCGGTCTCTGAAAAATAGTCGGGCGGTACGCCGGCCACGGCGGCCGGCTTGTTCTCCCGGTCAAGGAGGAACAGCTCACGCTCGGCCCATACGTCTGCGCTCTCGTAGTCCACGTAGATGGGAATATCGCCCATGATGCGCACGCCGCGCTCGGCCGCGTGGCAGCGCACCGCCGCCCACTGGCGGCAGAAGGTGTACTGCGAGAAGGCCCAGGCAAAGTAGTATTCCTCGTCATATTTGTCGGTCTCAAACAGCCGCCAGGGGCGGTTGCCGTTCTGCCGGCGCAGGGCCATAAAGCGGCAAAAGCGCTCGGTGCCGGGGTTGTTTTCCAAGAAGGAATAGACCGGCGAGCGGTCGCCAAGCCGCCCCGCCGCGCGGGCAAGCAGGTCAAAGCGCTCCCGCGCCACCCGCTCGTATTCGCACAGGTAGGGCGCCTCCTCCCGTGCCGCCGCCAGCTCGCCCTGCGTCAGTAGCCCGCGGGAAAAGAGGTCGGGCAGGTCGATCAGCGCGTAGTTGTAGCTGAAGGCCGAGTAGGATTTGTAGGGAGAATCGCCCTCGCCCGGCAGGCAAAAGGGCAGCACCTGCCAGAGCGAAAAGCCGCCCTCGGCCAGTCTGTCGATAAATCGAAACGCCGCCTCCCCCGCCGAGCCGACCGAATAACCGCCCGGCAGCGAGAACAGGGGCAAAAGAACTCCACTTTCGCGTGACATTGCGTGTACCTTTCTTTTTTGGGATTGGGGGATGGGGGGGTGTTCTGAAAACTTTTTGAAAAAAGTTTTTACGCTTTCAAAAACATTTAGGGAAAATGAATTGGCCTGCCGCAAGGGGTTTGCCGATTGGCTGCCTTGCCCCCCAAGATCCTGCCACCTGCCGGTGGCACCCCTGCGGGGTTCGACTCCGCCCCCTCGCTGTCATCCTGAGCCTCCGGCGAAGGATCTTGCGAGGGGGGCTCCGCTCAGGATGACACGAAAGGGGGGCAAGGCGCATGCCGCCCGCAAGGAATAACGCCTACGGTTACGCCGCGACCTTCTCTGTGTCCGCCTTGTTCGGTGCAACGCCAAGACCCGGTGAAACGGAGAATTGACGGGATAGACCCGGCTCTCTGAACAGCTTTACCGCTTGTAACCCATTCGCCCTTGGCGAATTGGCACCGGCGGTGTTGCATGAGCACCCGTGCGGCGAGACCGCGCCGGGCTTTTTCTTCCTATTATGCCTCAATAAAGCGATTCGTAAACACCGCCGGGGATAAATTCCCGCATCAGGCTGGTGTCCGGCACCAGCCGCTCGGAGAGCGGGGGAAAGGCGGCAAGCGCTTTGCGCACCGCGTCGGTATACGGCGTGCGCGGGGCGTTTTCGGCCGCCAGCAGCGGCTCGGCAAACGGGCGCAGCAGCGCCGGCTCATATAAATGGAAGGAATTGATCAGAATATCCGCGCGGTCGCGGTAGGGGTAGAGGTAGGCATCCTCCCCCGCCAGCACGCTTTGCCACAGCTCGTAGGTGCGGGCGGCGTCCGACGCGCGATAGATCGAATCCCGCACCAGGCGGCGCACGAAGCGCAGCTTGCGGCCGGAGAGCAGGCGGCTACCGTCTGCCTCCACCACGTTGGTGGAGACCGAGATAAAGACCGAGAAATAGTGCGCGTGGTCCAGCCCCTCGGAGAGCAGCGGGTTGAGCGCGTGCAGCCCCTCGATGATCAGATACCCCTCCGGCGGGATGCGCAGGGGGGTGGTCCTTTCATCCCGCACGCGGCGGCGGAAATCAAAGCGGGGCAGCGGATATTCCTCGCCGCGCAGCACGGCGGCAAGGCAGGCGCGCACCGCCGCGATATCAATGGCGTGGGGCGATTCAAAATCGTGCGCGCCGCTCTTCAGACGCGGGTAGCCCGGCGTATCGAGCGGGAGATAGAAGTTATCAAGCGAGACAACGGCCGCCTCATGCCCTGCCGTGCGCAGGTGGTCACAGAGGATGTTGGCCGTGGTCGTTTTACCCGAGCTGGACGGCCCGGCAAGGAACAGGATGCGGTGGCTCGGCTCACGCAGCAGCCGTGCTGCTGCCGCCTCTACCGCCGCGTGGTAGCCTGCCTCCGCCTGCGCGATGGCCGCGCCGGGGTCAGAGGACAGGGCGTTCCGTATGGTAGAAAGAGAGATATCCATTTTTTCTCCTTTTGGTTGGCGCAGCAAAGGGTGGCAAGGTCACGCTTCGCTGCCAAGCTTGGCAAGGATCGCCGCCCGGAAGGCAGCGGCCGCCGGCGACAGGGGCTGGCGGTAGGAAAGGAAGACGGGATAACGCATCTCGCCCTCCTGCAGGCGCATCAGGCGCACGCCGTGCTCGTGTGCCACGCGGTCTGAAACGCCGGCCGCAAAGGCGATGCCCGCCCCTGCGCCAACGTAGGCGCACAGGCTGTGCAGATCGTCACAGGTGATGACGGTGGGCAGCTCGCCCACCGTGCGGTGCAGCCGCTCGGTCACCGTGCGGTGCAGCGCATCCGCCCCCGCAAGCGAGACCAGCCGCTCGCCGCGCAGCGCGGCGGTGGGAACGCGATCCCACTCGGTCAGGCGGTGGGTGGCAGACGTCAGCAGCAGCACCTCTGCCCCGCGCAGCGGGTCAACGCCCGCGCCCCCCTCCTCGGCCGGGCGCGCCGAAATGCGCAGATCGTAGGCCGCCCCTGCTGAAAAGGCCGTGCTGACCGCAAAGGTCACGCCCGGGTTCTCGCTGCGGAAATCGGTCAGCAGGCGCAGGATCTCATCGTTCTGCTCCTCCAGCAGCAGCGAGACCTCGCCGCGCAGGCTGCTTTCGCCGTTCCCCTTTATCGTTTGCGCAGCCTCGTTCAAAATATTCAGCGATCTTTGCACCTCGCGGCAAAATTTTTTGCCCGCCTCGCTCAGCGTAACGCGGTTGCCGTTGCGGATGAACAGCTGCACGCCCAGCTCGCGCTCCAGCTGCGCGATCGTTTTGGAGATCGCCGATTGCGGAATGTTATGATGCCGCGCGGCGCGGGAGAAATTCTCCAGCCGCGCCGCCGTGCATAGATATTTTAACTGTAAAAGCTCCATACCTCTTCACTCTTCACTCTTCACTCTTACTTCTTACCTCATCTCCACCACGGGGTGCAAGGCCCCCTCGGCGGTCAGGCCACGGCCGATGCGGCGGGTCACGAAGGTCAGGGTGTCTCCCTTTTTCATCGTCAGCTGCAGGGCGGCAACGGCCGCGTTGATCTCCTCCAGCGTGCTATCCTTGCGCACGGTATAAAAGACGTCGTCTGCGGCGCAATCTGCCGCGCTCTTCGGCCAGACGGGCTTGCCGTTATGGCAGATGGCAAAGAGATAATCGTTGGCCGGTGGCAGCAGCTTTTCAAACTGCACGGTCACCTCGCCGTCCTCCGGCGCGGTGAACTCGTAGCCGCTATCCCAGTTATCCAGCGGCCCGACCTGGTAGCCGCCAATGATCTTGACGCCGCCGTGGCCGGTCCAGATGTTCATGCCGTCGTACAGCCAGCCGGTACGCCAATCCAGCTTGACGTAGGGCGTAAACGCGCCGTTCGTCTTATGCATATAGCCGTAGCGGTAAAAGCCGCCAAAGGATATAAAGTAGATCGCGCCGGAGGGCTGCGTCTGCAGCACCGGCTTGCTATCGGCAAAGGCAAACTGCGCCACACGCACGACCGGCAGGCTGCGCTCCTCGCGCTGCCCGGCAGCATTGGTGCAGACGAGCAGCACCTCGTCCCCCTTTGCCACGCCGGAAAGGCGGCAAAGATCGGCCGTTTTGCCCTCGGCCGCCAGGCTGACGGTGTAGCCGGCCTCCTTGGCCGCATACAGCGGGCTGACGGTCGGCACGGCGGCCACCGTATGCTCCCCGTAGGAGAGCAGCAGATGCTCCTCTACCCGGTCAATGCCGTTATAAGCGAGGAACGAGAGCGTCGGCTCCTGCTGCGCGGTGCGCAGACCGCTGACGTGCAGCAGGTTTTCTACCGCCACGACCGCCAGCTCGTTATAGGCGGCGGCGCACAGGCCGCCCTGCGCGGTGTACAGTGCGTCCATGGAGACGGGGCGCTCGTAGCCGTAATAAAGCAGGAACTTGCGCGCATCATACTGCGAGAACCACTTCTCGATCGAGATATCGCTGTACCACGTGCTGGCCGTATCCGAGAGCAGATAGACCTTTGCCAGCTCCCCGCCCATGCCGGCAGCCAGCAGCTGCGCGGTGCGCGGGCCGGACATCTCGGCAATGGTGACGTCGTTTCTGCGCCCGGCACGGCAGCCAAGAATGCCGCCAAAGTCCGGCTTGTGCTCCACCCCCCCGCGGGTAAAGGTGAGCGCGCGCTCCATCTCGGCAGAGAGCGTCTGCAGCGCGGCAAGATACTCGCCCGCCTGCATGCCGTTATCCCGCTCGCCCTGCGAGAGGAACCAGCCGGTCCTTGCGTGGGTATAATGCCCCTCTCCGTATTCGTAAAGCAGCAGGTTGAAAACGGCCTTGGCCATGGCGGCCAGCAGCTCAGACTCCGTGGCTGCGCCCGGCAGGACGGAGGCACCCGGCAGCAGATCGCGGATCGAGCAATCGGCCTTGGCCATATTGATCACCAGCACGTGCTCGCCCGTCTGCTCTGCCCATTTGTAGGCAAGCGGGGCGGCAAGACCGGCGCGGCGGCCCTCGCCGGCGGCGGTCAGCTCGTTGGTCTTGTAGTACAGCTCACCACCGCTGAAGGAGATGTTGTTCTCGGTCAGCGAATAGGGGATATAATCCTCTACCGTTTGCGGCGTGGCGCGGGAGGCCGTGCCGTATTCGGGAAAGACGTAGTAGGCCATGCCGTCTGCGGCACGCAGCAGGGCTGGGTCTGTCCCGCTTTCCCCGCGGGCATCCTCCTCCCCCAGAATGAAGAAGACGGCAAGCGGTGCGGGCGTGACGCAAACGGGAATGGAAAGCTCCTCTCCGTTCAGCTCGTAGGTCAGCAAGCCCTCCCCCACGCCACGGGCGCGGATGGTAAAGCTGCCCTCCGCCTCGGTGATCGACAGCAGCGTCTCGTCCTCCGTCTGCACGTCCGAGAGAGAGAGGAAGCGGCCGTTCAGCCGATAGCTCTCGTCATACCCGATGGTCAGCGAGGTCAGCCCCTCGGCCGGCGGGTCGGCCGGCAGGACGGGGGTAGGGTCCTTCGTCCCCGCGCCGCTAAAGAAGTGGGCGTAGCTGTCAAGGATCGCGCAGCCGGAAAGCACCGGCAAAAGCAGCGCGCAAAGCAGCAGCAGGGCAAGCGGGCGTAGCAGCTTTTTATACATCTGTCTGTCCTCCGTGGGGCGTTTTTCGTTTCTCGTTTTCTTGGAGGGGCCGCGCAGGCGGCTCTCTCCCGGCAGAGCGATTTTCTTCCGTTATATATTATTATATATGCTTTCCACCCAAATTGCAATAGCCTTTACACAGAAATAAAAATTTTCCCGGGCGGCCGGCGCAGCCTTGTTTATGAAATTTTTGAAAACATCCTGTCAAATAAGAGAAAATTCAAAAAAACAGTTGCTTTTTTGAAAAATGTGTGTTATAATAAAAAGCACTCTTGTGAAAAGTGTGTTTTTCGTGCGGCCTTTTTTCCTGTCTGCACGGCAAAAAACGCCCTTTTTCAGAGGCTCTCCCCGTACATCAACGCGCGGAGGGGCGCGTAAACAAAATAAAAAGAAAAGGAAAGAAACCATGAAGAAACTCACTTCCCTGCTCCTGGTAGCGATCATGCTCTTCTCCGTGCTGCTCACCTCCTGCAGCCAGGAGGTCGCATTTGACTACCGCAACAATGACCTCACTCCCTACGTTACGCTGGCGGACCTGGCCAATAAGCTCCAGGTAGACGTTGGCATGCTGGACAAGGACGTCACCGAGGACGAGGTAAACGAAGCGATCGACGATCTGCTGATCTCTGCTGGTGCGGTGTATAAGACCATCACCGAGGCTGGCACCGTCTGCGAGATGGGTGACACCCTGGGCCTGACCTACAAGGGCGTTCTGGTATCCAGCCTGAAGGCTGCCGGCTACAAAGAGGACGGCACCGGCCTGACCGCTGACCAGATCAAGGACCTCAAGGCCTTCTCGGGCGGCGAGGCAGAGACCACCACCAACCTGCAGCTCGGCTCCGGCCAGTATAAGTATATCGAGGGCTTTGACGAGGGCCTGGTTGGCAAAAAGATCGGCGATAAGAACATCCCCCTGGCACTCACCTTCCCGGAGGATTACGACAACAAGGACCTGAAGGGCCAGTCTGTTGTGTTCTTCGTGAACATTGAGAACAAGCTGCAGCAGGTAGACCCCCGCGACCTGGCGTTTGACGATATCATCTACGTGACCTACGAGGCCGTGCTGGACGAAGAGGACAGCGCCTACCAGAAGGAAGTAGAGGATAAGGGCCTGGTCACCAAGGAGAAGGTCACCGAGCTGATCACCCTGTCCAAGAACGATCAGTTCCATTCCGCCCTCATCGTTGCCTTCAATAAGCTGGCATCTGATGCGCGCCTGGACGTAGAGTTCAAGTTTGACGATGAAAGAAACGTCGTGATCACCGTAACCGTTCCCTCCGAGGGCACCGAGGGCGAGGAAGGCACCGAGGGTGGCGAGACCACCGAGGGTGAAGGCACCGAGGAGAGCCAGCCTGAGGCACAGGACGAGGGTGGCGAGGCCACCGGCGGTGAGAACGATACCACCGAGGATAAGACCGAGGACGATAAGACCGAGGATGATAAGACCGAGGACGTGACCAAGAAGGACGTTCAGGTAACCATCCACTACACCGTAACCGTACACAAGCTCTGCAACACCCGTTACTTCACCCACACCGAGGCTGCCGCAGGCACCGAGCTGAAGTGGGAGGATTTCTGCAAGAAGGTCAACATCTCGCAGGAGGATTACAAGGATTACGCCACCTACAAGGCAGAGCTGACCGAGGATATGCAGCTGGCGCGCGACATTCAGATCGCGACCGACCGCCGCAAGGGCGCCTTCAAGGCACTGGTTGCCAAGAGCAAGGTCGACCTGTCTGCCGAGACCATGCAGGAGCAGGTTCTGGCTTACTTCAACGAGGTAAAAGAGAACATCGACTACATGGAGATCCAGGTACAGACCGACAACAATCTCTACTCCAACTATTACATGTATACCCTCTATTACGGTAACATCTCCGTTCGTAACTACGTTCTGCAGTCCTACGGCTACTCCGAAAAGGATCTGGACATCACCAACAAGTCCAGCAAGCTGATGACGGATGCAGAGGAGTACGTGACCGAGCGCCTGGTATTCTGGCAGTACGTGAAGGACAACAAGATCGAGCTGACCGATGATGAATACCATAAGGGCTACGAGGAATACAAGAAGTACTACCAGTTTGATGCCTCCGAGCATGAGGGTCATGACCACGATGCAGAAGACCTGCTCGGCCACCTTGGCATCACCGAGGAGCAGCTGCGTGAGGCCCTTCTCTGGGATAAGGTTGCTGACCATATCGCCGAGAACCACTGTGACCTCAACCGCGTTCCCGTAAAAGAAGACTAATTTCCCCCCTCCAACCGGCCGCGACCTTCGCGGCCGGTCTTTTTTGTAATGGGAACTTGCGGGGCGTCGAGGTAGTGAAGCGAAGCGAAACGGCCGAGCGGTAGTGAATGACATGCCGGGGGCATGTCAGAGCCGCGAGGTGACCGAGCCGCAGCGAGAGCCGCCCCCTACGGAGAGATCGCCTACCTACCGTAGGGGCCGACCTCCGGACGGCCCGCGCACGGTTACAGAACAAGTAGCGCAGCGGCCGGCTATTAGAAGCCTCCCTCCGGGAGGGAGGTGGCATTTTGCCTATGGCAAAATGACGGAAGGAGTACCGGGTAGGAGAGATTGCAGAAGGAAAAAGAATATTCTTAAGAATAAATTCTCTCTATAGGTATTTGTTTCTCCGTTTGCTTTGTTTAACGAAACAAAACAAGAATAGAAATTTTCTATTTGCTTATTGTTACTACCCGTTACTCCTTCAGTCAGCCTGGCGGCTGCCAGCTCCCTCCCGGAGGGAGCCTAAAGATACAGAACACCCGAGCGGCCCGCACCGGTGCCAATACAACATTCACCGGTGCCAATTCGCCAAAGGCGAATGGGTTACAAGCGGTAAAGCCGTTCAGAGAGCCGGGATCGCCTCGTCAATTCTCCGTTTTACCTACCCCTCGGCGTTGCACCGAATAAGGCGGACACAGAGAAAGAGACGGCGTAACCGTAGGCGTTATTCCTTGCGGGAGGGGAAACCCCTCCCCTACGGAAAACGATTGCGGCAAGCCTATCCTTTATCCCTAAAAATTTTTGCGGGGTTTGGGGTGCTTTTTAGAAAAAGCACCCCAATGCTCCCCCTCCCCCACACAAAAAAGGGCTGCCTTAAGGCAACCCTTTTTATCTTTTATTCTATTCCCTTAATTCTTCAGACTATGGATCGGCGCGGGGATGCGGCCGCCACGGGCGATGAATTTCGCGCAGGAATTGGTGTTCAGCGGGATGACGGGCGCGTGGCCGAGCAGGCCGCCGAAATCCAGCTCCTCACCGATCTTTTTGCCAATGGCGGGGATCACGCGCACGGCGGTTGTCTTGGTATTGGCCACGCCGATGGAGATCTCATCCGCGATGATGCCGGAAATGACCTCGGCGGGCGTATCGCCCGGAATAACGATCATATCCAGGCCGACCGAGCAAACGGCCGTCATGGCCTCCAGCTTCTCAATGGTGAGGGCGCCGCACTTGACCGCATCGATCATGCCGGCATCCTCCGAGACCGGAATAAACGCGCCGGAGAGGCCGCCAACGTGCGAGGAGGCCATAACGCCGCCCTTCTTGACGGCATCGTTCAGCAGCGCCAGCGCGGCCGTGGTGCCGTGTGCGCCGCAGCGCTCCAGCCCCATCTCCTCTAAGATATGCGCCACCGAGTCGCCGATGGCCGGCGTGGGCGCCAGCGAAAGGTCGATAATGCCAAAGGGGACGCCCAGGCGGCGCGAGGCCTCGCTTGCCACCAGCTGGCCCACCCGCGTGATCTTGAAGGCGGTCTTTTTGACCGTCTCGGCCAGGGTGGAAAAATCACAGTCGCCGGCACGGGCAATGGCCGAGCTGACAACGCCGGGGCCGGAAACGCCCACGTTGATCACGGCATCCGGCTCTCCAACGCCGTGGAAGGCACCTGCCATAAAGGGGTTATCCTCCGGCACGTTGGCAAACACGACCAGTTTGGCGCAGCCGATGGACTGGCGGTCTGCCGTGCGCTCTGCCGCGCGGACGATGGTCTCGCCCATCAGGCGTACCGCGTCCATATTGATGCCGGCCTTGGTGGTGGCCACGTTGACCGAGGAGCAAACGTAGTCGGTCACCGCCAGCGCCTCCGGGATGGCGGCGATCAGCCGCTCGTCTGCCGGGGTGGCACCCTTGTGTACCAGGGCGGAAAAGCCGCCAATGAAGTTGATGCCCAGCGTCTTGGCCGCGCGGTCCAGCGCGCGGGCAATATTCACAAAGCCCTCCGGGCTCTTGACGCTGCCGCCAACCAGCGAGATCGGCGTCACCGAAACGCGCTTGTTCACGATCGGAATGCCGTAGTCCTTTTCGATCTCCTGGCCAACCGCCACCAGTCGCTCCGCGCGGCGGGTGATCTTGTCGTAAATGCGGTCACAGAGCGCCTTTTCATCCTCGCATACGCAGTCAAGCAGCGAAATGCCCATCGTAATGGTGCGAATGTCCAGGTTCTCCTGCCGGATCATGTTGATGGTCTCTAAAATATCGGCTGTGTTTAACATCGGCTCTCACCTCAAATGCGGTGCATGCTGTTGAAAATGTCTTCGTGCATGGCGTGGATCTGCAGCCCCTCGCCCTCGCCAAGCGCAGCAAGGCGGTCGGCAAAATCCGAGAATTTCACGTTCATGCCGTCAATGTCCGCCAGCATGATCATGGCAAAATATTCGTCCAAAACGCTCTGCGATATGTCGCGGATGTTCACGCCGTATTCGGCGCAAACGGTGCTGACCTTCGCAATAATGCCTACGGTGTCACGCCCCGTGACGGTGATAACTGCTTTCATTGTATATGTCCTCCTTGGTTTTGTGTGTGAGATAAGAAAAACGGGGGGATGATTGGGGACTTTTTGAAAAACGAGGGGGGTTTGTGGGAACTTTTTGAAAAAAGTTCCTCCCTTCCGAAAATATAGTCATGGCCTATCGCCTCGCCGGCTCGGCTCTGTCCACTCCTTATTTTCGTTAATCCGCGGCAAAAACAATTCTCAATTGTTTTTGCCTTGTTCCCCCCCAAAAACGTTTAGGGATAATGGTAAGGCGCACCCAGAAAAACCTGTAGGGGCCGACGTCCTCGACGGCCCGCACGAAACCACGCCTACGGTTATGGCCGCCTCTTTCTCTGTGTCCGCCTTATTCGGTGCAACGCCGCGGGGTAGGTAAAACGGAGAATTGACAAGGCCGGGCAGGCGCTCGCGGTGTGGTAACCGCAGAGATCCATTCGCCTTTGGCGAATTGGCACCGGGGTAGTATAAGCCTCCCCTTGGGGTAGCGCAGCGGCCGCACGGTAGTGAATGACAGCCCGGGGGGCTGTCAGAGCCGTGCTGTGCGCCCTGAGCGGCAACGCCGCGAGGAAGTCCTCTTTAGGAGGAACCGAGCCGCAGCGAGACGGTGGCATGCCGTAGGCATGACGGAGAGGGGCCCTCTCAGTCACCTACGGTGACAGCTCTCCCGGGAGGGAGAGCCTATTCACAGCCGGCCGCTGCGCTATCTTCCAGAGAGAAGGCTACTCGCGCTTCATCCGCCTTACGCGGCGGCGGATGCGAAAGAGGTCGCGCAGCATGCGCAGGCTGTCCCGCAGCAGGCTGATGTTGCCCCCCGTGCGGTTGTAGACCACGCGGGCGGGCATCTCGGCAAAGGTGTAGCCGAGCTGCTGCCCGATCATGATCGCCTCAAAATCAAAGGCAAAGCGGTCTGTCTCGCAACGGGAGAATATCTCCACGGCGGCCTCCCGCCGAAAGCCCTTCAGCCCGCTTTGCGAATCAGAGAGGCGCAGGCCGAAAAAGCTGCGCAGCAGCAGCCGATAAGCGCGGGAGACCAGGCGGCGCGACCGGGTGTACCCCTCGTAGCCCGCGGGGTGCAGGGCGCGGGAGCCGACGACCGCATCGGCCGCCGGGTCTGCCTCCATAAAGGCATCCAGGTCGCCAAGCGCCGCCTCGCCGTAGGCCAGGTCACAATCGGTGAACAGGATGCGCTCACCCCGCGCGGCCAGCATGCCCGTGCGCACGGCATGCCCCTTGCCCCGGTTGGGGGAGGAGCGCAAAACGCGCACGCGCGCGTCCGGGTAGGCCTCTGCCAGGTCGGCGGAGCCGTCTGTTGAGCCGTCATCCACCAGCAGGATCTCATAATCGCCGTCGCCAAAGCGGTCACGCGCAAAGGCAGAGAGCCGCGCAAGCGTATCCAGCAGGATGGCGCTTTCGTTGTACATGGGAATGAGGATCGTTCGCTTCATAGCCCTCCTCAATAGGTCGCGCTGTCAATGCGCCAGCCGTCCTCGTAGACGAACTTGATCGCCATGTCCTCTTCTACGGTGTAGTCGGTTGGGTGGTCGGCATCGGCGTAAAAGACGGTCACGGTGGGAATGATGACCATGGCGTGATCCCGCCCGATCTCGCCCAGGCGCACGCCGTCATAATCATAGGTGATGGATCTGCGGTGCGCCAGCTTGTTCTCCGCCGTAGAGGAGACGAGAATGGTCTCGTTCTCATCGCGCAGGTTTTCCGGCTGGCTGGAGGAATAGCGCGCGTAGATATAGCCGCTGCCCTCGGCCGCGAAGCCGGAAAGGGTGGAGGCATAGATCGCGCTGCAATAGTCAAGCGAGAAGATCCGCTCTGCCTTTGCTTTCAGCTCGGCGATCGTGGCAAAGCCCTGCTCACGCAGGTAATTTTCGTCCGCCGGGTAGTAGTTGCCGATCGGCTCTGCCTGCTTGTTGTAGGGAATGCCCGCGCCGTAAAAGATCTCGTTCATGGCGGCCGCCCGCTCGATCAGGCTGGGCGCTGCCTCCAAAAGCCCCTCGGTATTCAGCCTGGCGCAGCCCGGCAGCATGCCAAGGCAAAGGGCAAGCAGCAGCAAAACGGATAACGCTTTTTTCATTTTTCTCTCCTTTGAAAAGGAATTTGTTGTTGTTACAGAACACCGGGGCGGGAGGGGAGACCCCTCCCCTACGGTGGGTGGACGGTTTTCTCTGTAGCCCGCACCGGTGCCAATTCGCCAGGGCGAATGGTTCCCTGCGGTTAACCCCAGCGCGAGCGCCTGCCCGGCCTCGTCAATTCTCCGTTTCACCGGGTCTTGGCGTTGTACCGAACAAGGCGGACACAGAGAAAGAGGCGGCGTAACCGTAGATAAAACCTCTTGCGGGCCGCATGCGCCTTGCCCCCAAGATCCTGCCACCTGCCGGTGGCACCCCTGCGGGGTTCGACTCCGCCCCCTCGCTGTCATCCTGAGCCTCCGGCGAAGCGCCCTGAGTGAAACGAGGAAGTCCCCTTGGGGGAGATCTTGCGAGGGGGGCTCCGCTCAGGATGACAAAAAGGGGGGCAAGGCGCATGCCTGTAACTTGGTAGGGGAGGGGTCTCCCCTCCCGCCCCGGTGTTCTGTAACAACAACAAATTCCTTTTCAAAGGAGAGAAAAATGAAAAAAGCGTTATCCGTTTTGCTGCTG
>JAZQLY010000061.1:0-16843 GCA_045543015.1 Eubacteriales bacterium
CAGCATGAAGAAGATAAACCTGCTCTACATAATTCAAAACAGCATAATGGGTCTTGCGGCAATACTGCTCGCGTTCGGTGTGTCAAGGATTTGCATGTTCCTCATGAACGATTACGTCGCATCAATGGGTGTAGTGCTTGACATGGGCAAGGTCTACGCCGTTGAATTCCTGATTCTCGGCGCAGTATTTGCAATAAGCGTTCTCCCAACGGTGATATGGACGTTTTGTATGTCAAGAAAGGACGGTTTTTTAGATTAGGCTATGAAAAACGCAAAGAAATTCACTATAAAAATAATTGCCGTGCTTCTGTTGCTGTCGGCAATCGTGTCATGCTTTTCGGGCTGCGGCGGCGACACAGGGATAGATCCCGCAACTGCGACCAAGCTCAGCTTTAAAGCGGCAGCAGGATACGATTATCTTAAAACTCTTGACGGCAAGGCGGTCAGCATCCGCGGCTATATGGCGACCAGTTCGCCCGTTGACGGCTCGTTTATGTTCCTTATGAACCTGCCGTATCAGAGCTGTCCGTTCTGCGTACCGAACACCTCTCAGCTTTCAAATACGATGGAGATATATCCTAAAAAGGGAGAATCTTTCTCTTATACAACTCAGGCAATTCGAGTAGAGGGGACTCTTGAGGTTTCCGAGAGTGAAGATAAGCCGTTTACCGATATGTACGGCTACGAGTTCTGTTGTAAGATCGTAGACGCCACCTATACCATTATCAAAGCCGAGGATCTTTCAGAGGATATGGCACTCTGGCAGAAGATCGCCAATACCGACGTAGTGAATGATATCTACAAAATGTATGATTACGTCAACTTCCTGTGTGCTTGGAATACTTATTTCGTCAATAGCTATACAGACGAAAACGGTGTAACTCATCCGGGATATTTTCTGTATGCAAGCGATGCGGAAAACTTTATCTATCAAGACGGCGCGCAGTATAACTATGGATACAAAGAAGGTTATTTTGATTCGATAGTAGCAAAAATAGAAGCCGTGGATAAAACTGCCTTTGCAGATCTTGTTGCCAACGTTCGTAAAGCGGAAGCACTTGCAAACAAGGCTCTCGGTGAGCTTGAAAATGAAAACTACACTTCCGAATACAAATACGTTGAAAAGTTTGGCAAAGAGGATTGGATATTCACGCTGAACAAAGGGGAAGAGCTTGCTGATGAGATGCAGCAGATCTATATGGAATTTTCCAATTGGCTTGGAAGCTGGGAAATGTAATTTATGATAAGGAGTATAAAAGCATGAAAATAGCAGTTACTTACGAAAACGGACAGATCTTTCAACATTTCGGTCACACGGAGCAGTTCAAAATTTATGAGATTGATGATAATACGATCATATCCTCTGAAGTAATCGACACCAACGGACAGGGACACGGTGCTTTAGCAGGTCTGTTAAAAACACGCGGGGCAGATGTTCTTATCTGCGGTGGTATCGGAGGCGGTGCGCAGATGGCACTTGCCGATGCGGGTATCAAGCTCTATGGAGGTGTCAGCGGAGCTTGCGACGCAGCAGTCGAGGCGTTTCTTGCGAACGATCTCGGCTATAACCCCAACGTCAAGTGCGATCACCACGATCACGAGCACAACGATGGTGCTCACAGCTGCGGCAACCACGGTTGCGGCACGCACAACTGCGGCGGTCATCGTGGCCATTAAATAAACAAGTCGTCAAGACAATGCACAATTGCTACTTTCGGTAGTTCATTGTATCAACAAGTGTGTTATTACACAACACAAGAGGCTGTCGCATTTCGGCATAACCGCAAACAAAAAAGAATGAGTGGGATCTGTTTCCCGCTCATTCTTTGTATATAGGGAGAAATTGCTACCCGCATCATACGATGTGCAAGCACCGTTTTGCTTACCAGCTTCTTTTTGTTTTGGTTACATAGAAGGACCCATTTCGTTATATTCGTCTGCCAAAAGGTCGAACTGGTACTGAAGCTGCTCGGCATTGCTTCCCCAGAAAGCATCAACATCCTCGTCCCTTCCTGGTTGCTACCATTGTAGCAAATATTTACCGATATGAAAAGAAACCAGCCCCCTGCGCCGAGAGGCGCAGGGGGCTGGGGGGTTCTTTTGGTTAGGAAATTACAGCACGAGGGAGGGCGGGTTATAGATCCTTCCGGCCAGCTCCTGGTTGAGCATATACAGGCTCTTGGGATCCGAGCCGAAGAGCTCCATCTTGGTGATCAGATCGTTTGCGTTGGTCTCCTCCTCGCCCTGCTCCTTGACGAACCAATCAAGGAACTGCATGGTGCGGAAATCCTTGACCTCGTAGGCGGCGGCATAGATATCGTTGATCAGCGAGGTGACGTACTCCTCGTGCGCCAGGCCTGCCTTCAGCACGTCCATATGGCAGGAGAAGCTCTTATCGGGCTTATCGATCGCCTCCAGCGTGACCTTCTGGTTTTCGTTCTGCAGGTACTGATAGAAGAGCATGGCGTGGTCACGCTCCTCCTGCGCCTGGATCATATACCAGTTGGCAAAGCCGTCCAATCCCGCATCCTCAAAATAATTTGAAAACTCGAGATACAGATAGGCCGAATAAAACTCCTTGTTGATCTGCTGGTTCAACAGCTTGTGTACGTTTGCGTTCATAGTCATACTCCTTTCAGGATGATTTCTACTTATATCATAACACAAAAACGTGAACAATGCAAGACGGTATTTTTAAAAATCATCAAAGGCCTTGGGGCCATCTAAGTTCAGGTGATCGTACATCATATCGTGGTAGAACATGCAGTCTAAAGCGCCCTGCACCTTGTCCTCACATTCCCAGGCCGTGCGGCAGGAGTCGGCCAGCAGGCGATCGTACTCCTCGCGCTTGCCGTCGCGCAGAGCGCAGATATCGATATACTCCTGCGGGATGGTAGCGGGATCGACCGGGTCCCAGCTGTGGCAGACGATGCCAAACGGATCGCTGTGCCAGCCGTGGCCCATGCGGTGCAGCAGCAGGCCGCGCCGCTTGATCTCCCGCGTCATGATATCCACGTAGCCCTGCGCCACGGCGGGCGAGAAGGGCTCTGCCTCCCGCAGCGGGTTTTCGCGGTGGCTGTACCAACGGTCAAAGAAGATATAGGCATCCTTGAATTGGATGTAATAGCCGTTCATGCCGACCTTGGGCAGCCATTCGATCATATCCAGCACGTTTTCAAGAGAGACGGCGCCCTCAATGCACATCACGCGCTGGCGCTTGGCTGCCTTTTCCAGCAGCACAACGTCCGGCGCATCGGTATGCCCGGGGCAATAGCTGCCGTTTTTGCCGGGGCGGACCCAGCGCATGCCCCATTCGGCAAGCAGGCGGTAAACGCCGATCAGCACGCTGCGCTCGTTGGAGCCGGCTACGTAGCCCTTTTTGTTCTTCACCGAAATGGCAATGGCATCGTCAAAATACGGATCCGGCACGGTCTCGTTTACGCCGAGATCCGAAAACAGGCCAAGGGAAATATCCGCAGTTACGCCAAGCATCTGTGTATACTTGGCAAGCTCCTCGCGGGCAAGATCAATAACAGGATAAGCAGGCATAGAAAAGCCCTCCTATATATGGTTGATTTCAGTATACCGCAAAAAGCACGCAAAAGCAAGAGGAATTTTGTGCGGGAAGCAGATATTTTTGTAGCGGACGGCGGCGTTTTCACAAAATTTACATTGTTTCTCAAAAAAAATTGCAAATTTGCTTGCCATTTTCAGTTTTATGTAGTATAATACTTGTATCAAATGATTTTTTTGGCTATACGGAGGTTTTTTTCATGTCCTTCTTTCGAAAACTGACAGCGGTCAAGCCGACCGATATCGATGCAAGCAGCAAAAAGAAGAATCAGATCCTTTGCCTGGTGGGTGCCGGCATTGCGCTGGTGACCATGGTACTGATGCTGGTCATGCTGGTTGGCTTTGGCCCGGCATACACCTGGTCGAGCATTGCCTTTGGCCTTGGCCTTGGTCTGTATTTCGGCCTGGCTTACCTGCGCTACACGCTGCCGCACAACAAGCTCCTGGCCCGCCTCTCGGATGCTTCGGTTTACCTGACGCTGGTGGGTGCATACACCCCCATCTCGCTGTTGATGGTGCGGCTGGACGTATTTGAAAACGGCTCTATCGTTGCCGGCTGGGTGATCTTTGGCGTGGTTGCCTTCTTCTCCCTGCTCTTCTTCATTGCCTCGCTCTGCTCTACCCGCAAGTTCCGCATGCTTGGCTCCTTCATCTATATGCTGATGGCTGCCTCGCTTGCCTTTGCCATTCCCGCCCTGTGCAACGCCTTCCTGTTTGCACCGGTGCTGGCCTTCATTCTGCCCATTCTTTGCATGCTTGCCTTTGCAGCAAGCCCGGTCATCTTCTGGTTCTTTGACAGCAAGAAGTGGCAGATGCCGGTCTACTACCTGCTGATGGTGCTGGGCACGGCTCTTTCGGCCGTCATGGTCCTTTTGTGGGTATTCCTTGGCAGATGATCTGACGAATAAACATGGTCTTTTTGAAATGTCGGCGCATGCGCCGGCATTTCTTATGCTTGGAGGTATTTTATGCAAATTGGCGAACTGATCCTGCTGGCCCTCGGCCTGGCGATGGATGCCTTTGCCGTCTCGGTCTGCAAGGGGCTTGCCACGGGCAAGGTGCAGCCAAAGCACCTTTTGCTGTGCGGCGTTTGGTTTGGCGGCTTTCAGGCACTGATGCCGCTGATCGGCTTTCTGCTTGGCCGTGCTTTTGAGCAATACATCACCGCCTTTGACCATTGGATCGCCTTCGTGCTGCTGGCTGCTATCGGCATCAGCATGCTGCGCGAGGCCTTTGACCGTGACGGAGAGAAGGCAGATGCAGATTTTGCCGTGCGCACCATGCTGCTGATGGCGCTGGCCACCAGCATTGACGCGCTGGCCGTTGGCATCACCTTTGGGGTGCTGCCCTCCGTCAACCTGCCGCTGGCGCTGGTGCTGATCGGCGGTATCACCTTCGCCCTGTCGGCCGCCGGCGTCAAGATCGGCTCCGTTTTTGGTACGCGCTATCGCTTTGCCGCCCAGATCCTTGGCGGCGTGCTGCTCATTCTGCTGGGCGGGAAGATCCTGCTGGAGCATCTGGGCATTCTGAGTTGATAAAAAGAGAGAGCAAATCGGTTTTTCCGCTTTGCTCTTTTTTGTTTTGGGGATATGCGAGAGGATTTTTGAAAAAAAGTTCCTCCCTTCCGAAAACATAGTCATGGCCTATCGCCTCGCCGGCTCGGCTCTGTCCACTCCTTATTTTCGTTGATCCGCGGCAAAAACAATTCTCAATTGTTTATGCCTTGTTCCCCCTCAAAACTTTTAGGGAAAAGGAATAGGCTTGCCGCAATCGTTTTCTGTAGGGGAGGGGTCTCCCCTCCCGCCCTTATAGCAGCGGGGCAAGTGCCTTCATCAGCACGCCGCACAGGCGGCGGAGGAGCGGCTCCTGCTTCCAGGTTTTGTCGGTCACCTTACGGCATTTTGCACGCGTTTCGGCAAAATCGGCCTCGATCTCCCGGATGCAGGGCACGCGATAGAGGTAGGTGGCGCACTCAAAATGGTGGTAAAAGCTGCGGTAATCCAGGTTGATGGTGCCAACCACCGCCTCCCGGTCATCCGCCACAAAGACCTTGGCATGCACGAAGCCGGGCGTATATTCGTAGATCTGCACCCCCGCCTCCAGGAGCGAATTGTAATAGGTCTTGGCGAGAGCATAGGGCATCTTTTTATCCGGAATGCCGGGCAGGATGAGCGAGACCTCTACCCCGCGCTCTGCCGCGTATTGGAGGGCGTTTTCCATTTCGCCGTCCAGGATCAGGTAGGGTGTCATGATATGCACGTAGCGCTCTGCGCGGTTCAAAATATCCAGGTACACGCGCTCGCCCGTTTTATAGTCATCCAGCGGGCAATCCCCGTAGGGAATGACAAAGCCGCCCGGCTTTTGCGGCAGCGACGCGGGGAGGGTGAGCAGATCGTGATGGGGCGGGTTCTTTTCATCCAGCTCCCACATCTGCAAAAACATCATGGTAAAGGAGACAACGGCGTCCCCGCGCAGCATGAGGGCAGTATCCTTCCAATGGCCAAAGCGGGGCACGGCGTTGATATACTCATCTGCCAGGTTTACGCCGCCGTTAAAGGCGACCTCGCCGTCCACCACCAGGATCTTGCGGTGGTCGCGGTAGTTGTAATAGGTGGAGACGAAGGGCGTGATAGGCGCGTAGATCTTGCAGCGGATGCCCATTTTTTCCAGCCTCTTTTTATAGTCGAAGGAGAGTGAGCTGAACGCGCAGGTGCCATCGTAGATCACGCGCACGTCTACCCCCTCGGCCGCCTTGCGGGTAAGGATATCGAGGATCTGCCCCCACATCTCGCCCTCGGCGATGATAAAATACTCCAAAAAGATAAAGCGCTTTGCCTGCTCCAGCGCGGTAAGCAGGGCGGCAAACTTCTCCTCCCCGGAGGGGAAGTAGGTCACCTCCGTCTGTTCAAAGACGGGAAAGCAGCCGCTTTTGCGCAGGTAGGTCAGCAGTGCGGCGGCACGGGCATCCTCACGAAGGAAGGCCTGCTCGGCCGGGTAGGTGGCTGGCATCCTGGTGCGGGCGGCCTCGGTAACGGCAAGGACGCGCCGCTTCAGCACACGGTGGCCGATATCGCTACGCGTATAGAGAAAGAGGGCCGCCCCCAGCACCGGGAAGATGAGGATCACGAGCAGCCAGGTAACCTTGGCGGTGGGGTCCATACGCACGTTCAACAGGTAGATCGCCATCACAAGTGAAAGGACGGCCGTCCCGCCCCAGATGGGCGGCCACGCCTCAGCCGCGCGAAAGACGACCACCAGCATCATGGCCATCTCGACCAGCAGCAAAAGCGCGATCAGCCCCACACGGCTGAAGATCACCCGCGTGGCCCGCCGCCCCCGGCGGCGCAGCGCGCGACCTCTTTCCTGCTTGCAGCCAGTCTTCTGCCCGCAGTCGGTTTCCTGTCCACGGCCGGTCTTCTGCTCGTAGTCCTTGTCCTTGCCCATCACGCCATCTCCCTTTCCTGCTCGGTCAAGCATTTGTTTATAGTATAATGATAGCACCTTTTTTTACACCGTTCAATGAACTTTTTGTAAAAAATCCCCTCAAAACGCGAGGTCTTCGTTTGATAAAAAGAGCCGATACGGTTTTACCGTATCGACTCTTTTTTATGTTGTGATGCTTACAGGGCGATGGCATCCGAGATAAAGCTATCCAGGTCGCCGAGGAAGAATTCGTCTCCCTCCGCGCTGCCGGTCATCAGATCGTCAGTGGGGAAGCCGATAAGCGTCAGTTCTGCTGCCTCGTAGGGCTTTTTTACATGGTTCTTCATATCGCTTTCCTCCTTATGCTTCTGCGTATGCCTGTGCGGCTGCGCCGTAATTGTAGGTAGCACGGGCCAAGAGCGCCATAGCGGACAGGCCGTCGCCATCCGTCTTATCCTGCATGCTGTACACGTAGGAGGAGATACCGTACCATACCTCCTGGCCCTTTTCCAACTTGCCAGTCGTCGAGCGGAAAAGACCCATCTCAATGGTATACATATCGTCAAAGTTCAGGGCACCGATTGCATCGCCAACCAAGGTGTAGATGTCACCCTCCTTCGGCATAGCGAGCAGATCTGCATACGCGTAAACGATCTCGTCGCCGGTCTCGTCATTGGTGATGCGCAGCGCGATATCGGGATCCACCTCTGCGGGCAGAGTAAACTGCAGGTAAAGAGCTACCGTATTGCTGTAGTACAGGCCGGCACCAACCAGCTCAAGGCCCTTGTACTCGGTGGACTCGACGACCTTCTTATAATCTACCAGATCAGCGGTGAACTCGCTTGCTGCTACGGCAAAGCCGGCGTTTGCAAGAGCATCCGTCTTGTAGCTGCGGTAGTTCTGTGCAGCGGCGCCGTAGGCCAGCAGGTCAGCGGCCAGAACGTCCAGCGCGGCCTTCTTTGCCTCGCTGATCTCCAGCTCGGCTGCGGTCTTGGCAACAACGGCATCGCAGTAGGAGCGAACGCTGAAGCCCTCTCTGCTATCCAGCGTCTCGCCGCCCAACGTCAGCACGGCGGAGATGCTGTCACCCATGCACTGGGGAGCAACCTTCTCAAAGGAGAAGCAGTATACGTTCTTCTTGTCAGTAGCAACGGCATCGACCGTGGTCTCCTTGCCGTTCATGGTGAAGACGACCTGTGCAGCAGCCTGCTCCTCGGTCAGGGTGGCGTAGAAGTTTACGGTTACGTCGGTACCGATGGCAACGTTAGCCTCCACAAACTCGGAGACCAGCTCGCGCACGGTCAGCGCGCAACTACCGTCAGCTACGGGCTGCTTCACACTGTCTGCGTTGATGGTGTTATCTGCCTGAACGGCGGCGGTGAGGGTGTAATCGTCCAGGGCAGCTGCCTCCAGCGCCTTGAGCGTGATGGTAACGATGGTGCCGTCCTCGGTCACGTTCTCCGGAACGCCGAGCGCGGTATTATTATACATATTGATAAATACGAGCTCTTTGTTTGCGTTGTACTGCGCGGTAGCTACGGTGCTGAAAATGTTATCATCTACGTTGATACTGACGAATTCAAACACCTCGGTATCCACGGGAAGCTCAAAGCAGACAGCCCACAGGCCGGGGTTGTTCTTGATCGCCACGGTCAGAGAAAAGGTCTCGCCGGGGGCGACAGCGTCAGACGAGGGCGTTACCGTCAGCGTAGCGGCATCTGCCTCTACGGCCATAACGGGTACAAAGCAGGTGCAGAGGCACACAAGAGCCAGCACCAGTGCCAGGACTTTCTTACACAGTTTCATAAAAGTTTCTCCTTACATGAAAAATATCGCGTTTTTACGCCCCACACACGCCCCAAAATAAGAGACCGTGCATAGGAATGCAGCTTATTATAGCACGCTTTTTTGCTTCTGTCAATATCCGACAGGCTTTTTCTTACGTTCAAAATGATGCAACACCGAGCGGGTTGATGGGCAGCACGTCTGCATTGGTGACGGTGCCGTCATTATCCACGTCTCCGGGGACGAAGGCAACGGCCGTGACGGACTGGGCGGACAGGACTGCCACCGTCAGCATGACGGCAAGCAGCAAGCAGGTAACGATTCTTTTTTTCATAACTCCTCCTTATTAAAGCCCAAGTATAGAATCAAACGGAAGCTCGTTATCTTCCTCCGGGTTCATGGGATAATAGATCGGATAGTCCTCTGCGCTGTAGATATAGCGGAAGATGAGCAGCACGTCAGCATTGGTGATCGCGCCGTCCCCGCTTACGTCTGCCATTTCCGGCACGGCAAGCGGATATTCCTCTGCGCTGTAGATATAGCGGAAGTAGGCAAGTGCATCGGCATTGGTGACGGTGCCGTCCCCGTTTACGTCACCGGCGGTCCTGGCGGCCTTGGCGATCGGCGCTGTCTTGGTGGCACCGCAGCCGGTACAGGTGTAGGTGGCCACGCCCTCCTCAAAGACGGTAGGCGGGGTGGTAACGGTGCCCGCATCCCACGTGTGGCTTGCATATTCCGGCTCGCCGCAGGCGCAGAAGCGGGTGTGCTGCGTATCGCTGTACGGCTGCCACGCACCCTCAAAGGTGTGGCCGGGCAGCTTGGAGATCGGCTCTGTCTTCGTTTCACCGCATTCGGTACAGGTATAGAACCGCTCGCCCTCCGTCATGTGGGTGGCCGGCTTGGTCACCGTGCCGCCGTTCCATGCGTGCGGGGCAAAGCTCTCTTTTCCGCAGCTGCAGGCGCGGACGTGCTGCGCAGCATCATACGGCGCCCATGCGCCGTATACGTGCTCATGCTCGATCAACGTATAGGTAACGGTGGGGTTGGCATGGAGCATCCAGGTATTGCTGTTGAGCTGTCTGGTACGGAAGGAGATCACGTCGCCCTCCTCCAGCGCGACCATCAGCGGCAGGCCGCTGCCGCGCACGGCGCTGAGCGCATCCTCCCAATAGTTCGCGTCAGAGATCACCTCGGCAGACTGGTAGTCGACCCATTCCGCATCACTTGGCCAGATCCTTTCATCATTGAGATAGACCGAGAAGGAGAAGCCGATATAGTCAGGCGAGCCGCCCTCCCGGATGCAGTACAGCTGACCGTAATTCAGAACGGCGCGGCCGCTGTGCTGCGCGGTATAGCGCACCTCGCTGACGTAGGCTCCGCCCGGCATGCAGCCGGAGAAGGCGAGCTTGCCGGCGTTATTGTCGATATACAGGCCGCCGCCTGCACCGCCCCAGATCTGCCCGGCCAGGCTGATGACACCGTATTCATCCTTCACGGCAAAGGGCATGAACGTATCGGTCGCGTTCTCCCGAACGCCGACCTGCCAGCCGCCCCGCCAGTTGACCCTCTCTGCCTCGCTATCGTAGGTAGGCAGATGGTCCGTAAACGCGGTCTTTTCGCCGTATTCAAACGGGTCAAGCACGACCTCGTCATCTGCTGCGGCAGACAGGACCGACAGCGGCAGGAGCGCCACCGTCACCACCAGCGCAAGCAGGGCGGAAAGAAGGCGCGTGGGAGCGTGTTTTTTCATTTGGTCTCATCCTCTTTTCTTCCCCCACGGGGAATGATACTGCCCGGGGCAGTTTGCATGGGATAACTATACAGCAATATCATATCATAGAAATGTGTATTTGTCAACAAAAACCGCGACGGTTTTTTCTCTGCTGCCTATTTTTTCTTTCGCGCAGTCTTTTTGGGGGGCTTGGCAAATGCGGCGGCAGCCCTTTTCGGGGCGGCGGAGGACGGCCGTGCGGCCACCCTTTGTGCGGCGCTCCCCTTCCCTCTCGCGCCCGGCGCTTCCTTTGCGCGGCCGGAGGGGCGGTGGCCGTTATACTGCACGCCGCTGCCGCGAGTGCCCGGCTTTTTCTTGCCGTAGGCCGGGGTGGCAGCCGTGCGTGCGGGGCGCACGAGGCACTCCTTGCCCGTGCCGATCAGGTCCTCCCTGCCGGCCTTTTGCAGGGCCTCCCGCACCAGGTCTGCGTTTTGCGGGCGGCCATACTGCAGCAGGGCCCGCTGCAGCTGCTTTTCGTGATGATCCTTGGCTACGTAGACCTTTTTGCCGGTCAGCGGGTCAAGCCCCGTGGCGTACATCACGGTAGAGACCGTGCCGGGGGTGGGGTAAAAATCCTGCACCTGCTCGGGCATGTAGCCTTCCTTTTTTAAGAAGAGGGCCAGCTCTACCGCCTCACGCAGGCCGGCGCCCGGGTGGCTGGACATGAGGTAGGGGACGAGATACTGCTCCAGCCCCGCCTCACGCGATAGGCGGAAATATTCCTTTTTAAAGGCCTCGTACACCGCGATCGACGGCTTGCCCATGGCGGCCAGCGTGGCGGCGGCGCAATGCTCCGGCGCGACCTTCAACTGGCCGCTGACGTGGTGCGTCACCAGCTGGCGGAAGAAGGCACGATCCTGGTCGGCGAGCAGATAATCGTAACGGATGCCCGAGCGGATGAAGACCTTCTTCACGCGCGGGATCTCTTCGATCTTCCGCAGGATGCGCGCATATTCCTTGTGATCCACGCGCAGGTTGCGGCAGGGGGTGGGAGAGAGGCACTTGCGGCCAAGGCAGACGCCCTTTTCAAGCTGCTTCTCACACGCCGGCTGGCGGAAGTTGGCAGTGGGGCCGCCCACGTCGTGAATATAGCCCTTGAAATCCGGCATGGCGGCAATTTCTCTTGCCTCGCGCAGCACGCTCTCCTCGCTGCGGCAGCGCACGGCGCGCCCCTGGTTAAAGGTGATGGCGCAGAAATTGCAGGAGCCGAAGCAGCCGCGGTTATGCGTGATGGAGAATCTGACCTCCTCAATGGCGGGCACGCCGCCCGCCGCCTCGTAATCCGGGTGGTAGGTGCGCGTATAGGGCAGGGCGTAGACGGCGTCCAGCTCCTCCTGCTCCAAGGGCGGCATGGGCGGGTTGGCGACCAGCATTTTATCGTCATAATATTCGATCACGGCCTTGCCGGTGATCGCATCCTGGTTATGGTACTGCGTGGCAAAGGCTTCGGCATAGGCGCGCCCGCCCTGCTTGATCTCGTTATAATCGCCACAGGTAACCGCCTCAAAATGCACGCGCTCGTCGCGCGCGGCGAGGTAGACGCAGCCGCGCACGTCCCGGATCTTGCGGACGGGAATACCCCGGTCAAGCAGCGCAGCCAGCCGCCGCAGGATGTTTTCGCCCATGCCGTAGGTCAGGATATCGGCGCGGGAATCGACTAAGATGCTGCGGCGGATGCGGTCATCCCAGTAATCGTAGTGCGCAAAGCGGCGGAGCGAGGCCTCTAACCCGCCCAGAATGATCGGCACGTCGCCGTACGCCTCACGGATGCGGTTGCAATAGACGATGACGGCGCGGTCCGGCCGCAGGCCGGCCTTGCCGCCGGGCGAATAGTAGTCGCTCGTGCGGCGGCGCTTGGCCACCGTGTAATGCGCGACCATGGAATCAATGTTGCCGGCCGTGACGAGAAAGCCGAGGCGCGGCCGCCCAAAGCGGCGAAAATCATCCGCGCTCTTGTAGTCCGGCTGGGCAAGAATGGCCACGCGGAAGCCCTCGGCTTCTAAAACACGGGAGATGATCGCCACCCCGAAGGAGGGGTGGTCAACGTAGGCATCTCCCGTGACGTATACGAAATCTACCCCGTCCCAGCCGCGGGCGGCAACGTCTGCGGCGGAGACAGGCAAAAAGCGTTCTCTTTCCATCTCTTTTTTCATGCGGGCAGGGTAAAGTCGGCAAGGACGACCTCGGTCTGCGTGCCGTCCTGCATGTTGCGCAGCTGGGCGCGGCCGCTCTCGACCTCGCTGTCACCAAGGATCAGCGTATAGGCGGCGTTCAGCTTGTTGGCGTATTTCATCTGGGCCTTCAGGCTGCGGCCGAGGACGTCGCACTCGACGTACTGCCCCTCGCGGCGCAGGCGCTCGGTAATGGCCATGGCCTCTACGGCGGCGGCCTCGCCAAGCGCGGCGATATACAGGCGCGGTGCGGGGGCAACGGGGATCTCCACGCCCTCTGCCCGCATGGCGAGAATGACGCGGGTTATGCCCATACCAAAGCCGATGCCGGGCAGCTCCGGCCCGCCGAGCGAGGCAACCAGCCCGTCATAGCGGCCACCGCCGCAAACGGTAGACTGGGCGCCGATCCCCTCGGCAACGAACTCAAATACCGTGCGGGTATAGTAGTCCAGACCGCGCACGATGGAGGGGTCGATCACGTAGGGAATGCCCATCCTCTCCAGCGTTTTGCAGAGCGTGGCAAAATGCGCTTCACACGCGGGGCAAAGGTGATCCACCGTGCGGGGTGCCTCCTTGGCCACGGCAGCACAATCCGGGTTCTTGCAATCCAGCAGGCGCAGGGGGTTCTTCTCCATCCGGTCAAGGCAGGTATCGCACAGCTTGTCCTTGTGCGCGGAGAAGTGGGAGAGCAGCGCAGCGCGGTACTGCGGGCGGCACTCCTTACAGCCAATGGAATTGAGGTGCAGGCGCACGCTCTTCAGCCCGATGCGGCGCAAAACGGCCGCCGCCACGGCAATGGCGGTGGCATCTGCTGCGGGATTCTCGGAGCCGAACATCTCGGTGCCGAACTGGAAAAACTCGCGCGAGCGGCCTGCCTGCGGCTTCTCGTGGCGGAAGCAGTTGATGATGTAATAGAATTTCTGGGGCATGGCGTCACCGCACTTGCCACTCTCGATCAGCGCACGGGCGACCGATGCCGTTCCCTCCGGGCGCAGGGTGATGGTGCGCTCCTCGTCCCGATCGGCAAAGGTGTACATTTCCTTTTGTACCACGTCGGTGGTGTCACCCACGCCGCGCACGAACAGGTCTGTCCATTCAAAGGTAGGGGTGCGGATCTCGCCAAAGCCGTATTTTTCGGCCTCCTCCCGCATCACGCCCTCCAGATAGCGGAAGAGGACTGCCTCCTCCGGGAAAATATCCATGGTGCCTTTAATCTTTTGAATCATTGCTTTCTATCTCCGTCTGTTTTTATTCTTCGTTATGGGGATCAAAGCCTCTCCCCTTGGGAGAGGTGTCAGCCGAAGCGGCTGACGGAGAGGGCGCTTGCCCCTCCCCGCGGATGGCAATTTCCATCAGCGCGGCAATGCGGTCGCCCTTTTCCTCAAAGGACAGCATGCCAAGCACCGCCTCCAGCCCCGTGGCGGCGCGGTAATCTGCTCCGCTGGCATGGCGCGGGCGGTTGAGGTGGCCGGAATTGTAGGCACGGCGGTACACGTCACGCTCCCGCTCAAGAAGGTGCGGCAGCACCCGTGCCGCCTGCACGGCCTGCCCCTCGGCCGAGACGTAGGCACGCGCGGCATCGTTCAGCTCGCCGGAGCGGCACAGGCCGCGGTCAACCAGCATGCGCCGCACGTACAGGGCGTGCACCGCATCACCGAGGAAGGAGAGTGCCGCCACGCTTGGCAGCTCGCTTGCTTGATAATCCAAAGGTGGTGACCTCCGTTTTTTACTAATATCATATTATACCATAAGAAAAGGCCGCCTGTCAAGGCGGCCGGCTTGGTTTTTGGAAAGTAGAATTTGGGGCAGAGATGAGCGGTTGGGAGTTTTAAAAAAGACCTATTTGCTTATATCCCTATATTCTCTGTATGTTTCTATGCTTTTTAATATATAATCCTTTTCCGACTTCGAAAAATCCCCCGTCAAGGACGCCACGCGGTTCATAAAATACGTATTACCAGACGAGGCATTCAACGCGCCAAACAGGAGGCTATCAACCGAAACCTCCAGCACGTTTGCAATTTTCACCAGCGTCTCCAAGGATGGGATGCCCTTCGCACGCTCGATCTGGCCGATGAAGGTAGTAGAAACGTCCAGCCTTTCAGCCAACTGCTCTAACGTATATTTCTTTTGCTTTCGATACTTTCTGATCTGTTCTCCAAGTAACTCATAGTTCAAAACATTCACACCTGCCTTTATTCTATTTTATCCTACGCACGCTTCTATTAACAGATGCCATTATCGCAAAAAAGTAACTAAAATCTTTATTTTCTATTGACAATTCACTTTTTGTGTAGTAAAATAGAGAAAAAGGGAGGTTTTCCATGAAAGATAAGTCTTTATTTTCACAGGTGATCCTGCTGGCGATCGTCATTGTGCTATGTATTTTGACAACGGTGCTCCTTGCGCTGCTGGCTGGCTCTGTACAGGCAACGATCTTTGATTTTCGGAATCTGAACTTCGGCAACATGCTACCCGTGCTTTTGATCGGCGGTTTTTTGAGCATCGTTGTAATCGGCATCACCATTCTTTTTATATCGAGAAATGCATTTCTGAAGGTTAATGATTATTTAAAATCAAATAAAGAAGACAATAGGAGAAAAGAAAAATGAACTGCACAAACCATCCTGAAGTAGAGGCACAGGGCATGTGTACCTACTGCGGCAAGCCCTTTTGCAAGGAATGCCTGGTAGAAGTAAAGGGGAAAATGTACTGCAAAAACGACCTCGGCAACGTTCTTGACGAGGCAAAGCAGGCTGCCGCCTCCGGCCAGCCCACCATCAACATTACCAACTCCAACGAGAGCAGCAACACCAACACCAACAATAACCTTCAAGCAGGATTTGGATTTGTAGGTGCTCCAAGAAAGCAGCGGACGATCGCGCTCGTTCTCTGCATTCTCGGCTTCTTCGGTATTGCCGGTCTGCACAGAATGTACGTTGGCAAGGTAGGCAGTGGCATTCTGCATTTCTTTACCGGCGGCATCTGCATGATCGGTACGATCTATGATCTGATCTGCATCCTTTCCGGCAGTTTCAGAGACAGCTATGGCCAGCCTTTATTGTAAGTATAAGCAATTACCGAAAAGAAAGCAGCAAACCCTACACGCTATGTGTGTAGGGTTTGTATGTTTTATTCTTCTGTACTTGCTGACTGCCGTCTTCCCCGTTTCCTTGTGCCCGATCAAGCGTTTTTTCGGCGTTTCCTGTTTTGGATGTGGGCTTTCAAGCGGCTTTGTTGCCATTCTGCAGCTGGATCTCCGTGGAGCGTATAATCACCACATCCTGTCTCTCCCGCTGTTCCTTGGCATTATCCTGTATTATATAGGCGGCCTGATTGATATTTTCGCAGGAACAGATCTTATCGAAAAGGCCGAGGGTTTTCTCGGGAAAAAATATATGTATGTGGTCTATGCGATCGTTTTTATCACCATCGTCATCCTTCACGCGCAGCGTTAGGTACAGGAGAAACGGCGTTCTGCAGCAAAGGCCCCCTCTACCCATCGGGGCAACATCCTCGCCCCCGCTTTGGGGGGTCGCGACGTAGCGACTGAGGGATTGTTTTAACGCAGCGCTAACCTTTTACAATCCCTCCGTCACGCTAACGCGTGCCACCTCCCTTTACACAAGGGAGGCGCCCGCTGCGGCGGGAACATATATTCCCACCCACTCTCTTTTTTGTTTACGGTTATGCCAAAAGATGCGCGACCCGGGGGCGCAGCAGGCAGCGCCAGTGAAATTTGCCCTTTTACAAGGGCAAGTGAAATCGCTTCGCGGTGAAATATTTGCTTCGCAAATGTGAAATGCTCGCTTGCGCGAGCGTGACAGATACAAAGAAAAAAAAGAGTGGGAGGTTTTTCTCCCACACTCTTTTTGTTTACGGTTATGCCAAAAGATGCGCGACCCTGGGGCGCAGCAGGTTTTGAGCAGAAATCTTCGTTTTCCACCCCGATAGGCTCAAGCCATAAGGGAACCGAACACATAAGGTTTTCATTGGCAAATATTTGTCTACCCTTCGGCGAAAACTCTTGCAATATCGTATATTGCTGCGACTTTTTGCCTCGGTTATCCTAAATATTTGCTCAATGAAAACTGCGCGCACCCTATGGCGAGAAATTTTT
>JAZQLY010000062.1:0-37174 GCA_045543015.1 Eubacteriales bacterium
TTTATAACCAATTTTATTATATCACAAAATAGTCAATTTGTAAATGCTTAATTAGGTGTATTCAAATAAATATCCCCCCGTATAACGGGGGGTATTTCATTTTCGGGCATAGCCCTAATAATACTGGCGGCGCACAAGTGCGCTATTTATTGGCCTGCCAGCCATGCAATCATTACTTACTACCCATAAATGGGTCCCGTGGGTCGAACATACTTAATTGATCACTTTCTTGATCCTTCTTTAATTGTTCTGAAATATATGTTTTTATTGCCTTTGTGTTCTTCCCCACGGTATCAACGTAATATCCCTTGCACCAAAATTCGCGATTTCGGTACGCAAACTTCATATTTCCCCACTTTTGAAATATGAGCAGTGCACTCTTTCCTTTGAGATACCCCATAAATCCCGAAACGCTCATTTTAGGCGGGATGCTTACCAACATATGTATGTGATCCGGGCATACTTCACCCTCTATAATTTCTACACCTTTCCATTGGCATAATTGTCGCAATATTTCTCGTATCTCTAAGCGTTTTTCTTCGAAAAATACCTTTCTTCTGTACTTTGGTGCAAACACTATGTGGTACTTGCAATTCCATTTTGTATGTGCTAAACTACTTCTGTCTATGGTTTCTTTCTTCATAGATAAATCCTCCGATTGTGTTTTTGTTTTAAAAAAAAAGCCCCCCCGCCCGGGGGGCCGTGACTTTTGTTTACCCAAGCGGGTATGCGACCGGATCATAAATATACCGGAAGATGGCAAGCACGTCTGCGTTTGTCACAGCGCCGTTACCATCTACGTCTGCCGCTGCCGGAGCGGCCAACGGATACGTCTCTGCATCATAGATGTAACGGAAGATGGCAAGCGCATCTGCATTGGTGATCGCACCGGTCCCATCCGCATCGCCGGGTAGCACACGCGCAGGGATCAGGCAATCGGTGTTGATGAAATTCAGCAAAATCGCATTCGTCATCGCATCTACCAGGCCGCTGCCGGAAATTTCAAAGCCGGCCGTCTGCTCTGCCGTGGGATCTACCACGTCAAAGATCACCGTCAGCACGGTCTGCCCCTCCACGATCGGAGTGGTGGAAACGATGGAAAATTTCAGCACCCCGTCCGCTGCGTGATTCTCATTCACATAGAACAGGGAGGGCGCAAAGCCCTTAACGGAGGAGGCATAGGAAAGCACGGCGGGGTCAAAGCGTAACACAAAGTCACCCGCGCCAAGCTGCGACTCCTTTTCCAGGTTGATGGAAAGCATCACCTTGCCCGTCTTTTCATCATAATCAGCAGAAAGGAGCATGGCAGCGCTATCCTCGGCGTAGGTCTCGTCAAACGCGACGTTCACCTTGGTCTGATAGCCGCTGCAGGAGATCGGATTCAGATCCAGATCGTACAGCTCTGTCACGTTCAGCTTGACGGTTGCGCTTTGCGTTACGTTTTTCAGCGTTCGGAAGGTCACGGTGACCAGATCATACTGGTAGTTGTTATACGCCGTACCAACGAAGGAGACGGCCACCGCCCCATCAAGCCCGGCATTTACGTCTACAGCCTTGTTGTCTAACAGGTGGCCGTTTGTCACCTTCACCAGCTCAAACAGCTCCGGATCGTATTGAACGGTAAAGGCGCCGGAGGCGATCTGATAGCTGCTTAACCGATACGTGATGGAAAATTCCTCCTTCACCGCGGTTGACACGGTAGAGGAAGCAGAGGCCGTGCAGCTTTTGCCGGCTGCCGCCGTTTCGGTGATGCGGAATGCACAGCGTGAGCCAACGATATCCATCGCGCCCAGGTCCTTGCCGTGCGCATCGCTGATCACGATGTCAAAAAAGGTCTGCCCTGCCTCGGCCGTGCCGTTTACCCGGTACTGGAAATAAAACAGGTTGGTCTTGGCTGCACTCCCCTCCCCGTCAAATACGTAGGAAAACTGCAAGCATCCATCCTTGCTTGACGAATCGTACAGCTCACAGGCCACGCGGTTATAGCTGTTCGTCACGGTGATCTTTTCGGTATCGTAATAGACCGAGACGGTCATGGCGGCCAGGTCTGTCAGATCGTCAAGATACACGTAGCAATACGCGTATGCCCCCTGTGCCACAGAGGTGCTTGTGGTTGCATATACGGTCTCTGTACCCTCGGCATCAGCGCCGAGGGTACAGATGGTAAAGGATGAAAGCATACATAAGATGGCGAGAAAGGCAGCGATCGCGTTTCTCAATTTCTTCATCTTACATCTCCAGCGTGGTCACGTTGCCGTTGATGTATTGCAGAATGCGCAGCGCCTCTGCGCTGTTCAGAATGCCGTCACTGTTCAGGTCGGCACGCTTGAATTCATCATCGGTGAGGATGCGCTCCTCGTTGATGGTCTGCATCAGCATCAGGGCATCCTTAGTGGTCACGGTGCCGTCACCGTCCACGTCGCCCTTGCGGGAGATGGCAGAAGAATCCTTGATCACCACGGTGTAGGGCGTTTCGGCCGAGCCCTTGGCGATCGAATTGAGGGTATCGTTGGCCACGATGTAATACTCAATGCCGTCTGACGTCAGATCACCGCCGAAGATGGTGGCGCTGTACTTGTCACTCTGCTTTGACATGTTGAGCGTCTTCCATGCGGCCGTGCCAACAGCCCGGTAATAGAGCACCACCGAGGTAATGGCCACGTTATCGCTGGCGGTGCAGGAGATAACAAGATTATTGTTCAGATAGCCCTGGTTGACCGGGGTGTGATAGAGCGAGGGTGCCATGGTATCCTTGGCGGTAGCCATCACCTTACCGGCAGGATTTGACTCGGTAAAGTCGGTCAGAACTACCGTGTAGGTATACCAATAGGTCTTGCCGGGCTCGGCATTCTCGTCAAGGAAGGTGCTATCGGAGGGGAGCAGGATGGCCGGGTTGAGCTTGACGTAGTTGCCGTCCTTCTCGGTAGCACGGTAGATGTTGTAGCCAAGCAGGGTGTCATAATCATCCTGCGCAAAGGTCAGCTCGATGCCGTTATCCTTTGCCACGGCCTGGAGATTCATTGCCATGGCGGCGGTGGTATCGATGGTGAATTCATGGAGCTGATATTCCCCGAATACCGTCTTGGTCTGGTCCTCTGCTGCCCACGCGTTGTTGACCTTAAGGAAGTTCTGCCCGTTCTCGATCTGTGCCTTGAGGGTGTAGGTTCCCTCCCAAACGGTGTCGGAAACGTACGCACCGTCAATGCGGTAGTCCCCATAAGGCTCGATCGTGCCAAAGGTGAGGAACGTGCCGGCATTCTTATCCATCGGACGGTTAAAGGTCACGCGGACGGTGATCTCCTCACGGCCGATCGTGGTGATGGGATTGCCGTCAGCATCAAACATTTCAACGCTGACAACGTGAGGCCAGAGAAGAGAGGCATCGGCAAGCGAGCCATAAACGTCAATGGTGGGGTTGCCGGTGGAATCGTAGTAATTTTCAATTGCTTGAGAAGCATGTTTTTGATAACTAATTGAAAATGCATTGTTAGATACTACATCCGTGTTTTCAAATGTCAAAGTTATTAATGCCGAAGTGCCTTGCTTTGTCGAGAAGAAATAATTGTTTTTAACAACGTTGCGAAAAAAAGTTTCTTTGCCACTTCCGGTGCCTCCCGGCATAACTAATAAAACATTATTTTCAAATGATTTAGAACAATCAAGTCTATAACCATTTTTTGATAGCAAAGGAATAATAGAATTATTTAAGTTGCGTATGTACAAATAACTATTCCAAGCAGACAAATCCAAAAAACAGTTGTTAATCGTGTCTATTGTTCCACCGTACCCTGCAGAATCTTTTACATATCCGGCAGAGTAATAACATATCCGGTTGATGGCGCCATTCTTCTCGCTGATTCCATCGGCTCTCAGACAACTATTTTCAATGATGGATGTAGCTTTATTCACCGCGCTATAATCATTGTCATACAAATACAAGTTAATAATATCCACGTAATTCATTTTTACAACACCGCATTCCGATACCGTTATTCCACATTGAAAAACAGAATGCCGTTCATTAGGAAAAACGCGAACCATTTGATCTTTGGTTCCACTAAAATTTAGTGTGCCAAAAATTCGAAATTTAGGAGAATTATAATATTCTCTATCATCATAAAATTGAATTTCACAACCTTCTTCAAAGGTAACAGTTACGCCTTCGGGAATAACAACGTCTTCACCTACAATATAAAGTCTGTCTGCGGTATAAACGGTATCTTCGGTGATGGTGGAGGGCAGGTGGAAGCCGCGGCTGACGTTGAACTGTGCCTTTTGCTTACCGTCATCCTCGTAAACGGTCTTGTCATCCTCGTCCAGCCCGTTTTCATAGGTGAAGCGAATGTTGAAATCCACCAGGTAATCGTTGGGACACTCGTCGCTGACGATGATCTCAAAATACTGTTCGCCCGACTCTCTGACCGAGTAGGTGCCGATATCCGAGAGGGCGAGCGTGGTATTGACAAAGGTGAAGTAGGGGTCGGTGTTGCCGCCGGCGCGGAGCGTATCGATCGATACGTTGACGTTGGTGGCCACGCCGCCTCTGTTCTGCAGCGAAATAGAGAGGCGAACGGTCTCGCCAGCGTCGATAACGCCGTTGCCGTTGTTCTTTTCGCTGATGGCGGTGCTGTCATCGATCGCATAGTCATAGAGGTTGACTGCGGGCTTCGGGATGCGCGTTAATGCCTCGTAAACGTCAGCCACGGCGTGCGCGGCATCAGTCTTTTCGGTTATTTCGTTATACGGGTTTACCGTGCCGGTGTTCACGATCTGCGACTGGAGATACTTGGTAGAATAGGTCTCTCTATCGGGATACATGGAGCGCAGCAGCGCAGCAATACCGGAAACGGTGGGGGCGGCCATGGAGGTACCGTTCAAATTGGCATATTTATTGCCCGGCCAGGTAGAGCCAACGCCCTCACCAACCGCATAAACCTCATACTCGATGGAATCATAGGGGTTGTGGTCATAATTGGAGAAGGCAGAAACGCGGCCACCGCCGGCATTGGTGCTCATAACACCGATCACGAACGGCAGCGCAGCGGGATAGGAAACAGCTTTAACGTCACAGGTCTTGCAGGCGAGGTTGTTACATGCGCCTTCGTTACCGGCGGCGGCAACCAGCACGCAGGAATTGTAGGCGTTTTCCAGCGCTTCTTCTACGGCAATCGAGATATTGGAGCCGCCGAAGGACATATTGATGACCGACGCGCCGTTCATGTAGGCATACTGCACGGCCTCGGCAATATCCGAGTTGTTGAAATAGCCGGAGGAGTTGCCGGCCTTGAGCACCATGATCTTACAGCCATAGGCTACGCCTACGCCGCCGATCTTATTGTTCTCTGCCGCGATGATACCGGCAACGTGCGTGCCGTGGCCGTTGTCATCCATGGGGTCCTTATCGTTACCCACGCAGTCCCAGCCGTAGATGTCGTCAATATAGCCGTTGCCATCGTCATCCTTACCGTTGCCGGCGATCTCGGCCGGGTTTACCCAGATGTTGTTGCGCAGATCCAGGTGGGTATAGTCTACACCCGTATCGATGACCGCCACGATCACGTCCGGGCTGCCGCCGGGGTGCTTGCCATTCTGCGTCCAGCCCTTGGGAATATTGTGCAGGCCAAGGTTGGGCTGGTCACCCGCGTGGGGGTTGCCGGAAACGTCTACCGATGCTACGTCCGCCGTCACGCCCATCACGTAGTCAAAATCCACCTTTTCAAAGCAGCCAAGCTCACGGAGGTAGTTGACGGTCTCTGCCGTGTCAGCCCCCTCGCGCAGGGTCAGGCTGTACCAGGTAGAGCCCTCATAAAGCGGCTCTGCCGCTTGCAGGGCAAGCTGGGAAAGAACGGCATCGTTCATCTCCCCCTCGTACTTCACAAGGACAACGCCCTCGTTATAGCTACCAAGCTTGGGCGTAGCGGCGCCCTGCGTGGAGGAAAGTGCATCTCCCTGCACGCCGGTGTCAGCCTTGCCATCATCTCCCGTGGCGGGGCCGGCCTGGCCGAGCGGAGCCGCGCAGGAGGTAAACAGCATGCATACCACCATCACAAGGGCAAGAATTTGTGCAAGCATTTTGTTTTTCATCATCATTTTCCTTTCTGAAGAAAATATTATATTGGATATTGATGCGATGGCAAAAATATCATCGTCTACTATTTTATAACATAATTTCCTCATTGTCAAGAGAAATGTAAAGTTTTTATAAAAATCTCCGCTTACAAAAAAATTCCGCAAGCGATGCTTGCGGAATTTTTTAATTGCCCATCAGCCATTCCAGCACGCGGAAGCGGATGCGGTACTTCCCGTTTGCGCTGACCAGGTCCCAGGCTGCGGCGTTCATGCCTGCCGGCGGCTCGGTGGGGGCCGTAATTGCTACGTCCTCACTTGCCGCCCCTACGCACAGGGGTGGAAACAGCACGCACCACCAGTTCTTGCCCTCTCCCTCGCCGATCAGCACGCGCAACGAACGATAAGTACCTGCCGGAAAATGCAGATCTTCATACACCCGCTCCGGGTATACCTCCCGCGTGAAGGTGACCGTCACCTCCCGCGCTCTGCCCTGCTCTGCCAGCGTTTTTTCTGCCAATTCCTTTATAGCGGGCAGCAGGGCCTCTACGCGCCCGGCTGCCTCCTCCACCGTGCCGCCGGCCAGCTCCTCACGGTAGGCGGCAAGCAAGGCGTCCCGCACCAGCAGCTTGTCTGCCTGGTCCTCCTCGCTGTCCGAATTGGCCAACACGTGCAGACGGATGACGCTTTCATAGATCTGCTCCTCCCCCGATACGGGCAACACCCCCAGCAAAAGCATACAGCAAACAAGTCCGATTGTATAGATCCATACACGTTTCATAATTTCCTCCTTTTGGTAAAAAAAGGATTGTCCGATTTTTGGTAAATTATACGTCAAAAAGAAAATTTGTGTTTTTTCTTTTTTTGTGCTATAATGAAAGAAAAAAAACGCGAGGTGCGCCATGGTACAGTTTGGCAACGATTGGGATGACCTGCTTGCCCCGGAATTTGAAAAAGAATACTACAAAAAGCTGCGTGCATTTTTAAAAGGTGAATACAGCCGCTACGAGATATACCCGGATATGTATCACATCTTTCACGCCCTGCAGGTGACCTCCTGCGCCGGCACGAAGGCGGTTATTTTAGGGCAGGACCCCTACCACGAGCCCGGCCAGGCGCATGGGCTTTGCTTTTCGGTCATGCGTGGGGTACCGCAGCCGCCGTCCCTGCAGAATATTTACAAGGAGCTGAAGGCCGATCTGGGCATTGAGCCCCCTGCACACGGCTGCCTTGAAGCGTGGGCCGAGCAAGGCATTTTGCTGCTGAACACCACGTTGACCGTGCGGCGCGGCCAGGCAAACAGCCACCGCGGCCAGGGGTGGGACACCTTTACCGATGCGGTGATCCGCCAATTGAACGATGCCACACACCCGATCGCGTTTATCCTTTGGGGCAGCAATGCGCGGGCAAAGAAGGCGCTGATCACCAACCCCATACACGAGATCTTTGAATCGGCACACCCCAGCCCCCTTTCCGCGCACAACGGCTTTTTTGGCAGCCGTCCCTTCTCCCGCGTGAACGCATTTTTAGAGAAAAACGGCCTCTCTCCCATTGATTGGCGCGTGGAATAAGCCCCGGGCTGTCATGTCTTAAATTGATATTTTGCAGTCCATTTGTGACATTGCAGCAGACCGCCCTGCATGGTATAATGTTAAAAAAAGGAGGTCTGCATGAAAATCAAACCCCGACTTCGTACCTTATTATGTATGCTGCTGCTTTGCAGCATCATTTGCACGCTTTGTGCCTGCCCGGGCGGTGAGCTGCCGCCAAATGACGATCCGCCCTTGGGCGGCCCGCCCGATGACAATCCACCCAATGACGATCCACCGGAGGTTAAAGACGTGATCTATCATGAACCCGCCATTCCTGCCGGCGTTGGCGCTTCCCTTTCGGAAGGCAGCACGGCGCTGACGCCCCGCCCCTATGACGAGGGCGCAGCACAAGATATCAAGGCCGTTCAGTTCCTCCGCTCCTGTGAGCAGGGAGAAGGCAAGGTCTACCGCGTGACCAACGGCGACGCGGTATCCATCCAAAAGGTTACCAAGCAAAGCTATGATTGTGAGGGCACCGTACTGCTTGCCCCCAACGGCTTTGTCATTTCTGACAGCAGCGACGTGATCCTTTCCAATTTGACGATCATTGGCTCTTTGACCATTCAGAACAGCAGTAATATTACGCTGCAGGCGGTCGAGATCGTTGCCCCCGGCACGGCGCTTTCACTTAGTGAGGGCAGCGCGGGCTGCACCGTTACAGGCTGCCGCCTGAGCGGTGAGACGGCCATTGCCCTTGGCGGGAACGGCGCCACCGTTACCGATTCTTACCTTGCCTTCACCAAGCGAGGGATAGATGACAGCTCTGCCACGGGCTTGACCGTGCAAAACTGCATGCTGACCGGCAGCGGCACGGCCATCTCCACGAGTGCCTCTGACGTGTACATCCGCAAGAACACCCTTTCCCTTGGCGAAAAGGACACCGGCATTTCTCTGTTAAGCGGTACGCAAAACACGCTGGTTGCCCAGAATGCGATCAAGGGGGCGCAATGTGCGCTGTCGATCAGTGGCGTGTACAACACCTCGGTCGTACTGAACAGCCTGATCTCGGTGGATGCAAGGCAGAACAAAAATCTGTATATTTGCGACAACACGGTAAGTGGCCGCCTGACCACGGCAGACAACGATTATTTCCTGGCAGACGGCAACCAATACCCGGACGATCCGTATGACCACACCACCATCCAGACCAACAACCAAAACCACAATGGCGACAGCCTGATGGACGTGGACAAGCGTGCCGAGGTCGGCGCGGACGAGGCGCTTCTCCCACATGTAAACAAGGATCTGTTTGTCGGTATGGAAAGAAAAGCGACGGTCAAGGATACGGTGCTTGGCAAGGAGCTGCCCATCAACCTGTATATTCCCGACCGTGCGGCGGCCGACGACGTGGTGATCATTGCCCCCGGCGCCTACACGACGGACACGACCATGCAGTTAAACGCTGCGCACAAGAACACCACGGTCTACGCATACGGCGTATACTTTGAGCAGACGAACGGGACCAAAATGCTGATGCAATGCAAGGAGACGGACGGCATTCACTTCAAGGGCATCACCTTTGGATACGTCCGTCAATCCTGCGGGCAGGTATACGTTCTGGAAAAGCTGAGCAACAATACCGTCCGCGTTGTTACCGGTGCAGGCATGGTCAACGAATTTGGCAACACCAATGCAAGCTATTTCAATACGACTGCCATGGGCGCACAGCGTCAAGGCACCTTTTACGCCTATTGTGATACCTCCTTTGTCAGCCTCCGGAAGGACAACAAGACCGCCGTGCCGACCATGCTCATGGAGCTTACGCCCGCCGTTTACGCCATGCTGGCCGAGGGGGACATCCTCACCTGCAGAAAGCAGACCGGCGCCAGCGAAAGTGCCATCGTGATCCAAAAGAGCAGTGACATTGCCTTCAAGGACGTAACGCTTTACGGCACCGTCAGCGGCATGGCCTTCCATGAAAACGAAAACACCACCGGTGTTGAATATTATCGCGTCACCAACACCACGCAAAGCGGCGTGCTGATCGACAAAGCGACCTACGAGCTCTATCGCCAGCTTGAACTGGAGTATGGCGTTTCCTTGGAGGTTACCAAGGACACGCAAGGCCGCTTCCGCGGCTCCCCTGCCCATATCGGCTCGGTAGACGCCACACACGTTGTGGCATGCGCCAAGGGCTCACAAGCCACCTCCTGCGTTTTTGAGAACATGTGTGACGATGCCACCAACCAGCACGCGCACCACTCCCGCCTGGCGGACGTGCGTGACATGGGTGACGGAAAGACCATGCTGGTTTACAAAATGAACCTTTCCAAGCGCGCGGTCGTTTTAAACAACGGCAGCAAGATCCCCACCAGCGGAACCAAGCCCTTCAAGACGGGAGACCGCATTTACGTGTACACCCACAAGGGGCAGCTGATCTGTGATGCCAAGGTGCTTGGCAACACGATCGACCTGAAAGAGAGTGAGCCGCTGAGCGAGGTACCCGGCAAGACCGTTGCCCTGTACGGCGTTCTGGTACCGACGGAATCGGTCAAAAAGGAGGCCCTTGCCGGCTTTGACCTGACGGATGACAGCGAGGCAGATGACAACAAGGTCCTGGTCGATAACATGGATATGTGCTGCAACTACTTTAAGTTTGACAACTGCAAGATCCAGAATATCCGCTCCCGCGGTGTACTGATCAAGGCCTCCGGCGGTACGATCCAGAACTGCACCTTCCGCAACATCGGCATGGCCAGCGTAGCCATCCTGTACGAGCTGTATTACGGCGAGTCCGGCGTTACGGAAAACCTGCTGGTAGACCGCAACCTGTTTGACCGCACGGGGTATTTCAAGAATCAGGATCTGTATGCCACCGTATCGATCACGGGCTTGGGTTCGGAGGTATCGGACGATTTCCTGCTCTACAAGGATATCACCATCTCCAACAACAAAATGATCAACCGCGCAACAGACTATGCGATCTACGTCAACTCAGCAAAGAGCATCAAGATCACGGGCAATACGTTCGGGCCTTTTGCCGGCAACGATTTTACCAACCATCCGGAGAATCCGGAGGAGCCGAACACCACGAAGCCTGTTATTCACATCTACGCCGCAAAGGACGTGGAAATATCCGACAATACCTACCCGTACAAGGATGCCTATAAAGAAGAGTACGTGGTAGCGGAAAAGAACGTTCACGTCTACGGCAAGGACGTCAGCATTGACGGTACCGTAAACGGCGAGTCTCTTATTCCGGACAATCCCTGAACAAAAAGCAGGGCGGATGCCGTTTTCCGCTATTGACATTCACGCCCCCGCATGGTATAATATCCCCATGCGGGTATGGCGGAATTGGCAGACGCGCCGGATTTAGGCTCCGGTGAGCAATCGTGCAGGTTCAAGTCCTGTTACCCGTACCAAACAAGAAGGATGCTCTTTGAGCATCCTTCTTGTTTTTTGTTGGAAGGGTGACACTTATATTTTAATGAAATCGTGCGTTGCACGATGAAATCCTCGCAAGGCTCGGATGAAATCTTCGGCATATCGCCTCAGATGAAATGAAATCCGCCGCCCATATCCCGACGAAGCCGGATTTCATCGCGCAGCGATTTCATCCACCGTAGGTGGATATCTTCCGCCATTGGCGGATTTCGTTGAAAAAAGCACTTGCAGTCGCAAGTGTTTTTTTCTGGTGCCGGTGGTGGGACTTGGCTCAGGGCGGCCACGCAAAGCCGAGAGGAATTTCGGCTTTGCTCCGCCCTTCGGTCACCGCGGACCCCCAAAACTCGCAAGCTCATTTCGGGGAACCCCGGACGCGCGGCTCTGACAGCCCACCGGGCTGTCATTCACTCCCGCGCTTGTTCAAGTCCCTTTTATATACCGGCATCAAAAATAAAGGGAGCGGCTCTCGCCACTCCCTTTATTTTTGGTGCCGGTGGTGGGACTTGAACCCACACGCTGTTGCCAGCAGCGGATTTTGAGTCCGCCTCGTCTGCCATTCCAACACACCGGCATTTGGAACGAAAGTATTATACCATGGTTTTTTTGAAAAATCAAGGGGTATCCTTCATTTTTTCTTTATATTTTTCGTTTCAGGGTGCGTGTGTTAACCCGGTGCTGCCTTTTTTTAAAAAATTTTCTTTGCCGAAATTGTTAAAATTGAAGAAAGGCCATTGCAAGTACGAAAAAAATCGTGTATAATATAGTATCATTTATTTATAAAAACGGAGGTGGCGGCTTGACGCAACGTGAAAAGGACTCTGCTATCCTGCATGAAAACCTGATGCTGCTTGACCGCCGCTTACTGCGCGAGGTAAAAAAACGGATACCGCTGATCACCGACCCCGCCATGCCGGGCATGGCAAGTGCCGAGTCTGATACAAACGGCACGGCCGATCTGCACACCCTGCAGCATAGCCTGCGCCGTTTTTTCGACTCACCGACGGGGGAAACGGATGAAGCGGCTCTCCCCTTCTTATCCGCCGTCAAGGGCACCGTCAATACGGCCGATCGCGTAGCCTATATCCAAGCCTATCTTTCCATGCGTGAGCATAGCGAACGACCGCTGCAGCTGGCAGAGCTGCTGCCCATTGCGCAGCCAAGCAAAGCTTGCATTACTTACGTCCGCAACGCCTACACAGACGAGGCCTACGAGACCTTTGCCGATATCGTTCATTCGGCTACCGTACATTACACCGACTCCTTTCGCGAGGCATGCAACGCCGTGGCAACGAAGGAAGCCGATTTTTGTATTCTCCCCTACCGCCACACGGGCGGGAGTCTTCCCTCCTTTTCTGAGCTGGCGGCCCGCTATTCGCTCTACGTTTGCGCGCTGTGCCGCGTGTACCACGCGGACGGCACGGACGTGACGACCTTTGCCCTGTACGGCCGCAATCTGTTACCGCAGGAGGATGACGGAACGGTATATCTGCGCTGCTCGTTCCTGGCGGCCGATGCGGCCACCATTGCCTGCCACATGCATGCGGCGGGCATACTGGGGATCGCGTTAGAGGATGTACAAGCCGTTCCCTGCGCGGAGCAGGAGGGGATGCTCCTCTGCTCTGCCACCCTGCTACCAAAGAAGAATATCTTACTGCCTTGGCTTGCCTACCTGTTTGCATTTGCAGACGGCGCTGCCTGCCAAGGGCTATATAAGGAGATTTGAGATGACGAAAAAGATCAATTACCGCACACGCGGCACCTGCTCACGCGAGGTGACCGTAGAGCTGGACGAAAACGGAAAGATCCTTTCTGCCGTTTTTAACGGCGGCTGCTCCGGCAACACGGCCGGCATCAGCCAGCTGGTGATCGGGATGGACGCGCGTGAAGCGATCACACGCCTGAAGGGCATCCGCTGCGGGGCCAAGGCAACCTCTTGCCCTGACCAGCTGGCACTGGCACTGGAGCAGTGCCTTGGTGAAGAATAATCCTGTTATACATTCGAGCTTGAAGCGAGGTTTTTTGATATGAACTGCAATGAAGAATTTCTGCGGTGGAAAAACAGCGGCAAAATGGATGCTGCCATGATGGCAGAGCTTGCCGCTACTGAAAAGGATAGCGAGGCACTGGCCCTGCATTTTGGCAGCAAGCTGGGCTTTGGCACGGCAGGCCTGCGCGGCATTATGGCAATGGGCCCGGGCTGCATGAACGTATTTACCGTGGCACAGGCCACCCAGGGCATGGCCAACCTGATCAACAAGACGGGCGGTTCCGCGCGCGGCGTTGCCATTGCCTATGACACGCGCAACAATTCTGCCCTGTTTGCCGAGATCGCCGCATGCGTACTGGCAGCAAACGATATTCCCGTTTACTTATTCGACGGTCCGCGCCCGACGCCGGAGCTCTCGTTTGCGATCCGCAATCTTTCCTGCATCGCAGGTATTAACATCACCGCCTCTCACAACCCCAAGGAGTATAACGGCTACAAGGCCTACTGGGAGGATGGCGCACAGCTGCCGCCCGACCATGCTGACACGGTAAGCGCTGAGATCGACAAGATCGACATTTTTGAAGGCGTTGCCACCGTGGACTATGACCAGGCGCTTGCTGCCGGCAAGATCACCCTGCTTTCCGGCGAGATGGACGACCGCTACATGGCGGCCGTGCATGCCACCACCATTCGTCCCGAGAGCATTCGCGAGGTGGCGGATGACCTGCGCATCGTTTACACCCCCTTGCACGGTACCGGCCGCATTCTCGTCCCCCGTGCGCTGCGCGAGATGGGTCTTACCCACCTTTGCACGGTAGAGGAGCAGATGGTACCGGACGGCAACTTCCCCACCGTGAAAAAGCCGAACCCGGAGATCGCCGAGGCGTTTTCGCTTGGCATTGCACTGGCGGAGCAGGTCGGCTCTGACCTGGTGATCGCCACCGACCCGGATGCTGACCGCGTGGGTGTCATGAGCCGCAAGGCGGACGGCAGCTTTGCCTGCATCACGGGTAACCAGATGGGCGCACTGCTGCTGGATTATGTGATCGAGGCACGTCGCGAAAGCGGCAAAATGCCTGCCCTGCCCTATGCGGTAAAATCCATTGTTTCTACCGAGATGACGAAAAAGATCTGCGACGTACAGGGCGTAAAGCTGTATGACGTGCTGACCGGCTTCAAATTCATTGGCGAGGTGATCAAGAACCATGAGGAGGGCGGCGAGCCCGGCGAATTCATCATGGGCTTTGAGGAAAGCTACGGCTACCTGTTTGGCGGCTACGCGCGGGATAAGGATGCCGTGTCTGCCACCATGCTGATCACCGAGATGACTGCCTACTACCGCAAGAAGGGACTGACCCTTTCCGAGGCGCTGGACGAATTGTTCGTGCGCTACGGCTACTACCTGGACAAAACGCACGATATCTACATGGAGGGGCTTGACGGCATCGAGCGCCGCAAGAACACCATGGCCAAGCTGCGCAATGACCCGCCCGCCACCCTGGGCGGCCACCGCGTTGTGCGCGTGGGCGACTACCTTGCCGGCACGTTTACCGACGTGGACACCAAGGAGACGCAAAAGACCGGGCTGCCCAAGAGCGACGTGCTTTCCTACGAGACCGATTGCGGCGATAAGATCATCATTCGCCCCTCGGGCACCGAGCCGAAGATCAAGATCTATTTCCTGACGCACGCAGCCACCCGAGAGGAGCTTGCCCCCAAGATGGAAGCCTACTTAGCAGACGGCAGTGCCTTTGCCGACTGACCAACCGATAACCCCCTTTTGACGAAAGGAAGCTTACCGTGACCGACAAACAAAAACATATACGAAATTTTTCGATCATTGCGCATATCGACCACGGAAAATCAACGCTGGCAGACCGTATTCTGGAGGTAACGCGTACCGTTGAAGAGCACGAAATGGAGAACCGCGTGCTGGACAACATGGATCTTGAGCGTGAGCGCGGCATTACCATCAAGGCACGCGCCGTCCGTCTGGCTTACCATGCAAGGAGCGGGGAGGAATACATCTTTAACCTGATCGACACCCCCGGCCACGTTGACTTTAACTATGAGGTATCCCGTTCGCTGAAGGCCTGTGACGGTGCTTTGCTGGTGGTGGACGCTACCCAGGGGGTAGAGGCACAGACGCTGGCAAACGCGTATCTGGCCATTGACAGCGACCTGGAGATCATTCCCGTTATCAACAAGATCGACCTGCCCTCTGCAGACGTAGAGCGTTGCCGCAACGAGATAGAGGACGTGATCGGCATTCCTGCCGAGGACTGCCCTGCCGTTTCTGCCAAAACGGGGATGAACATTGCCGAAATGATGGAAAAGATCGTCACCGATATTCCTGCACCCCGCGGTGATATCAACGCACCGCTGCGCTGTCTGATCTTTGACTCATATTATGACAGCTATCTGGGCGTTGTTGTCTGCATCCGCGTGATGGATGGCAGCCTGCAGGCCGGCGATCGCATTCGCCTGATGAGCAACGGAGCGGAATTTGACGTAGTAGACGTTGGCGTGCTGGAGCCGTTTGGCCTGAAAAAGACGAGTATGCTGTCGGCCGGTGAGGTCGGCTATCTGACGGCCAGCATCAAGAACGTTTCCGAGACGCGCGTAGGCGACACCGTTACAACGGTGGAGGGCGGCGCAAGCGAGCCGCTGCCCGGCTTCCGCGAGGCCCGCTCGATGGTCTATGCGGGCATCTACCCGGCAGATGGCGCCCGCTACGGCGATCTGCGCGATGCTTTGGAAAAGCTGCAGCTCAACGATGCAGCCCTCTCCTTTGAGCCAGAGACCTCGGTCGCGCTGGGATTTGGCTTCCGCTGTGGCTTCCTTGGCCTTCTGCATATGGAAATCATTGAGGAGCGGCTGGAGCGTGAGTTCAATCTGGACCTGATCACCACCGCGCCGAGCGTTATCTACAAGATCAAAAAGCGCGGCGGAGAAACGACCTTTATTGAAAACCCGTCCAACTACCCCTCAGCAGACGAGATCGAGCTGGCAGAGGAGCCGGTCGTAAAGGCCAGCATCATTACCCCGACCGAGTTTATTGGCGGATTGATGGACCTGTGCCAGGATCGCCGCGGTGAATACCACGATATGAAATATCTGGATGCAAACCGCGCTGAGCTGCACTACACCCTGCCGCTGAACGAGATCATTTACGATTTCTTTGACGCCTTAAAGAGTCGCAGCAAGGGCTACGCCTCTCTTGACTATGAGTTTGACGGGTACCGCCCGAGCAAGCTGGTCAAGCTGGACTTCTTGCTCAATGGTGAGCCGGTAGATGCGCTCTCCTTTATCGTGCATGAGGAAAAGGCATATAGCCGCGCACGCCGCATTGCGGAAAAGCTGAAGGAGAATATACCGAGACAGCTGTTTGAGATCCCGATCCAGGCAGCGATCGGCTCCAAGATCATTGCGCGGGAGACCGTCAAGGCCATGCGCAAGGACGTGCTTGCCAAGTGCTACGGCGGTGACATTACCCGAAAAAAGAAGCTGCTGGAAAAGCAGAAAGAGGGTAAAAAGAAGATGCGCCGTCTTGGCTCTGTAGAGGTAACGCCGGAGGCGTTTATGGCCGTTTTAAAGCTGGATGACGAATAAAAAGCAACGGGGCGGCGCAGCCGCCCTGTTTTTCAGGAGAGCTATGGAGAAAAAAACGCTTGGGCTATACCTGCACATTCCCTTTTGCGTTGCTAAATGCCATTATTGCGATTTTTGCTCGTTCCCCGCGGCAAGCGCCGAGGTGCGGCATGCCTACGCGCTGGCCCTTGCGCAGGAACTGCGCGCGTGGCGTGCGGCAGCAAGCGATCATACCGTTGATACCGTTTTTTTTGGCGGCGGAACGCCCACCTGCCTAAAGACCGAGGATCTTATCTTTCTTGCCACCCAGATCCGTGAGCTGTATCACCTGGCCGAGGACGTAGAATGGACATGCGAGGCCAACCCCGCAACGGTAGACGAGGCAAAGCTGCGCGGCATGCGCCGGGCGGGCTTTAACCGCATCAGCCTTGGCATGCAAAGTGCGCAGGAAAAGGAGCTTGCACTGCTTGGCCGCGTGCATCGGCCAAAGGACCTGTACGAGGCGGCAGATGCCATTCGCGCAGCAGGCTTTACCAATTGGAACCTGGATCTGATGTTCGGCATCCCCGCCCAGACGGCGGAAAGCTTTGCCCGTTCGCTTGACGAGGCAATTGCCCTTTCCCCTACGCATCTTTCGGTCTATTCCCTGCAGATAGAGGAAGGCACCCCCTTTTACCACAACCGCCACACGCTGCCCTTACCGGATGAGGAGACCGAGGAAGAGATGGCTGCTCTTCTCTACCGTAAAACGGCAGCAGCCGGTTACCGCCGCTACGAGATCAGCAATTTTGCAATGCCGGGTAAGGAAAGCCGGCATAACCTGCGCTATTGGCACATGCAGGATTATCTCGGCTTTGGCATTGCCGCCCATTCCTGCTTTGGTGGGGAACGGTTTTATAACCGGGAGGATCTTTCTGCCTATCTGCAAGAGCCGTGCGCGTGCCGCGCAAAAGAGGAGCAGCTGACACCCGCCACCCGCGAATACGAAACGATCATGCTTGGCCTGCGGCTGGCAGACGGCATCGCGGAGGCGGAGTTTGCCGCCGCCTTTGGCCACGGTCTGCAGGAGACATATGGCGAACGTATGCAGAAATTCAAGGACGGAGGATTTTTGGTTTTTGACGGCAAGCGCACCCGTCTGACCGAGCGCGGCATGGCCGTCTCCAACACCATTCTTGCCGAAATTTTGGCAGATATGTAAAAGAGAGACGGTTTTTGCGAAAAAATCTATTGACATACGGGCAATTTCTTGATAAAATAGAAGCAAGCAGAATATACTATCGATATAAAAGGAGAAGCGCTATTTTGCGCGTGTAATGACCATGGCAGACATGATGAACGAAGAACTGCAGGAAAACGAGATCTATACCTATACCCTGACCGATGATGAGGGGAATGAATTTGAATTTGAGCTGCTTGGCACCTGTGAGATGGATGGCAACACCTACTACGCCCTGGTACCGGTAGACGATGACGGCACCGGCGAATACGTCATTCTGCGCGGTGAAGAGGATGAAGAGGGCGTGAACCTGGTCACCATTGACAACGATGATGAGTGGGACAAGGTTGCCGACTTTTTTGATGACCAGCTGTTTGGCGAGGTTGATTACGACGCTGAATAAGCAACTGCGATATTCCGTCCTGCTTAGTTCGTGATAGGGTTAGTTTTGGACCTACAAGATATTTATGGAGTCCGTTACTTCGTGAAATGGGAATGCAGACCTCCCGCCCGCGCCGACTTTGTGCCGCGCGAAGCGGATGCTGGGAGCACAAAATGACCGAGAGGACACCAACCTGCACACGCAGGGTTAAATACTTGCTCTACACGGCTCGGCGGGATTTTTATTTGCAAGCTTTATGATACCACAAGGAGATACAGCATATGGGACTTATTCGTGCAATTGCCGCTGCGACCTCAACGGTTGCGGCCGACCAATGGAGAGAATTTTTTACCTGTGATTCCCTTTCGGGCGACGTGCTGGTTGCCAAGGGCACCATGCAGACCGAGGGGCGCGGGCTTTTCCGTCGCAATAAGGGTACGACCGATATCATTACCGATGGCTCTGTCATCAACGTCAATGAGGGGCAGGCTGCCCTGATCATTGATAACGGCAAGATCGTGGAGTTTTGTGCCGAGCCCGGCAAATTCAAATGGGATGCCTCCTCTGAGCCCTCGCTCTTTGGCGGTAACTTTTTTGAGGGGCTTGTCGATTCCTTTAAGAAGATCGGCTACCGCTTTACCTTTGGCGGTGATGCGGGCGCACAGCAGCGCGTGTACTACGTGAACACCAAGGAGATCTTAGGCAATAAGTTTGGCACCACAACGCCTATGGCGTATGATGACCCTTATTATAAGACTGCCCTTTACATTCGCTATTTTGGCCAGTATTCGTTCAAGATCGCCAACCCGATCGCCTTCTTTTCCAGCATTGCCGGCAACGTAAGCGATACATATACGACCGCCAACCTGGTAGAGACCTGCACCGATGAATTTATGACCGCGCTGGACACGGCGCTTGCCATGTGTGCGGCAAACGGCATCAAGTTTTCCCAGCTGCCCGCCAAGCAGCGCGAAATTGCAAAATTCATGAGCGAGACGCTGGATGCGGAGTGGCGGGAGAACCGTGGTCTGGAGATCGTTTCGGTCGCGCTGGCCAAGGTCACGCCTGATGACAAGAGCCGCGAGCGGATCGAGGAATTTGATTCCAACGTCATGCATGCAGACCCCACTGCCATGACGGGTGGCCTGGCCTACGCACAGATGAAGGCGATGAAGGACGCGGCAAACAATGCAGGCGGCTCCATCAACGGCTTTATGGGCTTTGGCATGGCGGCAAATGCCATGGGCGGTGCTGCAACGCAGAGCACGCTGATTGAAAAGGCAGAGCATCTGCAAAGCGAAAAGCAAGCCAATACCACGCAAAACGCCGATACGTGGGAATGCCCCGTTTGCGGCGCGCAGTCTGATAACAAATTCTGCCCCGGTTGCGGCGCGAAAAAGCCGGAAAAGGAAGAATGGGTCTGTCCGAAATGCGGCAAGACCTGCACCGGCAAATTCTGCGCAGCGTGCGGTGAAAGAAGGCCGGAGGGCTGCACCTGCTCATCCTGTGGCTACCACGCAGAAAGCGCGTTTACGTTTTGCCCCGAATGCGGCAAAAAGCACGAGTAACGCGCAGACGGAGTTTACATGAAAAAAACAGCTTTACTTTTGCTTACCGCTTTGCTGCTGTCTTCCCTGCTCGGATGTGCGGGCCTGCCCTCCCTCCCCTCTCTGAACGATGCGAAGGATTATTTTGACAACCTGTATATGCAGGATGAGCAGGAATCCGACCAAGGCAATCAGGAGGAGGAGCCCCCCTATGTGGAGGATACGACCTCTTATGGGTATTATTACGATCAGCTTTCTGAAAGCAGCAAGGTCGTATACCGCTCGATCTATCTGGACAACAAAAATCGCGAGGACATACCCATCGTCTTCCGTGAGCCGCTTTCCTTTTCTTTTCCGCACGAGAAGGCTGACATAGCCGAGGACATCGTGCGCGGCGCGATTGGCAGTATCGTTCAGCCCGCGCTGGATGCCCTGGTCTATGACCACCCCAACATCAGCTGGATCGCCATGGAAAAGGGCAAGGGCTCTACCTTCCGCATTTCATCACGCAAGCAGACGGATGCAAATGGCGACGTGACCATCTGCATCAAGATGATGACCTTTCAAATGGTCTATGAGGAGGGCTTGACCGAGGATGGCATCGTGCAAGACGAGCTGGCCATGAAGGCTGCCGCCATGTTTGCCGGCATGCCGATCACAGAAAAAAGCAGCCGCTACGAAAAACTGGTCATCCTGCAGGAATACTTATGCCGCTCAGTCATTTACGAGAGCGAGGCGCTGCGTGCGCATGATGCGGCCGGTGCGCTTTTAGACGGGCGCGCGGTGTGCGACGGCTATGCCAAGGCCTTTAAGCTGCTGTGTGACGCATACGATATTCCCTGTCTGATCGTACCCGGCACGGCCACCCAGAACGGCAAAAGCGAGCCGCACGCGTGGAACTACGTGCAGATGGAGAATGGCGAATGGTATGCCGTTGACGTTACCTGGGATGACCACGAGGACATTACCAAGCAGTATTTTCTGGTCGGCTCCGGCACGGTAACAACGATGACAGAGGGCCATTTTTCTAACAGCCACCGTGCCGCAGGCAAGTTCTCTGCCGGCAACTACACCCCGTTTACGTTCCCCGAACTATCCTTTTTCCGTTACACGGAGCCGCTGCTTCCCGGTGATTGGCAAAAAGGGACGGAGCTATAAGAAATAAAAAAAGAACGCGTGAAGAAAATTTCTTCACGCGTTCTTTTTATTTGTTCTCTGCCAGAGGCATGCCGCCCCGTTTGGCAAACTCTTTTTCATAAATGCGGCCATATTTGGTAAAGCTGGTACGGCGGATCTGATACTGATCCAACAGGCCCGTCAGCCACAGGGGCATGGCAGTGGACATTTTGATCTCCATCAAATGCATATCGGGCGGTAACAACGTATCGCCGTAGTTTCCCTCATGCAAATGTACGTTTTCAAACCGATAGCGGATGTTGGAATCAAAGGTCAGGCGCAGGTCCTTTTCTGCAATGCCCTTAAACGCCATGCGGTCATAGGAAAGATACAGCTTTGGCACCGGCTTATGTAATTGCATAAAATACCGCAACTCCCGCATGATCTGTGAATCGTGCGCCTCAGGATAAATGCCGCGGTCAAGAAAATCACAGGCCTCCCGGTAGGTCAGCGTTTCACGGCGTTTATAGACCATGCCGTCAAACTTCTTTTTGATCTCCAAAAAGACGGTGCTATCCGGCCCCGGCACACCGTAGCTGCGCATACGCAGCTTTTCCTTATACATCGGGCGGTCAAGCGACATACGGATCAGATTAAACACGTCGGTATCGTAATACACGTTGCAGGCAGCATACTCACCGTATTCATCTGCCTTCATATGCTTTTCGATCTCCGCCTTGAATTCATAAAACCGATCGATGGGAACAAAATATTTCATTTCCTTGCGCGAAAATACAAGCTGTGCCACGGTAGTCCCTCCTCCCATCATTTCTTCTATTATACACGATTTGAGCAAGAAAAATATGAACAAGATGTGAACATTGGCGCAAAAAGAAAAGTTTTGCCGCCGTTCCCACATCCCATACAAAAAACTTGATTTTCTGACAAAAGCGTGGTATAATAGGACAAATGACACGATCTGAAAGGAGGGGGCTATATGAAGAAAAGCAAGTCTGCCACAAGCTGCAGGCAATATGACCTTACCGCCTTCAAGTCCCCGGCCGATCTCCGCGCGATTCCGGCAGAGGAGATGCCCCAGCTGGCAGCGCGGATCAGAGAGTTTTTGGTAGAAAAGGTGTCGGCAACCGGCGGGCATCTTGCCTCTAATCTCGGTGTGGTGGAATTATCTCTTGCCCTGCACCGCGTGTTTGATGCCCCGCAGGACCATATTATTTGGGACGTGGGTCACCAAAGCTATATCCACAAGATCATCACCGGCCGTGCCGACCGGTTTGACGAATTGCGCAAGGTAGGCGGCCTTTGCGGCTTTACCAATCGCAAGGAGAGCGAATACGATCCGTTTGGTGCCGGGCATAGCAGCACCTCGATCTCTGCGGCACTCGGCTTTGCCACGGCAGACCGCATTGCCGGGCGCAAGGCGTACACGGTGGCTGTGATCGGTGACGGTGCTTTTACCGGTGGCATGGTGCATGAGGCACTGAACAACTGCGCACCCGATCTGCCGCTGATCATCGTATTAAACGAAAACGAGATGTCGATCTCGCGCAATACCGGCGCTTTTGCGCAATATATATCCCACATTCGCTCCAGCCGCCGCTATCTGCGCACCAAGAGCAGGACAAAGGACGTTTTGCCCCGCATACCACTCATTGGGCGCGGGCTATACAAAATAGCAAAGGGCTTGACACATTTTGCAAAGAGACGGTTATACCGCGCCAACTATTTTGAGGAGCTGGGCTTTTTGTACCTTGGCCCGGCAGACGGCAACGATTACGCCAGGACCGAGCGCATTCTGCGCCAGGCAAAGGCCAGAAACGGTGCGGTGATCGTACACCTGAAAACGACCAAGGGCAAGGGATATCTGCCGGCAGAAAGCGACCCCAGCCATTTCCACAGCACAGCCCCCTGTACGGCGGCCGCTGGTGCCGGCTCGTTCCATGCTGCCTTTGGTGAGGAATTGGTTTCTCTTGCAAAAGAAAACGACCGTATATGCGCCATCACGGCGGCCATGGAGATCGGTTGCGGGTTAGATGCGTTCAGCCGGGAATTCCCTACGCGCTTCTTTGACGTGGGCATAGCCGAGGAGCATGCAGCCACCTTTGCGGCTGGCATGGCCGCAGGCGGTATGATTCCCTGCTTTGCGGTCTATTCGACCTTTTTGCAGCGGGCGTATGACAACGTCCTGCATGACATTGCGCTGCAAAACCTCCCCGTTAAGCTGTTTATTGACCGTGCCGGCCTTGCGCATGGTGACGGGGCGACGCACCACGGCATTTTTGACGTGAGCTTTCTTTCCGCCATCCCCCATCTGCGGCTGTATGCACCGGCCTGCTACGGCACGCTGCGTGCCATGATGAAGGACGTGATGACGATAGACACCCCCTGTGCCATCCGCTACCCGAACGCAAGTGAGGATGCACGCATCGCCCCCCTCTTTTACCCCGACGGGGATTTTGCACGCTACGGCGTGCGTGCGGATTTTAAAAAGGACGAGCGTCCCCAGAACATCGTCATTACCTACGGTAACATCGTCAAGGAGGCGTTGAATGCCAAAGAGCAGGCGGCGCAGCAAGGCCGCTCTGTTGGCATACTCCTGCTGGAGGTGCTGAAGCCGTATGACGAATTGGCAAAGCAGATCGCGCCTTACCTATCGCGCACGACGCGCGTGATCTTTTTGGAGGAAGGCATGGCGCACGGCGGCGCGGCCTGTCTGACGGCCGAGGCGCTGCGGGAGGAGATGGGTGAGCGCTTCCCCTCCGACTACCGCGTTCTGGCCATCAAGGACCATTTTGCTTCCCCTGCTGAAAAAACAGATCTTTACCGCTATTGCGGCATTTCAGCCGAGGACGTTTTAGAGAATCTTTTATAAACAGCAAGCACACCGCCAAAGCGGTGGGCTTGCTGTTTATAAGTCGCTTTCGTGCAGGATGACGCCGTTTTTCTGCAGCCTTTGCTGCAGCGCGGTCACGTCCAGCTGCGAAAAATCATCACACATGGCGGCGGCGGTGCCGGCGGCCTGGCCGGTCACGGCACAGCAGGGGATAACGCGCATCACGTCCCACATGGTGTCGGTTACCGAGGTACAGCGGCCGGCGGTGATCAGATTCTTGATCCGGCTGCTGTACAGGGTGCGGAAGGGTACCTCATAAACCGGGCCACGTTTTTTCCAGTTGGAGACCATGCCAACGGAGTCGGCAAATGCGGTATGCACCTCTTTATCGGAAAGCGTATAGTCACCGCAGATCTTGCGCGTCATACGCAGCTGCGGGATGCTGGCCATCGTTACGGGGAAGGCAGCGGCATCTCCCTGCCGCAGCTTGATAAAGTGCCGGTAGGTGGACTGGTGCGAGAGCTGCATCATATCCGAGATCTCTTTCCCCTCCAGTCCTGTAAAGCGACGGTCGACCAAAAGCGAAACGCTTTTTCCATCCTTCTTTTCTTCTTCGGGGATATCGGAGCAGCCGACCATATGCAGATGATAGCCATTTTGCCCGGCCGAATAATACCAGGCGGCCAAAATATTGCCCTGCTCAAAATTCTTGGTGGGGGCGCCGGCCATATACGCCACGTCACAGTCACCCGTGGCATCCACCACGGCGGAAATAGCATACGCCTGCCGGCCTGATTTGTTTTCGGTGATCAGGTGGCAGATCCTGCCATCCTGCACGTCGGTTGCCACGACCGTGGTGCCGTAGAGAATATCCACCCCGGCTTCACGGAGCAGCGCTTCTGCATGAATGGCAAAGAGCTGCGGGTTATACTGTACCTCATAGCGGGGGTCCTTTTCGGTGCGGGTACCTATCCCATCCAGCCAGTTGGCCGGATAGCGTGCTTCTGCCCCGTCCACGATCGAAAGCTTAAAAAGCTCCTCTGCGATGCCAAAGGAGACCTGGCGGCCAAGGCCGTCACAAAGCGGCAGGTAGATGGTAACGATACCGGCCGTTCCCAAGCCGCCAAGCATGAACATACGCTCAAGCAGCAGCGTTTTCTTTCCCTCTCTGGCTGCGGCAAGCGCGGCAGCAATACCGCCAAAGCCGCCGCCGCAAACGGCAACGTCATACCGGGCAACAACGGGTGTTTCTATTCTCTCCTCGATATGCATAAAGAGCCCCCCTTTTTCTATCAATCGTCTACGCGGTCAGCCAGCAGATCAACGTGGGCGTGGTAAAACTGCTCAAAGCAGCCGTTATCCAGCGCATCACGGATGTGCTGCATCAGCTCGTTGTAGAAATACAGGTTGTGCAGCACGCACAGGCGCATGCCAAGTGCCTCACGCGCCTTAAAGAGGTGGCGCACGTAAGCACGGCTGTAGTTGCGGCAGGTGGGGCAATTGCAGCGCGCGGAGATGGGGCGCGGGTCTGCAAAGTATTTTTCATTATTGATATTCAGCTTCCCCTCCCAGGTGAAGAGGTTGCCATGGCGCGCATTGCGGCTTGGCATGACGCAGTCAAAGAAATCCACACCGCGATGCACCGCCTCCAAAATGTTTTGCGGGGTTCCAACGCCCATGAGGTAACGCGGCTTGTCGGCCGGCATGTGCGGCTCAACCGCCTCGATCGTCTCATACATTTCCTCTGCCGTCTCGCCTACTGCCAGGCCGCCAATGGCATAGCCGTCACAGGGGACGGTGGCGATCTGCTGCATATGCTCGATACGCAGATCGGCATAGGTGCTGCCCTGGTTGATGCCAAAGAGCATCTGGTTGGGGTTGACGGTATCGGGAAGCGCATTCAAGCGATCCAGCTCCTCGCGGCAGCGCAGCAGCCAGCGGTAGGTGCGGTCGATCGAGCGGCGAACGTACTTGTAGGTAGCGGGGTTCTCCACGCATTCATCAAATGCCATGGCAATGGTAGAGCCAAGGTGCGACTGAATACGCATGCTCTCCTCCGGCCCCATGAAGATGCGCTTGCCGTCCATGTGGGAATTAAAGGTAACGCCCTCCTCGGTGATCCTGCGCAGCTTGGCCAGCGAAAAGACCTGAAAGCCGCCGCTATCCGTCAGGATCGGCTTATCCCAGTTAAAGAATTTATGCAGACCGCCAAGGCGATAGATCAGATCATCCCCTGGGCGGATGTGCAGGTGATAGGTATTGGAAAGCTCGACCTGGCAGTTGATCTCACGCAGGTCCATGGTGGAAACACCGCCCTTGATGGCAGCGCTGGTACCCACGTTCATAAAGACCGGCGTCTCAATGGTGCCATGCACCGTTTCCATAACGCCACGGCGGGCCTTGCCCTCTGTTTTTAAAACCTTAAACATAATTTCCTCACATAATACGGTTAAATTGTCGGTCAAGATAATTCTTGGTCAGGCGCACGGCGATCGGCCGGCCATGCGGGCAAACGGTGATATCCGGCAGCGCCATCACACGCTCAACAAGCCAGGCAATCTCCGCCTCCCCATATTGACGGCCACCCTTGATGGCCGCCTTGCAGGCAACCTGGTACAGGGTGCGCTCTCTCCGCTTTGCCTCGGTAATGGCGGGATCCCCTGCCCCCTCAGCCAGCTCAGATGCCATGCGGGCAAACAGCTCCTCGGCATCACGCATATCTACTGCATCCGGCACGGCAGAAACCGTGGCGGCGCGACCAGCATGGTCAACGGTAAAATCAAAGCCGACCAACTCGATATCCGCCGCATATTCCTCGGCAGCAGCAAGCTCTTCATCCGAAAGCGAGATGCGCAGCGGCACCAGCAGATATTGCGTACCAACGCGACCGTCCTTTTTTTGCTGCGCAAGCATCTCCTCAAACAGGATGCGCTCGTGCGCGGCGTGCTTGTCGATCAGCAGCAGCTCCTCTCCACGCTCTACGAATATATAGCAGCGGAAGGCCTCGCCCACGATGCGATGATCCTTCTCTGCCGTGAACGGCAGCGTGTCAGACGTTGGCTGCCCGGCAGGCTCTTCTTGCAGTGGTTTTGCAGGCTTTTCGTCTGTTTTTGGCATATATTCCTCAGCAGACGGCACAGGTGCAGCCGGCTCTTTGGCAACCGGCTCCCCCTCCCCCAGCTTGGCAGGCGAGGCAAACGCCAGCTTTTGGGGAGAGACGGACGAGTGGCTGCCACCCGTGGCAGCATCCTCACGGAAGGCGTGCAAGCGGCCAAGCGCCTCAGAGACCGAGGAAACACGCGCCGGCGGCACAGCCCCCGTCGGCTGTGCAGGGCTTTGCGGCGGCACAGGCGGCTGCGGTGCCGCCGGTGCTTGCGGTGCTGCCGGCTGCGAGAACAAGGCGCGCGCGGCAGAAAGCTGGTCTGCACGGGTGGATTCCCCGATCGGGACAAAGGCAGAAAGCGGATTTTTGCTTTGCTTTTTACCGGGCAGCTCCAGCTCCGGGCGGCTGACGTTCTCCTCCAAGGCGGAGCGCACCGTGTAATAAACGGCCTCAAAGATCACGCGCTCGTCCGAAAACTTGACCTCCAATTTGGCGGGGTGGACGTTGACGTCTACCGCGCTTGGCCGGACGGTCAGGAACAGGGCGCAAACGGGAAACCGCTCCGGTGCGATATACGAGGTATAGGCCTTTTCCAAGGCGGCCATCACCGTTTTGCTTTTTACATAACGGCCGTTGATGAAAATATTTTGATGGTTGCGGTTGTTACGCACGTTATCCGAGGTGCCGACAAAGCCGGAGACCTCGATCCCCTGCACGTTGCCGTCCAGCGGGAGCAGGCGGCCGGCAAAATCACGGCCAAGGATGGCGTACAGCGCATTGCGCAGCTGCCCGTCCCCGGTGGTTTTGAAGCGGGTCGTACCGTCTGTAATCCATTCAAAGGCGATATCCGGCCTCGACATGGCGATCTTTTCTACCACGGCGGAGGAGGCCATTGTCTCGGTGGCGTCCTTTTTTAAGAATTTACGGCGTGCGGGGACGTTGGCAAACAGGTTTTCCACCACAACGGTCGTGCCGTCTGCCGTACCGACCTCGGAAATATCGGTCACAACGCCCCCCTCGGAGACCAACATGGTGCCAGCCTCAGACGAGCGTGTTTTGGTCATAATACGCAGCTCTGAAACCGCGGCAATGGCGGCAAGCGCCTCACCGCGGAAGCCGAGAGTGGCAATGGCATCCAGATCCCCTGCCTCACGGATCTTGCTGGTAGCATGACGGCGGATGGCAACGGGCAGATCCTCCTGCGAGATGCCGCAGCCGTTATCCGAAACGCGAATAAGCGACACGCCGCCGCGCTTGATCTCGGCGGTGATGCGGGTCGCGCCTGCATCAATGGCGTTTTCAAGCAGCTCCTTGAGTACGGAGGCAGGGCGATCGACCACCTCGCCGGCGGCGATCAGGTTTGCCAGCTCAAAGCTCAATACCTGGATGTTTCCCATAAGCCGTCACTCCTTTCTCTGTTATGCATGGGGGTCTGTGGATACGATCTTTTTCAGTTCAAAGACAAAATTCATCGCCTCGATCGGCGTCATGGTGTTGAGATCCACCGCGCGGATCCTGGCTGCCGCCTCACGCGCCTCCTGATCGGCAAGCGAGGTCAGCATATCCGGCATCGCGGGGGCGGCCTCTTGCGGGGCGGCATGGCGCGGCTTCTTTACTTCAATGGCGGTGCCGGCCTCAATGCTATCCAATATCGCACGGGCGCGGCGCACGACCTCGTTCGGCACGCCGGCCAGCTTGGCAACCTCAATGCCGTAGCTGTCATCGGTCGCGCCGCGCACGATCTTGCGCAGGAAGGTAATGCTATCCCCGTGCTTTTTGGCAGCCACGTTGTAGTTCACGACCCCCTCCATCTCCTCCTCAAGCGAGGTAAGCTCATGGTAATGGGTGGCAAACAGGGTGCGTGCGCCGATCTTTTTGGAAAGCGTGTATTCGGCTACGGCACGGGCAATGCTCATGCCGTCAAAGGTGCTGGTTCCGCGGCCGACCTCGTCATACACGATCAGCGAGCGAGAGGTCGCCTTTTTGAGAATATTGGCAACCTCATTCATTTCCAGCATAAAGGTAGACTGGCCAGAAGCAAGATCGTCTGATGCACCAACGCGGGTGAACAACTTGTCCACAATACCGATGCGGGCGGCCGTGGCGGGAACGTAAGAGCCGATCTGCGCCATGACGGCGGTAAGCGCCACCTGGCGCATATAGGTAGATTTACCGGCCATGTTCGGGCCTGTGATCAGCAGCAACCGGTTGCGCCCGGTATCCATCTTGGTATCGTTTGGCACAAAATAGCTGTCGGTCACAAAGCGCTCCACCACCGGGTGGCGCCCCCCCTCAATGACCAGGGAGTCTGACAGATCAACCTCGGGACACACATAATTGTTTTTAGAGGCTACCTCCGCAAGCGACAGATACACGTCTAACGAGGCAATGATGGAGGCAGCAAGCTGAATACGCGCAGAGGCGGCTGCAACCGTCTCCCGCACGCGGGTAAAGAGCGAAAATTCGAGTGCCGTCAGCTTATCGGCGGCACCGAGAATGGTTGCCTCCATATCCTTCAGCTCTTGGGTGATATACCGCTCACAGTTGGCAAGCGTCTGCTTGCGGATGTAGCGATCCGGGACCTGCGAGATCTGCGATTTGGAGACCTCAATGTAATAGCCAAAGACCTTGTTATAGCCAACGTGCATGGTCTTGATGCCGGTGGCCTCCTTTTCCTTGACCTCAATGGCCTCGATCCAGCCCTTGCCGTTTTGCATGACAGAGCGCAGATAGTCTACGTCCTTATCGTATCCGTCACGAATGATGCCGCCGTCACGCAAAGAGAAAGGCGGGTCATCCGGCAGGGCGGCAGAAAGAAGCTCTGTCAGGTCGGTCAGCATGTCTTGGTTTTCATACAGGTCACGCAAAACCGGCGCAGAAAAATTCTGCAGCTGCGTGCGCAGCTCGGGCAGGATGGTAATGCTTTGCAAAATGGCGCGCAGGTCCTTCGCATTGGCGGTGCCGTATACGGCCTTTGCCGTCAGGCGCTCGAGATCCAGCACGCGTGAGAGCAGCTCACGCATCTCCTGCCGCGCAATATAATCCGAGAGGAAGGCACCTACTGCCTCTTGCCGTGCGGCAATGGTGACCGGGTTCAGCAGCGGCTTTAACAGCCAGGCGCGCAGCATGCGGGCGCCCATGGCGGTTTCGGTCTTATCCAGCACCCAAAGCAACGAGCCCTTTTTCTCTTTGTTGCGCATAGATTCAACCAGCTCCAGATTGCGGCGCGTTGAGAGATCGATCTCCATGGCCTGCCCGTCGGTATACACGGTCACCTCTTTGATAAAGGAATCGGTGCATTTTTGTGTTTCACGGATGTAGGCAAGCAAGGCACCAACGGCACGCAGGGCGGTCACGTCGCCCAGGCGGGAAAGATAGTCTCCGGGCTGTCCCTCCAGCAGCATGCGGGCAGAAAGCTCGTCAAACAGGTCGGGGCGGTTGTCGGTCAACAGGGTGTCAAACCGTTCGGAAAGAAACCGCTCTACCTCCCCACAAGTGCTTTTGGAGACGTTTAAGATCACCTCACGCGGGGCGTAAATGCCCAGCTCGTTTTCTAAGCGCGCAAGAACGTCGCCCCCCTCCAGCACCGTGACCAGGATCTGCCCGGTGGAGATATCGGCAAAGCCGACACCAACGCCGTGGTCAGCATAGCAAAGGGCGGCCAGATAGTTGTTCTGCGCATCGGAGAGCAGGCTGCCGTCGGTGATCGTACCGGGCGTGACCACCCGCACGATCTCGCGGCGGACAAGCCCCTTGGCCTGAGCCGGGTCCTCTGTCTGCTCACAGACGGCGACCTTATGCCCGCGCTCGACCAGCTTGCCAATATACAGGTCTGCCTTATGGAAGGGCACGCCGCACATGGCGGCGCGGCGTTCGCCGCCGCAATCGCGCCCGGTCAGCGTCAGCTCCAGCTCGCGCGAGACGGTAACGGCATCGGAAAAGAACATTTCAAAAAAGTCACCGAGGCGGTACATCAGGATATAATCGGCATACTGCGCCTTGATATCCAGGTACTGCTGCATCATGGGGGTGACGGTAGCCAGTGTGGAGGGGTCTGTAACCAATTCAGCCATTGGTGCTTTCTCCGTTTCGGGTTAGAATGTGGGTAGCGGCAAAGGATCAGTGGCAGCCGCTGCAGGTAGAGCAATCGTGCGTGCAGCCGGAGGAGGGCTGAACGCCGAAGGCGTAGAAGGAGATGGTCTCGTTGATCTGCTTCATCAGATCGTTGACGGCCTGCTGCGCAGCAGCAAAGCGGGCATAGGTCTCGTTTGCGTTGATCGAGCGGGCAAGCTCGTCCATTTTCGCCTTCAGGCTCTCGATCACGTCCTTATCCTGCATCTCAAAATCCTTATTGAATTCTTCGGTCAGGCAGGTGCGGTCCGCGTTGTACTCGTTCATCTGGGCAGAGAGTGCCTCGTCTGCCTCAAAGGCAGCCTTTGCCTCGTCATAGGCAAGCAGCACCGCGTCGTTTTTGATCCCTTCTCCAAGGGCCTTTGCAAGTTCGATAACAGTCATGATTTTTATATTCCTTTCTTGTTTTAACAAAATTATACGTTTACCATCACGCCGTGCAGGGCGTAGGGATCGGCACGCTCGATCCTGACGTGTACAAATTCACCGATGGCCTCCTGCGTGGCGGGAAAATGCACCAGCTTGCCTGCGGCGGTGCGGCCGCTGTACATCTGGCTATCCCCGCGGCTGATCGAATCGGTCAGCACGCGCAGCGTTTCTCCCTCGTAGCGGCGGTTTGCTTCCAGCGCGATCTCATCCTGCAGGGCAAGCAGGCGGGAAAAGCGCTCTCCCTTGACCTCGTCGGGTACAAAGTCCTCTGTTCGCTCGGCGGCCGGTGTGCCGCTGCGAGGTGAATAGAGGAAGGAATAGACCATATCAAAGCGCACGCGACGCAGCATGTCCAGCGTGGCGGCAAAATCCTCCTCGCTCTCGCCGGGGAAGCCCACGATGATATCCGAGGTGAGCGTGACGTGCGGCATGGCGGCACGCAGCTTATCCACAATGCCGAGATAGTGGGCCGTGGTATACCGGCGGTTCATGGCAGCCAGGATCCGGTCGCTGCCCGATTGCAGCGGCAGGTGGAAGTGCGGTGCCATACGCTGCGGGTGCTTGGCCATCACCGCGATCAGCCGGTCAGAGACGTCCTTCGGGTGGCTGGTCATAAACCGGACAAGAAAATCTCCCGGCAGCGCACAGATCTTTTCCAGCAGCCCTGCAAAATCGCAATCACTGCGGTAAGAATTGACGTTTTGTCCAAGCAGCGTGATATCGCGGCAGCCGCTCTCAACCAGCCCCTTGACCTCATCAACCACGCAAGCGCTTTCACGGCTGCGCTCGCGCCCCCGTACATACGGCACGATGCAGTAGGTGCAGAAGTTGTTGCAGCCGTACATGATGCTGACGTAAGCGCGGTGCTTGTGTGTGCGGGTAACCGGCACGCCCTCGGCCGCCTCACCATCGTCCTCACCAAGCAAAAAGCGGCGGCGCTTTTCCTCCATCACGCGGCAAAGCACCAGGGGCAGCATGTGCAGCAAGGCCGGCTCTAAGGTAAAGGTAACGTAAGGATACCCCTTTTTTAACTGATCTACCCGCTTTTGCTGTGCGGTCATGCATCCGCAAACGCCAACGATCAGCTCCGGGTTCCTTTCACGCAGGCGCTTGCAGTTGCCGATGATAGACAGGGCCTTTAATTCCGCATGCTCCCGCACGGCGCAGGTGTTCAGCAAAAGGAGGTCAGCCTGCGCGGCGTCTGCCGTATAGACGTAGCCCATCTCCTCTGCCATGCCACGCAGCTTTTCGCCATCAGCCTCGTTCTGCTGGCAGCCAAAGGTCTGCACGTATACGTAACGCGTGCGGCCGTTTTCGGCATCACGCCTGTTTTTTTCTTTGATCTTTTCAAGGCAGCCTTGCAGCTGCGCGTTTTCTCTTACGTTCATACCATTTCTCTCTTATGTGGGACTAAAGGAAAGACCGGGGGTCGTATAGATCTCCCCATCCTTACGGACGAGAACCATCTCAAAGCTCTGCCCCGCCTCCTGCCAGAGGCACAGGGCCTCCTCATACCCGGCAACGAACAAGGCAGTAGACCAGGCGTCTGCCCGCGCCCCGTCCGTTGCGACAACGGTGACGGAGGCAAGGTCACTCTCCGACGGGCGACCGGTCTGCATATCAAAAATATGGTGATAGCGGTTCCCTTGCTCGTCTACCCGGTAGCGCTCATACGCGCCGGAGGTAGAGACGTAGGCCGTGCCACGCAGGGAAAGCACGCCAACCGTGCCGCCCCCCTCAAAGGGCGAGCGCAGGGCGATGCGAAAATCGCTGCCATCGGTTTTCTTACCAAAAACGGCCACGTTGCCGCCAAGGGAAAGCACGCCGCCCGGCACGCCAGCCTCCAAAAGCGCGGCAACCAGCTGCTGCGCCAGGTAGCCCTTGGCAATGCCGCCAAGATCCAGCACCACGCCCGGCGTGCGTGAAACGAGGTTGCCCGTCACACAGACCTTGCGGTAGCCCGTATAGGCCAGCGCGGCGGTGACCGCCTCCCCCGTTGGCAGAGGGCGCGTACCTTTGATATCATAAAGCTCGGCCAAAATGCCGGCGGTCGGATCAAAAAGCCCGCCCGTCTCTTCTGCCAGCGCAAGCGCGCGGGAAAGCAGCGCTGCCAGCTCTTGCGAGACGGTGACTGCTTCGTCACCGTTTTGGTTCAGCCCTGCCAGCTCCGCCCCCTCGTCCACGCGGGAAAAAAGCAGCTCGCCTTGGGCAAGGTGTCTGTCACACAGCATAAGCAGCTCCTTGCCCTGCCCTGCATCCGTATACAGGGTAACGGCAATATCGGTATCCAACCGGTCGTACAGCATGGCGGAATAGGAAGAAGAAGGGCTGCACCCACCAAGCAGCAGAGCAAGCAAGAGGAGAATGGCCAAAATACGTAGTTTCATAGGCCTCCTTTACCACGGCAGCAGCCGCTCACACATATACAAAAGCAGACCGCACAGGGCACCAAACGGCAAAGCGGCAAGCAGCATATACGGCAGATACGAAAAGACCGAGGTGCCATACAAGACCGTAGCAGCCAGGATCTGCCCTGCGCCGTGTGCCGCCGCGCAGCCAACAGAAAGGCCAATGCGGCCCAAGGGCGCGTATGACAAAAGAAGCAGCACGGCATAGGAAAACACCGCCCCAAGCAAGGAAAAGAACAGCGAAGCGGCAGAGCCGAACAGCAGCGATGCAAGCAGCACACGCAAAAACGATATGGCAGCGGCAGAGCGCTTGCCAAGATGGAAAAAGGCATACATGATCGCGGCGTTGGGCAAGCCGACCTTCATCCCCGGCAGGGCAAGGGAAAGCGGCACAAGATGCTCAACGTAAGAGAGCAGCAAGGCAAGGGCAAGCAGCAAGGCGCGATAGGCAAGGCGGCGGGCAGGGCGGTCAACCGGCAACGGCATCATACATCCCCTCCCCCTCTATTCGCAAAAGAACACCTGCGCGGCTGCACAAAATGCTCTCCCCGGGGCGAAAAATACGCCCTGTGCGGCGGCAGACCTGCTCCGGGCAATCACTCGCTTGCACGTATACCTCCCCGCCCTCGATCACCACCACCAGGGTGTAACCGTTTTCCTGCAGGGTCAGAACACGGTCTGCCTCTAACGGATAGAAAACGGTAGTGCGCGGCGTGACCACGGCCAATTGACCGGCCTTGCCACGCCATGAGGGGAGAAAAAGCAGCAGGACGGAGCACGCCAACACTGCAAGGATCACCAAAAGATCAAGTGGGCGGAAGGGGGCGACCTTTTGCGTTTGCTTTTTCACAGCCCACCCTCCTTTTTTTGAACAAAATCCTACAAAATATATTATAACACAAAAGAGGCTTGAAGTCAAGAGCGCGGGGCGCAAAAAACGGCCGCCCGCGCGGGGCAGCCGTTTTTTGAAAGCAGACGAAGAAAGCCTCTTTTTCTGCCCTTATTCCTCTTCCCTCCACGCGCGGCGGGCTTCCTCGGCGGCGGCTTGCAGCGCGGCGGCAAAGGCCGCGTCAATCTCCATTTTCAAAAGGACGTTCACCCCGTCAACACAGCCGCTTACGTAATAATATTCCCCACCGCGCATGGTTGCGGTATAGACGTAGGTCTTGCCACGCGGTTGCTTTTGCGCTTTATCTACGCGCTCTACCCGCAAAAGGGCGTAAAGCGGCAAGCGGCATACCAGGCTGCTACGCCGCCCTTGCCGTTCCTCTACCAGCAGGCAGGGCTGCCCGTCCCCCGGGTCACATACCGTATACACATACGATACCCACACGAACTTATAGGCAACGAAAAGCCCGGCAACCAGCAGCAGCAAAGAAAGCGCCTGCACCAGGCCGCCATACGCCGGCAACGGCACAGAGGCAACGAACAGCACAAGGGCTAAGATCACCAAAAGCAGGGCAAGCCAGGTTGCAAACCGGTTGGCAGGGCGTGGCTCTGCACGCATCTCCTTTATTGCCATGGCTTTAGCTCCTCAGGCGTGGGGGTATACACTACGTCCCCCTCTACCAGCTCTTTTTCATATACGGGGATGCGGGAATAGGCATCCTCTGCGTAGTCGACTGCGCCCTTATAATAGATCTCCACCCGTATCCAACCGGGATCCTGCGAAAAATCCAGGTCTGAGGTGACCAGCTTCATATATTGGTACATAAACTTGCCCTCCGTCCACACGCAGGTGAGCGGGGTGCGATGGCCGTTGTTATCCAAAAGTGAAAAATCAAACAGCGCGGGGTCCGGCTGCGGCACGGCCGGCAGAGCAAAATCCTTTTTCATCTCCTCCAGGGTGCTGACGTTGTAGCGCAGCGTGATCTGAAATTCCCCCGTCTCCGGGCAGTAGAACTGGTTGGATGCCATGAACAGCGAATAGTTGGGATCATCATAAGAGATGCGCAGATCCTGCCGGCGGACGGCAAGCGTCGGGTCTGCCTCACAGGCGGCAACAAGCTCGGCACTCGGATAGAGAGACTTCATGCGCTTGGGGTAATATTCGGCCATAACGATTCGTATCAGCAGGATCGCAATGACGCCAAAGATCACGAGGAAGCAGACGGTCTTCAAAACGGTCGAAACGATCTTGGATACGCTGGGTGATTCTTTCATAAAAACGCCTTTCTTTTTGACAAACGGGGATAATTTTTTCTGCTGTATCCATTATAGCCGAAAAAACCTGCTTTGTCAATTGATGAAAGAGAAAGATTTTTGACCTTTCCGTGAATTTATTTCAGAAAGACCTTGACATTTTGCGTGGTTTTGTGTATAATATCTTGTAGACTTTTGTGAAGTCGGTTTTTTCGCGCAGTTTTTTGCCATAAGGAGGGCTTATGAAACTGGATCTACGCCCTTTGTTGGCCGAAAACATCCGCACGTTGCCTGTAGATTTCACCCTCTCTCCCCCCGTGGAAGAGATGACTGACATCGCCCCCAATCTGTACGGCGTTCAATTTCCAAGCGAGTTACAGGTCCTGGGTGAGATCACCAACACGGCAGGCTACATGCAAATGACCCTATCCGCTTCGATTCCCTATTCTGCCCCTTGCGCCAGATGCTTGGAAGAGGTGACCGGCACATTCTCCTTCCGTTTTGAAAAAACGGTAGCGCCGGCAAAGCTGCTTACCAACATTTCAGAAGAGGATGCAGACGACTACGTGATCGTAGAGGACGGTTTTTTGGACGTAGACGAGCAGCTGCTCGAAATGCTGATGCTGGAATTCCCCTCCAAGCTTTTATGCCGTGATGACTGTGCCGGGCTTTGCCCCCAGTGCGGCAAGAACTTGAACGTGGAACGCTGCAGCTGCAACCGGAAGGAGACCGACCCGCGTCTTGCGCCCCTGGCCGCATGGCTTGAACGGCATAAGCAGGACGATGCAAAGGACGAAACATAAGGTTATTCTAAAAATGAAAATATGACGCGCTTACGCGCAAAGGAAATCAGGAGGTGTATCCGACATGGCAGTACCGAAGAGAAAAGTATCCAAAGCACGCAGAGATTCCAGACGCTCCAGCACCTGGAAGCTGGAGAACCCCACGCTTGCAAAGTGCCCCCAGTGCGGCGAGATGAACCTTGCTCACCACGTTTGCAAGAACTGCGGCTCTTACAAGGGTGAGACCATCGTAGCAAAGGCTGAGAAGTAATTTTGCGCGAGCATGGCGTGCCTTTCGGCATAACCGTAACCAAAAAACGGGTGGAAAGAAAGCTTTCCTCCCGTTTTTTGTTTGTCCAGGCCATTCAAAAGAAGCCAAGGGGGGGAAACATGCTTCTCCCCCCTGGGCTTTATATACCCTACAAGAACTCGTCTTCATAA
>JAZQLY010000063.1:0-3326 GCA_045543015.1 Eubacteriales bacterium
AAAACGTTTAGGGATAAAGATAGGCTTGCCGCAAGGGGTTTACCGTTTGGGCTGCCTTGCCCCCAAGATCCTGCCACCTGCCGGTGGCACCCCTGCGGGGTTCGACTCCGCCCCCTCGCTGTCATCCTGAGCCTCCGGCGAAGGATCTTGCGAGGGGGCTCCGCTCAGGATGACAAAAAGGGGGGCAAGGCAGCCCAAACGGTAAACCCCTTGCGGCAAGCCTATCTTTATCCCTAAACGTTTTTGCGGAGCGCGAGGGGCTTTTTTCAAAAAGCCTCTCGCTTCTTCCCCCGTCACCCCGTCAACCCTTCACTCGCTCCAAGATCTTCGCAGCGGCGGCCTTTCCGGCGCCCATGGCCAGGATCACGGTGGCGGCGCCGGGAACGGCGTCACCGCCGGCGTAAACGCCCTCCTTGGTGGTCGAAACGCCGTCCTCATGCACCACCAGGCAGCCTCGCCTGTCGCTTTCCAGGCCCGGCGTGGTCATACGCAGCAGGGGGTTGGGGCGGGTACCGACGGCCTCAATGACCGCCTCTACCTCGATCTCATAGGCCGAGCCCTCGATGGCCTGCGGCCGTCTTCTTCCGCTGGCGTCCGGCTCGCCGAGCGCCATCTGCTCGACCGTGATGCTACTCACGCAGGCATTCTCGTCCCCGTGGATGGCGGTGGGGTTGGTCAGCAGCTTAAAGATGATGCCCTCCTCCTTGGCGTGGTGGACCTCCTCGCGGCGGGCGGGCATCTCCTCCTCGCCACGGCGGTAGACGATATACACGTTCTCTGCCCCCATGCGCTTGGCGCAACGGGCGGCATCCATGGCCACGTTACCGCCGCCAATGACGGCAACGCTGCGCGCGCGCAGCACGGGCGTCATCGCGTCCTCGCGGTAGGCCTTCATCAGATTGACGCGGGTGAGGTACTCGTTTGCGCTGTAAACGCCGCAAAGCCCCTCTCCCTCAATGCCCATGAACTGCGGCAGGCCGGCGCCGGAGCCGATAAAGATGGCGGCGTAGCCCTCCTCTTGCAGCTCATCAATGGTATAGGAACGGCCAATGACCGTATCGCAGGCAAATTCTACCCCGGCCTGCTTGAGCATCTCTACCTCGGCAGAGACGATGGCCTTGGGGAGGCGGAACTCCGGAATGCCGTAGACCAGCACGCCGCCCGGGGCGTGCAACGCCTCAAAGACGGTCACGCGGCAGCCGTTCTGCGCCAGCATACCGGCACAGGAAAGGCCGGCCGGGCCGGAGCCAACGATGGCCACGCGCGGTGCATCGGCCGGCAGCGCAGCCGTAGCGGCCGTAGCAGCCGGGGCGGCATGCTCCCGCGCCCAGTCAGCGCAGAAGCGCTCCAGGCGGCCAATGGCAACCGGTTCCCCCTTCAGCCCGCGCACGCACTTGCCCTCGCATTGGTTCTCCTGCGGGCAGACGCGGCCACAAACGGCCGGCAGCGCGTTCGTCGCACGGATGACGGCGTACGCCTCGGCAAACTTGCCCTCAGAAGCCAGCGCGAGAAATTCCGGAATGCGGACGGAAACAGGGCAGCCATCCATGCACGGGTGGTTTTTACATTCCAAGCAGCGGGATGCCTCGGCCATTGCCTCCTCGGCCGTGTAGCCAAGCGCGACCTCGCTGAAATTTTTGTTTCTGACGTCAGGCGCAGCCTCTCTCATCGGCACGCGCGTTTTTTGCATGTTTTTCATAGGTTTTTCCTTCTTTGATACGGGGGGATGCTTGGGGACTTTTTGAAAAAAGTCCCCAAACCCCCAAAAACTTTTAGGGATAAAGATAGGCTTGCCGCAAGGGGTTTGCCGTTTGGGCTGCCTTGCCCCCAAGATCCTGCCACCTGCCGGTGGCACCCCTGCGGGGTTCGACTGCGTGCCTTCACCTGTCATCCTGAGCCTCCGGCGAAGCGCCCTGAGTGAAACGAGGAAGTCCCCTTGGGGGAGATCTTGTGAAGGCACTCCGCTCAGGATGACACAAAGGGGGGCAAGGCGTATGCCGCCCGCGCGGGTGTTCTGTCTCTATAGGTGAAAGCCTGTATTTTCTTACTTCTTCTGCAACAAATGGCAGGTCTCTTCCCGCTTGTGGCGTTCCTCGGCGGCGTACATGCGGTTGCGGCGGATCAGCTCGTCAAAATCGACCTGGTGGCCGTCAAAATCCGGCCCGTCCACGCAGGCGAACTTATATTCGCCGCCCACGCGCACGCGGCAGCCGCCGCACATGCCGGTACCGTCGATCATAATGGGATTGAGGCTGACGGTGGTGGGAATGCCGTACTGCGCGGTCAGCGCGCAGACGAATTTCATCATCATCGGCGGCCCAATGGCGATCACGCGGCTGTAATGCACGCCCGCCTTGATCTTTTCCTCCAGCCCGGCGGTCACCAGGCCGTGCGTGCCGTAGGAGCCATCGTCGGTCATGACGGTCAGCTCGTCACAGGCCGCGCGCATCTCGTCCTCCAAAATGACGGCATCCTTGTTGCGGAAGCCCGCGATCATATCGACCGCCACGCCGCTTTCGTGCAGGAATTTTGCCTGCGGCCAGGCAATGGCGCAGCCAAGGCCGCCGCCAATGACGGCAACGCGGCTCTCGCTCTCAAATTCGCTGGGGGTACCAAGCGGGCCGACGAAATCCAGGATCTCCTCGCCCTCCTCCATCGCGCCCAGAATGGCGGTAGAGGCGCCAACCGTCTGAAAAATGATGGTCACGCTTCCCTTTTCAGCATCGTAGCCGGCAATGGTGAGCGGAATACGCTCGCCGCCCTCGTGCGTGCGGAAGATGATGAACTGGCCCGGCCGCGCCCGGCGGGCAACGGCGGGGGCAGAAACGGTCATGTAGACGGTGTTTTCGTTTAAGATTCGTTTTTCCAGAATACGGAACATATCTTTTTTTCCTTTTTGCCAAATATAATAATATATTGTAGCATAAAACAGCGACTTTTGCAATACCCTTGCGCAAGGATCGGGCAAAAAATGTAAAAGATCTGTGTTCCGTGAAAACAATCCCTCAGTCACGGCAAGCCGTGACAGCTCCCATGCCCAAGGGCTCCCGAAATGGGTTTTGCGTAGCAAAAGCCGTTTTGGGAATGGGTTAAACAAGGGAGCCTTAAGAAGCAGAACACCCGGGCGGCGAAACCCGCAGGGTGTCATTCTGAGCGAAGCCCCCCTCGCAAGATCCTGCCACCTACCGGTGGCACCCCTGCGGGGTTCGACTGCGTGCCTTCACCTGTCATCCTGAGCGAAGGGCGCAGCCCGTAGTCGAACTTTCGCGGCTACGCGAAAGCGCCCTTCAGGGCGGGATCTTGTGAAGGCACTCCGCTCAGGATGA
>JAZQLY010000064.1:0-15919 GCA_045543015.1 Eubacteriales bacterium
AGTTAGCCGTGGCTTGTTCTTAAGGTACCGTCAAATTTCGTCCCTTATCAAAGAAGTTTACAATCCGAAGACCTTCTTCCTTCACGCGGCGTTGCTGGGTCAGGCTTGCGCCCATTGCCCAATATTCCTCACTGCTGCCTCCCGTAGGAGTCTGGGCCGTATCTCAGTCCCAATGTGGCCGTTCAACCTCTCAGTCCGGCTAATGATCGTCGACTTGGTGAGCCGTTACCTCACCAACTATCTAATCAGTCGCAAGCTCATCTCTGTGCAGCAAGCCTTTGGTATTCAGGACATGCGACCTGAATACGTTATGCGGTATTAGCAACTGTTTCCGGTTGTTATCCCGCACACAGAGGCAGATTGCTCACGCGTTACTCACCCGTCCGCCACTGATCAGGGGACCGAAGTCCCCGTCACCGTTCGACTTGAATGTGTTATGCACGCCGCCAGCGTTAATCCTGAGCCAGGATCAAACTCTCTAAAAAATGTTTATCTATCTGGCCGTAGCCAGCTAAATCCTTTTTTAGAGCTGCTTTTCCAAGCTTCTCTTACTTTTTGAGTTTACTCAATGTGTTTCTTAACGAGATTCCATCGCACTTTTCAGTGCTTTAGAAATTCTGTTGTTCAATTTTCAAAGACCGATTCTTTCGCCGCCCCGCACAGCTGACCGCCGTGCCTGCGACTTTTTTATTATACCACTCCAAATCCCTTTTGTCAACCCCTTTTTGAAAGTTTTTTCAAAAAGTTTTTAAGAATGGCACAAGCAAACACCGTTGTTTCGCTTGGACTTTTATTATACCACGTTTTTTCAAAATGTCAAGTATTTTTTGATAAAAAAATAACAGATTTCAAAAAATGTTTCATGTTGCTGTTACTTTTTCAACCAGCCGGAAACAATATAGAAAAAGGAGATATTCTATGACCGTTATACTGTTTCGCACTGTCTTTATTTATCTTGTTCTCTCTATTGTTCTCCGGTGCATGGGCAAGCGGCAGGTAGGCGAGCTGGAGCTTTCTGACCTGGTGGTCACGCTTTTGCTTTCCGAGGTGGCTGCCCTGCCGATCTCAGACCACAACATGCCGCTGATCAACGGGCTCTTCCCTGTTCTGCTGATCCTCGCATTGGAGATCATTTCCACATATCTGAAAAACAAGCTTCCCCTCTTGAAAAAGATGATAGAAGGAAAGCCGAGCATACTGATATGCCGTGGCAAACTTGACCAGAAGGAGCTTGAAAAGATGCGCCTTTCGGTTGAGGAGCTATTAGGCGAGTGCCGCTTGCAGGGATATTCCGACCTGCGCGACATCTATTACGCTATCCTTGAGCAGGACGGGCAGCTTTCGATCATCCCGCGTTCATCAAAGCAGCCCTTATGCGCCGGCGACGTGCAGATCAAGCTGCCGGAGCGCGGCATGGCGCACCCAGTCATCCTGGATGGCAGGATCAATGACAACCACCTTGCCATGATCGGAAAGGACAGGGCCTGGCTTGAAATGACCTGTAAGCAACGAGGCATGCCCTGGACGGATGTGTTTTTGATGACGGTGGATGACACGGGCGAAATCACGCTGATACCAAGGGAGAAGAAGAAATGAAAGCATGTATAGCAGCCATCGTTTTATTTTCCATCCTGTCCGGCGTTGCGTTTTTCGCCTCCGGCACTCTGACGGGCAAAGCTGACAGAATAGCCGAGGCAGCCGAGGCACTCTCTGCCGTGCCACAGGAGCAACGAATAGAAGCATGCAGAGATATCCAGCAATTGTGGGAGGACGAGCAATTCTTTTTTTCATTGACCGTGAGTCACAATGAGATCGACGCTTTAGAAAACGCATTGGCGCGGTTATGCGCGGCAGCCAACACAAAAGGCGACAATGATTTTCTCATTGCCGCCTCTGAGCTGCGTGCTGCCATCTCCCACATCCGGGATCTGTGCGCCGTCAGCCTTGACAATATTCTTTAAACGAAGTCATTCCCGTCTGCATCAAACAGGTGTGTGCGCGTCACCGTATACCATTCCTCAAGCGGCGACCCCTTCAAAAGCCCCGTTTGATCAGAAAGATAGCGCAGCAGGTAATCCGGATTCAGGAAGCTGCCGCTATCAGCGCGCAGACGGATGCGCAGCACGATATCCCCCTTTTCTTCATCGTAGGAAGCCGCCACGCCAAGGATGGCAGGACTGACGTCTACGTCCTTATCCCCGCTTTTGGTATGCTTGCGCACGGTGATCGGTTTTTCGGAGAGGATATCCCCGCAGAACCTTGCAACCTCCGGTGATGCGCCCGGTGTATGGATCGCAACGGTATATTCTGCAGCCGCGATGGCTTGAAACTTCGTTTCGGCAAAATAAACGGCGTCTACCGCAAGGCCGGCCGGCAGGCTGGCGTTCAGCAAAGGCAGAACGGCAGCGGGGTCAAGCTCACGCAGGACGGCAACATCCAAAAATTCGTGCGGGCTTTCCGCCCCGACAGGCAGCGGAGCAGAAAAAACCAGATGCGGGATCGGATGAAAGCCACAGGTATATTTAATAGGAAGATGCACGCGCGCGATCACGCGCGTCATCGTGCGCATCAGGTCCAGATGCGAAATGTACTTCAAGGAACCCGTTTTTTGAAAACGGATGCGCAAGGTCTTCGGCTTTTCAAGCACGGGGCCGTCAAACATCATTTGCACCATTTGTTCTTCCCTCCCAGGCAGTTTGCCCCACAGCCATTGCAATGCTCGGCGCAGCTGGGCGTGGTTTCATGGCGGTAGGCGCGCTCACGCTCACGCCACAGATATGCGCGCGTCACGCCGCAATCAATGATATCCCACGGCAGCACCTCATCCTTACCGAACACACGGTTTGCATAAAAGCCCGGATCAATGCCGCAGCGCGAGAAGATATCCATCCATTTATCGTAGTTGAAATACTCATCCCACGAATCAAACATCACGCCTTCCTCGCAGGCAAGCGCCAGCGCCGGTGCCAGGCGGCGGTCACCGCGTGCAAAAACCGCCTCAACGCGCGAAACACGCGCATCGTGGTAATTGTATTTCACACGGCGATTGGTGATCTTTTCAAGCAGATATTTCTGCTTTTTCTCCAGCTCCTCCAGCGAGTCCTGCGCCTCCCATTGGAAGGGGGTAAACGGTTTGGGGATAAAGCAAGCAACGCTGATGGTCACCGTGATCCCTTTGGCCTTATTACGCTTGGGGTTCTTGAAATAAGCACCGACCACCTTGTCAGCAAGATCGGCAATGCCATCCAGGTCAGAAAGCTCCTCCGTCGGCAGGCCAAGCATAAAATACAGCTTGACCGAGCTTTTTCCGGCAGAAAATGCAATATTCACCGCGCGAAGAAGATCCTCTTCCTCTACGTTTTTATTGATGGCATCACGCAGGCGCTGCGTGCCGGCCTCCGGCGCAAACGTCAAGCCGCCCGTGCGAACGCTGGAGATCTTCTCCATCAGGCTTTCGGTAAAGCTGTCTACGCGCAAGGAAGGCAACGTGATGGTGACCTTTTCGTCATCCGTCCATTTCAGCAGATCGGTCGTCAGCTCCTCAAGCTGTGAATAATCGCTGATGCTGAGCGAAACGAGCGACATTTCATCATAGCCACTGTTTTCGTACAGGCAGCGCGCTTGCTGATCCAACAGCTTGGGCGACTTTTCACGGATTGGGCGATAGACCATGCCGGCCTGACAAAACCGGCAACCGCGGATACAGCCGCGATAGACCTCCAGCATCACGCGGTCATGTACCGTCTCAATATACGGCATGACCAGCTTTTCCGGATACGGCGCCTTGTCCATATCCTCGATGATGCGCTTTCTGATCTTCACGGGAATATCATCATAGCGAGGCGTATAGGCGCAAATGGTGCCATCCTCGTGATAGGAAACATCGTAAAGAGAGGGTACGTAGAAGCCCTCATGCTTGGCGATCTCATGCAAAAACGCCTCACGCGTGTAGGTGCCGTTTTCCTTCATTTCTATATAAAGACGGCAGAACTCGGGCAGAGCCTCTTCCCCCTCGCCGATGCTGAACACGTCAAAGAAGTCTGCGATCGGCTCTGCGTTATAGCTGCAGGGGCCACCGCCGATAATAATGGGATGCTCTTCCCCGCGGTCACGCGCATAGAGAGGGATGCCGGCCAGCTTTAAGGTACGAAGCACGTTGGTATAACAAAGCTCATACTGGAGCGTAAAGCCTACCACGTCAAACACGCCAAGCGGATCGCCGCTTTCATGCGCCGTCATCGGGAGGTGATAGGTCTCCATTCTTTCCTGCATATCCGGCCAGGGCGTGTACGCACGCTCACACCAAATATCCGGCTCACGGTTCAATGCGTTATACAGGATGCGGATGCCGAGATTCGACATGCCGATCTCGTATACATCCGGGAACACGAACGCAAAACGGCAACGAACGTCACGCTTATCTTTGATGATCTGATTAAATTCTCCACCCGTATACCGCCCCGGCTTTTCTACCGAGCGAAGGATACCGGACATTTGTTTTTCGCTGATACACATAGTTATTTCCTTGCAATTAAAATTTTTGAAGCCAGCATGATAGGCAGTATCCAAATCAGCTGATAGAGGGCAAACACCCAGGAAGGCATGGTCAGCATACCGCCAAGCACAGCAACGATGATGGAAAACAGCATGCCGACGCAGCCGATCACCAACCCGCCCATTTCGCTAAGCGCCGTCAAGCGGCAGGTGCGGCGGCAAGCAAGCAGAACGCGAACGATCTCACGCACCGAACGGCGCGTAACGATACCGCTGTTGATCTGCGGTGCAGCATAGTCCTTCTGCTGTGACACCGTTTTCCGCACAACGCGAATATCATATTTCCCCGCATAGCTGATCTTATCGATCAAGGCCTTACGGATATTCGGATCAAAGGTTCGGATCAGAACGCGGATGTGCTGTGCAGCCAGCCGCTCCACGTCACGCTCAAATTCTTCATTCATGCGGTAACGGATATAGAACTTGGCATGCAGCTGCCCCTCCTCTGCTGCGTACATGATGCAGGTCTTGCCGTTAGCCAGGATCTGCTCGTCCTCGGCATCGTAGTACATCTGCACGTTCTGCTTTAACATAAAGTCGCCATTGCCGACCAGGATCCGCTTTCCATCCACCGTAGCGATCACGCCGCCCTCCTCTGCTTGCAGGAGATGTAGCTGATCAGAAAGGCCGAGATCGGCCGTGGAATTGCGGAAAACACCGTCAAGCGGGCCGCCAACCAGCGAAAAGACACCGGCAACCTGGTAAAGAACCTGGTCCAGCGCGCTATCATGATACAGCTTGATGCGCTGCACACGCACGCCGCGGGTAGAAAACGCCTCTACGTCTTCAAAGGCAAACGCCTCGGTATCACTATACTCGATGGCGGAAACCTCACCTACCACGGCGCAGGAGTGAAGAGATGCAAAGCGGAACAAGGTAGACACCGGCACCTTATGCAGAACCAGCGTAAACAGCGGCAGGGAGAGCGAAAGCGTTACGCAGAATGCATAGCATGCCCCCAAAAGGCCGCCGCCCATCACACCGGTAACGATAGCCACGATCAAGGCAGCCATGCACGCGGTGGGGATCAGCCAAAGATTCTTCTGCTCATCCTCACAGTTACGGGTGATGCGGTGGAAAAAGCCGGAGGTAAAGCCGACCTTTTTAACAGAAACGATGCGCGTCCGTTCTCCTTCCGTCAGGCCGGAAACGGCAGCCGCCTCCGAATTGGTGGTGGCACCGTTTTGCACGGAGCAGGCCAGCTTATCGCCGCCGGAGGAGATCAGCTCAAAGGCGGAAAGATCGTTCTTTGCCTTGCAAAACTCCATAACCGTTGCTACAAGCGCCGAAAAGACGGGCAACAAGCCAAACAGCTTTACCGATTCCAGCGATACGGGCGTGCCACCATCCGGGATCAGCGAAAAGCAAAGAATGGCGCCGTACAGCACCGCGCACAAAAGCCCGATGGCAACAAAAAGCTCTGAAACGGTGCGGCGGGCAAACAATTGCCGCCAAGCATGCGAAAAGAGCGGGATACAGCAAAGCAGCGCAAAAAACAGCAGTATCAAATGAAGCCCTGCCAGCAGAACCGGAGAAACAAAAAGCCTTTCAAGCGGGATCCCCCAATAGAACCCGTTTTCCAGCAAAAGCAGGAAGACGGAAAGGAAGGACAGAATGCCAATGCGCAATGCCAAAAATGACAGCTCGGATTCAAACTTCCGGCGGAACGTGCTGATCTGGTTACGGGAGGTATACTCGTTATACGCAGCAGCCTCCTCCTGATACAGGCCGGCCAGTACGTCATGACGCGAGGAAGGCGCGTCCCCCTCGTCAAGCTCTTCATAGCTTGGGGGGCTTGGCTGCGCCGTTTTTTGATCTGCTGCGGTTTTATAGCCGATTTTTTCCTTTATTCGGGCAAAAAGATGCTTCTGCTCTTTTTCTTGCCGTTCCTTCTCTTTTTTAACATCCTCTATGGAGATCTGAACACCGGGGCCGTAGGGTGTTTCCTTGCGTCTTTCCTCCTTGGAAGCGCATGTTGCCGGTGAAGCAGCAGCGTCATCTTCATTTTCTGCTACATATTCCTCGGCAGGCGCCGCATCGCTCCAAAAATCAACTGCATCGTCCCCTGCGGGAGGATCTTGCTCGTCACTCTCTGCCTCAATGATCTCAACCGGGCGGCGTCTTGCGCTTCCGTCACGCCAGACCGTTTCACCGTTGGAGAGTCCTTGCGTGGCCGTTTGCGGCACTTTCTCCGGCACGGGAGCGCCGGATTCCTCATTGCTCGCATCACCGGCAACGTCCTCCTTCGGCTCCGCCGGCGACTCTTGCGCCACAGCGGGCGATCGAACGGGGCGCTTCACCTCTACCTCTACCGCATAGCCGTTGTCTACGGTTGCAACGATACTTTCCTTTTTCTCTTCCTCAGCTGCATCACGCAGCGGAATAACCGGAATATCTGCCGCCTTATCATCATTTTTGAACAGCTTTGCAGCCTCATCATCCGTCACAACAGGCACAAGCTCGTCCTCATCGACAAGATCATCCACTACGTCTACAAAATCAGACGGCAGCTCTGCCTCTGCCAACGCCGGCTCGTCTTCTGCTATATCATCCGCGTCTTCCGCTTGCTCCTCTTCACTCGTGAAGAAAGAAGCAATGATATCATCATCAATCTCTTCAGCAAAGAACGGATCTTCTTCCTCTGCTTCCAAATCAGCGCCGTCAACCACATCCAGGTCAAGCGGCTCGTCCGACAGCTCTTCCTTTTCTTCCGAGATCGGAGAATCTTCCTCCCAGGGCAGCAAAACGAGCGAATCCGCCTCTTCCGCTTCATGCGACTCGCTGTTTTCCTCCTCTTCTTCTGCATCCACCGTAGAAGAGGCTTCTACTATCTCTTCAAGCGCAGGTGCTGCCGTCTCCTCGCCCACCTCGTTACATTCTTCTTGCGTATCCTCTGCTTCATTTTGCTGGTCATCGATATCGGTGCTTTCTTCAGCGGCAGGCGGTACATCCGTAGACACCTTTTGCTGCTCAAGAACGTTTTCGATCGTTTTAGCCAGCTGCGCATCGGCGGCCGATGCTTCTGCCGGCTCTGCCTTTGCGGCATTTTCTTCAGGCTCCTCAGGAGGAAGATCCGTCACGCTGCGGCGCAAACGCTCCAGCATCGCCTTGATAGAATCGGTTTCGCCGTAATTCTTCTTATCACTCATAGGACACGCCTTCCTTTACAAAAATTTATGAGGGGTCTTTTCTCTGACGAGCCGCCTCCGACAGGATAACGGCTGCTGCTGCTGAAACATTCAAGGAATTCACCTTGCCGTACAGCGGGATGGAAATGACAAAATCACACTTTTCCTTCACCAACCGGGAAATGCCAAAGCCCTCGCTTCCCAGCACGATGGCAGCTGCGCCGCGCAGATCTGTTTTATAATGCGGGGCGCCGTCCATATCAGCGGCATAGATCCAAAAGCCCTTTTCCTTTAACTCCTCGATCGTGCTTGCCAGATTTGTCACCTTAGCGATCGGCAGATGCTCGATCGCGCCGGCAGATGCCTTTGCCACCACCGAGGTCAGGCCGACGGAGCGGCGCTTGGGAATGATCAGCCCGTGCGCACCGGCGCACTCCGCACAGCGCATGAGCGCACCCAGATTGTGCGGATCCTCAATGCCGTCTGCGATCACCAAAAGCGGCGCTTCTTCTTTTTCTGCGGCCAGAGCCAGCATATCGTCGATCGTGGCATACGAGCGCTCTGCGGCCAATGCCACAATGCCTTGGTGACGGTTGTGGCCACAAAGCATATCCAATTTCTTGCGGTCTGCCTCGATCAGCGGGATCTTACGCGAGATGGTCTCGCTTGCCAGGGCTACGATAGAGCCCTCACGGTCACCACGGGCGACAAAGATCTTGTCAATATCCCGTCCGCTTGCAAGCAATTCCTTTACCGCGTTCCGCCCGCTGATAATGCCTTCGTTTGGATTTTCAAAATCGTAGGCACCGCGATCCTCTTTTTTCTTATGTATCTTTTCACGCTGAAGCTGTTCGTTTTTCATAGTAACGCCCCCTATACTTCTACATATAAATTATATCACATATTGATGGAATTGTACAGGCCTGAATTTGAAAAAAAGAAAAAAAGATGCACGATTTTCTCGTGCATCTTTTTTCTTGATACCAAAAGTGGCGATCAGTTGCCTCTTCTGATAGCAAAGCACTCGCTGCAGTAAACAGCCTTACCCTCAGTGGGGTTGAAAGGAACCTTGCATTCCTTACCGCAGTCTGCACAAACAGCAGAGAACATCTCTCTTGCGCCCTTTGCACCGTTCTTGCGGGCATCACGGCATGCCTTGCATCTCTGGGGCTCGTTCTGGAAGCCCTTCTCTGCATAGAATTCCTGCTCACCGGCGGTGAACACGAAATCATTGCCGCAATCCTTGCACTTGAGTGTCTTGTCCTGGTACATGTTTCTTACCTCGCTTTGAAATGGATGTTTTTTGCCCTCAGACGGATTCCAACCGACGCCTTTGATAACAACGCTCTCCCTTAAGCTACAGGGGCATATAAATTTATCTGCTTAGCCGTTTGCGCAGCTTTGCCAGCATACGGCCAATTGCATTCTGTACAGATTTTTCATCACGCCCAAGAGCCACAGCCATTTCAGACGCAGATGCTTTTTGAATATACAAGTCAAACACTTGCCGCTCGTAAGGCGACAATTCTGTTTGTATCAGTGAGAGCAATTCCTCCGCTTTCTCCTCTTCTATCACCGGGTCGGAAAAGGAGGCAGAAAAGCGGCCTTCTTCAAAGGGGACAAAATCGATCCTCCGTTCTGCGGCCGTACCGCCGGAGCGACCATCCTGCTTGCATTTTGTTTTTAACGCATTATCAATGCAGATCTTTGCATAAAGACCAAATGTAACACCGTCCTGCACCTGATAGCGCAGCGCGGCACGGTAGAGCGCCAGGCAGGCCTCCTGATAGGAATCCTCCTGCTCCGGCAATGAGGAACGAAAGGCAGAAACACGGCGATGCAGCAGTCCATCATACCGCGCAAGCAGCTGCGCAAAGGCCGACTGGCTGCCATTTTGCACCTCGCCGAGCAAAGCAAGAAGCTCATGATCCTCACAATTCAACGAATTCTTGCTAAAATCGCCCATAAAAACCACTTCTACAATGATATGTAATTATATTATAAACACCAAACTTTTAATTGTCAATAGTTTTTTAAAAAATTTTTTACTTTTCTGTCATTGCAGAACGTAATCTACATCGCCGGACAGCACAGACAGCAGGCGGCGGTAGACGCTTTCGGGGTCTTTTTCAAACTTTTTCTGCATATCCTCGGCATGCAGGCGGGAGGTCATGCAAAGATCAAGGCTCAGCACACTGCCACCAGGCTCCGTGATCTCGCAATGCAACACGAACTTTCCATCCTCTCTTTTTGTGACGGAGGAAAAGCTCTTTGCCTGCCTTTTTTTAAAGGAGAGATAATGGATCGCGCTTTTCAGGCTCTTCTCACGAATGGAAAGCAGCAGGTTGCTTTGCAGCTCTGCAGCTACCATTTTACCGGTGGGAGAGATCACATAGTAGCGCTCCCCTTCCTCGCCGTCCTCCAAAATATGCCCAAGCTCCTTCAGCTGAGAAAAGCAAGCCGCAAAATCAAAGCCGCACACATAGCCGTTTTGTATGCAGATATCATGAATGGTGGAATAATCCAGAGGATAGTTGATATTGTCAAGCAAGAACAGAATAAAGATCTTCACGTCTGTTTGATTGCTCATACCGTTTTGCGGCGTCTTCATAATGTATTCCTTTCTTTATTCTAATATGAATGGGGCTGCCGATCGATCGGCAACCCCATAACAAGAACTACTTACTTCCCGGCAGGCACTTCTTCAGCCTTCTCGGTGGTAAGATATTTGTGGTAGTTCCGCAATTCGGCACGGGTGAGAATGGGGTGGCCGTAATAATCGTTATATACGCGCTTCAACTCCGAATTCACCAGCATAGCACTGCGGTTAAAGAACAGTGGGATAACAGGCATCTCTTCCAGCAGCAAAGCCTCTGCCTCGTGCAGCAGCTCTGTTCTCGTCGCCATATCCGTTGCATCATACGCCTGATCCAACAAAGCGTTATACGCCTCGTTGTTAAAGCCGGAAACGTGCGTTACCGTCTTAAACTCCTCATCAATGCCGCCGGCATAGATGCCGTTACCGGACATATCCAGCGAGAAGCTTGCCAGAGGAGCAAATGCATCGGGCGAAAGCATCTGGTAATCAATGGCCAATACGTTATAGCCGTTAAAGCCGGATACATCGCTGGCCGAGGTACGGAATGCCTCCTGGATCGCATCGTTACACAGTGCGATCTTGGTCTCACTTTCGATGATGGTGATCAGCTCGTAGGACTTGGGCTTCACAGAAACGGAGCAAGAGATCTTTGCTTCATCAAACAGATCGTCCCACAGCTTGGCAATTGCCTCGGCAATTGCAACCTCTTCCTCATTATCACGGACCAGGATGGAGATCGAGCCGCCCGTGTAGCCATCGCCCTTTGCCTTTTTCAGCAGGGCTACGGCTTCCTCTTTGTTTGCCGTGATGGCCAAGGCAGCATCGGAGGATGCCGTTGCATCACTGAAGGAGCCGTTGTTACCGTTGAATACGCCGTGCGAAACGAAGCCGGTAGCCGGCAGAGCCAGGCCCTTGGTCAGCTCGGCAGCCAGCGCCTGACGGTCGATGACCAGAGAGAGTGCGCGGCGAACATCTGCATTGGCGAATACGGGATCGTTGTTGTCCAGAACGTAAGTGTAGGTGGACAGCAGGTTGTTGATCTTGGCAGCCGAGAGGTAATTCTCTCTTTCGGAAAGCGGGATCTCACCGGCGATGAACACCGTGCTCTCGATCTTCTCTGCAAATGTCTCGCTCAGCTCCTCGTTCCAATAGGAAACAAACTTGTAGGGCGTTACATAGGTATCCTTCGGCAGCGTGCTTTCCTGACTCATGCGGTAGTAGGGGTTGCGCTCGATACGGAACTCATGCGGCTCCGAATCCGATTTGAACAGGTCACCCTCCTTGATACCGTAATCCATGGCACGAATGGCAAAGGGGCCGTTGGTTACAATGTAAGATACGCGCTTGGTCCACACCTCGTCACGGTCTGCCTTGGTAACGGCAGTTTCCTTAACCGGTGTCAGCGCAATGGAGGTCAGATTACGCAAGAAATTCTGCTGTGCATCCTGGTTCATCTCATGCTCAAACGTGATGGTCAGAACCAGCGGCTCACTATCGGTAACGGCAACGTCCTCAACCGACTTTTCGTCACCGATCTTAGCAGCACGCGCATTCTTGATATCGTACAGAAGCGTTGCAGCCTGGCACGGGAAATCCGATGCCAGAATACGCCACCAGGACCACATAACGTCCTGTGCGGTGACCTGAGAGCCGTCATTCCAATAGGTCTCACGAAGCGTGATGTCCATCTTGAATTCGCCACGGTCATCATAGAATCTATAGTTTTTTGCCAGGGCGTACTGCACGTTGCCGTTTGCATCCAAGGTGAAAAGCGGCTCGTAGATCAGGCTCATCACCTTCATGGCATCATCATTCGTGTATGCCTTTGCAGGGTCAAAGTCATAGATCTCTCCGCCCACAAAAATGGCAGAGATCTCTGCGCCAAGATCTTCATCCTCTTCTTCCTCACCACTTGCCTGGTTGCCGCAGCCAACGCCGGTAGCCAACATGGCCAAAACCGTAACCAAAGCCAAAAGCAGAGCCAATACTCTCTTCATAATCCGGTATCCTCCAAAAAATCACAGAGTGATATTTATTTACAGGTTATTATAACATATAAACGCGACAATTTCAATGATAAAATCAAAGAAATCCGCATCTTCGGTATTTTGCACAAAGAAAACACAAATAAATGTACAAAATGACCAAAATCAACCTATGTTGCTTTTCCCTGCTTCCTATTTATCATACAACATTTTACAGGATTTTTCCATACCTTTTCCAAAAGAAAATTGAAAACTTTTTGTTACAGCGCGTTTGCCCCTGCAGCCTTTTCGTTTTTGTGTCATATTCGGCAGTAGACGGGCATATCCATGTATCGAAAAAGAAATCCAACAGATACGGAGGAATGATTGAAAAATGACCAGCACATCCATCTACCGCGATATCGCCACCAGGACCGGCGGTGATATCTATATTGGTGTAGTAGGCCCGGTACGGACAGGAAAATCCACGTTTATCAGAAAATTTATGGAAAACGCCGTTATCCCCAACATCACCGATGAATATGACCGCACGCGCGCCATTGATGAATTGCCGCAGGCAGGCTCCGGCAAGACGGTCATGACCACCGAGCCGAAATTCATACCGGACGAGGCGGTGGACGTTCTGCTGGGCGAGGCAACCAAGATGCGCGTAAAAATGATAGACTGTGTTGGCTATATCGTGCCGGAGGCGATCGGCGGCGGCGAGGACGGCCAGACACGCATGGTACACACCCCTTGGTCTGAAACACCCGTTCCCTTCTCCGAGGCGGCCGAAACCGGCACCCGCCGCGTGATATGTGAGCATTCCACCATCGGCATTCTGGTGACCACAGACGGCACGATCGGTGACATCCCGCGCAAGAGCTACGAGGAGGCCGAGGAGCGCGTGGCACAGGAATTGGCCATGTACGCCAAGCCTTACGCCATCGTACTGAACTCTGCCCACCCGGAAGCCGAGGAAACAACGGCGCTTGCCTATGAATTGGAGAAAAAATATAACGCCCCCGTTGCCCTGCTCAACTGCATGGAGCTGAACAGCGAGGACATCAGCAACATCATGGAGCTGATCTTACAGGAGTTCCCGGTTACCGAGATCAACGTAGCGCTGCCGGCGTGGATGAGCAATCTGGAAAAGGACCATTGGCTGCGGCAAACGGCAACGAAGGAGCTTGGTCGAATCTGTGACAGCATCTCCAAGATGGGAGACGTGGCACGGCAGTTCTCTGCAGAGCCAGGCACACCGCACATCAAGGAGTGGCAGGTATCCGCCCTGAACCTGGCAGACGGCACGGCAGAGATCAAGCTGATTCCCGCCGAGGGGCTTTATTACCAGATCATGAGTGAGCTGACCGGCTTCTCGATCACGGGAGAGGCGGACCTGATCGCGCTGATGCGTGAGCTGGCAGAAACGAAACGCGCCTACGATAAGGTCGCAGACGCGCTGAAATCTGTTTATGAAACGGGATACGGTATCGTTACCCCCAACGTGACCGACCTGACCCTGGAGGAGCCGGAGATCATCAAGCAGGCGGGCAGCTACGGTGTTAAGCTGCGTGCCTCTGCGCAATCGATCCATATGATCCGTGCCAACATCGAGACCGAGATCAATCCGATCGTGGGCAGTGAGCAGCAGTCTGAGGAGCTGGTGCGCTATATGCTGCACGAGTTTGAAGAAAACCCGCAAAAGATCTGGGAATCCAATATGTTCGGGAAGTCGCTTTACGAGCTGGTCAACGAAGGGCTGCATACCAAGCTGGCCCACATGCCGGAGGAATCACGCAAAAAGCTTTCCGAGACGCTGGAGCGCATCATCAACGAAGGTAGTGGCGGGCTGATCTGTATTATTCTGTAACCGCCTCATACAGCCGGCGCAAAAAATCCGTGAAGGAGGTACGCGCCTCTTCTATGGGAAGATCGTTGTCAAATACATAATCATAGGTATAGTTTTCCACCTCGTCATCCGAGCGGTTGCCGTATGCCCCTTGGTGTACGGCAGCACGACGGATCAGCAGCGTTTTGGCATGTCCATTCGTCGCACGGACGAATTTGTCGATCTCCTCTCCCTCGCGCACGTGCAGAAACATGATCTGCTCCTCGCTTGCAAGGAATTCCCGGTACCGGGCCTCGGCCCACACCGTAGGATAATCATTATAGGAAATCAGCAACGCCTTCAGATCGGAGAGGAACTTTCTTGCCCTGTCGGTCTTTTCCCCTTGCCAGCCAACCTGTGCAGCCAGCTCCTTGATCGGCGTAATGGATGAAACATTCTTGACAGCGAACGCGTCAGCGGCAAAATCACAAAGCGTGTCCTTGCCCACGCCGCCACGGCCGTTGATCACAAAAACCAATTTTTTCATGCTCTCTCCCCCGTGCTTTCATGCTTTTATTATTATACATCGCCACGCGCGGCATGTCAAGCGCGAGGAAAAAAATACTTTTTTTCAGAAAACCCCTTTACTTTTTTGCCGCCAACTGGTATACTGGAAGCACAAAAAGGAAAGGTGGTTTTTTCTGATGAAGAAAACCTTGTTTGGAACCATGCCGAACGGCGATGCCGTTCATCTTTACACCATGGACAGTGGAAAAATGCAGGTCAGCGTAACCGATTACGGCTGCTGCATTCAGTCTATTCTTTTTAACGGCGTGGATTTTGCCTGCGGCTATGACACGCTGGAGGGGTACCTGGCAGACGGCAGCTCGCAGGGTGCCTTCGTTGGGCGTGTTGCAAACCGTATCAAGGGTGGCCGATTTACCCTCAACGGCAAGACCTATCAGCTGCCGAAAAACAACGGCAACAACCATTTGCACGGCGTTTTTGGCAAGATCCTGTGGCAGACGAAGATCGTTGACGACTGTACGCTGGTGTTTACCCACCACAGCCCGGCCGAGGAGGAAGGCTACCCCGGCAATATGAATCTGGAGGTCACCTATCATCTGGACGGCACCACGCTCGTGCTGGACTACAAGGCAACCGCCGATGAAGACACCCCCATCAACCTGACCAACCACACCTACTTCAACCTTGCCGGCATTGGCTCCGGCTCGGTACTCGAGCATGAAATGCAGGTCAACGCAGATGAGATCACGCTGGTGGATGACGAGCTGATCCCGATCGGCCAGCGCATGAACGTATGCGGCACCGCCTACGATTTTCACGAATATCATCCGATCGGCGCCCGCTTTGATGACAAGGTAGACGGCTATGACACCAACTTCTGGCTGAACAAGAGCGAGCCCGCTACCATTTGCGGCGAGGAGCTGTACCGTGCCGGCACCGTCCGCTCGGAGCTTTATCAGATGGATTGCTACACCAACCAGCCCTGCATGCAGATCTACAGCGCCAACTTCTTAGGCGACGGCGAGCCGGATTTCAAATACGGCGTAAAACCCACCCGCCAGCACGCCATCTGCTTAGAAACACAGTTTGAGCCTGACTCGATCAACCACGGCGAGGGCATTCTCCGTGTGGGAGAGACCTACCACTACACTACCGCTTACAAGTTCAGCCGTCGCTGATAGTGAATTGTCAATAGAAGTGCAACACTATTAAGAAAATTTTAACAATTCAAGGTTCCAAGAATCTTGCGCAGAAACAAAGCCTAAGACTTTGCGGGGCCTGGCGTTAATTAACGCCAGGTTCCGCAAAAGTGTTT
>JAZQLY010000065.1:0-15888 GCA_045543015.1 Eubacteriales bacterium
TATCGATGATCTTCACATGGGGGTTCTCCGCCAATTCCACCGCTTCCATAGCCGCCTTATCCGGCAGGCACAGGAACACGATATCCGCGCTGTTGATGGCTTCTTTCCTGGCGTTTACATCCTTGCGAAGCGCCTCCGGCAGGCGGATGAGCTGCAGGTCTTCCCTGCCGGCCAGCCGTTCGAAGATCCGCAGGCCAGTAGTGCCGGCACTGCCGTCAATAAATACTTTTGTCATTTCAGCTGTTCCTTTACGTATGCGATCTGATTGTCCACAGAAGCAAGGCTGGTGCCACCCTGGGAAATGCGCTTTTCCACACAGGTGGTCAGGTCGATATCGGTATAGAGATCAGCATCAAACAGATCGCTAAAGGTTTTGTAGGTCTCAAGCGGCAGGGTCTCCAGCACCTTGCCCTCTCGCAGACAGAGCGCGACCAGCTCGCCCGAGATCTTGTAGGCGGTACGGAAGGGCATGCCCTTTTTTACCAGATAGTCGGCCAGGTCGGTGGCGTTGATAAAGCCACCCTGTGCCGCTTGCTTCATGCGGTCGGCATTTGCCTTCATCCCGGCGATCATGGGAGTCATGACGGAGAGGCACATCTTTACGGTGTCTATTGCGTCAAATACGGCCTCCTTATCCTCTTGCATATCCTTGTTATACGCAAGCGGCAGGCCCTTGAGGGTGGTAAGCAGCGCCATCAGGTCTCCGTACACACGGCCGGTCTTACCGCGGATCAGCTCTGCCATATCCGGGTTCTTTTTCTGCGGCATGATCGAGGAGCCGGTGGTAAAGGCATCGGACAGCTCAACAAACTTGAACTCCCAGCTTGACCAAAGGATCAGCTCCTCCGAGAAGCGGGAAAGATGCATCATCAGAATGGAAAGATCGCTCATCAACTCCAGGCAGAAATCACGGTCGGAAACGCCGTCCAGGCTGTTGCGGCAGATATCGGCAAAGCCAAGGTCAGCAGCCTCGCCGCGACGGTCGGTCTCGTAGGTCGTGCCGGCCAGCGCACAGCAGCCGATGGGCGAGCAGTTGAGCCGCGCACGGCAATCCGAAAGACGGTCGATATCCCGCAGCAGCATCATGGCATAGGCCATCAGATGGTGGCCAAGGGTGACCGGCTGCGCACGCTGCAGGTGGGTATAGCCGGGCATGATCACGGCGCGGTATTCAGCCGCGCGGTCACACAGCACCTCGATCAATGAGCGAAGGGACTGCTGCATACCGTCGATCTCGTCACGCAGGTACATGCGCACGTCCAGCGCGACCTGGTCATTCCGGCTGCGGGCGGTGTGCAGGCGCTTGCCGGTGTCGCCAATGCGCTTGGTCAGCTCCTGCTCCACGAACATGTGAATATCCTCGCAGGACATATCGATCTCCAGCGCGCCGCTTTCCAGGTCGGAAAGGATGCCCTGCAGGCCGGCGATCAACGCCTCTCCCTCTCCCACCCCGATAATGCCTTGGCGGGCAAGCATGGCGGCATGGGCAATGCTGCCCAGAATATCCTGCCGATACATGCGGCTGTCAAAACGGATAGAAGAATTAAAATCATCGGCGATACGGTCGGTCTCCCCACTCGTTCTGCCTGCCCACATTTTTGCCATAACAAACTCCCTTTCACGGCTTGTCCGATTTATGCAGTAAAATGAATAAATATTCGCATCATTCAAAACATATGCATATATTATATCACTTTTTATCAATTTGTCAAGAGGTTTGTCTGCATATTTTTCCATCCTGTCAAAGAAAAAACGAAAAGCAGAGAGCGGCTCTCCCAAAATGGGAGCCGTTCTCTGCCTGGATGCGGCAAAAGGGATGCATACCGTGCATAAACATGCACTTTATTTTGTCATCTTCTCCTGCTTGACCTTGTGGTCTATGACGTGGCGAGAGGCAAGCTCACGGTGGATATCCTGAAGCGAAATGCCCATCTCGATCATCAGCACCATCACGTGATAGGCAAGGTCGGCGATCTCATAGACCGTCTCCTTTTTATCGTTTGCCTTGCCGGCAATGATGACCTCCGTGCTTTCCTCGCCCACCTTTTTGAGGATCTTATCCAGCCCCTTGTCAAAGAGGTAGGTGGTGTACGAGCCTTCCTTGCGCTCGGTCTTTCTGCCCTTGATCAGCTCCATGAGCCCCTCGTAGGAAAACTCATGCAGCTCCTCGCTTTCCCAAACGGGCTTGGTAAAGCAGCTGTCCGTGCCGGTGTGGCAGGCGGGGCCGTCCTTCTCTACCGTCACCACCAGCGCATCGTTATCGCAATCGGCGGTGATAGAGACGATGTGCTGGTAATTGCCGCTGGTCTCGCCCTTGAGCCACAGCTCCTGCCGCGAGCGGCTGTAGAAGCAGCACAGGCCCTTTTCCATCGAGATCTGCAGGCTTTCCCTGCTCATATACGCCAGGGTAAGCACCTTTTTGGTAATGGCATCTACCACGATAGCGGGGATAAGTCCCTTTTCATCAAACTTCAATTCATCAATATTTAACATGATTTTATCCTTTCTTGATCGTACGCATGGGAATGCCCTCGGCAAGCAGCGACTGCTTTAATTCTTCAATATCCACCTCGTGGAAGTGGAAGATGGAGGCGGCAAGCCCCGCATCTACCTGCGGCAGGGTGTGAAACAGCTCGCTGAAATGGCGGATGCAGCCGGCACCGCCAGAGGCAATCACGGGGACCGAGACCGCCTCACAAACCGCCTGCAACATAGGCAGGTCAAAGCCGTTTTTCACGCCGTCGGTATCGATCGAGTTGACAACGATCTCACCGGCGCCGTTGTCCACGCAGCGGCGGATCCATTCAATGGCCTCCATCCCCGTGTTTTCTCTGCCGCCCTTGGCAAACACGCGGAACACGCCGTCTACGCGCTTCACGTCTACTGAGAGCACCACGCACTGGTCGCCGTAGCGCTTGGCCGCCTCGCTCACCAGGGCCGGGTTGCGAATGGCGCCCGAATTGACGCTGACCTTATCGGCACCGCATTTCAGCACGCGGTCAAAATCGGCAAGCGTGTTGATGCCGCCGCCAACCGTCAGCGGGATGAAGATCTGCCGTGCCACCTCGGTCAGGATATCGGTAAAGAGCGCACGCCCCTCGGCAGAGGCGGTGATATCGTAAAAGACCAGCTCGTCTGCTCCGTGGTCGCTGTAATAGCGGGCAAGCTCTACGGGGGAGGAAACGTCCGACAGGCCAAGGAAATTGACGCCCTTGACCACCCTGCCGTCCTTCACGTCTAAGCAGGGGATAATACGTTTGGTGATCATGTCCGCGCCACCTCGATCGCCTCACGGAGCGAGATCGCCCCGGTGTAATAGGCCTTTCCGATAATGGCACCGTACATGCCCTGTGCCGAAAGCCGCCGCACGTCCTCGATCGAGGAGACACCGCCGGAGGCGATGAACTGCATAGAGAATTTTTCAGAGAGCGTGCGGTAGAGCTCGTGGTTCGCCCCGGCCATCACGCCGTCCTTGGAGATATCGGTGCAGATGACGGTGCGAATGCCGATCTCCTGCATGCGGGCGCAAAACTCCTCGGCCGTGATATCAGCCGTTTCCAGCCAGCCGCGAATGGCGATCTTGCCATCCTTGATATCCGCGCCAACGGCGATCCGCTCACCGTAGGCATCTACCGCGCGCAGGAGGAACTCGCTGTCGGTCACGGCGGCGGTACCAAGGATCACGCGGCTAACGCCTGCCTCCAGATAGGTGCGCACGGTATCCATGCTGCGAATACCGCCGCCCACCTCGCAAAACAGGTCGGCCGTGCGCAGAATGGCACGAACGGTATCCAGATTGGGGGTGGTACCCGACTTTGCCCCCTCTAAATCCACCAGGTGCAGATATTCCGCACCGGCGGCGGCAAAATCACGCACAACGGCAGTCGGGTCGGGATTGTATACGGTCATTTGCGCGTAGTCGCCGCGAAAGAGGCGAACAGCCTGGCCGCCAAACAGATCAATTGCGGGAAAAATGTGCATCAGACAACCTCCGTTTCACAAAACGCACGCAGAATGGCAAGGCCTACGCTGCCGCTTTTTTCCGGGTGGAACTGGCAGCCCATCACGTTGCCACGGGCAACGGCGGCGGTCAGGCTTGCCCCGTATTCGGCCACGGCGATCACGCTCTCCTCACATTGCGCACCGTAATAGGAGTGTACGAAATATACGTGCTCCCCCTCCGTAACGTACCGGAAGAGCGGGTGCTTGCTTGCGCCAAAGTGCAAAGCGTTCCACCCAATGTGGGGGATCTTATAATCGGCGGGAATAACGTCGGCGATCGGGCGGATCACGCCGGGAATCAGGCCAAGTCCCTCATGCTCGCCGTACTCGTAGCTTTTTTCCAGCAGCAGCTGCATGCCAAGGCAGATGCCAAGAAGGGGCTTGCCCTTCCCTGCCTCCTCCTTGACCAGTGCTCCAAGGCCCGTGCGGCGCAGCTTTTCAGCCGCATCACCAAACGCGCCAACGCCGGGCAGGATGATCTTATCTGCCGCACGCAGCACGAGCGGGTCTGCCGTTACCACCGCCTCTGCCCCTACGGCAAGGAGCGAGGAACGCAGCGAAAACAGGTTGCCAACGCCGTAATCAACGATCGCGATCATCAAAGTGCCCCTTTCGTGGAGGGGATCTCATCCGCAAAGGCCTCGTCAATGCGGCAGGCCATGCGCATGGCGCGTGCGGCCGCCTTAAAGGCGCCCTCTATGATGTGGTGCGAATTGCCACCGGCCAGCTGGCGCAGGTGCAGATTGCAGGCAGCCGTGCGCGCAAAGGCCATAAAGAACTCCTCGCACAGCTCGGTATCAAAGCTGCCGACCTTGGCAGCGGGAATGGTCAGATCATAGCCAAGATAGCAGCGGCCGGAAAAATCAACGGCTGCCAGCACCAGCACCTCATCCATCGGCAGGGCAAACGAGCCGTAACGCTCGATGCCGCGCTTGTCACCAAGCGCCTCTGCAAAGGCCGTGCCAAGGCAGATGCCGATATCCTCTACGGTGTGGTGGTCATCTACCTGCGTGTCTCCCTTGCAGGTCAATGTCAGGTCAAAGCGGCCGTGCTTGGCAAAAAGCGTCAGCATATGGTCAAGAAAGCCACAGCCGCTGTTAATATCGCTCTTGCCGCTGCCGTCCAACGTCAGCGAAAGGCTGATATCGGTTTCCGCAGTCTTGCGGTTGATCGTAGCCTGTCTCATAGGTCTTCCTCCAAGATCTTGCGCAGCGTAGCCGCAAGCGTCTCCATATCGGCACGGGTGCCGACGGTGATGCGGTTGTAGGCCGTAATGCGCGGATTATCAAAATGGCGCACGAGAATGCCGTTCTCGCGCAGGCGGCGGTAAACCTCGCCCCCCGCCATGCGCGGGTGCGCCGCAAAGACGAAGTTGGTAGCCGAGGGGGTAACGGTAAAGCCGAGCTTTTCTAACTCCCCCGTGATATAGGCGCGGTTTTCGATGATGGCCCTGCAGTTTTTCTGCGTATATTCCTCATCTGCCAGCACGCCAAGACCGGCGGCCATGGTCATGGAATTGACGTTATAGGGATTGGTAGAATACTTGATGGTATTGAGATCGGCGATCAAGGCGGGCGAGGCAATGCCACAGCCAAGGCGTGCGCCGGCCATCGAGCGGGATTTGGAGAAGGTCTGTGTGACCAGCAGGTTGTCATATTTCCGCACAAGCGGCACGCAGCTCTCTGCCCCAAAATCCACGTACGCCTCGTCGATCAGCACAACGTGATCGGGGTTTGCCTTGAGAATGCGCTCGATCTCCTCCCGCCTCAACGCAATGCCGGTGGGGGCGTTGGGATTGGCGATAAAGACGGTGCCGTTATTGTGGCAGTAATCCTCGATATCGATGGTAAAATCCTCGCGCAGCGGCTTCTTTTGGTAGGGCACGCCGTTGAGATCGGCAAACACCTCGTAAAAGCCGTAGGTAATATCGGCAAACAGCGCGGGGGTATTGGCATCACAAAATGCCATAAACGCGAAATTGAGGATCTCATCCGAGCCGTTGGTGCAAAGCACCTCCTCGGGCGAGAGGCCGTAGAGATCGGCAATGGCGCGATGCAAGGCCGAGCAGGTCGGGTCGGAATACAGCTGCAGGCGGGCGGCCGCCTCTGCCGCCATTTTTTGTGCCTTTTCAGACGGCGGGAAGGGCGACTCATTGGTGTTGAGCTTGATATAGCGCATATCCTTTGGCTGCTCACCGGGGGTATAGGGGACAAGGGCGGCACGCGCCGCGCTGAAAAATCTGCTCATGGATCAATCCTCCAGGCGAACGACCGCGCTCTTGGCGTGGGCGGTGAGGCCTTCCTTTTCGGCAAAGAAGGCTACGTCCCTTGCCACACGGCCAAGGGCCTCCTTGGTGTAATAGGTATACTGCGTCTTTTTCACAAAATCGTCAACCGACAGGGGGCTGGAGAACTTGGCCGTGCCGCTGGTGGGCAGGGTGTGGTTAGGGCCGGCAAAGTAATCGCCCAGTGCCTCCGGGCAGTTTCTGCCCATAAAGATCGAGCCGGCGTGGCGGATGCTGTCCAGATAATCGAAGGGGTTGTCCACGCAAAGCTCCAGATGCTCGGGCGCGATCTCGTTTGCGATCTCGATCACGGCGGCAAGGGTGGGGGCCACGATGATCTTACCGTTACGGTCGATCGACTCCCGCGCGATCTCGGCGCGGGAAAGCTGCGGGATCTGCTTTTCCAGCTCTGCCGAAACGGCGCTGGCCAGCTCCTCGGAATCGGTGACCAGCACGGCGCTGGCCATGCGGTCATGCTCGGCCTGCGAGAGCAGGTCAGCCGCTACGTGGCGGGGGTTGCTCTTACCGTCTGCCACGATAAGGATCTCGCTCGGCCCGGCGATCATATCGATCGAAACGACGCCAAAGACCTGGCGCTTTGCCTCGGCCACAAAGGCGTTGCCGGGGCCTACGATCTTATCCACCTTCGGCACGCTCTCGGTACCGTAGGCAAGTGCGGCAATGGCCTGCGCACCGCCCACCTTGAAGATGCGGTCGATGCCGGCGATCTCGGCAGCGGCGAGGATGACCGGGTTGACCTTGCCGTTTTTGCCGGGGGGCGTCACCATCACCACCTCGCGACAGCCGGCGATCTTGGCAGGAATGGCATCCATCAGCACGGTGGAGGGATAGGCCGCCGTACCACCGGGAACGTAAAGCCCGGCACGGTCTACGGGGATGACCTTTTGCCCGATCACGATGCCGTTTTCATCATTGATGATGAAGCTGTTGCGCACCTGCTTTTCATGGAATTTGCGAATATTGGCGGCGGCGCGGCGCAGAATGTCGATAAACCGCGGCTCGACCAGCGCCATAGCCTCCTCGATCTCCGCGCGCGAGACGGCAAGCGTCTCCAGCTCTGCCCCGTCAAAGCGCTTGGTGTAGGCAAGCAGGGCGCCGTCCCCCTCTGCACGCACGGTGGCAATGATCTCGCTGACCGTTGCCTCTACGTTCACGGTGGGCTCTGTACGGGCAAAGATATCCGCATTTGCCACCTCACCGTATTTGAGTATCTTGATCATTTATTTTTGCTCCTCTGTTTGCTGCGAGAGGCTGGCGATCAGCCGCTCGATCGGTTCGTTTTTGAATTTGAAATTTGCCTTATTGGCGATCAGACGTGCGCTGATATCCACAATGGTCTCCACGACCTCCAGATCGTTTTCGCGCAGGGTGGTACCCGTTTCCACGATATCCACGATCACGTCGGAAAGGCCGAGGATCGGCGCGATCTCGATCGAGCCGTTGAGGTGGATGATATCGATCTCCCGCCCAAGCGAGGCATAATACTGCTCTGCAATGCGGGCAAACTTGGTTGCCACGCGCAGGCGGCGGCGGGTATCGTCATGAAACCCGTTTTTGGCGGCAACCGCCATGCGGCAGATGCCGGTGTGCAGGTCAAGCAGCTCGTAAACGTCCGGCTCGTACTCCAGCAGGATATCCTTGCCGGCCACGCCGATATCGGCAGCGCCACGCTCTACGTAGATCGCCACGTCCGAGGGCTTTACCCAGAAATAGCGAACGCCGCATTCCTCATTTTCAAAAATCAGCTTACGGTTGTTTTCACGGATGGAGGGACAGGCAAAGCCCGCCTTTTCAAACATGGCGTACACGCGCTCTCCAAGCCGGCCCTTTGGCAGGGCGATATTAAGCATGCTCTTCAAGAACTTCCACCCCTCTTTCGCTCAGGCGGCAAAGCTGCCTGTACCGCAATTTGCCCGGCAGATTTTTATGCACGGCTACGCGCCCGCCGTCCTCCATCAGCGCACGCGCGGCAGCGCGCACCGCCGAAAGAGAGGCCGTCTCGTCATACAGCAAAACGGTATCCACGTCGTATTTCTGCTGCGGCACCGCAAGCCCGGCAAGCAGATCGGGATAGACCGCAAAGCCGATGGCGCCGCCGTTTTTGCCCATTTTCTGCATCAGATAATCATACTGACCGCCGGAAAGAATACCGGAGGGGACGCCGTAAAGGAACCCACGGAACACGATGCCGTTATAATAATTCATATCGTTGATGACCGAGAAATCAATGCGGATGCTACCGGCGGGAGCGGCGCTCTCCAGTGCCTCCAGCACACGGCGCAGCTCACAAAGCGCCCCCCGGCCGCTCTCACCCAGCGGCAGCGCCTCCAGCCCGGCCAGCACGCGATGCGGCTCACCGTAGGTGGTGACCAGCTGCATGATCGCAGTGGTATGCGCCTCATCTACCCCTGCCTCACGGCAGAGGGCGGCCGTGCCGTGCGCGTTCTTTTCACCAATGCAGCGGAGAATGGGGGCGCGCAGCTCGGCAGCAACACCGGCCTCATCCAGCACGGCGGAAACGATGCCGAGGTGTGAGATATCCAGAACGAAGTCCTCCCCGATCTCACGCAGGCTCTCTACCGCCAGCAGCAGCACCTCCAGGATGCAATGCGCGTCAATATCGCCCACGCACTCAAGCCCTACCTGCGTGATCTCCTGGAAGGTATCGCTATCCTTATCCACGCGGTAGACGTTTTCTTTATAATATACCTTTTGCACGCAGCCGGCCGTCTCCTTGCTGTTTTTGACGATGGAAAGCGTTACGTCCGGCTTCAGCGCCATCAGCTTGCCGCTCGGCTCGGTAAAGGTGATCATATGGTCAGAGGTCAGAAAGCTCTTATTCCGCACATACAGATCATATTCTTCAAACTTCCGCATGCGGTACTGGGTATACCCATATCGGCTATACAGCGCACGCAGGCGGGAAACGGCGTTTTCATGATACATCATACAATCTCTCCGTATTATTTCTTGCCATCTTCCCCGGCGGCCAATGCGGCACGGTAACCGCCGCTGCCATACATCAGGCACTTGTTCACACGGCAGATGGTGGCCGTGCTGGCACCCGTGCTGCGGGAGATCTCCTGATAATTCTTCCCCTCGTGCAGCAATTGCGCCACCTGCAGCCGCTGTGAAATATCCTGGATCTCTTTGATGGTACAGATATCCTCAAAGAACGCAGCGCACTCCTCTACCGTCTTTAGCTGGACCACCGTTTCATACAGGCGGTGGACTGCCGCTTCGTTGATCTTTTCCATTTTCTTTCCCCTTTTTACGCATTTTATAAGGAATTACCGCAACATTTTAGCACATTAAAGCGATAAAGTCAAGGCCTTTTCATAAAATATTACTTTTTTTTCAAAATATCCGTTCCTTGTGTGAAAAAACTGCGAAAAGATACAAAAAATCTCTTGACTTGGCAGGAGCGGTGTACTATAATAAAAGCCATCAAAGCAAACGCAAAGCATGAAAAGGAGAAGGATCATGGAGATCAGATTTACACAAACGACCACGCCGAAAAGCATGCCGGAGGAGGACAAGCTTGGCTTTGGCAAGGTCTTTTCTGACCATATGTTTATCATGGAATACGAGCATGGCAAGGGCTGGCAGAATGCACGCATCGTTCCCTTTGGGCGCATTGACCTGCACCCCGCCTCTACCGTTTTACACTACGGTGCTGAAATTTTTGAGGGGCTGAAGGCCTATCGCCGTGCAGACGGTGGCGTGCAGCTCTTCCGTCCGATCGAGAATATCCGCCGCCTCAACCGCTCGGCTGAGAGAATGTGCCTGCCGCAGATCGACGAGGAGGAGGCAATGCAGATCCTGACCACCTTCGTCAAGACGGAGGAAAAGTGGGTTCCCCATTCGTTTGGCACCTCACTTTATCTGCGCCCCTTTATGTTTGGCAATGACGAGAGCCTTGGCGTACATATGCCGCACCACGCCACCTTTATGATCATCGCCTCCCCCAGCGGCAGCTACTATGCAGAGGGCATCAACCCGGTCGGCATCATGATCGAGAGTGAGGACGTGCGTGCCGTGCGCGGCGGTACCGGCTTTGCCAAGTGCGGCGGTAACTACGCAGCCTCTACCCGCGCGGGTGAGCGCGCCAACCAAAAGGGCTACTCCCAGGTGCTGTGGTTAGACGGCGTAGAGCGGAAATATATTGAAGAAGTAGGCGCGATGAACGTCATGTTCAAGATCAACGGCGAGATCATCACCCCCGCCCTGACCGGCTCCATTTTGCCGGGTATCACCCGCATGTCCTGCATTGAGGTGCTGCGTGACATGGGCTACACCGTCAGCGAGCGGCTGCTCTCGATCGAGGAATTGACGGCTGCCATGGAAAACGGCACGCTGGAAGAGGCCTGGGGCTGCGGCACGGCCGCCGTTGTCTCCCCCATCGGGCGTCTCTCTTATAAAGACGTAGAATATAAGGTTAATAACGGCGAGATCGGCCCCATTACCCAGAAGCTGTATGACACGCTGACCGGTATTCAATGGGGAAAGACCGAGGACAAATACAACTGGATCCTGAAGCTGTAAAAGCGGAGCAGGCCGCCCGGCATCGGGCAGCCTGCCCTTTTTACAAAAAATGCATTTTTTTGAAAAAAACTTGCATTTTTTCTGAAAAACTTATTTTTCCCCCTTGACAGATAGGTGTTTTTGTAGTATAATGGTGTAAAGACTGTGATGGGAAATCAAATTCTCCCTGCATGGCAGAGAGCCGCCGGGCGGTGCGAGGCGGTATGCGGTGTGAATGTTGTCTGATCCCTGAGTTGCCGACCGAACGGCTTTTTGGCCAAGTAGACTCGGACGGTTTTCTCCCGTTATGGAGGAGCTTTGTTGATGGACAGGGCATAAGTGGGTGATCGTTTTCACCAATAAGAGTGGTACCGCGGAGTATAATTTCTTCGTCTCTTTTATGCAAAAGTAATGTACTGTTGCGTAAAAGGGATTTTTTCATTTCTCCCTCCGCGCAGGCATATGGAAAGGAAACACCATGAAGAATTTTGAAAAGTACAGCAAGCAATATTTCACGCCAAGCGGCGTGAGCATGGACTGGATCCGGCGTGATGCGATCGACAAGCCGCCCGTGTGGTGCAGCGTAGACCTGCGAGACGGCAACCAGGCCCTGATCGTGCCGATGAGCCTGGAAGAAAAGCTGACGTTTTTCAAGCTGCTGTGCGATATTGGCTTTAAGGAGATCGAGGTCGGCTTCCCTGCCGCCTCGGAGACCGAATACGAGTTCTGCCGCACGATCATTGAGCGCGGGCTGATTCCTGATGACGTGACCATTCAGGTACTGACACAATCGCGCGAGCATATTATTGCCAAGACCTTTGAGGCCATCAAGGGGGCGCCGCACGCCATCGTGCATCTCTACAATTCCACCTCGGTCGCGCAGCGTGAGCAGGTCTTCCGCCGTGGCAAGCAGGAGATCATTGATATTGCTACCTTTGGCGCCCGGCTTTGCAAGCAGTACCGTGAGCAGGCAGAGGGGCATATCTCCTTTGAATACTCGCCTGAGAGCTTTACCGGCACCGAGCCGGAGTACGCGGCCGAGATCTGCAACGAGGTCATCAAGATCTGGGAGCCGACGCCGGAGGACAAGGTGATCATCAATCTGCCGGTCACCGTCTCACATTCGATGCCGCACGTTTATGCCAACCAGGTAGAATACATGTGCAAGAATCTGATCGACCGCGAAAACCTGATCATTTCCCTGCACCCGCACAATGACCGCGGCTGCGCCGTGGCAGACAGCGAAATGGGCCTGCTGGCCGGCGGCGACCGGATCGAGGGCACGCTGTTTGGCAACGGTGAGCGCACCGGTAACGTGGATATCGTCACGCTGGCACTCAATATGTATTCCCAGGGGATAGACCCCGGCCTTGATTTTTCCAACCTGCCCGCCATCACCGAGGTATATGAAAAGGTGACGCGCATGCACGTTTACGAGCGGCAGCCCTACAGCGGCCAGCTGGTGTTCGCCGCCTTCAGCGGCTCCCACCAGGATGCCATTGCCAAGGGCATGAGGTTCCGCGAAAACGGCAACAAGATCTGGAACGTGCCGTATCTGCCCATCGACCCGACCGACATTGGCCGTGTGTACGAGGCAGACGTGATCCGCATCAATTCCCAATCCGGCAAGGGCGGCATCGGCTACATTCTGGAAACGCAGTTCAAGCACGTGCTGCCGCCGAAAATGCGGGAGGCCTTTGGCTACCATGTCAAGAGCATCTCCGACCACGAGCATCGTGAGCTGCAGCCTGTGGAGGTATACGAGATCTTCAAGCGCGATTTTGTCAACATCAACACCTACGTAGACGTTGTACGCGCGATCTATACCGACGAGCCGGAGGGCATCCGCGCCGAGAGCGTGATCCGCTACCACGGCGAGGAGCTGAAGGTCTCCTCCTGCGGTAACGGCCGCCTGGACGCCATTGGCAACGCGCTGCGCAAGGTGACCGGGCTTGACTATGAGTTAGAGAGCTATACCGAGCATGACCTGGAGGGCAAGACCAGCTCCAAGGCTGCCTCCTACGTCAGCATCCGCCACAACGGCAAGATATATTGGGGTACGGGTATCGACAGCGATATCATCGTTTCCTCGGTCAAGGCGCTGGTCAGTGCCTTCAACATCATGTTCCGTGAGGACACAAAACAGTAAAGGAAAAACAGCTATATGAAAATGACAGGTGCAGAGATCATCGTTAATACCCTGATCGAGCAGGGAGTGACCGATGTTTTCGGATACCCGGGCGGACAGGTGCTCAACATCTATGATGCCCTTTATAAAAACAGTGACCGTATCAACCACGTATTGACCGCGCACGAGCAGGGTGCCTCCCACGCGGCAGACGGCTATTCCCGCGCGACGGGCAAGGTGGGCGTCTGTATTGCCACCTCCGGCCCCGGTGCCACCAACCTGGTCACCGGCATTGCCACCGCCATGCTGGACTCTGTTCCCCTGGTGGCGATCACCGGTAACGTCCCCTGCCCCCTGATCGGCAAGGACAGCTTTCAGGAGATCGACATTACCGGCATTACCCTACCGATCACCAAGCACAATTATTTCGTCAACAACGTCGCCGATCTGGCAGATACGATCCGCGAGGCGTTTCAGATCGCCAAATCCGGCCGCCCCGGCCCGGTGCTGATCGACGTACCGAAGGACGTTCAGGTAGCCGCATACGAATATGAAGCACAGCCGGTGGTAGAAAAGATCCCCCTGCCGCAGGCAAAGGATGAGGAGATCGCGGCGGCCATTGCGATGATCGCAGCGGCAGAACGCCCCTATATCTACATCGGCGGCGGTGCTGCCGGGCTTGGCATGGGGCGCGAGATACTGGAATTTGCTGAAAAGATCGATGCCTATATCGGCTGTACCTTCATGGGACTTTCGGCCATTCAGGATGGGCAGGCACGCTTCCTTGGCATGCAGGGCATGCACGGGCATTACGCCTCCTCCATGGCGCAGAAGGATGCCGACCTGATCATTGGCATTGGCGTTCGCTTCAGCGACCGGGCCACCGGAAACGTGGCAAAATACGCCAAGAACAGCAAGATCATTCAGTTAGACCCCGACTTTGCCGAGATCAACAAAAACGTCAAGGTCGATCTTGGTATTATTGCCGACGTGCGGGATGCGTTTATGCGCATTGCCGCCGGCTGTGCCGCCGCCAGGCACCCCGCCTGGTGCGAGCTGGTGGAGGGGCTGAAGGCAGACGAAGCACGCTTTGAGAAGGAGGCAGAAGAGGCCTCACGCGCACCGCTGCCGCCCAAGGCCGTATTTGATATCATTAACGAGAAAAAGCCGGCCGGTACCATTACCGCCACCGACGTGGGCCAGCACCAGATGTGGGCTGCCCAGTACGCCAGCTTTGACCGCCCGCGGCGCTTTGTTTCCAGCGGCGGCCTTGGCACCATGGGCTTTGGCCTTGGTGCAGCGATCGGCGCTTACGTAGCAACCGGGGATACCACCGTGCTGATCACGGGCGACGGCAGCTTTGGTATGAACCTGAACGAGCTGGCCACCGCCGTTTCCTACAACATTCCCGTCATCATCGTGCTGATGAACAACGGTGTGCTTGGCATGGTGCGCCAATGGCAGACCTTGTTCTTTGGCAAGCGGTATTCGAACACCGTGCTGGGCCGGCAGACCGATTTTGTCAAGCTGGCGGAGGCGTTTGGTGCCATCGGCTACCGTGCCGAGACAAAAGAGGAATTTGCCGAGGCGTTTGAGAAGGCGCTGGCAGCCGGCCGCCCGGTGGTGATCGACACGATCATCGGGCAGGATGAGTTCGTTTTGCCGATGCTGCCGCCCGGTGGCTCGATCGATGACATCATCGTCAAGAAGGAGGGAGAAGAGGCATGAGCAAGTTTGTCATTGCCGTATACGTAGACAATAAATACGGCGTACTGACCCGCGTTACCAGCATGTTTACCCGCCGTGGCTTTAACATTGACACACTGACGGTAGGCGAGACCGAGGAGCCCTCCTACTCCCGCATTACCATTTCGCTGAGCGGTGACGGCTACGCAAGAGAGCAGCTGATCAACCAGATGCGCAAGCTGTACAACGTGAAAAAGGTTGAGGTGCTGGAGGAGAGCGACACCATCAAGCGTGAGCTGATGATGATCAAGGTAAAGAACACGCCGGAAACGCGCGCTGACATTCTGGCAGCGGTAGAGGTCTACCGTGCCAAGGTCATTGATTATACCACAGACGAGCTTTGCGTAGAGATCACGGGGGACCCGAACAAGATCGATGCGTTCGTTAAGCTGATGATCCCCTTCGGGGTCCTTGAGATGTGCCGTACCGGCATCGTAGCGCTGGAGCGCGGCAGCAACACACTTTTCAATAAATAAAAATTTTATCTAAAATAAAAGGAGTTTTTATCATGGCAAACATTTACTATCAGCAGGATTGCGATCTCAACAAGCTGAACGGCAAGACCGTTGCCATCATTGGCTACGGCTCGCAGGGTCACGCACACGCCCTGAACCTGAAGGATTCCGGCGTGAAGGTTATCGTTGGTCTGTACACCGGCAGCAAGAGCTGGGCAAAGGCAGAGGCCGCAGGCCTGACCGTTATGACCGCAGCAGATGCAGCCAAGAACGCCGACGTGATCATGATCCTGATCAACGACGAGAAGCAGGCAAAGCTCTACAAGGAGAGCATTGAGCCCAACCTGACCGAGGGCAAGACCCTGGCCTTTGCACACGGCTTTAACATCCACTTTGGCTGCATCAAGCCCCCGAAGAACGTCAACGTCATCATGATCGCCCCCAAGGGCCCCGGCCATACCGTGCGCAGCGAATACCAGGTCGGCAAGGGTGTTCCCTGCCTGATCGCCGTAGAGCAGGATGCGACGGGTGACGCGCTGGAGATCGGCCTTGCTTACGCCCTGGGCATTGGCGGTGCCAGAGCCGGCGTGCTGGAGACCACCTTCCGTACCGAGACCGAGACCGACCTGTTTGGTGAGCAGGCTGTGCTTTGCGGCGGCGTTTGCGCCCTGATGCAGGCAGGCTTTGAGACCCTGGTGGAGGCCGGCTATGACCCGAGAAACGCTTAC
>JAZQLY010000066.1:0-13254 GCA_045543015.1 Eubacteriales bacterium
GGATTTTGAGCAGAAATCTTCGTTTTCCACCCCGTCACATGTATTTCATACATGGAGGGTGGAAAACGGAGATAGCAAACAAAAATTTCAAATAGAAAGGAGAAAACCGCAGGTTTTCTACATCAGAACGATGCGGGTAGCCATTTCTCCCTATATACAAAGAATGAGCGGGAAACAGATCCCACTCATTCTTTTTTGTTTGCGGTTATGCCGAAATGCGACAGCCCCTTTGTTAATCCTCGATCAACAGATGATGCACCCCGTCCAACGACTCCGGCAGATGCGAGACCGAGAGGATCTCCTCCCCCAGCCCGTTCTGCGCGGCAATGGCGGCGCGGCTCTTATGGTAGCGCGCGCCGACCGAGAAGAGGGTCTCCTCCTCCCGCGGGTAGACCACGTGCACGCCGCGGCCGCTGTGCGTGACCGGCAGGCTGCGATCCGGCTCGGCCGTGGCAAGGATCTCTACCGTTCTTTCCTCGGTGGCCGAAAGCACCAACGCGATCTCACAATCCGCGCTCACGGCGCTCTGCTCCAGCCGCGCGCGCACGGAGATCAGCTCACCGTGGCAATCAAAGCGCGGCTGCGTGCCGGGCGCGGGGCGCAGCTCTGTCTCGATGCGGAAGGGGATAGAAAGCTCTGCCGTGGGGAAGGGCTGGCTGCCCTCGGCCGCCGCCATGATGACCGTGACGGCCAGCTTGCCGCTGACCACCGCGCGGCCACGCTCGACCTGCACGCCGTGGATCTCCATGCGGCCGTCCGCATCCACCACGGTAACGGCGGCCTCGCAGTCACATTCCTCCCGCGCACGGCTGCCGCTGACCGTGTAATTGCCCATCACACCGCCAAGCGAGCGCGTGCCCGTCAGCGGCCGGTAGGTGCAGGCCATGACGTAATCGGTCGAGTACAGGTCGCTTGTCGGGTTGCAGATCTTCCCGCTGACGGCGCAGGCATCGATCTCGGCGCTGACGGTGACGTGCAGATTGCCGTTTTCCTCTCCCTCGCCCGGCAGCAGCTCTACCTCTGCCGCCAGCAGCCGCCCGTAGGCCAGGCAGGAGGCACGCTCGCCCGCCTCGGCGATCGGCACGAGCTGCTCAAAGGGGATCTTTTCCCGCACGACGTAGGGCAGCCCCTCCTCCTCCCGCAGCAGGCAGCGCACCCAGGCGTGGCCACGGCAAAGGCAGCCGCCCGCCTGGGGACGGCATTCGCTGACCAGCAGGCTTCCGCCCGCCCAGACCGCCTCCGCCCCCGTGGCGGGGCCGTCCAAGTGCAGGTCTGCCTCCAGCGTAAAGGGGCCGGAGGAGCCGCAGGCCTGTTCCATCGTTTCTACCCGCGCGCTCAGTCTTTCAAGCGAGGCCTCGTCCTCCTCGCTGCCCATGCCGCGAACGGCAGGGGTGATCTCCTCCTCGCACAGGAGGTGGACGGTGCTGCGCACGGCCGTGCGCAGCGAGAGCTTGCGCGGGCCAAACAGGCGGCAGGCGGTGTTCTCTGCCCGGCTATCTACCTGCAGGGTGCAGGTGCAGCCCTCCGGCAGCGGCAGCGAGAACTCATAATCCGCCTCCAGCGTGACAGCGGCCGGCTTGCCCTCGCTATCCGCATAAAAGACGGTGTGCGAGACTGCGCCCGCAAAGGCAGCCTTATCCCCGTTTTTGTATTGCCCGGCCGGCATGGCTACGGCGCGCACATACAGGATCTTGCGGATCTCGGGGCGGTAGTCGGGCAGGGTGTATTCGCCGCTTGCCTCACACAGGATCGGCTCCGGGCAGACGTCGTGCAGCACCGTCTCCCGCTCTGCCTGCCTCTTCTCTTCCTTCCATTCTTCTCGCATAGCAATCTCCTTTTCTTGTTTCAAAATATTTTTTTCGTTTCCATCCTATGCGCCCTCCCTTTTGTTTAGAACAGAAAAGGCAGTTGACAAACAAAAAAGGATGTGCTACAATAAAAGCACCAACAAGGAAGGAGAAGATCCATGCAAAGAGCATTGAAGGAGAGATACCGCAAGGCGGGAGAGAGCGTGGTAAGCGCGCTGAAGATGCGCCGCTTTGATGCGCATTACTGTGATACGATGGAGGAGGCACTGGCCCTGTGCGAGGGGATGGTACCTACGGGGGCGGAGGTGACCTTTGGCGGCTCGATGACGGTTTTGGACAGCGGCCTGGTTGACCGCCTGGCGGCCAAGGGCTGCCAGATCTTTGACCGCGCCACCGTGCCGGCGGCAGAGCGCGCCAAATTTGCCGAGGAGCATTTTTTTGCCGACTGGTTCCTTGGCTCTGTGAACGCCATGAGCGAGGACGGCGTGCTGTATAATATGGACGGCAACGGCAACCGCGTTGCCTCATACATCTACGGGCCGAAGAACGTGCTGCTGCTGGTGGGCATGAACAAGGTGGTGCAGAACGAGGCGGCCGCCATTGCCCGCGTGCGCGGCCTGGCCGCCCCGACCAACGCCCAGCGCTTTGACGTAGACACCCCCTGCAAAAAGACCGGCCGCTGCGCCGATTGCAGATCGGCCGATTGCATCTGCTGCACCATGACCACCATGCGCCTCTGCCGTCCGGCAGGCCGCATTCACGTTGTGCTGGTGGGTGAGGATTACGGGTTTTAAAGAAAAAAAGAAAAGAGCCGCCTGCTCATGCGAGCAGACGGCTCTTTTTAAATTACAGTCTATCTACAGGGAACAAAATCTTCAGCTGGTTCACCTTGCTCTGGTAGGCCGCCTGCTGCTTATCCCGCATCAGCTTTGCCTTCAGCTCGTCGCGCACGGCGTCAAGGGGGGCTACCTCGCCCGCTTTTTTGCTGTTCAAACGGATGAGGTGGTAGCCAAACTGCGTCTGCACGGGTGCGGAGATCTCGCCCTCCTGCATGGCGTAGCAGGCGTTTTCAAACTCCGGCACCATCTGGCCACGGCCAAAATCGCCAAGCGAGCCGCCCTCCTGGCCGGAGGGGCAGGAGCTGTACTTCTTGGCAGCCTCCTCAAAGCTGACGGCGCCGCTGACGATCTCCTCGCGGATGCGGGCAGCCTCTGCCTCGTCGGCAACCAGGATGTGGCTGGCGTTGACGGTATCGCCGCCCATCAGCTTATCCTTATTTTCCTCATAGAACCTCTCAACCTCCTCGTCCTTGACGGTGACGGAGGAAAGCGCCTTTTCCATGGCGTAGCTGACCAGCAGCGTCTCCTTTGCCTGCTTGAGCTGGGCCTTGAAGGCCGGCTCTGCCTCAAAGAGGTTGCGCGTTGCCTCCAAGAGGAAGAGGCGGCGGTTGATCAGCTCCTCAAGAATAGCGGCTCTGCCCTCGGGCGAGCGGTAAGCCTCGCCCCGCTGGCCAAGGCCGGCAAGGAACGCCTCTACCTCTGCCTCGGTAATGTTTTGGCCACCCACGGTGGCAAGAATACGTGCATCCATTGTATATTTCCTTTCAAAAATTATTCGGTTTCATCCGCTTTTTTCTTGGTGAGCTGCTTGATCCAGCGGCGGGAGCGGAAGTGCCGCACACACAAAATGCCCTTTACGGTATCCTCCCCGATGAACATGGCGGCGATCAGCCAGACGAAAAGGGTGGGCTTGACCACCAGGCCAACGATCAGCACGGCGGGAATGCCGAAGCCGTAGAGGCCGAGCAGATCCAAAATGCAGCCTGCCTTGGTATCGCCCCCGGCACGGAAGATGCCGCAGATCATGGTATAGGGGATCATGCGGATGGCGATCCAGAAGCCGTAAAAGAGCAGGCATTGCGAGGCGACCGTGCGCGCAGCCTCTGTCTCTACCGGGAAGAGGGAAAGCAGCGGATCCCGCACGAGGATGAGCAGCGCACCGAGGATGACGCCCATGACCGGCGTCATGATCGCAAAGCGCTTGGCGGCCAGATAGCCGCCTGCGTGGTCACCGCGGCCAATGCGCATGCCCACCATGATGGAGCAGGCACCGCAAATGCCGACGAAGAAGACGAAAAAGAGCTGCTGCATGTTTTCATACAGCGTGTAGCCCGCGTGGTTCTCTACCCCCTGGCGGGCCAGCACCATGGCGTATACGTTGGTGCCGATGCCCCACATGGTCTCGTTCAGCAGGACGGGCGAGGCGATCCTGATATACTTCCGGCAGAACGGCCGGTCAAAGTGTAGCAGCTCCCGCAGCGGCGCGCGGAAGGGGTTTTTGGTAAAGACCAGCGCACCGAGAATGATGAGCGCCTGCACCGCGCAGCCAATGGCAGAGGCCAGCGCGGCACCGCGCAGCTCCAGGCGCGGGAAGCCGAAGTGGCCGTTGATGAGGCAGTAGTTGAGCGAGGTGTTGACCACCACCGAGACGGCTGCCGAGACAAGCGGCAGCTTGACGTTTTGCACCGCGCGCAGCGCCACGCACAGGATCTGGGAAAAGACCAGAAAGGGGATACCGAGCGCGAAGGTGCGCATGTATTCGGCCGCGAGGCCGATGATGACCGGGTCATCGCTGAAGATGCGCAGAAGCGGCGCGGGAAAGGCGATCATGGCCCCCATATAGACCAGGCCGAAGAGCATGGCAAGCAGGAGCGCAAAGCCGAGTGAGCGGCGGGTGTTTTGCAGGTCCTTTGCGCCCCAGTACTGGGAAAGCAGCGCGGCGCAGCCGCTGGAGATGCCAAAGCACACGATGTTTAACAGAAAGGTAAAGCGGGCGGCCACGCCCATGGCCGACGTCTCTGCATTGCCAAGGCCGACGACCATGGCCGTATCGATCAGCGTGGCGCAGGAGGTCAACAGGTTTTGAAAGGCAATGGGCAGGGCAAGGGCAAGCGCCTCCCGGTAAAAGGGAAGGTCTATCCTTTTGAAGAGGTTTTTCAGCATGCGTCAATCCTTATCGGCGATCTCGCCTACGTCATTCAGAATATACTTGGGGCGGTAGGCGAACTGGCGCACCGTATCCGGCGTGCTGACGCCGGAAAGCACCAGCACGGTATCCAGCTCACTTTCAATGCCGGCAATGATGTCGGTATCCATCCGGTCACCGATGATGGCGGCATCACGGCGGCTGCAGTTCAGCTTTTTCAGCCCGTGGCGCATCATCAGGGGGTTCGGCTTGCCGATATAATAGGCCTTTTTGCCCGTGGTCAGCTCTATGGGTGCGATCAGGGCGCGGCAGGCCGGCACAAAGCCGTCCTCTGCCGGATCGGTCAGGTCCGGGTTGGTGCCGATGAGCTTGGCACCGCGGTTGATGAGCTTGACGGCCCGCTCGATCTCCGCGTAGGAGAGAGAGCCGGATTTGCCAAAGACAACGTAATCCGGATCGTGGCTGTTCATGCTGAAGCCGGCCTCGTACATGGCGTTGACAAGGCCCGGCTCACCAATGACGTAGGCCGTGCCGCCGGGGCATTGCCCCGCAAGGAAGGAGGCGGTAGCCAGCGCACTGGTATAAAAATGATCCTCCGAGACCGAGAGGCCCATACGCGCCAGCTTTTCAGAAAGCTCACGCGGGGATTTACCCGAGCCGTTGGTTAAAAAGAGGTAGTCCTTGCCCTCTCGCTCCAGCCAGCGGACGAAGCGGTCCACGTGCGGGATCAGCTCGTTGCCGTGGTAGATCACGCCATCCATATCGCAGAGGAAGGCCTTTTTCTCACGCAGGACGGAAAGATCCTTTGTTACTTGTTGTGTAGGCATTGTCAAGATTTCCTTTCATACGGCGTTGTACGTAACAGATATTATAGCATACTTTCGCAGATTTGTACAGAGGCTGCGCAAAAAGCCGTGGTTTTCATCAGGCGAACACGTTTTTCTCCAGCCGCTGCAGCAGGCGGATGACCACCGGCGTCAGGCAGCCGATGGCAAAATTGCCGACCGCGTGCGTGACGTCCATGGGAAAGCCGGCCGCTACCCAGGCAAGCGTCCCGGCCGGGCTGAGGTGAAAGAAGGCGGCCTGCGACGGTGCGCAAAGCGTGCCAAAGGCCAGGCCGAACAGGCCGCCCACCACCATATAGACGGGCGCAGGCAGCGCCCGGCGCGGCAGCAGCAGGCAAGCAAGGAACAGAATGGCCCAGACGTACAGATACATGACCACCGTGGGGGGGAAGGGATAGATCACCGCCTCCAGCAAGACGAACAGGTAGATGGGGATAAGCGCCCGGAGGCGGTAGACCACGGTATAGGCCATGACCAGCATGCTGACGATCTCTACGTTTGGCAAAAAGGCCAACAGCTCCTTGCCGAACACGAGGATGGCCGCCAGCAGCGCATCCCGCAAGAGAGCCCGCAGCCGCAGCAGCGAGGCGCGGTAGGAATGCTCACGCGCCATATCAGAAGCCTTTTTTGTAAATAAAGGCGTAATCAGCGCCCGCCTCGATCTTGGCGTCATCCACACCGTAAGTAAGCATCTCCTGGCTGCCGTTTGCTGCCAGCATCCACCAGCCCTGGTCTGCGTTCCAATCGGCGGTGATGCCGTCTACCGTGTTGACCAGGTCACCCTTGTTCCCGGCGGGGATCAGCCCGTTCTCGGTCAGCGCGGTGCGCAGGTCTGTGGCATCTGTCTTGATCGTATAAACGGTGGCCTTGCTTTCCCCGTTTACCACGGTAAAGGTAAAGGACACCTCTCCCTCGCCCAGCGTGCGCTCGGCTACGATCTCGGCCCCGTAGGCCAGTGTTTCCTCTGCCCCGTCACCGGGGGTGTTTCCCTCATCTGCAGGGGGTACTGTACATCCCGAAAGCACCGCTGCTGCCGCAATCAGCAGGATGAGCAGGATAGACAGAATGGATGTGCGTGCTTGTCTTTTCATGCTTGTTTTCTCCTGTTTTTTTAAAATTTTTCGCTCGGCGGCACGGGGAGACGCATCTCGGCTGAGCATCGCAGCACGCCCGCGCCCGGCAAGGGCAGGTATTCCGACTGATGGCAGCCCCTTTACCCAGCCTTCCCATGCGAGCACAGTGGCGCATGCCGCTTGCGGTGCGGCACGGGGCAAAAAGGGGGGAAAACGCCAAACACGGCGACGGGTTCGTGGGGGAATTTCACCCCGCTTCCGGTTCAAGCCCCGAGGGGGCACCCTTTCCCGAACAAGATGATTATAGCACGGGCGGGCGCATTTTTCAAGGGCGGGATGCATAAAATGGGAAATAAAAAACGGGGGAGAGGACGATGAAGAACCGAGCTTTGCTTGTTCTTGCCTGCCTTTTGTGCAGCATACTGGCGCTTTGCGGCTGCGGGGGGCAGCGGGAATGTGAGGCCTACGCGGCCTTTTGCCATTCTTACAACGGTCAGGCGGATTTTGAGATAGACGGCGTTTGCTATACGGGCAGCTTTACGGTCAGCCCGGCGGGGACGGACGGCATGCGCCGGGCCAGCCTGACCTACCGGGCGCCGGCTGCGCTTTCCGGCGTGACGCTTTTGCGGGAGGGGGAGGCCCTTTCTCTCTCGCTTGGCACGCTCTCCCACGCGCTGACGGGAGAGGGGGCGGCGCACATGGGCGCGGTCTTTGACCTGTTTACCCCCGTGCCGCTGCTGCCGGCCGGGCAGAACGTCTGGCGGTATACGGACGGGGAGGAAACGCGCGAGGTCTGCACGGACGGGGAGGGGCGGCTCGTGCGCCTTTGCCTGCGCAGGGGGCAGACCGTGATCACGCTATACCCGGAGGCGGCAGCATGAAGCAAACGATCCACCCGCTCTGCCGTGTGAAGATCAGCCACGCCGCCCTGCAGGAAAACTACCTGCAGCTACGCGCGTATGCCGAGCGCATTCCCCCACCCGTTTACTGCGTGGGGGCCAAGCGGGCCACCCCCATCTGCGTGCTGAAGGCGGATGCCTACGGCCACGGCGCGGCCGGCTGCGCCCGCGCGCTTGCCGCCGTGGGGGCAGAGCTTTTTGCCGTGGCAACGGTGAGCGAGGCACTTTTGCTGCGCGCGGCGCTGCCGGAGGCGGGCATTCTTATCCTCTCCCCCGTGGCGGCGGAGGATGCGCCGGTGCTGGCCTATCACCGCATGACGGCCACGGCGGGCAGCACGCAGGATATCCGCACCTATGCGGCCGCCGTGCGGCGGGCCATTGCACGGGGCGAGCTGCCGCGCGGGGCGGCGCTTTGCTGCCATGTGAAGCTGGATACGGGCATGCACCGCCTCGGCTTTCCCGCTGCGCACAGGCGGGAGGGCCGAGAGACGGTGTACGCGCTGCGCGCCCTCTCCCCCCTGCCCGGGGTACGGCTGTGCGGCGTGTACACCCACCCGGCAGCGGCAGACGACCCCCGCTCGCCCATGACCGAGGAGCAGGTGCGTGCCTTTTTCCGCATGCGGCGCGGGCTGGGTGAGGGATACGCCTACCACTTTTCCAACAGCGCGGCCGCCCTCTCGCTTGGCACGCTGGGGCTTTCGCATTACCGCCTGGGCATTGCGCTGTACGGCATTCCGCCGGGGGAGAGCTTTCCCCCACCGCTTGCCCCCTGCCTGCGGGCGGTGGCCACGGTAGAAACGCGCCTGACGCGCGTTTTTACCCTGCGGGGTGGCGAGCGGCTTGGCTACGGCGGCGATTTTTGCGCACGGCGGGATACCCGCATCGGCGTTGCTGCCATTGGCTATGCGGACGGCCTGCCCCGTGCCGCCACGGGGGCGGCCCTGCTCGTGCGTGGCAAGCCCTGCCGCATTGTTGGTCGCATCTGCATGGATCAATGCATGCTGGACCTGGGCAGCACGCCGGCCGAGCGCGGTGAGCGCGTGGTGGTGACCGAGGAAAGCGGCAAGCAGCTGCTTGCCCTGGCGCACAGGGCCGGCACCATCCCCTACGAGCTGCTGTGCCACCTTTCACGGCGGGGCGAGACTGCCCCTTGACGAGATTTTCACTTTCCCCCGCTTCCTCTTGCAAAATAGAAAAAAAGGGTGTATAATATAGGAAACCACGGTTTTCCCAAGAGGAGGAAGCATGAATATTATCATCGTTGGCGGCGGCTCTGTTGGCGCCGCCCTGAGCGCCCGCCTGCAAGGCGAGGGGCATGATATTACCGTTATCGACGTCTCGGCGGCAACGCTTTCTGAGCTTGCCGGCGCCAATGACGTCAGCACCGTTGAGGGCAACGGCACCTCGGTCGCTACCCTGCGCAAGGCGGGGGCGGAGCGGGCCGAGCTGCTGATCGCCGTGACGGCGGAGGACGAGGCAAACATCCTTTGCTGCGCCGCCGCCAAGAAGTTAGGCACGCAGCACACCATTGCCCGCGTGCGCAACCCGGAATATACCGACCTGATGCAGCTTTTGCGGGAGGAGATGGGCCTTTCTCTGACCATCAACCCGGAGCTGACGGCGGCACGCGAGATCTACCGCATGCTGCGCTTCCCTGCCGCAGCCAAGATCGACACCTTTTGCCGCGGCCGCGTGGAGCTGGCGGAATTTACCGTCACGCCCGATTCGCTGCTGTGCGGCACCTCGCTTTACGATCTGCGCGCCAAGCTGAACGTCCAGTTCCTCGTTTGCAGCGTGCTGCGCGGCGGGGTGGCGCACATCCCTTCCGGTAACTTTGTGCTGGAGGGGGGCGACGTGATCTGCGTGACCGCGCCGGACGAGGAGATCACCCGCTTCTTTAAGGCCATTAACCTGTACAAGCAGCCGGTGCGCGACGTGCTGATCGTTGGCGGCGGCCGCATCTCTTACTACCTGCAGGCCCTGCTGCAAAAGAGCAAGATCCACGCCACCGTGATCGAAAAGGACAAGGTGCTGTGCCGTGACCTGGCCGAGCAGTACCCCGCCTGCACCGTGGTGTGTGACAACGGCACCAAGCAGGAGCTGCTTTTGGCGGAGGGACTTGAGAATGCCGATGCCTTCCTTGCCCTTTCGGACATCGACGAGGAAAATGCCATTATCTCCATGTTTGCCAAGACCAAGCGGGTGCATAAGGTAGTCACGCTGATCAGCGCGATGCCGTATATCGACTTTTTTAAGGGCGTGGGGCTGGAGAGCATCGTCTCGCCCAAGTCCTCTACCTCTTCCTTTATCCTGCGCTACGTTCGTGCCAAGGCCAATTCCTCCCGCGCCTCGGAGATCGAGGCGCTGCACCCCCTGATGGACGGACAAGCCGAGGCGCTGGAGTTCACCGTGCATGAGGAGATCAGCGGGCTGACCGGGCTGCCGCTGCGCGACCTGCGCGCCCGCCCCGGCGTGCTGGTTGCCTGCATCGTGCGGGAGGAGACGGTCATCATTCCCACGGGTAATGACCGCATTGAAAAGGGTGACACCGTGATCATCGTAGCGACCGAGGGGCAGCTGCAATCTATAAAGGATATTGTGGAATAATGAACTATCGAATGCTTGGCTATCTGTTGGGCATCATTCTGTCGACGGAGGCTGCGCTGCTGCTGGCGCCGACCGTGGCCGCCCTCGCCTTTGGCGAATCGGCCGTGCCCTTTTTGCTGACCATTGCAGCGCTGCTGCCGATCGCGCTTCCCCTTGTGCTGCAAAAGCCGAAGAACACGCGCATCTACGCGCGGGAGGGCTTTGTTTGCGTAGCACTTGGCTGGCTGCTGCTCTCGGCCTTCGGCGCGCTGCCCTTTGTGTTCAGCGGTGCGATCCCGCATTACGTGGACGCGTTTTTTGAGACGGTCTCCGGCTTTACCACCACGGGTGCCACCATCCTTTCTGCGGTGGAGGGGCTGCCCTACGGGATCCTGTTCTGGCGCTCGTTTACCCACTGGGTGGGCGGCATGGGCGTGTTGGTCTTCGTGCTGGCCATTCTCCCCTCGGCGGGCGGCAGCTCGATCCACCTCATGCGGGCAGAGGTGCCCGGCCCGACCAAGGACAAGCTGGTGCCCCGCATGCGCCAGTCCTCCTTGATCCTGTACGGGATCTACCTGGCCCTGACGGCGATACAGGTGGTGGCCCTGTGTGTCACCGGCATGCCCTTTTTTGATGCGCTGGTCACCACCTTTGCCACGGCCGGCACGGGCGGCTTTGCCATGAAGAACCTCTCCATCGCCGGCTATGCCAACCCGGCAGCCGAATGGGTGATCGGCGTTTTTATGCTGCTGTTCGGCATCAATTTCAATATGTACTTTTTCCTGCTGCTGCACCGCGTGCGTGACGTGCTGAAGAGCGAGGAGCTGCGCACGTATCTTGCGATCTGCGCTGCCGCCGTTACGGTCATTGCGCTGAACACCGCGCACCTGTTCCGATCGGTGGGAGACTGCATCCGTGCCTCCTTCTTCCAGGTGACCTCGATCATCTCCACCACCGGCTTTACCACGGTGGATTTCAATCTCTGGCCGCCGCTTTCCAAGGCGATCCTGCTGCTCTTGATGGTAACGGGCGCCTGCGCCGGCTCTACCGCCGGCGGGCTGAAGATCTCGCGCTGCCTGATCCTCTTGAAGAACATGGGGCGTGAGCTGCGCCACATCCTGCGCCCGCGCTCGGTCAACGTCTCCCGCCTGGACGGTGAGCCGCTCTCGGACGATACCTGCCGCGCAACGGCAAACTACCTTGCGCTATATGTGCTGCTGGTCATTGCCGTCTTCCTGCTCATCTCCATTGGCGGCTTTGGTCTGGAGACCGACTTTTCCGCCACGCTGGCCTGTATCAACAACGTAGGCCCCGGCCTTGGCGAGGTCGGCCCGCTTGGCAACTTTGGCGGCTACCCGTTCTTTGCCAAGATCACGCTTTCCCTTGCCATGCTCTTTGGCCGCCTGGAGATCATTCCCATGATCATCCTCTTTTCCCCGTCCACCTGGCGCAAGCGGTAATGCTTGCGCCTTGCAAGGGCATATACATCCAGTTGCCCGCGACCTTTTTCGGGAGTCGGTAATTGCTCCCTCACATTTTCATTCGCCGTTTGGACGATCCCATTCGGCACAACCGGAGGTAACGCACATGAGCACGGCAGAGGCCATTGCCAATCGCATACGCGAATTATGCAAGCAACGCGGCATCACGCCCAATGGATTGAGCAATTTAGCCGCCGTTCCGCAGTCCACGATCAAAAGCATTCTGAATGGTGAAAGCAAAAATCCGGGAAGCGTCACCATCAAAAAGCTGTGTGATGCATTTGAGATCACCCTTGGTGCGTTTTACAGCACTCCCGAGTTTGATGCCTTGGAACAGGAAATTCAATAATTCTTTCCTCGTTGGTCTGTGCCAACGAGGTTCTTGCTTCCGTGCCGCCCGAAAAAATTTTTGAAAAATTTTTAAAAACCCCTTGACAAACGGCTTCTTTTTGAGTAAAATATATTTAGAACAATTCTAATTCTAAAATTCGAGGAAATATGACAAAAAACAAGGAGCTTTTACTGGACATCATCCGCGCAGCACCGCGGCATATGACAGCAGAGCAGATCTTCCTTGCCGCCAAGGAAAAAAGCCCGGGCATTGCCATGGCCACCGTCTACAACAATCTGGGGGCGCTGGCAAACGAGGGGCTTATCCGCCGGCTGCATATCGTGGGACAGGCTGACCGCTATGACCGCAACGTAGAGCAGCACGAGCACCTGATCTGTGACGGGTGTGGCAAGATCATAGACGAAAAATTAGAGGACCTTCTTCACGAGCTTTCTGACCGGATCGGCACGCCGATCTCCTCTTACGAGCTGAACATGCACTTCCTTTGTGCCGACTGTAGAACCGACCAACTTTAAAAAATTTATCATAAACAACAAAAAGGAGAAAAAAACACGATGGAACTCAAGGGATCGAAGACCGAAAAGAATCTGGCCACCGCATTTGCAGGTGAGAGCCAGGCAAGAAACAAGTACACCTACTTTGCATCGGTAGCGCGCAAGGAGGGCTATGAGCAGATCGCAGCCATCTTTGAGCAGACCGCCAACAACGAGAAGGAGCATGCCAAGCTGTGGTTCAAGGCTCTTGGCGAGCTGGGCACCACGGCAGAGAACCTGCTGGCCGCTGCAGAGGGCGAAAACTACGAGTGGACCGACATGTACGATCAGTTCGCACGCGAGGCAGAGGAAGAGGGCTTTACCCGCCTGGCTTACCAGTTCCGCGCTGTTGCCGCCATCGAGAAGTCGCACGAGGAGCGTTACCGCGCCCTGCTCTCCAACGTAGAGATGCAGCAGGTATTCGAGAAGGCTGAGGAGACCATGTGGGAGTGCCGTAACTGCGGCCACCTGGTGATCGGCAAGAAGGCACCGGAGGTTTGCCCGGTCTGCGCACATCCGAAGAGCTACTTTGAGGTTCGCAAGGAAAATTACTGATAGTGAATTGTCAATAGAAGTGCAACACTATTAAGAAAATTTTAACAATTCAAGGTTCCAAGAATCTTGCGCAGAAACAAAGCCTAAGACTTTGCGGGGCCTGGCGTTAATTAACGCCAGGTTCCGCAAAAGTGTTT
>JAZQLY010000067.1:0-55353 GCA_045543015.1 Eubacteriales bacterium
AAGACTTTCCAAGACGAGCTGAGCCGAAAGATGCAAAAATTTTCCGCCATAGGGCTTATGTGTTCGGTTCCCTTATGGCTTCTATACGTCGAGGGTGGAAAACGGAGATAGTAAACAAAAATTCAATTCAAAATGGAGAAAACCGCAGGTTTTCCTCCTTAAAACCGTGCGGATAGCAAACCCTAAAACGCAAAAAGGAATGGGCGGGAAAACGATCCCACCCATCCCTTTTTGTTTACGGTTATGCCAAAAGGCGACAGCCCCTTTTTTATAAATCGAATATAGAGCCCAGTTTATCGATCGCCAGCTCGTTTTCATCCGATGCCATCAAGGGTTCTGCAGAGAAAATAAGGAGCTTGCAAAGCGGTGCTTCGTATTTCATGCCACGTCCTCCTTATTCTGCATAGTGCTTTTCCAGGATGGCAGCGATCTTCTCGGTCAACGTGTTGTACCCATTTGTGGTGGGGTGCGTGTTATCCGAGCTGATCTTTACGTTCCAGGTCTTGATCACATCGTAATCAATGAAGTTGATCTGCTCACCGTACTTGGCCTTGAGTGCGTTCGCAGCTGCACGGATGCAGGTAAAGCGCGGGTGCGCCTCGTTGACCGTAGCGTCCGAGTTGGTCAGTGCCTGCAGGGCCCAGATCTCGGTATCCTTGCCGTAGACCTGCATGATCTTATCGGCAAATTCGAGATAAGCCTCGGTGAAGCGGGTCACGTCTGTCTCCTTGCCCAGCTCATCGTTGGTGCCAAGGAAGATAAAGACGATATCCGGCGTGTAGCCTGCCTCGTAGGTGTTGTTAAGGGAAGGATCGGTATAGTAGTTCAGATACTTATCTCTCGTCTCACCGGTCCAGGAATCGGTCGGGTGGCCGTACTTGAAGAAGGCATCCACCATACCGACGTTAATGCCGATCTCCGCATACATCTGCGGGTTATTGACCTTCCAGTAGCCGTAATTCCGCTCCAGAGCCATGCCGCCAACAGCCGTGGTGGCATAATCCCAGCCAAGCACGTTGCCTACGCGGCGGGCAAAGCTGGAGTGCGAATCCGAGATCGAGTCACCGACGAAGTGAATGTAGTGCGCCTTTTCTGCCGTGCGTGCAAGCAGCGACTTGGATGCCGTCTTGATACCGGCGAAATAAACGTTGCCGGTACGGTCCTGCGTCTGAATACGCAGGGTATGCTTGCAGTCCCCTTCTACCGTAATGGTATACTCACCGTTAGCGCGAGCATAGGTATATCCCCCGCCGTCAACCGAGTACCTGATGGGCGAGCTTGCGGTAAATACCGGCGTTACGCTGGTACCATAGAAGTCGACCTCGACGTAAGACTCGTTCCAGTGCGAGATCATGCTCGTACCACTCGGCTCCCAGGTGCCGCAATACTTGTAGGTAGTGGTATCGGTAGCAGCAACGATCTGCTCACATACCGCACCTGCCTTGTTTGCAACGTCTGTAATTGCACGAAGAATGTTGTCCAATTTTTCCTCCTCAGTGCCAAACTGGCGGGCCACATAGGTCATCACGCTGTAGATGCGCGTTTCGCTGACCAACTGACCGTCGGAAAGCAACGTAATATACAGATCTTCACCGTATTCGCCAACGGGAACGGAGAAGCTGACGCCGATCTCCTTATTACCGCAGCCACCACGGTATACAAAGCCGCCATCGATCAGCGCCTTGGTAACGCCGTACTGATTGGTGACCCGCAGCTGATAGCCGGAAAGGTCTGTAATGCCTTCACCCGAAAGGGCCTTGAAGAAGACCTTGATCTCGATCGCGTCCTTCAAGAGCAGCTTGACAGCCGTCATCTCATGGGTGCGCTCGGTCACGCCCGGATCCAGCAAAGCGCCGACCTGCTTTGCTTCCTCGCTCGTATCGACCGAGATGCCGGCAAGAGCAGCAAGATCCGCAGCGGACAGCGCGGTGCCGTTGAAGTAGCTATCAGCGGCTGCACCGTAGCGCAAGAGAGACTCAGCAAGTGCCTTCTGGTCTGCTGCGACCTTGCCGGTGGTATCATTCACATACAGGGCAAGAACGGAAGCAAGCGAGGTAGTCCTCGTCGCAAAATAGATCGTCTGGCCATCAATGATCTGATACGGGCGATAGGTGATCTCCGCTGCAAGATTTTTGGCAACGATGCCCTGCGAGATACCAGAGAGCAGCTCAATGCCGGATGCCGTTGCGCGCGGATCCTGATCAAGAACGCCAAAGCTCACAGCGAATTTATCATTCAGACTGACGGAAACAGAGGCATCTACGTTCTCATACACAGCGGTATAGGTCACAGCGGGCTCCATATAGATCATGTTGGAAAGGACGGGGCCACGCATGGCAACAAAGGTGATATTATCCCCTGCCTCGACGTACAGATCGGTGGGCAGCGCCTCATAGGCGCGCATTTTTGCAAGGGCGGTGCTATCATCCAAGGCTGCAACAAACGGGCTGTTTTTCTCATCGCTCTCATAATAGAAGGGCTTGCCGTTCGAGGGCCAGATCACCTCTCCGTTGAGCACGATGGCAAGATAGGCACCGGTCTTATAAGACTGATATACCTCTTTTTTCGTACCGGCATCGGCTTCAGTGGCCGTATGCTCGGTCATGCTTGTGCCGTCATAGGTATAATAGGTCGTTCCTGCTGCCACGGTAAACGTGGTCGCTCTGGTCTTGGAATAATAGTAATCGGTAGGCGTATCGGTCTTATCGGTGTAGTAGGCATAATACTTCACACCGTCAACGGTAACGTACTCGTGCCCGTCGTTGGCGTCGATCTCCCAACGGCCAACGACCTTGGTATAATCCAGGTCGACCAGACCGCTGTACGGTGCCACGTAGTTGGCACCGACGGCTACCTTGGACTCTACACTGCGCACAGCAAACTTGCGGTAGGTGTACATACCGCCGCCGTTTGCGTTCCACAGCGGCTCATTCTCATGCTGGAAGATGTTGCTTGCGAATTTGCTCATCTCGCGCAGGTTAGAGAGCTTCAGCGTTGTTTCGGGATCGGTCAGGAAGTTGACGTTCAGGTCTCCCTTCACGATCTGCCAGTTGGTAGCGGAGGTATCGTAGCCCACGATGGTGTCCCCCTCATAAGCAAAGGGAGTGTTCAGGTCAAAGCGGTCTGTGCCGTTGGCATAAACGGCCGTCAGCACAACAGGCTCTCTTCCAACCGTTACCGTGCCGCCGTTGGTCACATCCACCTTGCCGTTTCCGTCTGCATCCCAGCCGCCAAAGCCATCCAGCGCCATATGCGTGGGGGTCGTGATCATATCACCGGGCATAGCGGGATAGATGCGGGGAACGCCATCCTTCACGGCAACGCAGGATGCGCTGCTGCGGAGAGCCATTTCCTCTACCGTCAGCGCGGCGTGGGCGGTATGCCCCTCACTCGTCTTGCGGAAGAGCAGCTCTACCTTATCGCCAGCCTCTACGTAGATGCCGCGCAGGTAGCTGAGGTCGCCCAGCTTAGCCGTTACGTCCTCACGGCCGGTGTTGCCGGCAGTCTTGATCGTCTGCAGGTTGCACCAATCCGCGCTGTCAGTATAGGAGCCGCCAACGGTAGGCCATACCATCACGCCGTCCACAAACAGGGCGGCATAGCGGTCCTGGCTGCCGCGGGTCTCTAATTTATCAATGGAGATATTGACGTAGCCGGTAGCAGAAACGGTGTACTGGTAGCCGGCATCATAGGTAGAAGTAGAAACGATGCCGCCACGGCCACCCCAGTAACCCCAGCGACCGTCTGCATTGTTGAGCCAGTTAACGGCCGGGTAGCCGCCACGGCCACCTGCCGAGCTACCCACGAGGGAGGAGGCAACGAACCAGGAGTCAACCCAGGCACCGTAAACGTCATTGCCTTCCTTATAGGTGTAGGCGGTACCGTTAATGTCGGTGACCAGCGTATCCAGCACCAGCGGAGAATCGCCGTAGCCGGTATTCTTGTAACCGACAAGAGCCCAGCCGGCAGGCATAATGACCTTACCGGTTTGTGCATCCAGGTCCATCATGTACATGCCGTTCGCCTGGTTGTAGGAAGTACCGCCAACCGCATCCTGATAATAATCTGCCGATACGGAGCGATAGGCCACCATGGGCGAGGACCTCATATGGTAAACGGTGGACGCGCCCTGCATGGTACGGAACTCAATGCGGTCGCCCTCCTCCACCTTGGCCTTGATGGGGAAGATCCCCTCTGCCTTCATCAGCGCACCGATGTCCAGGGCACCGTACGCACCGACGTCATAGGTCTCTTCACTTTCGTACATCTTCCAATCACGGTCGGTCGGCCAGATCTTTTCGCCGTTCACATAAATGGCAAAGCCGTAGATGATCTTGGAGGCAGCCTCCGTCGCTTGCACGCTGCGAATACCGGTCAGGCTGTCCCAGCTCAGCTCCACCTCACCGCTGTAGGGCGCGGTATAACGGATAGAATGACGGTAGTTGCCATCTGCCAGGCTGCCGGTAATCACCATTTGCCCGGTGGCCTGATAAAGACCGCAGCCCTTGCCACTCCACGGGCCGCCCGCTACGCTGAGCAGGAAGGTTCCGTTCGAGGTATAAACGGGCATAAAGGTATCCGTGCTTCTGTTATAAACGCCAAGATCCCAGTTGTCATAGAAAACGACCTTTTGGTTGGTCGCATCCCAGGTGGGGTAGTTGGTACCGAACTGGAACACGGTAGAGGGCGGATAGACCGCCTTCCAGGTACCGGAGGTAGCAGGAGCGACGATCGTAGCGCCGTTCAGATAATCTACCTCTCCGTCACCGTTGGCATCATAGCCGATCACGCCGTCAGCGCCAGCCACCTTCATTTCAGACCCGGTTGCAACGTACACCGTTTCGGTCGTACCAAGCTTCTCGTCTACCATACGGATATATACATACCCATCCGGCACGTACGAAACGACCGGGTACAGGAATACGGGGTTGCCGCTCTTGTGACCTATGACGAAGGAAACGGTAGAGCCGGCCTCGACCTGTACGAGGCCGAGCTTTTCCAGCTCTTCATTGATCTGGGCCGCGGTGGTGGTGGTGCCTGTCACATACCAGGTCGTGCGGTCAGAGGAAGACGCACCGGCCGGGAAAATGACCTGATCGTCTACCATCACGGCAAAGTAGTGGCTGCTGGTCTCATTGAAATTGGCAAGAGAGAGCAGATAGCCGCCGGTAGAGGGCGCAGTAAACTGCATGGCAGCATACTTCGAGGCGCCGGAGGTGGTTAGGCCGTAAAAGCTGTTCGTGCCAGAAAGGGCCATGCCGCCCCAAATGCTGTAGCCGCCATGCGTACCGCCGTTTTTGATCACGCTGTCGATATACGGCTGCAGGGCGCTCTGATAATCAGCCTCGGTTACGATCCAGTTGCTGTCATGCGCGTGGGTGGTAGAATTGTCGGAAGCGAAGAAGGCCATCCGGGCAAAGGGCGTCAGCGCGCCTGTCGCAACGTCCAGCTCACCGTACTTCCACGCATAGTCCCCCTGCTTCACAGCAAAGGTATCTGCCTGCTTCAGCCAATTGAGGTAAGTACCGTCGGTGAGGCTTCTGTTCTCTGCGTTGCAGGTCGTCTCCGACATCACCTTGGTGAAATTGGCAGCAGCATCGCTGTACTTGAAGGTCTCCGGTCTTTCAACGTAGTCACCCACGCGGGTAACGATGGGGTCGATGTACACCGGGTTGCCGCTACCGCCGGCGGCAACGACAAAATAGATGGTCTGGCCACGGCGCACGCTGATGGCATCGCCCTCTGCCATGGCCGCATTGGCCTCCGTCTCCGTGGTCGAGGTGGAGGTCGCATACCAGCCGGAAACATTGCCGGGCAAAGCATTTTCCGGCCATACCGGCTGAGAGCCTACGAAAATAGCCAGGCGGTGAGCGCCCGTTTCATACAGATCGGCAAGCGAGAAGGTGTAGGCACCGTCCTGCTCGGCCGTGAAGGCAATGGCAGAATACTTGGTACCGGAGGAAACGGTCAGGCCGGTATACTTGTTCTGCCCCATCAGCGAATAGCCGCCCCAGATATTGGCAGAGCCGTATTTGTTATCATGGGACTTAACGCTGGCCATGTAATCAAGCAGCAGCTTCTGATAATCGGTCTCGGTCACCATCCAGGTAACGTCATGCTTATACTGCTCTCCCTGCAGCGTATCGTTGGCATAGAAGGCCACACGCGCAAAGGGATCAAGCGTACCGGTGGCGGGCGTAAAGGCGCCTACCTTCCAGGCATAGCTCCCCTGGTTGACGGCAAAGGTACCCTCTGCCTGCAGCCAGGCCTGATAATCGTCCATACCAAGGCCCTTTTCATTCACATAGGTCTCCGATATGGTTCTGGTGAAGTTCCCGTACGCATCGGCATATTTATACACGATGGGCTCTGCAGCGGCAGCCGGGAATGCCATCACCGGCACCATGGGCAGCAGCATGCAGAGAACGAGAAGAAGTGACAACATGCGCTTTTTCATAACGTTCATCCTTTCCGAATATTTTTCTTTTATTATAGAAAAAGACGGCAACTAATTCCATGCTTTATTTGCCTTGAAGCTGACTTATCTTGACCTTTTGCGCCCAAGCCAATTTTTCTATAATAATAGAATAGGATAAAATATATTATACACCTTTCCGCCTTGTCTGTCTATACGGCAAAACAAACAATCTTTTTCTGTTTTTTTGTGCATTTTCAACAACCGCTGCCGGCCTGCCGCCAAAATTCGCATTTATTACAACTGCCTTGCCTCTTCCCCGTTTGTCAAGAGGGCAGGATGTAGAAAAACGAAAAAAGCGAAAAAAAGTTTTCCACCGTTCTGCTTGTTGAAAATGTGGAAAACCATCCCTCTTTCCCCTTGATTTTGACCGATTGTTTTGGCGCAGACGGGGGTTTTCCACATTTTCCACAGCCACCCTGGTGGAAAACCCAACATGGGTGACAATTGTGCAACTTGCACGATTGTTTCCATTAAAAGGGGATTTTTCATTTCGACGCCAAAATTTTCTTCGCAAAAAAGACGATAAGCCTCAATCTTTTTTTCGTTTTTTCGCAAAAACATGAGAATGAATTTGAGAATTATTTTCAAATCCTATTGACAGGAAGGAAAAAGAGGCGTATAATAACGAAGACTTTTCAAAAAAACGGAGGTCGCCATGAAGGGATACCAGACCGAACAGAAAAAGCTGCTGCTTGCCTATCTCTCCTCCCACGCTGACCGTTCCTTTACGCTGGACGAGCTGGCGGCGGTGATGACCGCCTGCGGGGTGGGAAAAAGCACCGTCTACCGCCTGGTCGCACGTCTGAGCGACGAGGGTGCGGTGCGCCGCTATGCAAGAGAGGAGGGGCGCGGCTATACCTACCAATATTTAGAGCGGCAGGAATGCCACAGCCACCTGCATCTGCGCTGCAGCATTTGCGGGCGGGTGATCCATTTAAGCGAGGAGATCTCCCGCATATTTGCCAAGACCCTGTTAGAGAGCAACCAATTTCAGTTAGACGACGGCCGCACGCTGCTGTTTGGGCGGTGCGATGCCTGTCACAATGCCGGAAAGGAATAACCATATGCCCCTGTTAGAACAAATTTTACACGCCCTGCTGCATGCCCTTAAGGACAGCCTGCCGCTGCTGCCCTTTTTGTACCTGACCTATCTGCTGATGGAGCTGCTGGAGCACAAGGCCGGTGAAAAGGTGGACGGCCTGATCCGCCGCTCGGGCAAGGTCGGCCCGCTGGCGGGCGGCCTGCTTGGCATGCTGCCGCAATGCGGGTTTTCTGCCGCGGCTGCCTCGCTGTATGCCGGCCGGGTGATCAGCCTTGGCACCATGCTTGCCGTATTTCTCTCCACCTCGGACGAGATGCTGCCCATTCTGCTTTCCAAGCAGCTACCGCTGCCCGCTGTTTTTGCCCTGCTTGGCAGCAAGGCGGGCGTGGCCATTCTCTGCGGCTTTGCCGTAGACCTGCTCTACCGCCCCAAAAAGGAGGACGAGCAGGTAGAGGAGCTTTGCCGCGCCGAGGGCTGCCATTGCGAGGGCAAGAGCGTTTATCTTGCCGCCCTGTTCCACACGCTGCAGGTCGCGCTCTTTATTTTCATGGCCACGTTCGCGCTCGGTCTGGTGATCGAATGGGTGGGCGAGGAAACGCTTGCCTCTCTCGTGCTGGACCGGCCGGTGCTTGGCTCCCTGCTTGCCGGGTTGATCGGTCTGATCCCCAACTGTGCTGCCTCCGTCATTCTGACCGAGCTGCATTTGGGCGGTGCGCTGTCGCTTGGGGCCATGTTCTCCGGCCTGCTTGTGGGCGCGGGGGTCGGCCTTTTGATCCTGTTCCGTACCAACCGTCATCTCAAAGAAAATCTGCTGATCCTGCTTACCCTTTACGCCATTGGCGTTTCGGTCGGCATCCTGCTTGATCTGACAGGGCTTGGCAGCATGCTTGCATTGGTATAAGAATATGAAAACAGAAAGATTATACGATAACGATGCCTACCTCTCCTGCTTTACGGCAACGGTGACCGAATGCCGTCCCTACGGGCAGGGGTATGCCCTGCTGCTGGACCGCACCGCCTTTTTCCCGGAGGGGGGCGGCCAGGGCGGCGACAGCGGCTATATTGGTGATATCCGAATTTTTGATACGCAGGAGGAGGAGGGAGAGATCCTTCACCTTTGCGAGCAGGCGTGCGAGGCAGGCAAGGCACTCCCCTGCTCGATCGATTTTGCCGCCCGCTTTGACCGTATGCAAAACCACAGCGGTGAGCATATCGTCTCCGGCCTGGTGCATCGCCTGTACGGCCTGGATAACGTGGGCTTCCACCTGGGCGAGCGGGAGACCACGCTGGACTTCAACGGCCCGCTGGACCGTGCGCAGCTTGACCGCATTGAGGAGCTGGCAAACGAGGCGGTCTTCCGCAATCTGCCCATCCAATGCGAATACCCGGAGGCTGCACGCCTGGCCACGCTGGAATACCGCTCCAAAAAGGAGCTGACGGGGGACGTACGCATCGTCACGATCGAGGGCTACGATGCCTGCGCCTGCTGCGCGCCGCATGTGGCACGCACGGGTGAGATCGGGCTGATCAAGCTGCTGGACTTCATTCACTACAAGGGCGGCGTGCGCATCTGGCTGGCGGCCGGCCGCCGCGCCATGCTTGACTACCGTGAAAAATACCGGGAGGTGGCTGCCGTTTCCCGCGCGCTCTCCGTCCCGCAGGCCGAATGTGCGGCAGGCGTTGACCGCCTGCTTGCCGAATACGAGGAGAAAAAGGCAAACGCCGCCGCCCTCTCGCGTGAGCTGGCAGAGGCGCGTGCGGCTAACCTTACGCCCAACGCGGCTGGCAACGCGCTTTGCTTTCTTTCTGAAAATGACGAGCTGATGGCACGCAAGATCGCCCTCTCTGCCGCGCAAGGGGCAAGCGGCGTATGTGCCGTCTTCTTCCCGGCGGGGGATGGGTATCGGTTCATGATCGCCTCCCAGCAGCTCAAGCTGCGGGAAAAGGCCGCTGCCATCCGCGCGGCCCTTGCTGCCCGCGGCGGCGGAACAGACGAGCTGATGCAGGGCAGCTGCACCGCCCCGCGCGCGGTAATCGAGGCGTTTTTTGCCCAGCCTCTGTAACCGTATTTTTTATAGAAAAAAACGGCATTTTACGCTTGACAAACAAGCGCCTGTGTGCTATCATGAGGACACAGAAAACAATACGCGGAGGCAGCCATGGCACAAGCAGCAGCAAAAAAGAAATATGAGGTCGATCTGACAGAGGGCCCGCTGTTTGGCAAGATCATTGCCTTTGCCATCCCCATGATGCTTTCCAGCATCCTGCAGTCGCTTTATAACGCGGCGGACATCATCGTCGTCGGCCGTTTTGCAGGCGCAGAGCCGCTTGCTGCCGTAGGCGCGACCGGCGCACTGATCAATCTGTTCGTTACCCTGTTCGTTGCCCTTTCGGTAGGCACCAGCGTGACCGTGGCGGTGGCGATCGGTGCCAAGAGCAGAGAGCGGATCCACCGTCTGGTACATACCAGCATGGCGCTTGCGCTCCTGTGCGGCGTGCTGATCACGGTCATTGGTATGCTGGGGGCGCGCACCATGCTAATCTTGATGGACACCCCGGACACCATCATGGATATGGCCGAGCGGTATATGCAGATCTATTTTGCCGGCTCGATCTTCTCTATGCTCTACAACTTCGGCGCGGCCATTCTGCGTGCGGCCGGCGATTCTCGCCGCCCGCTCTACTATCTTGCCATTTCCGGCGCCTTGAACGTCATGCTGAACCTGGTCTTTGTCATCGCCCTCGGCATGGATGCAGACGGCGTAGCCCTGGCCACGGTCATCTCGCAATTTCTCTCGGCGCTGCTGGTGGTAATCACGCTGCTGCGCATGCCGGGTGACTGCCGTTTTTCGCTCCGCAAAATGCGGTTTCACCGCGCGGAAACGCTGGACATTTTAAAGACCGGCCTGCCGGCCGGCGTGCAGGGCATCGTATTCAGCCTCTCGAACTCGATCATCCAAAAGGCGATCAACTCGTTTGATACGCTTGCTATTGCAGGCAACACAGCCGCCAGCAACCTGGATGGCTTTGTGTACACCGCCATGTATTCGATGCATGCCACCGCCGTTACCGCCGTGGGGCAAAACGTAGGGGCCAAGAAATATCGGTCTATCAACAAGATCGTTGGTATTTGCCTGCTGCTGGTCACCCTGATCGGCCTGGCCGTTGGCGGTATTCTGCTCCTGTTTGCCGAGCCGCTGCTTTCCCTCTATCTGCCGGACACGCCGGATGCGATCCAGTACGGGATGATCCGTATGTCGATCACCACTGCCACCTACTTCCTGTGCGGCTGGATGGATACCATCGTCGGCTGCAGCCGCGGTATGGGCAACACGCTGATCCCCATGATCGTCTCGATCGTCGGCGTATGCGGCATTCGCCTTGGCTGGCTGTACACCGCTTTTGCTGCTATTCCGACCATGCAGATGCTTTATCTTTCCTATACGGCCTCCTGGGCGGTGACCGCCGTGCTGCAGCTTCTCCTCTTTATGTGGATCAAGCGTCGCCACGTGCGCCGCGCCATGATAGCGCCGGCAGGTCCACGTTCATAACAAAAAAAGGAGTTTCCCATGACCGCAAGAGAAGAATTTATTGCCCTTTATAAAGAAAATATCCACCGCGAGGGCGCGGATAAGCTGCTCGAATATTTAGAGTCCCCGGCCTCGGATTTCTTTACCGCACCTGCCAGCACCCGCTACCATGGCTCACGCGAGGGCGGGCTGTGTGAGCACAGCATCAACGTATACAAGTGCTTAAAGAACTATCTCGCCCGGCCGGAGGTCGCAGCCGAATATGGCCTGACCTATGACAGCGAGACGATCGCCATTGCCGCGCTGCTGCACGATATTTGCAAGGTCAATTGCTACAAGGTCAGCCAGCGCAACGTCAAGGGGCCGGACGGCAGATGGCAAAGCGTGCCGTACTATGAGTTTGACGATCAGCTGCCCTACGGGCACGGTGAAAAGTCCGTCTACATCGTCAGCGGCTACATGCGTCTGACGCGTGAGGAGGCCTTTGCCATCCGCTTCCACATGGGCTTTTCCACCGAGATGGACGCCCGCAACGTGGGCAACGCGTTTGCCGCCTATCCGCTTGGCATCGCGCTCTACATCGCGGATATGGAAGCTACCTACTTCGTGGATGATAAAAAATAAAAGGGGCTGTCGCATTTCGGCACAACCGCAAACAAAAAAGAACGAGTGGGATCTGTTTCCCGCTCATTCTTTTTATATGTATGATTTTACTACCCGCATTGTTCTAATGTGGAAAACCTGCGGTTTTCTCCACGTTGATCTGCCCCGCAGGGTACCCGTTATCGTTACGCCTTTGGCTCTGTCTTTTTCTTCTTCTTTTTGCCGGTCTTTTTCCGTTTGGCGCGGGCGCTCTCCTCCTGCGCGTGGAAGACGGCCTCTGCCTCTGCACGGCGGCGGGCCATATTGGCATCGTCCTTCATGATCAGGTAGGAGATCACCGCCTCGGCGGCAAGGCGTGCGGCACAGGCCGTTTGCGCCATCTCCAGGGCAAGCTCTGTCAGCTCGGCCGTGTCCGGCTCCTCCGGCAGCGCGGAAAGCTGCGCATCCACCTGCATCAAGCCCTCCTTTTGCAGGGAGACGAATCGGTTATAGGCATCGTTTGCGCCCTCTTGCTCGGTCAAAAAATAGATCAGGGCTGCCGAGTCGGTGATCGACAGGTTGCCCTTTAACGAGCAAAGCATATACAGCGCGGCAAGCTGCTCACGGCTGTATTTTTTGCGCGTAGGCCGGGAGATGTGGCCGCTTTTGACGTAATTATTGATCATGCTGGGTGTCAGCGGTGTTTCGTCCCGCCCCATGGTAAAGGGGGCGAGCATGCGATTCAGAAGGCCGGTCACCTGGTCCATATACAGACCGATATCCGGCAGCTCGTCCCAATCGGCCGGCTCAAGGCTTTCCACAAAAGCGGCCAGCTTTTTTAAATTGTTCTCATCCGCCATGCGTATCCACCCCCTTCTCCGGTTATACTGTATTGTATCATAACTTGTTGAGCAAGTCAAGAAAAAATGCAGAAAAAAAGGAGAATTCATGCCCGCCCACGTCACCGTTCTCACCCTGCGCTTCCCGCGGCTTACCAAAAACGAGGCGCTTGCCGCCGCCCACCGCCTGATCTGCACCCACCGTCCTGCCGCCATCTACACCCCCAACGCGGAAATAACGAACCGTGCTGCCAGCTCTGCCGCGTTTTCTGACATGCTGAATCATGCCGATCTGCTGCTGCCGGACGGCGTTGGCATTTCGCTGGCGGCAAAATTGCAGGGCGTTTCGCTGGAGCGCTTGCCCGGCATTGAATTTGCAGAGGCACTGCTTGCCACCGCCCCGCGCCCCTACCGCCTGTTTTTGCTGGGGGGGCGTCCCGGCATCGCGTGGGAGGCGGGCAGGCAGCTCAGCCGCCGCTTTCCGCGCACCGTGATCTGCGGTGTGCAGGACGGCTACTACGCCCCGGATATGGACCACGCCGTTGCCGCCGCCATACGGGCGGCCGCACCGGATCTGCTCTTCGTTTGCCTTGGTTCACCGCGGCAGGAGGAGTGGATCGCCCTCCACCGCCCGCCCTGTCTTGCCATCGGTCTTGGCGGCGCCCTTGACGTGTGGAGCGGTGATACCAGGCGCGCCCCGCGCGCTATCCGAAAAATGGGGGCGGAATGGCTATGGCGCACGGCCATGCATCCCACGCGTCTTGCGCGCCTGCCCGCCCTTGCCGCCTTTTCAGCACGGGTTTTACTTGCCCCGCGGCAAAATAACAGAGAAAATCGTCAAAAAACCACTTGATTTTGCGACCCTGCCTGTCAATATGTTACAAAAATGGGAATAATTTAACAAACCCCTTGCAAGTTGATGCTTTTTGTGCTATAATAAACGATGGTAAAAAGCGAAAAGCGATTACCATCCCCCAAACGTCAAAAAATTTTATAATATACGGAGGACACACACATGGCAGTTAAAGTTGCGATCAATGGCTTTGGCCGTATCGGCCGCCTGGCATTCCGCCAGATGTTCAATGCAGAGGGTTACGAAATCGTTGCGATCAACGATCTGACCAGCCCTGCAATGCTTGCTCACCTTCTGAAGTACGATTCCGCACAGGGCAGATACGCTCTGGCTGATACCGTTACGGCAGGCGAGGACAGCATCACCGTAGACGGCAAGACCATTAAGATCTACGCTGAGAAGGACGCTGCAAATCTCCCCTGGGGCGAGATCGGCGTTGACGTAGTTCTGGAGTGCACTGGCTTCTACACCTCTAAGGAGAAGTCCATGGCTCACATCACCGCAGGTGCGAAGAAGGTCGTTATCTCCGCTCCCGCAGGTAAGGATCTGAAGACCATCGTTTACTCTGTAAACGAGAACACCCTGACCAAGGATGACCAGATCATCTCTGCTGCATCCTGCACCACCAACTGCCTGGCTCCCATGGCTAAGGCTCTGAATGATTACGCTCCTATCCAGAGCGGTATCATGACCACCGTACACGCCTTCACCGGCGACCAGATGGTTCTGGACGGCCCGCACAGAAAGGGTGACCTGCGTCGTGCTCGCGCCGCTGCTGTGAACATCGTTCCGAACTCCACCGGTGCTGCAAAGGCTATCGGCCTGGTTATTCCCGAGCTGAACGGCAAGCTGATCGGCTCTGCACAGCGCGTTCCGGTTCCGACCGGCTCTACCACCATCCTGGTTGCTGTTGTTAAGGGCGAGAACGTTACCGTTGAGGGCATCAACGCCGCTATGAAGGCTGCTTCCTCCGCTTCCTTCGGTTACACCGAGGAAGAGCTGGTATCCTCCGACGTGATCGGCATCACCTACGGCTCCCTGTTCGATGCAACCCAGACCATGGTTACCGCTATCGGCGACGGTCTGTATCAGGTACAGGTAGTTTCTTGGTACGATAACGAGAACTCCTACACCAGCCAGATGGTTAGAACCATTAAGTACTTCGCTGAACTGTAAGAGCGATAAAAAAGCTGAGGCGCAAGCCTCAGCTTTTTGTTTTGTAAAAACGGTTTCTTTACAGAAAAAGTCACGCGCCGTAGCGCGGGACTTCTTTTTTCCGGTGGTGAATTATTCCGGCCGGTAGCAGACGGCGGGGTGCAGGATCGTCTGTCCGGCGCCGTCTACGGCGGCAAGCAGGAAGGTGACCGTATCCCCCTCCGCCACCGGGATGGCAAGCGATGCCCATGCAAAATTCAGGGTATCGGTATCATCGGTGCCGCGATACGCGCGGTACCACTCGCTTTTTGCAGTCAGCGAGCCGCCCTCCACGGGCCAGACCATCTGCCCGTTGACGGCGATTGCAAGATACACGTCATTGAGGTTGGGCATAAACGTATCTGCAGAAACGAAAATGGTGCCGTCTGCCTGTGCCGAATACGCAATGGCCGAGGCCGAGGCAGCATTGGAGGAGAGACCGACCTTCATCGAATCGGTCACCCAGAACGCGCCCTGGCTACCGCCGCCCCACAGCACGCTGCCGTTGTACAGCCAGCCGTGCTCCTCGATCCTGCTGAAGGGGTGGAACACCCCGTTTGCATAGCTCAGATAACCGCAGCGCCACGGCTCTCCGTGCGAAAGCAGGGTATAGTTCCCCTCTGCATCCTTTTCATAGCGGGGGAAGTTCTTTGAGAAGCAGGAGGCAGCCTCCACCCCGTATTCATAGGTCCCATACCTCTTGCCATTCAGGTACAGCGAGAATGTCACCGTGCCGGGCAGGGTCTCACCCGTTGCCTTTAAGGTATAGCCCTCAAAGGTGTACCCCTCGGTCTCGCTGACCAGCTCTACCCCGCGGCAGATCGCATAGGTGGGCGTTACGGCGGGATAGATGCAGATGCCCTGCCCCACGTCCATGCGCAGCACGCCCGGCAGGGGCGTGAAGCCATCCTGCGAGAGCAGCGACACACTGGTTTTTTCCTCCTCCCCGTAGGAGAGGCGGTAGTTCTTATCCGGCTGCGTGGCATTGATGATGCGCAGCGAGTTGCGTGCGGCATCCATGCCCATCTCGTTATGCCCCTTCATGAGATAGTGGATATTGGGATGCACCTCATACATGGTGGTGGGCATATCGTACCCGAAGATCTCATAAAAGGCCTCTGCGCTGCCGTAGGTATCGAGGAAGTAGTTTTCCACGTTTTCATCCCCACCTACCCAAAGCTCCGTTACCTTGGAGGCGATAAAGACGTTGGAGAACACGCCCTCCCGCTTGCCGCCCATAAAATACTGGGCAAGGCGCGGGCCGTTCATATACAGCTCGGCATTCGAGTTGCCGCTGTTATCGTTGCAGGAGCGCAGCGTCATGATGCCGCAGTACTCCAGCCTCTTTTCCTCATCCCCGTTGCGGTAGACCACGTCCTCCTGCAGGGCGGTATGCACCTTTGCAAACTGCTCTAAATAGTAGGCGTCATCATAGCGGCGGTCACTCTCGCCCTGGAACCAGTAATAGGCCATGTGGTTGAGGGTAAAATGGCCGGCCTTGACCTCGTTCGTTACCGTTTCCAGCGCCAGGCGGAATACCGAAAGGGCCTGGTAGTAATCGTTATCCACCGGGGTGCCGTCCTCACTCGGCAAGAACTCTGCAATGGCGTGGCCGCCGTGCGAGGCGTTGACGATCCAAACCCGCTCACCCGTCTGCTCTACCCATTCGTGCGCCAGCGCGGCAGACCAGCCGGCGTTACCGAAGGAGGTAGATTCTTGCGCAAAGACGGTGGGGTTACAGCCGTAAAACTCCTGTCTTTTGATCTCATCCCAGTTCAGCGTTTTGGGCACGTACTTGGCGGCTACGTTGCTGCCGCTGATGGAGAGCCCCTGCCCCGTCCAGGTAAAATAAGCCATGGTGGGCGCGGTGCGGATAAAATACTTGGCATAGGTAGGCGCCGTCTCCTTTGCCTCCGGCGTGTCGCCGTAAAAGCTCCAGTCGGCTGAGGCGTTGGATTGCCCGGTCACAAACAGCAGGTTGATGGGAGAGGGATCTACAAAGACCTTCAGGCTCTCCTTGCGGAACTGAATCGTTGCGCTGCCGCAGGCAAGCGCGCGGATCGTGTACATATCCGCATCCAGCAGCCGGGCATCCTTTTCCTCGCTGCCGCAGACCGTGCTGGTAATCACCATGTCCTCGACCGAGGAGATGCGATTTTCAAAGGTATAGGTATCCTGGTAGCGGATGTGCAGCGCCCCATCCTCATCAAAATAGGGATAGGTCTGCACATAGGTCACCGGGATCGGTTCCGGTTCCGGTTCCGGCTCCGGCTCTTCTCCCCCGGGCCCGTCAGGCGTAGGGTCATCCGGCGTGGGATCGCCCGGCGTAGGGTCACCCGGCGTCGGATCGTCACCGGCGGGGCCACCCTGCCCCTGGCCGCCGCAGGCGCACAGAACGCCAAGCAGCATGGTGAGAACGAGAAGCAATGCAAGCAGTCTTTTCATGATAAACCTCCGTCATATCATCAGATCATCCCAGTGAAGAAGAGCGGCATACCGCCTTCATATCACAGTACTGGCAAACGTGAACGCGGCTGTCACTATCGATGGGGCGGGCAGAAACCTCACCGCCTGCGATCTCCTGCCCGATGCCGGTGATCACACGGTCAAGCTTGTCAACCAGCTCACCCAATTTTTCCAGCGAGGCAAGCGATTTTTCACATCGCGCCTCCGGCTCGCCATCCTTGCGGAAGCGCACGGGGATATACCGCCCCTTACCGGTCTTATCCATCGCGGCCAACACCTCTTTATCGTCAAGCAGCAGGCCGCTGCGGCGCACCGAGCGGTGCGCATCCTCGATCGCTCTTTCGGCTGCGGTGCGCGGGTCATGGTACACGGCATCCTTCACGCCGGCGTGCGTATACAGTACCCCGGCGGGCAGCAGCTCTCCCCCCTCCTCACACAGCAGGCGGCGGAAGGCAGGATTTTCGCTCTTCCAAAGCGAGAAAAGATAGATCAGCAGCTGGGTATCCAGCCCCCGCTCGATCTTCTCCAGCGAAAAATCCTTGCTGCCGGACTTGTAGTCGATCACGCGGAGATAGGTCTTGTTCCCCTTTTTCCAGGTATCTACGCGGTCGATCTTACCGCTGATGCGAATGGGCAGGCCGTTTGGCAAGCGGTAATCGATCGCGCCCGGTGCCTGCTCGCCGTGTGTCAGATCCAATTCAAAGAAGCGCGGCAGGAAGTCGCTGTCCGCAAGCTCGCAGCACAGCTCGTCGATCACCAGCGCCACGGCACGCCGCAGGCGGGCAAACAGATGCAAAAGGCGCGGGGTGCGCAGGCTTTCCGTCGGGCAAACGCGGTGGATGTAGGCATCGATCACCTCGCCCACGTGCGCGTTGCGCGCCTCCTCCGTCAGGTCTGCAATGGTCATGCCACGCTCGGCAAGAACGGCAAAAAACCGTTCTAAGATCGCGTGCAGCATGGTGCCGACCTCGGCATAATCAAATTCGATCACCTTCATGGCATCCAGCTTCAGCACGTAGCGGCAGAAATAGGAAAAGGGGCAGCGGGCAAACTGATCGATGCGGGATTGCGAGAGGTACAAGCCACTCGCATAGAGTGAGGCAGCCGTGGTGGCAGAAAGATGACACGACGCCTCAGAAAGCGGCGTGGAAAGCCCACGGACCACACGGGCATAGGCTTCATCCCTCCCAAGGCAGGCGGCAAGGGCAGCACCCTCCACCGTGCCGTGCAAAATGCCGAGATGATCGGCTGCGGCATCCTTGCGCCACAGGCGGTCGATCGGGCTTTGCAGTGCAAGGGAGGAAACCGGCAATGCGCTGACCGCCAAAAGCCGCTTGACCGCCAGCGAGGGGGTCAACCGTTCGCCGGACAGCTTCTGCTCGGCAAACATGACCGTCACGCTTTCAGAAGCGGAAGCAAAGGCGCGGGCAAAGCAAAAGTATTCACGCGCCGAGCGTAAGAGCAGATCCTGCTCGATCGACACGCCGCACGCACGCAGCAGGCGGCGCTCGTTGTCGTTAAAAACGCTTTCATCCCCTACCGGGGCAGGAAATTCGCCCTCGTTGACACCAAGCAGGTACACGTGCCTTGGCGCATGCAGGCGCAGCGTATCGGCAGAGCCGACGGTGACCTCGTCCATCGAGGTGGGGATGCGGGAAAGCGATACCTCACCAAGCAGCAGGCGCAGCAGATCGACAAATTGCTCTGCCGTTACCGTCACGTCCGGCAGGGCATCCACCAGCTCATCCAGCTCCTCCATCAGGGTGGCATACAGGCGGGAAAGGGCATCTGCCTCTCCCACGCGGCCGCGCTGTACGGCAGCGGCTGCCTCCTCGGCGAGCTGCTGCTCTACCCCGAGCGAGGAAAGAAATTCGTATAAAACACGGGCATGCGCCTTTACCGTTTGGCGCACGCAGCCGTTGGCCAGCGGCAAAAGCTGCTCCTGCAGGTGGCGGCGTACACGGTTTACGGTATGCAGGATGGCAGAGCATCGTTCCTCATCCCGCCCCTGTACCGTATACCCATCCGGGTTCATATTCCAATCTACCTCATCGGTAAACCGGCGCCCCTCGATCTGCCAGCGGGTAACGTAGGTCTCAAAAGCATCTGCCTCCTCCTGCGCGATGCCGGACATGCCGCATTTGAGGTAAGAAAGCACGTCGCGCTGCCGCCAGGAGCCGGTGCATACCGCATAAGCGGTATAGATCAGCTTGACGGCGCGGTAGGAGGAAACGTCTGTCTTTTGTGACATAAAATAGGGGATATCCGCATCCTCCAGGCAGGCATCCAATATGCCGCGATAGGCATCGGCATGGCGGGCAACGATGGCAAAATCACGGTATCGCGCCCCCTCCTCCTTTACCCGGCGGGCTATATCGCAGGCAACGAAGGTCGCCTCCTCAAAGGCGTCTCGCGCTGCGAGGATGCGCAGCGCGCTCCCCTCGGTCTCCTTGCAGGGAACGGGCGGCTCCCTCAGCGGCTTATCATCTGCTGCCAGCTCGTCAAACATGTGCCGCAGGGCGGTGCGCAGCAGATCGTTTGCCGTTCGCCGCCCCTCTCCCATATCACGGCGTACAAGGGGCTTTTGCAGCTCCTTTGCCAGCTTTTCCAGGCGGGCGGCGGTGTTTTTGGTCTCGGCAAAGCAAAAATCATCCTCTCGCCCGGCAGGCAGCGTCAGGGCCACGGTCAACCTGCAGCGCTTGGCAATGCCGCGCAGCACGCGCCACTCATTTTCAGTAAAGCTGATAAAGCCGTCTACGTAAACGTGCATGCCCTCCAGCACGTCTCCCTCGTCCAGCAGGCGGTACAGCCGGTCAAGATCCTCTGCAACGTCGTTATACTTTTCTTGCATCAGGGCGTGGTACATCGTAGACAGCAGCGAAAGATCCTCTAACTTTTCACGCAATCGGCTGCCATTTTCCATATCTGCGGCAAGGGCAGAAAGCTGCCCCGGCGAAAGCGAAAGGGCAGAAAGCTCTTGCATGGCGAGCGTCATCTTCCGCACGCGGCCAAGCTCCTGCTCCTCCCCTTTTTCGTGCAAAAGGGGAAGCAGCTCACCCATGGTGCGCCACATCAGCAGCGTGCGCACGGCCGGCCCCGCATAGCGGTAGGAAAGGCCGCCTACACGGCGAAAGACACGGTTGGCCAGGCGGGAAAAATTACCTACCTCAAAGGTCAGCGGGGCCGAGGGGGGCAAAAGCTCTGCCATTGCCTGCTCGGAAAGCACGGTCTGCTGCTCCGGCACCAGCAGATAGGAGGGCTGGCCGGCAGCAACGTCCGCGCGGATCATCTCTGCCAGGGCGGTGGTCTTTCCGCTACCGAAATCGCCGGTGATCAAGGTCATCATAGGCCCTCCTCATACCGCAGGGCGTAGCCGCGCCCACGGATCGCATAGATCATTTTTTTGCCGCGCCGCTCCAATTTTTTACGCAGATAATGCAAATAGACGTTCACCACGCCGGGGTCGGTCTCTCCCTCCCCCCACACGTCAGCAAGCAGCTGCGCGCGGGAGACGGGCGCACCGTTTGCCCGGTACAGGCAAGAGAGGCAGGCGTATTCCCGCTCGGTCAGCGAGATGCGCTCACCGTCTAAAAAGGCCGCGCACTCTCCCTCTGCCAGGGCCAGGCCCCTTTCGCGGCCGCCACCGCTGACGGCGGCGTGCAGGGAGCGAAGGAGAAACGGGCGGTGCAGCTGCACGCAGGGGGAACCGGCATCTGCCAGCTGCCGGCCGTAAAGCACGGCCCTGCCCGTGCGTGGGGTAAAGGAGAACGCATCCGCATCGATCAGGTAGCAATCTGCCTCTGTTGCCGCAGCAGCCTCCAGGCTCGAGGCATGCGCCGCGTGCAGCCCGCGGTCCTCTAATTCCAGCAAAAGCATCCGGGCAAAGGCTTCCTCAGCCGATAGGATGCATACCTCGTAGCGCATGGCGATCTCCTTTTCTTGGTTTTTCTTTTTATCTTGGTATGGCTTTGGCGCGCCGCAGGGCAAAAAAGAGCAGCGGCACCAGCACGATCTGCAAGGCAATGCCGGGCAATGCCTCGGTCACGTAGCCGGACAGGAACATGGCAAAGGAATAGGTCTTCAGCTGCCCAAAGCCAAGCAGCACCAGCTTAAAGGCACCGCCGGCCAGCCGCCCGGCCACCATGGCGATGAGCAGAGAGGCGTAAACGAAGCCTGCCTTTTTTGGCAACAGGCGGTAAAGCAGGCCGATGGCCAGGCCGTACATTGCCAGCTCTACGCACATACCGACCGCGCCGGGAAAGAGCGGCGGCATGCCAAACATCAGGGAGCGCAAAAGCGGTGCCACCAGCCCCACAGCAAGGCCGTACTGTGGGCCGCATACCAGCCCGCACAGCAGCACCGGCAGGTGCATGGGGAGCAGGGCGTTGCCCAGATCACGCAGCTGCCCTGTCAAGAACGGGAGAACGATGCAAAGCGAAAGGCAGAGCGCGGCGTATACCATACGTTGCAGCGAAGCGCGGCTGATCCGTTTATTCATTGCCTTTTCCTCCGTTTTTCAATTTTTTTGCCAGGTATTGCCCCGTATAGGAGCGCGGGTTGGCGGCAACCTCCTCCGGCGTGCCGGTGGCCACCACCTCACCGCCGCGGTCACCGCCCTCGGGGCCGAGGTCGATGATATGGTCAGCGCATTTGATAAAGTCCAGGTTATGCTCGATCACCACCACCGTATTGCCACCGTCACGCAGGCTTTGCAGCACCTCGATCAGCTTGGCCACGTCTGCCGTGTGCAGGCCGGTGGTCGGCTCATCCAGCACGTAGATGGTGCGCCCGGTAGAGCGCTTGGAAAGCTCGGTTGCCAGCTTCACGCGCTGCGCCTCCCCCCCCGACAGGGTGGTAGAGGATTGCCCGATCTTGACGTACCCAAGCCCCACGTCACACAGGGTCTTCAGCTTGCGGGTGATGGAGGGAATACCGTCAAAGAAGGAAAGCCCCTCCTCTGCCGTCATCTCCAGCACCTCGTAGATATTCTTGCCCTTGTAATGCACCTCCAGCGTATCACGGTTATAGCGCATGCCGTGGCAAACGTCACACTTGACGTACACGTCAGGCAAAAAGTGCATTTCAATACATTTCACGCCGTCACCCTCACAGGCCTCGCAGCGGCCGCCGCGAATGTTGAAGGAAAAGCGGCCGGCGCTATAGCCGCGCGCCTTTGCCTCCGGCGTTTTGGCAAACAGGTTGCGGATATCGGTAAACAGCCCCGTATAGGTAGCGGGATTGGAGCGCGGGGTACGCCCGATGGGGCTTTGGTCAATGGCGATGACCTTATCCAGCTCCTCCACCCCCTCTATGCCCTTGTGCGTGCCGGGGTGCAGGTTGGCACGGTTGAGCTTACGTGCCAGGGCCCGGTAAAGGATGCTGTTGATGAGCGAGGATTTGCCAGAGCCGGAAACGCCCGTCACACAAACGAAGCAGCCAAGCGGCAGGCTGACGTCCACGTTTTTGAGATTGTTCTGTGCCGCACCGAGGATGCGCAGCGTCTTGCCGCTGCCTGCCTGGCGCACGGCGGGAACGGGAATGGCTTTACGCCCGGAAAGGTAATCGCCCGTGACAGACGCACGGTTGGCAGCCACCTCCTCCGGCGTGCCGGCGGCAACCACGCAGCCACCGTGAACACCGGCCCCCGGGCCGATATCGACCACGTAATCGGCCGCGCGCATGGTGTCCTCATCATGCTCGACCACGATCACGGTATTGCCAAGATCGCGCAGCTTTTTCAACGTGCCGATCAGCTTATCGTTATCCCGCTGGTGCAGGCCGATGCTGGGCTCGTCAAGAATATACATGACCCCGACAAGCGAGGAGCCGATCTGCGTGGCCAGGCGGATGCGCTGTGCCTCACCCCCCGAAAGCGTACCCGCCTTGCGGGCAAGGGTGAGGTAATTGAGGCCCACGCTGCAAAGAAAGCCAAGGCGGGCGCGGATCTCCTTCAGGATCTCGTGCGCGATCTTCTCCTCGCTCTCGGTAAAGGTCAGATCACTGACGAACTGCAGCATGTCCTCGGCAGAGAGGCGGCAGATCTCGTCAATATTGAGGCCACCGACCGTGACGGCCAGCACCTCGTCTGAGAGGCGGCGCCCCTTACACTTCGGGCAGGGGGCATCCTCAATAAAGCTCTCGTAATACTCGGCTGCCATCTGCGGGTTCTGCTGGATGCGCCGTTCAATGATGGGAATGATACCGTCATAGGTCACGGTCTGGCGCACGCCCTCCTTGCCGAAGTAGCGCACGATATCATAGGTCACCTGCCCCGTGCCGTACAGCAGGGCGTGCATAGCCTGCTCGGAAAATTCGCACAGCGGCGTATCAATATCACAGCCGATCTCACGAAGGGCTGCTAAGATCAGCGGCCCGTTCCAGGATTGCTCGTCGATGGTCTTGAACCCGTTGCACACGATGGCTCCCTGCCGCAGGGAAAGCGACAGGTCAGGGATGATCTTTTCAGGTGAGATGACGCGCAGGTCGCCAAGACCGGCACACGCCGGGCATGCGCCCGTGGGGCTATTGAAGGAGAACATGCGCGGCTCCAGCTCCCCAAAGCTGACGCGGTGCTCCTCACACGCGTACTTCTGTGAGAAGGAAAGCTCGGTCGCCTCCCCCTCCCCCTCGCGCGGCACCAGCGCAATGACCACGCGGCCATCCGAAAGGGCAAGCGCCGCCTCTACCGAGTCGGACAGGCGGGAGCGGATATCCGCCCGCATGACCAGGCGGTCCAGCACCACGTCAATGTGGTGCTTTTGATTTTTATCCAGCTTGATCTCCTCAGAGAGATCGTACATATTGCCATCCACCCGCACGCGGACGTAGCCGCCGCGGCGTGCGTCGGAGAGCACCTTTTCATGCATACCCTTTTCCCCACGCACGACCGGGGAAAGCACCATAAAGCGCGTCCCCTCGGGAAGGGCCATGATGCTGTCAAGAATGCTGTCGATCGTCTGCTGGCGGATCTCCTTGCCGCAGACCGGGCAATGCGGGATGCCGAGGCGGGCGTACAAGAGGCGCAGGTAATCATAGATCTCGGTGACCGTGCCTACCGTGGAGCGCGGGTTTTTGGAGGTGGTCTTCTGGTCAATGGAGATGGCCGGGGACAGGCCCTCTACCGAATCCACGTCCGGCTTATCCATCTGCCCAAGAAACATGCGGGCATAGGAGGAAAGCGACTCAACAAACCGCCGATGCCCCTCGGCATACAGCGTATCAAAGGCAAGAGAGGACTTGCCCGAGCCGGAAAGACCTGTCAGCACCACCAGCTTATCCCGTGGCACGTCCAGGCTGATATTTTTCAGGTTATGGACCCGGGCGCCCCGGATCGCGATCTTATCTGCCATTATTTGGTCACCTGTAATTCCTTGATTTTATCACGCAGGAAGGCGGCACGCTCAAATTCCAGCTGGCGTGCGGCGGTCTGCATTTCTTCACGCAGCGAGGCGATCAGCTCCTCGCGCTCGACGGCCGAGAGCTTCTCTCCCGCACGCGGCAGGCGTGCCTGCTTCTTTTCTTCCTTCTTGCCGATGGCGATCAGCTCCTGCACGTTTTTGCGCACCGTGGTGGGCGTGATGCCGTGCGCCTCGTTATAGGCCGCCTGAATACGGCGGCGGCGCTCTGTCTCGCGGATGGCGATCTCCATGGACTTGGTCACACGGTCGGCATACATGATGACGTGGCCGTCTGCATTTCGCGCGGCACGGCCGATCGTCTGGATCAGCGCGGTATCCGAGCGCAAAAGGCCATCCTTATCCGCATCCAAAATGGCGACCAACGCCACCTCAGGAATATCCAGCCCCTCGCGCAGCAGGTTGATGCCCACCAGCACGTCATAAAGCGAAAGACGCAGATCGCGGATGATCTCCTGCCGCTCCATGGTCTCTACCTTGTGGTGGATATACTTCACGCGCACGCCGTGGCTGCCGAGGTAATCGGTCAGGTCCTCGGCCATGTTGGTGGTCAGCGTGGTGACCAGCACCTTGCCGCCTGCCTTGACCGTCTCCCGGATCTCGCCCAACAGATCGTCTACCTGCCCCTCGATCGGGCGCACGGTGATCTCCGGGTCAAGCAGCCCCGTGGGGCGGATGATCTGCTCGACCACCGCCTCAGAATGCTCGCGCTCGTAGCCGGCCGGCGTGGCGCTGACAAAGCAGACCTGCCCCACGCGGTCCTCAAACTCATCAAAGTGCAGGGGGCGGTTATCGTAGGCCGAGGGGAGGCGGAAGCCGAAATCCACCAGGTTCTTCTTGCGTGCGGTATCTCCCCCGCTCATGCCGCGCACCTGCGGCACGGTAACGTGCGACTCGTCAATGAACATGAGATAATCCGAGGGGAAATAGTCCAGCAGCGTATAGGGCGTGGAGCCTGCCGGGCGGCCGGCCAGCACGCGGGAATAGTTTTCAATGCCCGAGCAGAAGCCCACCTCACGCAGCATGGCCAGATCGTATTTGGTGCGCTCCTCAATGCGCTGCGCCTCCAGCAGCTTGTTCTGGGAGCGGAAAAAGGCTACCCGCTCGATCATCTCGCGCTCGATCTCGGAAAGGGCCGCCTCACGCTTCTCATCCGAGACGGCGTAGTGCGTAGCGGGAAAGATGGGGGCGTATTCCAGGCGGCGGATGACCGCACCCGTGACCACGTTGATCTCGGTCAGGCGGTCGATCTCGTCACCAAAGAACTCCACGCGGATGGCGCGGTCGGTCGAGGAGGCGGGAAAGATCTCCACCGTATCGCCGCGCACGCGGAACTTATCACGCACGAAGTTGATATCGTTACGCTCGTAATTGTTGGAGATCAGGCGCAGGATGAGCTTATCCCGCGAGAGCGGCATGCCAGGCCGCAGGTCAATGACCAGCGTCTGGTATTCGGTCGGGTCACCAAGGGTATAGATGCAGGAGACCGAGGCAACGATGATGACGTCCCGCCGCTCAAAGAGGGCGGAGGTGGCGCTGTGGCGCAGCTTATCGATCTCATCGTTGACCAGGGCGTCCTTTTCAATATACATGTCCCGCCCGGGAATATAGGCCTCGGGCTGGTAATAATCGTAGTAGGAAACGAAGTATTCCACCGCGCTATCCGGGAAGAAGGTGCGCATCTCTGTGCAGACCTGGGCAGCCAGCGTCTTATTTGGCTCTAAGATCAGCGTGGGGCGGTTGAGCGCAGCAATGACGTTGGCCATGGTAAAGGTCTTGCCGGAGCCGGTAACGCCCAAAAGCGTCTGTGCCTTGGCACCGGCGCGAAAGCCGTCGCACAGCGCACGGATGGCCTCCGGCTGGTCACCGGTGGGGGTATACTCACTTTTGAGAACAAAGCGGGTGTCTTGCAACGGTCTTTCTCCTTTCTTAGCGGCGGTCACGCAAATAGATCAGCAGCACGGTAATATCAGCCGGGTTGACACCGCTGATGCGGGCAGCCTGCCCCACGTTCAGGGGGCGTATCTCGTTCAGCTTTTGCGCTGCCTCGATCCGCAGGCCGCGCAGGCTTTCGTAATCGAGGTCGGGCGGCAGGCGTTTTTCTTCCATTTTTGCCTGCTTTTCTACCTCGCTCTGCTCACGGCGGATGTAGCCCTCGTATTTCACCTGCACCTCTACCGTTTCGCGCACGGCGCGGGAAAGGGCGGGACGGGTGGCATCCACGGCGGCAAGCCCCTCGTAGGTGACCTCCGGCCGGCGCAACAGGTCGGCGATGTGGATACCCGTCGTCAGGGGGGCGGAGCCGAGAGCGGCAAGGCATTCGTTGACGGCGGCAGAGGGCGAAAGTGTCGCTTTTTCCAGCCGCTTGACCTCATTTTCAATAGCCTTGCGCTTCTCGCAGAAGGCTGCGTAGCGCTCGTCACCGATCAGGCCAACGCGGTGGCCGATATCGGTCAGGCGCAGGTCGGCGTTATCCTGCCGCAGCAGCAGGCGGTATTCCGAGCGTGAGGTCATTACGCGGTAGGGCTCCTCGGTGCCCTTGGTGACCAGATCGTCGATCATGGTGCCGATGTAGGAGGAGGAGCGCGGCAAGACCAGCGGCTCCTCCCCGCGCACCGAAAGCGCGGCGTTGATGCCGGCAACAAGGCCCTGGGCGGCGGCCTCCTCATAGCCGGAGGTGCCGTTGAACTGCCCCGCGCCGTACAGGCCGCGGATAGCCTTAAATTCCAGCGTGGGGTAGAGCGAAAGCGGGTCTACGCAATCGTATTCGATGGCGTAGGCGTAGCGCATGATCTCGGCCTGCTCAAAGCCGGGCAGCGATTCCACCATTTCATGCTGCACGTCTGCCGGCATGGAGGTAGAAAAGCCGCCAAGGTACATCTCCTCTGTCTCGCGGCCGGTCGGCTCTACGAACAGCTGGTGCCGCTCCTTATCCGCAAAGCGGACGAGCTTGGTCTCAATAGACGGGCAGTAGCGCGGCCCCGTGCCGGTGATGTTGCCCGAATACATGGCGCTGCGCTCTAAATTCTCACGAATGATGCGATGCGTTTCGCTATTGGTATAGACGATGTGGCAGGGCATTTGCGGCAGGGCGGCAAAGGCAGCCGGGTCGGTACGGGCAGAAAAGGGTACGGTATCGGTCTCGCCGGGCTGCTCCTCCAAGCGCGAGAGGTCAATGCTGCGGCGTGCGATACGCGCAGGCGTGCCGGTCTTGAAGCGCATCAGGCGCACGCCGGCGGCACGCAGGCTTTCCGATAGGCCGTTGGCCGGCAGCATGCCGTCCGGACCGGAGGGGAAGGTGTGGGAGCCGATAAAGACCGCGCCGGAGAGATAGGTACCGGTGGCCAGGATCACGCGCTCTGCCTGCCAGGTCTCCCCAAGCGAGGTGCGCACGCCACAGACGCGGCGCGTGCCGTCTGTTTCTTCCAAAAGCAGGTCGGTCACCTCTGCCTGCACCAGGCGCAAACACGGTGTCCTTTCAATGGTGTGCTTCATTTGCAGGCGGTAAAGCACGCGGTCTGCCTGCACGCGGCGGGAGCGGACGGCCGCCCCCTTGCCGAGGTTCAGCGTGCGGGATTGCAGCGTCACGCAGTCGGCCGCGTAGCCCATCTCGCCGCCAAGGGCATCGATCTCGTAAACCAGATGGCCCTTGCCGCTGCCGCCGATAGAGGGGTTACAGGGCATGTTGGCAATGGCGTCCAGAGATAGCGTAAAAAGCACGGTGGAAAGCCCCATCCGCGCTGCGGCCAAGGCCGCCTCTACCCCTGCGTGGCCCGCACCGACCACCGCTACCTGTGCCGTTAATTTCATATTGCCCTCTCCTCTGTATGGTTTATCATTATATTTTACCACATAAAGAGGGGAAGTGACAAGAGCATGTGAAAACTTTTTGAAAAAAGTTTTCACACTTTCAAAAACTTTTTTGCCACAGCGGTTTTATTGGGTGGCGCATGCTGCATAAGATGGCAAAAAAAGGAGGCGCATGATGAATATTTTTGCCTGCCTTGCCACACAAGCAACGGCCGTGCTGCCGCTTTCGCTGCTGGCGGCCGGGCTGTATTTTGGCGTGCTTTTACGGTTTTTCCCCTTTTTACATCCGCGGCGCGTGTGGCGCGCCCTGCAAAAGGGGGGCAAAACGGCACGCCGCTCTACCATGCTGGCCCTGGCCGGCACGGTGGGGGTCGGCAACATTGCGGGGGTGGCGTTGGCCATTTCTGCCGGCGGCCCCGGTGCGCTTTTCTGGATGTGGATCTGCGCCTTTGCCGCCATGCTGCTGAAATATGCCGAGATCACGCTCTCTATGGCGCACCGCACGGCGGGCGGGGGCGGCACGCCCTACGTCATGCAGGCGGTAGGCCTGCCCCGCCTTGGCAGGCTGTTTGCCCTGCTCTGCCTTGCCTACACCCTGCTCGTTGGCGGTGCGGTACAGGCAAATTCCGTTTCGGAATGCCTGCTTGACGGTCTTTCCCTTTCGCCGCTCGTATCCGGGCTTATCCTGATAGGGCTGACGCTGCCGGTCATTCTGGGCGGTGCCTCGCGCATCTCGGCCCTGACGGCCAAGCTGGTGCCGCTGATGTGCCTTTTGTACGTTGCGGCCTCGCTTGCGGTGATCGTTGCCAACCGCGCCGCGCTGCCGGGGGCGATCATGCAGGTGCTGCGTGAGGCGTTTACCCCTACGGCCGCCGCGGGCGGCGGCCTTGGCTTTCTTTCTGCCCGTGCGCTGCGCGTAGGGGCGGCACGCGGGCTGATGTCAAACGAGGGCGGCTGCGGCACCGCGCCCATGGCACACGCCGTCAGCCAGGAAAAAAGCCCGGCGCGGCAGGGGCTGTTTGGCATTGTGGAGGTATTTGTGGATACCACCCTGCTCTGCACCCTGACCGCGCTGGCACTTCTGACCGCCCTGCCCGCTCTGCCGGCGGGCGTGGGCGGCATTTCCTTGGTGCGGCTGGCTTTTTCTACCGTTTTCGGCCGGGCGGCCGGCTCGCTGCTTGCGCTGCTTTTGTTTTTCTTTGCCTATGCGACGGTGCTTTGCCAGGCGTTTTACGGCCGCGTTTGCACCGAAAGCATGACAAGCGCGCGCCCGGCACAAGCGCTCTACAGCCTTGCCTTTTGCGGCGCGCTGCTTGCGGGCGCGCTTGGCACGCCCGCCCTTGTGTGGCAGGCCTGCGACATTCTTTTGGCTATTATGACCCTTTGCAACCTGTTTTTACTGCTGCGGGAAAGAAAAACGATCCTTCTTCTGACAAAGGAAGAAGGATTTCTTGACTGAATGATAAAAAGCGGGGCATCCATCGATGCCCCGCGCCCTCCAATTTAGAGAGAAACTCAGCTCTCCCAGTTGTGATACACGTTGGTAATATCGTCGTTATCGTCCAGCTTATCCAGCAGGTTCTGCATATTGTCAATATCGTCCTGGCTTTCCAGCGTCACGTAGGTAGAGGGTACCTTGGCACGCTCGGCCGAGGCGATCGGGTAGCCCTTGGCGGTCAGCGCCTCGCTGATGGCGTAAACGTCATCCGGCTCGGTATAGATCTCGTAAAGGCCCTCGCTGCTCTCAAAGTCGGTGGCGCCTGCCTCCAGCGCGTCCTCCATCAGCTTATCCTCCTCGATCTCGGCATCCTCATCCTCAACCAGGATCACGCCCTTCTCGGAGAAGAGGTAGGAAACGCAGCCCATTGCACCCAGGTTGCCGCCGTACTTGCTGAAGAAGTGGCGCACATCGCCTGCCGTGCGGTTTTTGGAGTCGGTTGCGGCCTCCACGATCACGGCAACGCCGCCGGGGCCGTAGCCCTCGTAGGTCATTTCCTCGTATACGGCACCGTCCTTGTCAAGCGACTTTTTGATCGCACGGTCAATGTTATCGTTGGGGACGTTGTTGGCCTTTGCCTTGGCGATCAGCTCGCGCAGCTTGCTGTTGCTGTTCGGGTCGCCGCCGCCGGCACGAACGGCCACGGCGATCTCCTTGCCGATCTTGGTAAAGATACCGGCCTTTGCAGCATCGGTCTTTTCTTTTTTATGCTTAATGTTGTTCCATTTACTATGTCCGGACATGGTTTTCTCTCCTTAAATCTTCTCGGTGGTCTTCATGCAGATGAGGGACAGCGCACGGCCAAGCACGGTATGCACCGCCTCGGTCATGGCGATACGGGCAGAGCGGACTGCCGCATCGGCACAGGTGACGATCTGGCAATCGTGGTAGAAGCGGTTAAAGGCCGCGCAAAGCTCGAGGATATAGCGCGTCACACAAGAGGGCTCATACTCGGCAAGGGCCGTATTGATCGTCTCCGGGAAGGTGGAAATGGTCTTGCAGAGGGCTGCCTCTGCCTCCTCCATCTCATACCGGCTCATCTCGCCGCGCTCACCTGCCTTGCCAAGAATGCTGGCAGTACGCGCGTAGGTATACTGCGCATAGGGGCCGGTGTTTCCATCAAAGGAGAGCGCATCCTCCAGAACGAAGTTGATATCCCGCATGCGGTTGTTGGCCAGATAGTGGAATACGATGGCACCCACGCCAACGGCCTCTGCGATCTCATCCGGGTTTTCAATGCTCGGGTTCTTTTCCAGCGTGATGGCACGCGCCTTTTCAACGGCCTGTGCAAACAGGTCCTTCAGCAGCACCACGTTGCCCGTGCGGGTCGCCAGCTTGGCACCGTTGATGCTGACCGTACCGTAGGGGACGTGCACCAGACGGTCCGCCCACTCATAGCCCATCAGCTCAATGACCTTGAACCACTGGGCAAAATGCAGGCTCTGGCCGGCGGAGGTAACGTAGATGCACTTTTCAAAATCATAGGTCTCCTTGCGGTAAACCGCAGCAGCGATATCACGCGTAGGATAGAGGGTAGAGCCGTCCCGCTTCAGAATCAGGCAGACGGGCATATTGTATGCATCCAGGTTGACGACCGAGGCACCGTCATCCAGCGTGAGCAGGTCCTTTTCCCGCATCACGTCCAGCTGGCGGGGCATCTTGTCGGTATAAAAGCTCTCGCCGTTGTAGGAATCAAAGGTGATGCCCAGCATGGCGTAGGTCTTCTGATATTCGCGCAGGCTGATCTCGATAAACCATTTCCAGAGTGCGATGTTCTCTTCATCGTGTGCCTCCAGCTTGGCAAACTCGGCCCGGGCGGCATCGTTCAGCGTGTTATCCTGCTCTGCCTCGGCATGGAAGCGGACGTACAGGCGAACAAGCTCGTCGATCTCGCCAGCCTCAACCGCCTCACGCGAGCCCCAGTTGCGGTAAGCAACGATCAGCTTGCCAAACTGCGTACCCCAGTCACCCAGGTGATTGATGCCGATGCAATGATAGCCGGCAAACTCATGCAGCAGCTTGAGCGAATGGCCGATCACAGTCGTTCCAAGGTGACCGATGTGAAAGGGCTTGGCCACGTTTGGCGAGGAATAGTCCAGCACCACGGTCTTGCCGTTGCCGTTTCGCGGAGAGCCGTACAGATCCCCCTCGGCGCGGACGGTGTTGATCACACGGGCAGAAAAGGCAGCACGGTCAATAAAGAAGTTCAGGTAACCGCCTGCCACGTCGGTGCGGGCGATCTCGTCACAGGAGAATTTTTCACCAAGCGCCGCAGCGATCTGCGGCGGGCCGGCGCGCAGCACACGGCTGAGCTTAAAGCAAGGAAGGGCAAGATCACCCATGGCAGCATCAGGCGGGTATTCCAGCATGGCAGCGATCTCGTCAGCGGTAAGGGTAACAGCAGGGAAACAGGTGCCGGCAGCGGCAGCAAGTGCCTCTGCGGTCTTTTTCTTCAACGTAAGCATAGCTACTCCTTTTTCTTCTGTATGCGCACCTTCCCACCGTGCGCACAAAATCAAACCTAACTATATTATTATATACGATAAATTGCTTTTTTTCAAGACCTAATTGACATTTTACAAAACATTTCCCGTTTCTTGGAGAAGAAAACGAAAAAGAAAAAGGCGCGGCTTTGTTGTTTGTGCAATACCCACAAACAAAAGCTGTTGTTTTTATCATTTTTCTTGACGGTGAAGAAAGAATATGATATAATGGAAAAAACTCCGAAAGGATGAAAAAACGATGAAGAAAAACAATTGGAAGCACAAGCTGCTGTGTCTGGCATTGATTGCCTGCATGCTCCTTCCGCTTGCCGCCTGCCAGGGACCAGAGACCCCTGCCCCCTGTGTACACAGCGGTGGCACGGCCACCTGCAAGGACAAGGCGATCTGCGAAAAGTGCGGCGAGGCCTACGGCAGCACCGCAGCACACCTATGAAAACGGCATCTGCACCGTCTGCGGCGCGGCCGAGGGCGGCGGCGAGGATGACGGCGGTAATCAGCCAACACCCGATAATTATGCCGACGGCGCGCCCGTAAGCGGCGGCGGTGCCACCATTCCGGAGGGCAGCTTTGCCCTGACGGAAACGGTCTATGACGAGAGCAAGGCCGAGGAGACCAAGTCCAACACCTTCTTCCGCACGGCGGTTCGTGGCCCGGGCAAGGTGTTCCGCATTTCGGACGGCAAGGCGCTGACGATCAGCGCCACGTCTAACCAGACCTATGACGGCGAGGGCTCGATCCTCATCGCGCCGAACGGCGTTGTGATCGAAAATTCAAGAAAGCTGACCCTGAAGAACCTGGTGATCGTTGGTGAGGTAACGATACGCGGCTCTGAGGAAGTATCCTTGGAGCAGGTAGGGATCATCCACACGGAAACGGCGCTGACTATTGACAGCACGAGCAGCCAGGTCTTCCTCAATAACTGCCGCCTGACAGGCAAGACCGCACTTACCCTGGCGGCAAGCAACAGCGTTGTTCTTCATTCCTACCTTGCCTTTACCGAGCGGGGCGTGGTGGATACTGCAAGCGAGGGTACCACCGTGCGCAACTGCGTCCTGGAGGGCGCGGGAGAGGCTATCCGCACCAGCTCGTCTGAATCCACCTTCCGCTCCAACACGATCACCCTGGGCAAGACTGACACCGGCATCGTGGTGGACGGCAAGGTGCTGAACGTGCTGGTGGCCCTGAACGATATCACCGGGGCGCAGGATTCTATCGTGATCGGAAACGGCAAAAATATCTCCGTTGTCCTCAACCGCGGTATTTCTGTCACGGTTGAGAACAACAGCAATCTCTACATCGTTGACAACAGCCTGGGCGGCCGTATTACCGCCAAGGACAACAATTATTTCATCGCGGACGGAAACACCTTCCCCGCTGATGGATTTGACCACACTACCGTACAGAGCGGCAGCAAAAACCACAACGGCAACAACCTCATGGACGTAAACGCCCGCCCCGAGGTGGGCGCAGACGAGGCCCTGCTCCCGCATGTGGATAAGGATCTGTTCATCGGCATGGAGCGCAAGGAGATCGTCGATGACGTGACCGACGAGGAGAAAATGAAGATCGCCTACTACATCCTCGCACACTGCAAGACGGATGATTACGTCATCATTGCCCCCGGCGCGTACAAGACCGATAGTGGCATGGCCTTCCGCAAGGAGCACGGTGACACCACGATCTATGCCTACGGCGTGTACATGGAGCGTCAAGCCGACCTTCCCCAGATGATGAACTTCCAGAACACGAAGAACATCACCGTCAAGGGTATGACGATCGGCTTCAAGCAGCAATCCTGCGGCCAGGTCTACGTTTTGGAGAAGTTAGGCAGCGGCCAGGTGCGCGTGGTGACCGGCGCCGGTATGATGAACGAATTTGGTAATACCAACAAAGCGTATTACAACACCACCGGCATGGGCGCACAGCGCATGGGCACCTTCTACGCCTACTGCGACACCAGCTTTAAAAGGATCCTATCCAAGAACAACACAATAGACGGTGTTGACACCATGATCATGGAGGTCAGCGACTCTGTATACAAGATGCTGGCAGTGGGCGACATCCTGACCTGCCGCGCCAACAACGGCAGCAGAACGATCGCCCTGCAGAGTGGCAGCCGTGACATCGTATTCTATGACCTCAATCTTTACGGCAACGCAGGCGGCTTTGCCTTTATTGAAGAGCGGGTGGCCAACGCTGTTACCTACTACCGCGTGGCCGACACCACGCAGAACGGCGTGATCATTGACGAGGAGACCTACAACCTCTACAAGGCGCTTGGTGAAAGGTACGGTGTTGATCTGGAGATCGAGATCGATGATCTCGGCCGCTTCCGCGGTTCACCCGCACACATCGGCTCGATCGATGCCACGCACGCCGTCAAGAGTGCCGTTGGCTCGCAGGCAACCTTCTGCCTGTTTGAAAACATGTGCGACGATGCTACCAACCAAGGTCACTCGCAGGCCAGAATCCACGAGGTCGTGGATAACGGAGACGGTACCACTACCCTGTTCTACAAGCCAATGCTCTCCACATACAGCGTTTCTGAAGCAAACAGCACAACTCCCAGCACGCTTTGTAACGATTTCAAGGTCGGCGACCGCGTATACGTCTATTCCCCCGTTGGCCAGCTGGTATGCGATACCGCCGCACTGACCGCCACCTCCTCTGCCGGCAGCATTACCGTGGATATGGGCTATGACGGCTTGAGTGGCGGCAAAAAGACCCTTGCGCTATACAAGGTGACCGTTCGGACGGAGGACGTGAACTTTGACGCACTGATCGGCATCGATTTGAAATCCAACCACCACATAAATGACAACAAGGTGCGCATTGATAACATGAGCCAGGCCTCAAACGGCTTCCTGTTTGATAACTGCAAGTTCCAGAACATTCGTTCCCGCGGCCTGCTGATCAAGGCCTCGGACGGCGCGATCAAAAACTGCACCTTCCGCAACATTGGTATGTCCTGTGCTGCCATCCTGTTTGAGACCTATTATGCCGAATCCGGCATTACCGAAAACATGGTGGTGGACCGCAACCTCTTTGACCACACCGGCTACTTCAAGAACCAGGATCTGTACGCCACGGTCTCGGTCTTCGGCCTTGGTGCCAGCGTGCAGGAGGACTACCTGCTTTATAAGAACATCCAAATCACCAACAACCACATCATGCGCAGAACAACAGACTACGCGATCTACATCAACTCGGCAAAGGACGTGGTGATCAAGGGCAACACCTTTGGGGCGTTTGTTGGCAACAACTTTACCAATCACCCTGAGGAGCCGGATACCTATGAGAATCCGAGACCGGTCATCCATATCAACGGTGCCATGAACGTAGAGATCTCGGACAATGTCTATCCCAACCCGGATATCCTGGGTATTGATTACGTGGTAGCAGAGCGCAACAAAAACATCTTTGGTACAGACGTTACCATGGATGGGCAGCTACTGATACCCGATTCTGAAACATAACACAAGAAAAACGGCCGTGGGCGAATCGCCCACGGCCGTTTTTCTATTCATATAATTACTTATTTCCCTCGCTCGGACGGCGGAAGGCCATGGACTGATGCACCAGCTTCAGCGTTGCGCCCTTCATGCGGCTGACGTTCTTGAAGCCGCCGGCACGGGCACGCTCAAACCACACAGCGGCCGTCTCCTCATCCATCGCCACGCCAAAGCCAAATTCATAGTGGCAGCCCAGCGCACACATGGCGCGGGGGTTGCCCAGCTCTGCCGCGATACGGCGGAAGCGAAGTGCCTCGCCCACGTTCTCGGCCCCGCGCGCCAGCATGGCGGCGGCGGCAGAATAGAACTTCTGCGCGACCTTTTTCTTGCGGGCGGCCATATTTTCATCCAGCGCCTCCTGCGCGCGGGCAATGCCGTGTGCAAGTGCGCGGTGCAGATACTCGTTCGACTTCCGGTAGCTGATCGGCAAGCCGCCTTCGCCGTGCAGATAGCACAGGCCCAGGTTCAGCTCGGCAATGCCGCTCTCCTGCTCTGCCGCCTTTTGATAATAGCGGACGGCAAGGCGCTCATCCTTCTCGCACCCGTGTCCCTGCTGATAGCAGTAGCCCAGGTTGCACTGTGCGCCACGGTGGCCGCACTCTGCTGCGATAATGTAGAATTTCACGGCATCCTCATACTTGCCCTTATTATAGGCACTGACACCGTAGTTATAAAGCTGCGTCATATCGGCGCGGATGCTGTTGATCTTTTCCATCGCGTCGCCATAGCCCTGCAGGGCAGACTTCTCATACCACTTCATAGCCTCCGGCATGTTGCGATCGACCAGGCGGGCATCAAAATAGCAGTTGCCGACCACGTACTGTGCGCGGGCATGCCCATTCTCGGCTGCGGTGAGGTAGCAGGAGAAGGCCTTTGCCTCATCCACCGCCACGCCACGGCCGTAGCGATAGCAATCACCCAAATTCAGCCATGCCATCTGGTAGCCGCCGTTTGCAGCCAGCTCATACCACGAAACGGCTGCCTTTTCATCCTTTGCAACCCCCTGGCCACGCTCCAGGCACACGCCCAGGTTGTTTTGCGCACGGGCAAACCCATCCTTTGCTGCCAGGCTGTACATCAGCGCGGCAACGGTATATTTGCCATCCTTATAGGCGCGGTAGCCAAGCTCAAAGCGGTCCTCGTTGCGGTTCTTGATCTCGATCGGCTGCGGCACCTCGGCAAACACACCGTCCAGCGTGCGCAGCATCTTCTCTGCCCCGCGGATGCCACCGTTATAGGCGATCTCGGCATAATATTTCTGGTAAGCGCGGTTCTTCTTCACACCCTCACCGTCACGGTACATTTCTGCCAGGCTGTACGCGGCCTCAAAATTCCCCTTCTCAGCCGCCAGCATATACCAATACGCGGCGCGGACGGGATTGGCAGCAATGCCCTCGCCATGGTGGAAGCAGTCGCCCAGGTAGCAAAGCGCCATAGGCGCACCCAGCTCGGCCGCTACGCGCAGCCAGAAATAGGCAAGATCTGCCTCCGGCGTTTCATAATGCTTGTCACGCAGCAGCACAGCCAGGCCAAAAGCCGCCTCAGCATGCCCCTGCTCTGCAGCCAGGCCGTAATAGATGGCTGCGCGGGAGGGGCTGACTGGGAGACCAAGCCCATCCTCATAGCACTGCCCCAGGCGATACTCCGCCGGTGCATAGCCGTATTCTGCCACGGCCAAGTAGGCCTTTGCCTTTTCTGCCCTGGTTGCCTTATCCGTGGCCGGCATATCCTCGGCCGCGGCAAACATGCTCTCTATTTCTGCTGCGGGCAGGCTGCAATCCTGCGAGCAGAACGGACAAAATTTTACGTTTCCTGCGCAGTGCCACTCACTGCCGCATTTTTGACACTTCATATCATACCCCCGAAAAGGTCTATTCTTCTATTATTATTGTAACATGAAAAAGCGGTTTGTCAAGTGCTTTTTTGCCGTCAGACGGGAAAATTATACAAGGGGCAGGCCTTTTTTCCATCACGGGTGGCAGCGGCCGCAGGGCTCGTACCCCTTGGCGATCACGTCCTCCCGCGTGCCCTTGTATTCCTCCCGATTTTCGGGTGCTATGTCTTCAGCAGAAGAGCAGGACGGCTTATGGAACTTCTTGGTGCTTGTATTGAGTACGTAATCGACCTGCTTTTCTTCCTCGGCCGTGCCGCTGTCCCCGGTGTCCGTATCGGTACCGCTACCGCTGCCCGTCTCTCCTTCCACAGGCGGCAGCTCCTCGCCTGACAGGGCGCTGTTGCCGTTGCGGTAATCCAGCACGATGCCCGGCTGCACGTTGTAGGCGTAAACGTGGAAGCAGATGCCCTCACCGCCATCCTCGACCGAGTAGGCCTCGATCTCCACGCCGCGTGCCAGCAGCTCCTCCCCCACAAAAATGGGGGTAACGCGATAAAGCACGTGGTTGCCCGTTTCTTTTACGTAGTCGGCCACCATGTTTTCAAAATCCAGCATGCCCTCTATGTTCAGATAGCGCGTGCCGGTGATGAGATTGCTCTTATTGGCATTCTCTCCCGTCAGCTGAAAGCCGATCAGATGGCAGCGGTTATAGAGATACTTACCGTCCACGATGTCATATTTGACCGTCTGCCAGCCGGAGGGCTTGACAGAGCCAATGCTGCCGCGCTCCTCGGTGGGCATGATATCCTTGCCGATGCAGGCAACGGTGTAGCCGCAGCGGCCAAGGCTATCCAGGGGACTGTAATACTCAAAGGACGTGCTGACCAGCTCGTTGGAGGCAAAATCCGGCATATTATCCCGCACAACGATGTACGCGCTGCCGGTATATGCCGGCAGGCCGGCCACGTCAACGGGAGAGGGGTTAGCACCCGGATTGCGCAGCTCGCTCGGGTCGGCAGGGGAGATGGGTGTGTGCTCCTCCTTTTCCCCGCCACCGTCCGTACTGCCGCCTTCTGTGCTTCCACTATCGGCATTTCCACCGTCCGTGCTGCCGCCAATATCATCCTGCTCCCCGCCGGCATTGCCGCCCGGGATGATGGTATCCATATCAAAATCCCCCGGCAGCACCTCTAAGCAGCCCGTGCCAAACAGCAGGCAAAGGGCAAGCAGCAGGGCAAGCAACGCGTTCACGCTTCTCTTCATCTTTCGTACCTCTCTCTCGTTATCGTTTCATGGGAATATCCGGAAAATTCCAGGGTCTCCACCAGCCGAAAGGGGCCGGGGAGCGGGATATCCAGCACCGTATCCCGCGGGTAGGTGCGGTTCCACCGATACACGATCAGCGTGCTGATCTTATCCGCATACGGCAAAAGCGCGGTGTTTTCCACAAAGCAGCAGTCGCCTGCCGCAGCCTTTGCCAAAAAGCTCTCGTCAGCGATCGGGGTGCCGCCCCCTTCTGTCACCAAATTGGCAGAATATGGGTGACAATATAGCCGCCGTGCGCCGACAAGGCGCAGCATATCGGCCATTTGCTCCCGGTCGCGGCTTTGGCGGCGGCGGTTAAACAGCATACCGCCGCGATCATCCAGACACACAAATACCGTCATGCGCTTCCCTCCAAAAATCGTTTTACGCCCTCCACCGTCTCACGCCCGGCCTCCCGCCCGATCTCATAGATCGCGCGCAGCTTGTCCGGGTCCCGCTCCATAGAACCGATCTGTAGCGGCTCACGCGGGGCAATGACGTAGGCGCAGCCTGCCGCCTCCCGTGCGGCGATATCGTCCAGCGTTTTATTATACACCTCGTGCCGCCTGACCATGGCTGCATAGGCAAGCGGATACCTGCGCAGCGAGTGGCGCAGCATACGCAGGTGGCCGGTCGGCTCCTTGCGGTAGTCACGCGGGCGGGTCAGCACCACCACGTTTTTTTGATACCCGATGCTCTCAAAATACCGCAGCGGGATCGAATCGGTCATGCCGCCATCCAGCATTGGCCGCCCCTCCAGCATCACGGGGCGGGATACCATGGGCAGAGAGGAGGAGGCGCGGATCCATTCAAAAAATTCATCCCCGCCACGATCGCAGCGGCGGTAAACGGGCTTACCGGTCAACAGGTCGGTGGTGACCACATAAAAGGCCATCGGGTCTTTTTCATAGGCCTCGTTATCAAACACGTCATGCTCATTCGGGACGGTATGATAGCAGAACCTTGGCGAATACAGGCTGCCCGTGAGCAGCAGCGAGCGCAGGCCGCAATACCGCTTATCCCGGCAGAAGGCAGTATTGTAGCGGATCACACGGCCGATCTGACCGGATTTGTAGTTGCAGCCGAAGGCTGCCCCGGCTGAAACGCCGATCGCCCCGTCATAGCGGATACCCGCTTCCATCATCACGTCCAGCACGCCAGCAGTAAACATGCCGCGCATGGCACCGCCCTCTAACACCAATCCGTTCATTCGTTCGCCCCCTTTTCTCTTATTATACCACAGATCCGGCAGCCACGCAACCAGTTAACGCAAAAAAGAAGCGTAGAATGAAGCATACATAGCCAACATAGGACTTGACTTTTGCGGGGCTGTTATTTATAATTAAGAAAAAACTTGGGAGGCAGATATGAACGCAACGCTTGCTGTATGGACGACCTATTATTACGAGCTCACCCCGGAGGATGCCGTGCTGGAGCTGAAGAAAAACGGCATACCCGGTGCAGAGCTTTCAGACGAGCATGGGGCGGTGCTGCTGCAGCGCGGTGACCCCAAGGCCGTGGGCGCAGAGTTCCGCCGTTTTCTGGAAAAAGAGAATTTTGTCATGACGCAGGGCCACCTGTGGCTTTCGATCAAGCTCTGCAGCGATAAGGAGGCCTATGAAAAGCTGCTGCCCTGGCTTGATCTGTACGCCGCCATCGGCATCCAGAATGCCGTGCTGCACGTAGAGCGCCTGGCAAACGAGGACATCACGGATGATGAGCGCTTTGCCCGCAACCTGGCCGTGCTGAAAAGGATCGAAGCCTACGTCAAGGGCAAGGGCATCCGCATTTGCCTGGAGAATCTGAGCGGCTTCGTTTCTAACGTTGAGATGCTTTTGCGCTTTATGGACGAGCTGGATCCCGATTGCTTTGGTATCTGCCTGGATACCGGCCACCTGCACCTGTGTGGCGACCGCGACCAGCGCCGCTTTATTCTGGCAGCCGGTGACCGCCTGCACGCCCTGCACATTGCCGACAATGACGGCTCACGCGATCAGCACCTGATCCCCTACGGCAACGGCCGCGTTGACCTTGCGGAGGTGATCGCTGCCCTGCGTGAGATCCATTACGAGGGACTCTTTAACTATGAGATCCCCGGTGAGCGCCACGCGCCCATGCCGATCCTTGCTTACAAGCTGGAATACATCCGCAAATGCTATGATTACCTGATGCAATAAAAATAAGGAGGAGCGACCGTGCGGTCGCTCCTCCTTTACTGTATTGCCCCTGCACAGCGGATCAGAAAGACCGAGGTGTACAGGTCCTCAAACGGCACGCGCCAGCGAAGGATCCACTCGGTCAGCCTCTCAAATCCCGCTTTTATACGGCTTCTCCTCTCTTGCGGCCGCGCGGTATTCCTTGGGGGAAAGTCCCATTTCCGTGCGGAAGACGTGTGAAAAATAATTGCTGCTTTCAAAGCCGGTGGCCAACGCGATCTCCGTCACGTTCAGGCGGCCGGCGGCCAGCAGGCGGGCCGCGTTTTCAATACGCAGGCGGGTCAGATAGCGGTGCACCGTCATGCCCGTCTGCTCCTTGAAGCGATGGCTGACATACGAGGGGCTGCAATGAAATTCCGCACAGATCTCCGCCATGGTCAGGCGGCGGGTATGATTGAGGCGCAGATAGTGCATCAGCCGCAGCGAAAACTGCTGCTCCTGCCCCCCGTCCTCCTCTCCCTCCAGCGCCAGCGTCAGCATGGCACACAGGGGGTAGATGAGCGTATCGATCCGCTTTCTGTCCGGGGGGACGGTAGAAAGGCGGGCGTACAGGGCATCCAGCTCGCTGCGCGGAAACCCGTATTTTTCTGCAATGCGGGCGCGGTAGGAGGCACCGTTTTCATCCGCAAAGCCGCTGACCGAGATAAAGCCGACCGTCTCCCCATGCGCCGTGATGGGGTAGACCAGCTCACGCACCCCGGCGTGGCAGGTGCCGCATATCGCACCGCCGCGGCAGGCCTCCAGCACCTTGCTCTGCCGCCCGATGCAGGCGCGCCACATCTCCGGCTGCAGCTTCACATACAGGCAATAGGCGTTCTCGTGCAGGTTATAGGGCAGCAGCTGCTCGGCCAAGGAGAGCCCCGTGCGGCGCAAAAGGTGCAGGCTGATCAGCAGCCCGCACTCCCCACGCAGGTGATCAATATAGGCAGTGATGCGCTCTCCCTCCATGGCGGCCTCCCGTTTGTGCAGAAAATCACACGTTTTGATCGTTTTTTCACCAAAAAGTTATAAAAAACTGTGCTATTCTTATTATACAACAAATTTGCGAGGTGTCAAGATGGTATACAGAGAACCTGAAAAAGAAATTCCCGTGATGGGGGAATATGACGTGATCGTAGCCGGCTCCGGCCCTTCCGGCATGGCGGCGGCCGTCCGCGCGGGGCGCATGGGCTGCCGCGTGCTGCTGATCGAGTCCTGCGGCCGCGTGGGCGGTATTTCCACCAGCGGACTGATGAGCCATTTTACCGGCCGCTGCGACAGCCCGCTTTACCGGGAATTTTTGCAGCGCGCAGCCGACCGCAACCCCTTTGATACAGGAAAAAGCCGCCCCCAGATCGACCCGGAGCTACTGACCGTGACCTATCTGGAAATGCTGCGCGAGGCCGGCGTGGAGCTTTTGCTGTACACGCTGGTATGCGGCGTGATGATGGAGGGCGACCGCCTGGTCGGCCTGATCACCGAAAGCAAGAGCGGGCGGCAGGCCTACCGTGCGAAGGTGGTGGTAGACGGCACGGGAGACGGTGACGTAGCCGCCAAGAGCGGCGCGGCCTATCACATCGGGCGCGAGAGTGACGGCAGGATGCAGCCCGCCACCCTGATGTTCAAGGTAGGCGGCGTGGACATGGCGCGTGCCGTTCTGCCACCCTCATTTGAAACAAGGGTGGAGACCGCCAAGGGCGAGCTGCAGGCCCTGGCGCTGGAAAAGCTGCCCCACCCGGCCGGGCACGTTCTGCTCTACCCCTCTACCCTGCCCGGCATTGTGACCTGCAACATGACCAACGTGACCGGCATAGACGGCACGCGGGCAGAGGATCTGACAAGGGCCGAGCAGGTCTGCCGCAGCCAGATGGAGCCGATCGTGGAATTTCTGCGCGCATACGCGCCGGGCTACGAGCATTGCTACATCATCAGCGCGGCCTCCCTCATCGGCGTGCGGGAAACCCGCCATTTTCACGGCGTGTACACGCTGACGGAGGAGGACATTCTGACGGCGCGGCAGTTTGAGGATTGGGTAGTCAAGGACGCCCACTTCAATTTTGACGTGCATAACCTGACGGGTGCCAGCCTGGATAAGACCGGCTGCCAGCACGGCTTCCGCCAATCGCTTGGCTACACCATTCCCTACGGCTGTCTGCTGCCCGAAAAAACCGATGGGCTGCTGCTTTCCGGCCGCTCTATCTCCGGCACGCACATGGCACACTCCAACTTCCGCGTCATGCCCATTTGCGTTGGCATTGGTGAGGCGGGTGGTGTGGCCGCCGCGCTGGCCGTCAAGAAGGGGATCCTACCGCGAGAGGTGCCGGTGGCAGACATCCAGGCCTGCCTGACCGCGTAATGCAAGATCGTTATAGTTTTTGCAATATTCTTCTATTGACAAAGCATGCTCTTCCCATTATAATAAAAGTATCAACATAAAGGAGCGTATTGCTATGTACGATTTCAAGCCGCCCTATCACGGCTCTGCCTATTACCCCGAGTCCTGGCCGCGTGAGCAGATGGACGAGGATCTTGACCTGATGCTGGCCCACGGGCTGAACACCGTGCGCGTGGCCGAATTTGCCTGGTCGACCATGGAGCCGAGTGAGGGAAAATACGATTTCTCCCTGTTCCGTGAAATGGTAGACAAGTGCCGCGCCCGCGGCATCTCGGTCATTATGTGTACCCCCTCGGCCACGCCGCCCGCGTGGATGGAGGTCAACTATCCCGAGATCATGATGGAGATCGACACCATGAAGGCCACCCACGGCTCTCGCCGTCTCTCCTGCCCCTCCTCGCCCCGCTTCCGCGAGTTCTGCGCCAGGATCTGCCACGAGATGGGAAAAGAGTTTGGAAAGGACGAGAACATCATCGGCTGGCAGATCGATAACGAGCTTACCGCACTGACGCGGGATAAGGGCTGTACCTGCCCCTCCTGCACGCAGTCCTTCCGCCGGTATCTGGAGCGCCGCTACGGCACGATCGAAAACCTCAACAAGGCGTGGAAGCACAATACCTGGAGCATGGATTTCCAATCCTTTGACCAGATCGACCCGCCGGACGATATCGCCACCCCGCCCCCGTCTCACAGAATGGCCTGGGCAGAATACAAGAGCTGGGAGTATGCCGATTTCTGTAAGGCACAGGCCGACATCCTCCGCCTCTACACCAAGGCACCCATCGGCACTGATATGATGCCCACCCAGCAGTTAGACTACGAGCTGACAAACGAATCGCTGGAGGTCATCCAGTTCAACCATTACGGCGGCCCGCACGCAGTCGCCCGTTTCCTTGACTTCCTGCGTACGCTGAAGGAGCGCCCCTTCTGGGTCACCGAGACCAGCTGCTGCTGGAACGGCGGCCTGATCCCGCAGGGCGCGCGCGTGCGCAATTTTGCAATCGCCAACTCGCTCGTCACCTTTGCCCTGGGCGGTGAGATGGTCAGCTACTGGCTCTTCCGTGACCACCTTGGCGGCCACGAGCAGATGCACGGCTCGGTGGTGGACAGCTGGGGCCGTGAGCGCCACATGGCAGACGAGGTGCGCTACGTTTCGGCCGCGCTTGACAAGCTGAAGCCGGCGTTGGAGGGTACGAAGGTCTGTGGCCGTGACCTGGCCGTGGTATGGCCGCACACCTCCTTCTGGATGAGCCGCTACAACCCCATGAGCTTTACAAACAACGAGCATCTGCAGATCTCGGTGCATAACTATCTCTCTGATAGTCACTTCCGCCCCGACGTGATCGGCGCGGGGGCAGACCTTTCCCGCTATAAGATGATCGTTTCGCCGCAGCAGTACACCCTGGAGGAGAAGGGCTTTGAGGAACGGATTCTCGAATGGGTCAAGGCAGGCGGCACCTGGGTGGTCGGCCCGCTTTCCGACGTACAAACGCCGGATTCCAACAAATACGCCCACGCGCCCTACGGCCACTTAGAGGAGTGGGCCAACATCCGCCGTGCCTTCTACATGGCCGCACCGGATGATAAGCAATGGTACGCAAGCAACATGCCGGCAGGCGATCTGCCCAGCATCCGCTGGGAGGATGGCAGCCGGATGGCCACCGGCCGCGTGATCTTTGACGCGCTCGTCCCTGGTGACGGGGTTACCGTGCGCGGCACCTACGCAGACGGCGAGAGCGGCTACCTGGACGGCTACGCCGCCATTACCGAGACCAAGGTGGACCGTGGCCGCATCATCGTATTCGGTGCGCAGCTTGGCCGCGAGGACTACATTCGTGTGATCAAGCAGATCGCGGCAGAATGTGGCATCACCCCGATCGCTGACGGTAGCGATACCGTGCTCAACAGCATGATGAGCGGCGAATACGGCGAGGTCTTTACCGCCATTGAAAGCATGGGCAAGCCCGGCTGGACGACCGCCCCCTTTGCAGGTGAGGACATTCTCACCGGCAAGACCTATGGGCAGGGCGAGCGCATTGAGATGAAGCCCTACGACTGCCTATTTATCAAGAAAGCGTAAAATGATATAATAAGGAAACGCCCGGGAACGTAAGCTCCCGGGCGTTTTTTCGTTTTATCAAAGGGTAAGAATATTTTCTCCCTCGGCAAGCGGATATTCCTTTTCCCCGTATTGGAAGACCGCCTCGGTCGCGGGCGGCAGGGTAACGGTAAAGCATACCCTCTCCCCCTGTTTTTCATAGGCAACGGCAAGCGTGCCGCCCGGTACCTGCATGGAGCCGGCCATCCGCCCGAAGCGGGAAACGGCCTGCGGCGCGATCAGGAGTGAGCGGTAGCCCGCCGTATGCGGCTTTTGGCGAATGCCGAGCAGATATTCAAACAGATAGGCAACCGGCGCACCAAACATGGGGTGGTTGTGCGAGCGGCTGCGGTTGCTGTCCCAATATTCATGGAAGGTGGTAGCACCGTTCTCCTTCCAATGCGCAAAGCCCTGCTTGCCCTTCCCCGTCAGCAGGTCTACGGCCAGCTCACCGTCCCCGCGCTCAAAGAGCACGCGCGTGAGAATATCGGTGGCAAAAATGCCGGTATCGTAATAGCCGAGCTTTTGATAATAGCGCACCATGTTCGGGTAGGTGGTGTCATCCCCCAGCTGCAGATCAAGGGCGTAGGCGTTCGCCCCCTGCACGTTCATGATGAAATTGCCGTCAAAGGTATTGAAATAGGCAGCCGTGATCGCCCTTTTGCGCATGGCGGCCTTTTCCTGATAGACGGCCACGTCCTCCTTTTTGCCAAGGATCTGCGCGATCTCGCCCATCGTGTCAAGCGACTTGACCATAAAATAGGTATTGACCATCGGCGCAGGCAGAATGACCTGCTGGTTGTGCGAGGTAATATCCTTTTCGGGGTACAGAATATTCGGCCCACACCAGTCGCCCAGGCACCACTCCCCGGCCTTGTCACTCGTTACAAGGCCAAATTCAGAATGTGCCTCCAGGTAATCGATATACCGGCGCATGCTGTTATAATACTTTTCAAGCACGGCCACGTCCCCGTAATGGCGGTACAGCTGATACGGCACCTCAACGATGGCACAACCCCAGCCGCCCGGGCCGCCGCCGCTGCGGATATAGGGCGCGGTGTACTGAATGTGGCCGCTGACGGCATCCTGGCTGTCCGCAATATCCTGCAGCCATTTTTCGTAAAACGCCCTTGCCCCCATCGTGGTAAGCACGGCGTGGCAGGTAAGCTGCCCATCCCCCGTGTAGCCACGGCGCTCCAGGTGCGGGCAATCCGAGGGGTGGCCCGTGTGCATATTGCAATGCATGGTATGCAAAAAGGTCTTGTAGATCCAGTTCAGCGTTTCGTTGTCACTTTCAAAGGTCGAGGTGACCGGTACGTCCGCATGCACGAGCTTGACCGACACTGGCCTTGCGCTCCCCCTGACCGCAAAATAGCGGAAGCCAAACCAGGTAAACAGGGGCTGCACGGTACGTGCCTGCCCATCCCCCGTCACCGTAAAGCGTTGCCCGTGGTGGTGCGAAAGGTCAAGCTCCCCACTCGGCAAAGCGGCCTCGGAAAACAAGAGGGTGACCTCCTCCTGCAGGCCGGCCGGCAGCGCGATGACGGGATAGCCCGTCATGTTTTTGCCACAATCGTAGATCACGCCATGCTCGCCCGTGCCGATCGGCACGGGGGTGATCGTTTCGGCCAGCACGTCTGCCGGGCAATCGGTCTCGTCATATACGGTATCCACCGGCTGCGCAAGCGTTGCCCGCGCCCAGCTGCTATCGTCAAAATCGGCAGCAAGGCAGTCGGCAAAGCCCCGGTAATCATGCGTCTCGTGCGTGGTGAAGGCATAGTCGCTGACAAAGCTGTCGCCCACGGCACATTCTTCCCCCGAGCAGAAGTAGGCAGGCCCCTCCTCCTCCCACACGGTCACGCGGTATATGGCCTTGGGCAGGCCAAACGGGCGCCAGGGGCTGGTATACCAGCCGCCGCCAACGTGCAGGGCAATGCTGTTTTCACCCGGGTGGATCAGGTGGCTGATATCAAAATGCGGCACGTAGAGCCGGTGGCCGGAAAGGACCTCGCCTGCCGGATCGCAGCCTGCCTCGTAATCTGAGGAAAGGGGCAAAAAGCTGTCCGGATTGATGCAAACGCCGTTGATATAGCACCGAAAAAAGCCCAGGCCGACCGCGTGCAGAAGCGCGCGCCTGGCCGTGCGAACGGTAAACCGGCCGCGCAGGACGAAAAACGTGCTGGCCGTGCTTTGCGATACGCCAACCCACTTAGCGTCTCCAAAATATGCATCCTGCCTCATAAAAGCCTCCTGATCAAAGCAAAAAAATTTCTGCCGTCTTATTAAAACAGCTTGACCGGGATAAACGCGCAAGCAACGGCCAAAAGGATCGCCGGCAGCAGGTTGGCAACCTTGATCTTTTTGCCGAACACCAGGTTGATGCCCACGCAGAAGATCAGAATGTTGCCAACGACCGAGAGGTATAAGAGCGCCGTTTCGGTCATGATGGGCTTGATCAGCACTGATACGGCCGTCACACCGCCCTGCAGCACCGCCACGGGAATGGCCGAGAACATGGGCCCCTTACCAAGCGAGGCCGACATGACCATAACGATGATAAAGTCGAGAATGGATTTGGTCACGAGAATGGTGTAGTCCCCGTAGATCCCATCGTTGAGCGAGCCGACGATGGCCATGGCACCGATGCACACCGTAAAGGAGGCACTGACAAAGCCCTCGATAAAATTACCGTCCCCTGTGTTGTGCGTTTTTTTCTTCAGCCATGCGCCAAACCGTTCAAAGCCGCCCTCGATATCGATCACCTCGCCGATCAGCGAGCCAAGCGCCAGGCAAAGAATGATCAGAAAATCGCCGCCGTAGACGAGCTGACCGTCCACCACCGAAAACATGCCCTTCAGCGCACCTGCGGTGCCGATAAAGATGACCGAGAGGCCACACGCCTTACACAGCGTATCGCGGTGGCGGTCTCCGATAAACCGCCCAAAAAGCATACCCAAAAGGCCGCCAATGATGATCGCAGCCACGTTAATGATCGTTCCAAGTCCGTGCATGTCCGTCTTTCTTTCCTTGAAAAAAATGAATTGGCAGCCCATATGCTGCCATCTAAAAGTATACACGTTTTTCTTTGCGTTGTCAATATATTTTCAGAAAAGATCAGTCCTTGAAAACAAAAAAAGCCTTGGAACACCAAGGCTTTTTCTTCGGCTATGACAGCATGATCCTAATGATCTCTGCATCGGTTTTTCGCATACCGTCAACGGCCAGGCGACTGACGTTGCGGATGGTGTTTTCCACGCCCTTGGTGACGATCCCATCGCCACCGTAAAACTGACTCCCCTCCCGGAACATCTGCATGCCCAAAATGCCCGCCTCCACGGCAGAGGCGATCTTGGCAGCACAGCTTGCTTTGGCACCGTCACAGATGACACCGGAATTGATGGCAAGCGCATTCACCACCGTATGTGCCACCTCGCGGAATTTACCACCGTACAGATAGGTCACACCGGCTGCCGCACCGCACCCTGCGCTGATCACGCCGCAATAGGCGCTGAGAGGGCCAATGCCGCTCTTCAGGTGCATCGTTACCAGATTGGAGACCGCCAAGGCCTTGTAAAGCTGCTCGTCAGATACACCAAGCTCCCGCGCATAGATGACCACGGGCACCGATGCGGTGATCCCCTGATTGCCGGAGCCGGAATTAATGACCACAGGAAGCTCGCACCCGCCCATGCGCGCGTCTGAGGCGGCCGCAGCATAGGCCTTTGCGCGGGTAATGACGTCATTTTCACGCGTATTCAGGATCACCTGTCCGATCCGCGCACCGTAGCGATTGCAAAGGCCCTCCTCTGCGATCGCCATATTATATTGGATCTGCCGGTCAAAAATTTCCTTTACGTCCGAGGCACATAGTGCATCCGCAAATTCCACGATGCGCTCTACGCTCAGCAGCGTTCTGTCATCCATTCCCTCTTTCGAGGATCTTTTCAGATCGCGGCTGTAAACGGTCCTTCCGTCCCGCCGGATATCAACGATGTTGGTGTGCCCCTCGACAATGCGGCAAGCCGCCTCGTGCCCGCCACCGGAGAGCGTGATGCAGATATCGAAAAGCGCATCAGAGGACGATTCACGGACGGAAAACGCCGCCTGCTTCAGATATGCTGCGATCTGCGCGTGCTGCTGTGCGGTGACATCGCTGATCACCAGCAGCTCCCGCGCCGGGTCACCGGCAATGATGCCGGCGGCAGCAGCCGCCGCCAGACCGCAAAGGCCGCCCGTGTTGGGCACGATCACGCTTTTGACGTTTTTTATAATGTTTCCGCTGACGCATATATCCACAGCTTCCGGCAGGATGCCAAGCTCCCGCGCCGCCGTAGCTGCCGCATATGCCACGGCGATCGGCTCTGTACAGCCCATAGCCGGCACCAATTCTTTATGCAGCAGCCGTACATAGGTGTTATAAATACGCTGTTCCATAAGCTCTCCCTATGCTGTTTCTTACTCCTACCTGTTATTTCCCCATTACCGTAGCCGTTTTTTTCAGCATTTGACGAATGGGCAGACCGTAAGGGCAGCGCTCTTCACATACGCCACAGCCAATGCAATCCGATGCGGTCTTCTGCAGCTGTGCATAACGGTCACACGCCCAGTCCTTCAGACCGTAGCGGCTATAATATCCCTCAAACAGAAATACCGATGGGATGTTGATCCCTGCCGTACAAGGCGCACAGTAATTGCAGCGGCGGCAGAAATTGGTTCCGAGGAGCGCCTTGATCCCTGCTATTTTTTCTTGCTCCTCTGCGCGCAGCGGAAGCGCATCGGCTACTGCTGATACGTTTTGCGCAAGCTCATCCTCATCCGCCATGCCGGGAATGGCCACCGTTACACCGGGATTGCTCACAACAAACCGCAATGCCGTCACGGCATCCTCAATGGCACCGCCGGCCAAGGGCTTCATACCAATAAAACCGATATTTCGTTGGGCGCACTGCGAGATCCATTCCTCGCCCTGCGTTTCCACAACGTTATAAGGAAACATGACCGTCTCCACCCACGGCAGATCTATCGCCTGCCGGAAAAGCTCCGCAGAATGAAGCGTAATGCCAATATGCCCGATCTTGCCCGCAGCCTTCGCCTCATACAACGCCTCAAGGGCGCCGCCCGGAGCCATCACCTGTGCCAGATCCTTTGCACCCGGGTTGTGTATCTGATACAGGTCAATGTAATCGGTACGAAGGTTCTTCAGGCTCACGCCGATATCTTTTTCCATGGCATCCTTGGTGCGCGCCATGCTTTTCGTAGCCAGTACAAAGCGGTCCCTGACCCCTTCCAGCGCGAAGCCCAGGTATTCCTCGCTTACCGTATATCCCCGGGCAGTGTCAATAAAATTAACACCCGCCTTGATCAGCTCTCTGATCAGTCTTCTCGTACCGTCGGCATCAATTCTTTGGATAGGAATACCGCCTAAGCCCAACCGCGAAACGCGCAGGCCCGTTTTTCCCAACATTCTGTATTCCACGTTCTTGCTCCTTTATGTGACATGATATTTTATAGGGGTGAGTGAATGAGATCCAACCTGTATTTCGACCAATTGTACCATATTTTACATGAATTGTCTATACATGTTTTTTAAAAAAAGCGAAAAGGCGCCGCCATGCTTTTGCAAGCGTCAGCTCCCTCAAATTCACGTCGGGACGATATGCCGCCTGCGAAGCCTCACGATAGGCGTGGATCAGGATATGCAGAATGAGCGTAGAATCCTTGCAAACACTGCGGGTCAGTCAGGTTGAAAACAGCAAAATCCCTGTCTTGCTTCTTTTGCAAGATTATCATATAGCCCCTTGCTGCGATCAAAGCGTGATCTTGGCGGATTGGATGCGCGGTACGACCTCTCGCCCGCAGGCATCATAGACGGGTGCGCCGATATGCTCCCGGTTGATGCCGAGATACATGCTGCTCTCGCACCCCTCGATGGTCACGGTGCTGCCCTCCAGCGTTACGACCGCCGAAAGCGGATCGTTATAGCATACGGTCCTTGCAAGGCAGCTGTACTTTTGACATTCCTCGGCCGGGTATTTATCATGCCGGATGTCTACCCAATCGTAGGAGGCCGAGTTGACGTCAAAGTAGAGCACCCCATCCAAAATACGAAGATTGTCGCGGTGGTGATGGCCGTTCATGCACATCAGCACGCTGTGCTTTCTTTTTCGGTTGGCCTCGTTGATGATCCGCAAAACCTCCCCGCGGTTGCGCACGCCGTTTGCCCGCTCATAGCTGGAATGGCTTGCCAGAACGCAAGGAAAGGGGGAGGTGTTGACCGTCTCCTCTAACCACGCAAGCTGTGCCTGCGGCACCGTCTCACGCGTTTCGGGGCAGGCAAAATAATTGCCGTTTGCATAGGAAAGCGCCTTTCCGTCCTTGACGAAGTAGCTCGTGTTGGTCATGACAAAGCGGTAGCCGCCCATGTCAAAGAAATAGTAATCGCTCGGCATGCCGTAAATGGCACAGGCCTCCTCGGTCGTGCAGCCGTCCATATCGTGGTTACCAAGGCAGTGGTACGAGGGAATATGAAAGGAGTTGTAGGCCTCGACGAAGTCGCGGTGCCGCTCGGGATAGGTCAGGTCACCGCAGTGCAGCATCATATCACACCCGTTCTCCTCTGCCCGTTTTTGAAACGCGCGAAGTGCATCCCACCCAAGCGAGCGGAATACCCCCGGCGCATAGTGCAGGTCGGCAAACAAAAGAAATTTCATAAAAAGAGCCCTCCTTTATCAAAATGACGTCAATCAAGCGGAACGGTTCTGTCCAGCGTCTGCGCCTCCTCAGCCGGCTGCGCATTGATGCGCGTCAGGCTGATCATTCTTGCATCGTAATCGACCGCTACGAGGTCAAAGGAGGGACAGGCCACGCCGTTGTTGACGGTGAGGATGCAGGGAATGCCGTGATACACGCTGACCTCATCCCTATGGCTGTGCCCGGCGATCAAGAACTCCACGCGGCCGGTCTTGCCGGAGAAATCGTAGCGCTTATCCTGGAAGGATACCGTGCCGCGGGAATTGTATATTTCCGCGATCTCCAGCAGCTTGGCGGTGCCGGCATTGAAGCTTTTGCCCGAGATATAGAGCATATGCGGGGTAAGGGCGATGTGCGCATCATCCCGCGCGGCCAGCTGGTCAAGGAACCAGGCTACCTGCTCGATATCAAGATCGCACATCTCGGTGTGCGACCAATCGATGCCGCTGTTAAAGGCGTAAAAGACGGTATTGGCACCGGCAAAGGAATAGTAGCACCGCCCGCCGTATTTTTCATGTGTATACCAGGCGGCGTTGATCTCTTCCGTGGTGAGCCAGTGGGGGCTTCTGGTGATGGTGGCCTTTTCCGTATCCCAGGTCTGATAGTTATGGTCATGGTTGCCGATAACGAGGTAAAAATCCTCCCCAAAGGCGGTGCGCATTCTCGCATCAATATCCTTCATGTTCTGGATGGCGGTCTCTCGGGTGTTGGTATCATTGAACCAGTCGCCGCCCGAAAGCGCAAAGCGCGCGCCGCTTGCGCGGAAATAGTCGCCCATCACGTCAATCATATGCTCGTAGGCCGGGCGGATGCGCCCCTCGGGGTTCTTGCCCTCTACATAATGCGGATCGGTAAAGTACAGGAATTTTTCGCCGTTTTCGATGCCGGCAGCCAACGCAAGGTATCACTCTGCCTTGGTGATATCGTACATACTCGTTTTCCTCCGTTTTTTGATCGTGTTGCTTTTCCCTTCACGCGAAGGCGCTGCTGCTTATATTATAGAGGAATACGGCAAAAAAAGCAAGTAGGAAAGAAGTGATCAAGAGAAAAACTTCCATAAAAATGATCCTTGGAAAACGAAAGCCGCCCCCCTTTGCAGCATCACAAAAAACGGGCGAGAAATGGCTTTCTTGCCCGTTTTGCTACGCAAAACGCATAGCATGCTGTATTTTTTATGGGGCCGCCCCTCTGTTGTTTATCCTACAATATCAAAAACGCGCACGTAGTCGCAGATAAAGGCATCGTCTACAAATCCACTCTCCGGCACGCGGCGCGGATGAGACGAGCGATAGCCCTGCACCTCGGTAGTCAGCAGAATAAACTGCGGCACCTGCGAAATGGGAGAGGACGAGCGAGCCGTCTCCTTTCCATCACAGTAAAAGACGTACTCGCTTTCCGTCCACAGCATGCCAAAGGTGTGAAAGCCATCCTCTGTCTCGGCCAGATCATAGTGGACACGCGCTGCTTCTGCAAATTGCTTGCCATAGCCGCCGTAAATGTTGCCGGACGTGACGTTGTTCACGTGAAAGCATTCCATAATATCGCTTTCTACGCCGCTATAGGCCGGATCATAGGTGGTGCCGATAGAGGGTGACTGCGTCCAAAAGGCACTCCACATGGTTTCGGGGTCCTTTTGAAATTGACAGCGACATTCGTAATAGCCGTAGCGGTGCATAAACCTCGGCTTCTCGATATCCCCCAACGGCCAGATATCATTCTGCTTCCATGGGTTGTCCTGCTTGCCCTTGGGCGCATCAAAGGAATTGGCACCCGTCTGCAGCTGGGGCGAAACGTAGTAGCCATTCCGCTCGGTGCGGTGCAGCTCTACGCAGCCGTTTTTCACCACGACACCCGCATCGGTATACGCCTCAAAGGGGGCGCCCCAAAAGTTCAAGCGAAAATCCCACTTGCTGCGATCAAGCGTGTCACCATCAAATTCATCGGCAAAAACGAGTTGATATTCCCGCCCCTCGGGCAAATAACTGGATACGTGTCCTTCAACCTTGTACTCTTTCATGCTTTTATACACCTTATTTGCCTTATTTATTTTCCGGCAGAACCGGGTATAGCTGAATGGTATTGCCGCCGTCCACCACCAGCTCGGCCCCGGTGGTGTTGCGTGCCATGGCCGCGAAGTAATACACGGCGTCTGCCACGTCTGCCCCTACGGCTACGTCACCAAGCGGCGTGAAGCGAGACGGAACGGATTTATAAAAATCCGGATTTTTCTCCCAGCGGTCGGTCTTGATCATGCCGGGGAGAACGGCGTTGACGCGGATATTGTACTTTCCAAGATCAAGAGCCAGCGCACGCATCAAGCCAAGCTGCCCGCCCTTGGAGGCAACGTAGGCCACCCGGTCGGGAATGGCACGGTAGGCGGTGTTGGAATTGATGAACACGATGTTTCCCCCGCCGTTTTCCTTCATTCGCTTTGCGGCATGCTCGCACAGGCAATAATTCCAGACCACGTTGGTGTTGATGACCTTCATCAGATCGGTGAGTGGACTTTCAAATATCTTTTGGCCAAGCCCCTGGTCGGCGGCGTTCAGTACCAGCGTTTCTACAAAAATGCCTTTTGTATCCAGCTCGGCAAATAGCGTGAAGATAGCGGCCTCATCTACCGTTCGTTCGTCAAGCAACGAATCAAGCGCATAGCCCATGACCGGCACGCCCGGGAATTTTGCTTGGTATTCCTTCTCCTTGACCCTTACCTTTTCTGCCGCTCTACCCGTAAAAACGATGGCGTAGCCCGCCGCAGCGAATTTCTCAACGATCGCCACACCGGTATTGATGCAGGCGCCTGTTATAAGCATGGCTTTCATAGACTTCTTTGTTCCTCCTTGATCAACAAATAAGAACGGATCGGTTTTTGCGCAAGATGCAAATTACCGTCCTTGCACGTGTATCGTCTACCCTCTATCATATCCATATATACCCCATCCTCGGGCAAATGAATAACCGCATCCCCATCGGTGGCATTGTATACACCAACGGAAGCAGAATTGGGATAGACATAAACGCGGTCATTATCGCTGTATACAAAGGCTCCCGCA
>JAZQLY010000068.1:0-10106 GCA_045543015.1 Eubacteriales bacterium
CCCGGGGGGGGGGACCCCCCCACCGCCAAAAAAACCCCGGACCCCCCCCCGCCCGTTTTTGGGGGGGGGGTGCTCAACTGTTATCCCATACAAAAAGCGAAGGAGCGTGAAGCTCCTTCGCTTTTAAATGATCACTTTTCGCCAAACGTATCTGTCCACCACTGGGTCAAAGCACCGGACAGAGAGGAGGTATCAACCTCGTTATTCGGCAGGAACAGCGTTGTCAACTTCGTATAATAGTCGGTTGCGCTGATCTCCTTGGAGGCCACTGCCATATACGTCTCAAACTCGCTGACTGTTTCGCACTCGTACAGACGATCGAAATAGCTATCCGAAATTTCGGACATCTGCTTCCATGCCTCGGCATCAACGCCCTTCAGCATCTCATCCGCACCGAACACACCGGAAAGCAGAGACTGCAGGTTCTGCTGAACGGCTGCCTTCCAGATATCCAGAGGCATGCCCTCTTCGGGATACGCCATCATGGCGTTGCCGGTGTAGGCAATATTCATCAGATAGTCGCAAGTGCCGTCCTCGTTTCTGATACGCTTAACAGCACCGTCCTCATCCAGCGTGTAGTGCGTGCCCTCTACGCCGTACTGCAGCATGTTGCGCAGCTCGGAGCGGCAGGTCAGCTCCTCAATGATCTCAAGCGCGCGCTGATCGTTTACCGTGTACTTGGTAACCGCGAACATGGAGCTGAAGATATCAGCCTGCTCCAGGCGGGGGTATGCGATCGGGATGATATAGTAGTCATCCTTGTACTGATCGTACAGCGTGTAATCGCCGGTCATAACGCCAACGCCGAAGGTCTCCTGCGTGGTCATGAAGTAGCCGTTCTCCTTGCAGTGGAACATCAGCTTCATGAAGGACTGGTAGCTACCGTCAGCAAACAGGGTGTCTGCCTTCGGGGAGAAGGCACCGCACTGAACGCTGGCACCGGGATAAACCGTGGCCAGAACGGACTGCAGACCGCCAGTGGTGTTCCAATACTTCACCAGCGGGAAATCTGCCATCCCGTATACGGGGGCGATCATGCTGGTATCCTCATTTTTCGCAATCAACTCGATCAATTCAGCAACGGGCTGATCAATACCGAACGTAGCGGACTGAGAACCGTCAAAATAGTCGGTGTAGTAATACGCGTCAGCCAGCTCCTTATTGACCATCATATAGGTGAACTCACCGATCAGCTGGTTATTCGGAACGGCAAACCACTCGCCGTCTATCTTGGCATTATCCATAATGTCGTTATAGACGTATGTATTGATGATCTTATAGTCATCGCCGAGTGCCTCGTTAAGAGACATAAGGTGCCCATCGTTGACGTATTCCCTCAGCATATCCTCGCTGGTGATCAGCACGATATCCATCTGATAGGCGCCAATCTCCGGATAGGCAAGGACCTTAAAGCCCTCATCATCCAGCTCGTACATCTCACCCTTGGTGACAGGCTTGATCGGGGTGCCGGCAGGGCGATTGACGATCTTGTCAAATCTCTTATCAACCGTTTCCTTGTACTCTTCCTCCGTGCAGAAAAAGAGATCGATCTTCGTTGTGAACTTCGACTTGGTAAACTCGTTGATCGCATCCTCGACTTCTTTTTCGGTCTCTTTGCTTACCTTGTTCTCAGAGATGATCCACATGCCGAGCGTAACGGCAGTACGCGACGTATCAACGTTAGAATCTACGTCGACCTCATCCTCTTCAGCACAGCCGCCAAGCATAGCCGCCGAAAGCAGCATGGCAAGGCAAAGCAAAAGGCATAACAACTTCTTCATACATGTCCTCCTCGGAAATCACAAGTGCCATGAAGGCCCCTATATAATCACTACATTATTTTACAACATTTTCATCAAAATGTCAAGGTCATTTCGGCATTCAAGTATGATTTTTTTGTGAATATTGTCGGCCAAAAAATTCCCTTTTCAAGTGCGTCTGTCAATATGCACAACCAGAACTCGTTTTTTTATACAACATGCCCAACGAGCGGGTTATTCCAGGTAATCACGCAGGAGCTTGGAGCGGCTGGGGTGACGCAGCTTGCGCAGCGCCTTTGCCTCGATCTGGCGGATGCGCTCACGGGTGATATTAAACTCCTTGCCCACCTCTTCCAGGGTGCGTGCACGGCCGTCCTCCAGGCCGAAACGCAGCTTCAGCACCTGCTCCTCACGCGGGGTCAGCGTGCGCAAAACCGAGCAAAGCTGCTCACGCAGGAGCGAGTAGGAGGCGGTATCTGCAGGGGCGGGAGAATCGTTATCCTCCACGAAGTCGCCAAGGTGGCTGTCCTCTTCCTCGCCGATCGGCGTTTCAAGGGAAACGGGATCCTGCGCGATCTTCATGATCTCACGCACCTTGTCGGTAGACATACCGATCTTTTCTGCGATCTCCTCCGAGGAGGGCTCTCTGCCCAGCTCCTGCAGCAGCTGGCGTGCGGTACGCGATACCTTATGGATGGTCTCTACCATGTGGACGGGAATGCGGATGGTACGCGCCTGGTCTGCAATGGCGCGCGTAATGGCCTGGCGGATCCACCAGGTAGCATAGGTAGAGAATTTGTAGCCCTTGTGATAGTCAAACTTTTCTACGGCCTTCATCAAGCCGAGGTTGCCCTCCTGGATCAGATCAAGGAAGTACATACCCTTGCCGACGTGGCGCTTGGCAATGCTGACGACCAGGCGGAGGTTGGCCTCTACCAGCTCGTCCTTTGCCTGCTTGTCTCCCAAGGAGATACGCTCGGCCAGGTACATTTCGCGCTCACTGTTCAGCAGCGGGATCTTACCGATCTCCTTCAGATACATACGAACCGGGTCATCAATGGCAAGCCCCTCCTGCGCCAGGAGCTTTTCCATATCCTCGGTGCTGGAAAAGGTCTCTGCCTCCAGATCCCCGTTATCTGCAAAGGGCTGCGGCTCTCCGTTCTCACCAATGTGGATACCGTTGCTTTCCAAGGATTCATAGATCTTTTCCATTTGCTCGATATCATAGTCGATGTCCTCAAGCACCTCCATGATATCGCTTCCGCCCATAGAACCGCCGGAAGTCTGCTCGATCAATTCATTTACATCCAATTTCTTTCCATCGTTCATTTTTACTGGCCTCCTGTATCGTTTGTCTTTTACATGATGTTACTGTTCGTTTTTACGGCGATCTATCAAGGCAGAAAGGCTTGACAGCGTCATGCCGTCTTTTTTCTCCTGGGAGCTTGTAACAGCTGCGCGGAGATTCCGCACGCTTTCCGCAAACACAGCATCCCCATTATCAGTCAGCTGCATCCGCGTGATCTTCATTTTGGTGATGCGCCCTACCTCGTCAGGTGTGAAGCTCTCGTTCAGAAATTCAGAGACGTCTGCCTCCTCCGCGTGCGCCTGTATATACGCAAACACCTTTTTGCCAAACTCCGTACAAAAATCCTGTTCGGTTAAGGCGATCTGCTCGGAAAATGCCTGCTTGCGGTGCTCGATCTGCAGCAACAGCAGCCCAAGCACAGCTTCCTCTGCCCGCGCAGCGGCCGGATCCTTTACAAAATCAATATTGACCTTGTCGGCAAAGCCGGCTGCCGCCTGATGTATTTTTTGTGTTTCCTGCTGCTTGTATGCATGCTTCTTTTTGGCGATCATGCGTGCAACATCCTGGCGCAGGCTCTCTTGCGTTACATCGGTGCGTTTTGCGACCTCTGCAATGTACACGTCTCGCTCTGCCGAGGAATAAAACCCGGAAATCAACTCGCACATGGCGTTGATCGCCTTGATCTTCTCCTGCGGTATATTGATGTCATGCTTAGCAAGTATCGTCTCAAAATAGTATTCAAACTTGGTGCGGCTTTCCTCCAGCAGGGCGCGAAACTTGTCGGCACCGAATTTTTTGATATATTCATCCGGGTCCTTGGCGCCGTTGAGCTTGAGGAGCTTTACATCCAACCCGACGTCGCCAAACATTTTAACGGCGCGATCGGCCGCCTTTCGGCCGGCATCGTCCATATCGTACGAAATGATGATCTTTTTGGTATATCGCGTCATCATGCGCGCCTGGTCTTCTGTCAAGGCTGTACCCAGAGTTGCCACCGCATTGGTAAAGCCGGCTGCATGCAGGGCAATGACGTCCATATACCCCTCACAAAGGATCAGCTGCTCGGCACACGCCGTTCTTGCAAAATTCAGGGCAAACAGGTTTTTGCTTTTTTTGAACACCGGTGTGTCGGAGGAGTTTTTGTATTTGGGCAGGCTATCGTCCATTACGCGCCCACCGAATGCGATAATATTGCCGGATAGGTCGATGATGGGAAACATCACGCGGTTGCGGAAGGAGCTATACAGTCTCCCCCGCTCCGAGCGGCCGCAAAGGAACCCGGCGATCAGCTCGTCCTCGGAATACCCCTTTCCCTTCATGTATTGGGAAAATGCATCGTATTCAGCGGGTGAATAGCCGAGGCCGAAGTGGGTGATGACCGATTTGGACAGACCGCGCTTTTCGGTCAGATATGCCAGAGCGTTTTGTGCGTTTGGCGTATTCTGATACAGGCTTGCGTGGAAAAACCTGGCGGCATCCTTGTTCATCTCATAGAGCCGCGCCCTGTCATACCGCTTGCCCGCAAACATTTCGGGCGCACGTTGAATGGTGATACCGGCACGGCGGGCGAGGAACTCGACCGCATCTTCATATTCCAGATTTTCAATCTTGCGCACAAAGGTAATCGCATCCCCGCCTGCACCACAGCCAAAGCAATAAAAGCTGTTGCTGGCCGAGAACACGGTAAAGGACGGCGTGCGTTCACTGTGAAAGGGGCAAGAACCGGTCTGATTGGAGCCTGTACGCTTGAGCGAGACGTAACTGCCGATCAAGGCCCCCAGATCTGTTCGCGCAAGAACCTCTTCTACGATTTCTTTTGCGATCATATCAGCCCTTCCAAACCTTGGGGATAAAGATATCCTCATACTGTGCGATGGCATAACGGTCTGTCATGCCGGAAACATAGTCGCACACGCAACGCCCGATCCCATCGCGCTCAATGTTCCGCTGGTACAGGGCCGGCATCTTTTCCGGGTTTTCGCTGTAATACTGGAACAGGCAGACCAGCAGATCCTTTGCCTTATCCTCTTCTGCCTTGGCAAGCGAATCCACATATACGTTTTTCTTTAAAAAGTCCCGCAGCTCCATCGTTGCAGCATAGATATCGGGGGTCATGTTGATCGCGTTTTGATCACGGCTTGCCTCGATCACCGAGGTCACCATCGTATTGATGCGCTCGCTGTGCGACCGGCCAAGCACGGCTACCAATTCAGCCGGGATGTCCTGCGGCGTCAGAATGCCGGCGCGGCAGGCATCGTCAATATCATGATTGATGTAAGCGATGCGGTCAGCAAATTTAACGATAACGCCTTCAAGCGTAGAGGCCATGCATTCACCCGTGTGATTTAAAATGCCATCCCGCACCTCAAAGGTCAGATTCATGCCTTCTCCGTCGTTCTCCAAATAGTCGACCACGCGAAGGCTTTGCTTATAATGCGTAAAATCGGGATCAAAGCAGCGCTGCATGGCTGACTCACCTGCGTGGCCAAAGGGGGTATGCCCCAGATCATGGCCAAGCGCAGCGGCCTCGCAAAGATCTTCATTCAGCCGTAGTGCGCGGGCAATGATACGCGCCACCTGCGTGACCTCCAACGTGTGCGTCATGCGCGTTCTGTAATGCTCGTCCGTGGGGGAAAAGAAGACCTGTGTTTTGTGCATCAGGCGGCGAAAGGATTTGCAATGCAGGATCCTGTCGCGGTCACGCTGAAATTCGGTACGGTTATGACAAGGGGTGATCGGCTTTTCTCGCCCCTTTGTATTTTTGGTCAGAAATGCATACGGCGAAAGGTACTCCTCCTCGCGGCGCAAAAACAGGTCGCATACATTCTCCATACGGTACCTCCTTTTTCCAAAACAAAACTGTCTTTTATATATAAGATACTACTTTTTCTTTCAATATACTTTTTTCCGAGCAGAATTTTTATGATCGTGCGTATTTTTTACAAATAATCAAACCGTTCGCCCTTTTCAAGCAACAGGGCGCGCCCGTTGGTCACCTCGGTTATACACCGAAAAAATTCTTCCTTGTTTTCTACCGGCATGGCAACGCATACGGTAACGTCCGCGCCGAAGGCTGTGTCGTCAATGCGCAGCTGCTCGGCTGAAAGATAAGGTGTGATCTTCTGATAATCCGCATAGGTACAGGTGACGGAAAGCATGCTCAGCTTGGCACGCAGCACAATGCCGCCGGCCTCTACCGCCATTTTTGCCGCCTGCGTATAGGCGCGCACCAGACCGCCCGTGCCAAGCAGAATACCGCCAAAGTAGCGCGTTACGACCACGGCCGTATCGGTGATCTCCGCCTTTCGTAACACGTCAAGAACAGGCATTCCTGCCGTTCCCTGCGGTTCGCGGTCATCGCTATACCGCATGGTGCCGTTCTCACGCAGCACGTAGGCATATACGTTGTGTCTGGCATCCGGGTAGGCAGCGCGGATCTCGTTCAAAAAGGCGAGCGCCTCTGCCTCGGTCGCCACGGGTGCAGCATGACCGATAAAAACGGATTTCTTTTCCTCAAACGTTTCATCGGCACGGGAACGGATCGTTTTATAGGAAGTCTGCATCCTCATCCTCCTTCACAAGAGCGCGGTCCTCGCCGTCCAAATAATCGGCAAACAGACCAATGCCGCGCCTATCCAGAATGGCACTCATCACAACGCCGTTTTCTTCATAGGAAAGGCTTTCAACCGTCCCGTACTGGTAAACGGCGCTGACGCGCCCCTGCTCGGTATACGGGAAGCAAAGACGAACCTTTCGCTTGTCCTGCCGCACGATGGCAAGCAGCCGCGCAAGAAGGCGGTCTACCCCCTCACCGGTGGCAGCAGAAATATAGACCGTATCCTCACGGCCGTCCGCTGCGTGCAAGAGCTCCGGCACGCGGTCACACTTATTGAAGACGTAAAGCGTAGGTTTGTCGGTCGCACCAAGCTCCTCAAGCAGCTGTTCGGTCACCGAAAGATGCGCCTCCCCCTCCTCGTCGGTCGCATCGATCAGGACGAGAAGAATGTCTGCATAGGCAGCCTCCTCCAGCGTAGAGCGGAATGCCTTGACCAGATGGTGGGGCAGCTTGCGTATAAAGCCGACCGTATCGGTCAGCAACAGGCTTTCGCCTTCTTCCAGATCCAGCCGTCTGGTGGTAGGGTCGAGCGTAGCAAACAGCTTGTCCTCGGACAGGACGCCGGCATTTGTCAGATAATTCAAAAGGGTAGATTTTCCGGCATTGGTATACCCCACGATGGCCACCTTCGGGATCCCGGAGCGGTCACGCGCGGCACGCATGGTTGCCCGCGTGCTCTCCATTTCGGCAAGCTGTGCCTCCAGTGCGTCGATCCGCCGCTTCATATGGCGGCGGTCACTCTCTAACTGCGTTTCGCCCGGGCCGCGGGTACCAATGGTACCGCCAAGGCGCGAAAGCTCGGTGCCGTGGCCGGTCAGGCGCGGTGCGGTATATTTCAGCTGCGCAAGCTCCACCTGTAGCTTCCCCTCTCCGCTGGTGGCGTGCAGCGCAAAAATATCCAGTATCAGCATGCTGCGGTCGATCACGCGAACGTCGCCAAGATCATCCTCCAGATTGCGGATCTGCGAGGGGGACAGGTCAAAATCAAAAACGGCCAGATGGATATCCTCGTTTTTGCAAAGCTCAGCGATCTCAGCGACCTTGCCGCTGCCAATGCAGGTGCGTGCATTGTAGGCAGGACGGACCTGCACCACGCGTGCAAACGCCTCTCCGCCGGCGGTATCCAGCAGCCGCTCTAATTCATCCAAGCTTGTGTGACATTCTGCAAGGCCACTCTGGTCGGGCGAAATGCCAACCAGGACGGCCCTTTGCTCGATATTTGCATGTTCAGCCATAATTCACTCCTCCGGATAAAAAAGAGGGACGCGAAGCGCGCCCCCTTTTTAGGTATACCGAACCAATTATTTGCTCATTGCAAGACGCTTCTTGAACTTATCAACACGTCCGCCGGCATCCACGAGCTTCTGCTTGCCGGTATAGAACGGATGACAGTTGGAACAAATTTCCACGTTCATATCGCCCTTTACCGAACGGGTAACAACCGTGGCGCCGCAAGCGCACTTGATCGTTGCTTCCTTGTAATCGGGATGGATTCCTGCTTTCATTTTTCACACCTCTTCACATAGTATTTGCCATGCTTAAATGCAGTACACTTTATTATAACAGGTTTCTTTTGAAATTGCAAGTGTTTTTTAAAAAAATTCTATAATTTTTGCAATATTTGTGTTTTTAAGTCGGCAATGATCTTTTTTTCAAGCCGTGAGATGTAGGACTGCGAGATGCCAAGCGAATCGGCTACCTCCTTTTGCGTCAGATCACGCCCCCCGCGCAGACCGTAACGCATCTCAATGATCACACGCTCCCGCTCATCCAGCGCCGCAACGAGTGCGCGGACCACGCTCCGCTCTTCCCTCTCCTCTATGTCCTTACAAACGGCATCCGCTTCACTTCCCAAAATATCCGAAAGCAGCAGCTCGTTGCCATCCCAATCTACGTTCAGCGGCTCGTCAAACGAGATCTCCCGCCGCTGCGCACCGGTCTTTCGAATATACATCAAGATCTCATTTTCAATGCAACGGGAGGCATAGGTGGCCAATTTGATATTCTTATCGGCGCGGAAGGTGTTGATCGCCTTCATCAGTCCCATCGTGCCGATGGAGATCAGATCCTCAATGCCGATGCCGGTGCTTTCAAATTTTTTGGCAATGTACACCACAAGGCGCAAATTATGCTCGATCAGGATGGCACGCTTGCTTTCATCGTGCGCGATCTCGGAAAGCAGCGCCTCCTCTTCCTCCCGTTCGAGCGGGGCCGGTAACACGTCCGCGCCGTTGATATAATAGATCTGCCCCCAGCTGCGGCGCGAAAAAAGCCGTGCAAGCATCCTTTTCAATCTTTTGATCAGTCTCATATTTCCCCCTAACACAACACAGCCGGTACGATCCCACCATAGCCGGCAAAATCTTGATCCTCTGACAACGTGACCGCCAACACGGCATCCACCGCGTATTTGTTTTTCTCCCGTTCCTTGCCGTACAGATAGATATCGTCCGGCAGGTAGCCGAACAGGATCTGCTGCCCAACCGCACCGCGTGCCAAGATCACGCGGATCTTACGCCGTATATGCAGGGGCAATTTGCTTTCATCTGTGCTTTGCTCCAAACAGCCAAGCACCTCACGCGGCAGCAGCGGCAATATCTCCTTCTGCCGTACCAGGATCACCGGCTTGCCGGAGAGCGGCTCTGTCAACAGATTGCCGCTATCGACCAAGCCGCAAATGGTCACGTTCTTCTCCCGTTCCCATACCTCTACCATGATCTCACGCTTGCTTTTCTTTTTGGCAAGCACACGTCCGCCACCAAAGATCACCAGTGCGCTGAGCGAGGCATAAAGCAAAAACAGCTCTGCTTTTTTTCCGCTGATGGCGGGATTGGTTCCGCTTGTTTCAAATACGGTTGAAAGAAAGCTGTAAAACGCCGTCAGAACGCCGCCAAGCAGCAGCGCCGCACCGAAAAAAGAAAGAAACAGGCTGAAAAACATTCGCCTGCCAACAGGTGCATAGGCAATCAGGCAGAGACCAAAAGCAGCAAGAATATGAAAGAACAGTGTCCCCCACCACGAAAGCGCCGGCAAAAGGATCAGCACACCGTAAAGTCCGCCGACAAGCGATGCGATCACCAGGCGAAAGAGCCTGCGCTTGATATGTAAAAAGCACCCCGCTATGAACAAAACGATGAAGTCGATACTGAAGTTGACCAAAAACAAAACATCTCCATATACGACCTGCTGCATACGGCACCGCCTTTCACAGGTATTATACAAAAAGGCGAGGATAAAATTTTGTCACAAAAGGGCGGCGTTATGATTTTTTCAAAAAGCAAATAAATATCCCCCCGCGTAGCGGGGGGTATTACATTTTCGGGCATAGCCCTAAACATTACTGGCTGCGCACAAGTGCGCTTTTAATTGGCCTGCCAGCCATGCAATTGTTACCAGCTACCCGTAAACGGGTTCATCACAA
>JAZQLY010000069.1:0-45918 GCA_045543015.1 Eubacteriales bacterium
TATACCATTAAACTGCATTATTAGGACAACCTAAATAATGCAGTTTAACTAGCGAAAGCTGTTTGTTGCGTGAAAATCAATTAATTTGCTGTATAGCGTAATAAACATCACACAGAAGAGAGAATAGTGAAAAGTACAAAAAGAAAAAGCCACACGATGTGTGACTTTTCTTTTTGGAGGCGCCACCCAGATTTGAACTGGGGGATAAGGGTTTTGCAGACCCGTGCCTTACCACTTGGCTATGGCGCCGTATATCCTAAAAAGCCGTAACGGCTTTCTTTGGTTATGAGAACACGGACATATTTCTATGTCCGTGTTTTTTGGAGCGGATTACGGGGCTCGAACCCGCCACCTCGACCTTGGCAAGGTCGCGCTCTACCAAATGAGCTAAATCCGCATATGCGACAGAGAACCTGTCGCTGGTGCCTCCGGTCGGAATCGAACCAACGACACGAGGATTTTCAGTCCTCTGCTCTACCAACTGAGCTACAGAGGCATTCGCGTAATGGCGACTCGGATGGGGCTCGAACCCACGACCTCCGCCGTGACAGGGCGGCGCTCTAACCAACTGAGCTACCAAGCCATTCATTACACAAGTGCTGTAAGCACGTCACTTCTGTGACTGGTGGAAACTATAGGGCTCGAACCTATGACCCTCTGCTTGTAAGGCAGATGCTCTCCCAGCTGAGCTAAGCTTCCATCCTTCCGGGGGTGCCTTCCCTCGGTGACGGATGTTATTATAACACATTGAATTTCATTTGTCAACACTTTTTTGAAATTTTTTTCAAAATCTTTTTCTGAAATCCAAAAGGCCGTTGACTTTTGCGCACCGCGCGTGTATAATATAAATAAAAATAGAAGACGATCGGGAGGGAACGTATGATCACCATTGAAAAAATCAGCGTCATGAATATGGAAAACGCCGTTCGCGGCGCGCGCAACCCCATGAATAGCTGGCAAAAAAGCGATAGCTATTACGACGAGCGGGGGAACTACGTCCTCGGCGAGGTCGATCTCGACCTCTGCCGCCGCCTGGCCAAGGCCGGCTCTGACCACCGCAAATACCTGCGCCAGATCTTTGTCTCGATGGATATCACCGCCCCCCTCTATTGGTGGAAGGAGTTTGATACCTACAAGGTCGCTACCGTGGCCAACTCCTGCTCCACCATGCATAAGGTACACGCCAAGGCCTTTTCGCGGGAGGATTTCTCCTGTGACCGCCTCTCGCCCGCTGCCCTTTCGCAGCTGGACGTGCTGATCGCCTTTTTAGAGGAGCGCAGACAGGTCTTTGTGGAAACCAAGGATAAGGCCGCCTGGCATGATATCATCCAGCTGCTGCCCTCCTCCTATAACCAGCTGCGCACCGTCACCATGAACTACGAAACGCTGGTCAACATCTACTACGCAAGAAAAAGCCATAAGCTGGCCGAGTGGCATACGATGTGCGACGTGATCAGGTCGCTGCCCTACGCCACCGACCTCATCCTGATCAAAGAGGAAAACGAAGAATGAAGGACGGACTCATCCGCGTAGGGGCCTGCAGCCCCCGCGTTACCATTGCCTCCCCTGCCGCCTGCCGGGCGGCAGCGGTAGAGGCGGCCCGTGCCGCCGCCGCGCGCGGCGTGCGCGTGCTGGCCATGCCGGAGCTGTGCCTTTCTGCCTATACCTGCGGCGACCTGCTGCTCTCCCCCCTGCTGCTGCGGGAGGCGGAGGCGGCGCTTGCCGCCTATATCGAGGAGACGGCCGCACTGGATATGCTCTCCTTCGTCGGCCTGCCCGTAGCGCACGGCGGACGGATCTATAACTGCCTGGCCGCCGTCTGCCGCGGCCGTCTGCTCGGCCTGGTGCCGAAGACCTACCTGCCCAATTACGGGGAGACCTACGAGGGGCGCTGGTTTGCCCCCGCGCCAAAGGAAAATCTGCCCGTTTCCCTGTGCGGCACGGACGTGCTGCTTGGCACGCGCCAGCTCTTCTGCTGTGCCGAAATGCCCGCCCTCGTCGTGGCTGCCGAGATCTGCGAGGATATGTGGGTAGCCGTACCCCCCTCCTGCGCCCATGCGGCGGCAGGGGCCACGCTGATCGTCAATGCCAGCGCGGCAGACGAGATCCTTTCGCGCGAGGAGGCCTGCCGTGCAACGGTCAAGTCGCTTTCCGCCCGCCTGAAGGCAGCTTACCTCTACGCGAACGCCGGTGAGGGCGAAAGCAGCACCGACCTGATCTACGCCGGGCATTGCCTGCTGGCCGATTGCGGCCGCACGGTGGCCGAGCGGCTGCCCTTTGCGCCGGAGGGCGAGCTTGCCGTGGGCGAATGTGACCTCGGCCGCGCCCTGTTTGCGCGGCAGCGTACCAGCACCTTCCTCCCGGAGGAGAGCGGCTACGCCCGCATCCGTTTTTCGCTAACCCCCGCCGAGACGGCCTTTTCCCGCGCCCCGGCGGCCGATCCCTTCCTCCCCGCAGAGCCGAAGCGCCGCCTGCACGCCCTGGCCCGCGCCATAGAGATCCAAACGGCAGGCCTCTCTGCCCGCATGCAGCGTGCCCATGCCAAAACGCTGGTCGTCGGCATCTCGGGTGGGCTTGATTCTACCCTCGCCCTCCTGGTCGCCACCCGCACGGTCGATAGGCTCGGCCTCTCGCGTGAGGCGATCCACGCCGTCACCATGCCCGGCTTTGGCACCACCGCCCGCACCCGCGGGAACGCCGAGGAGCTTTGCGCCGCGCTTGGCGTGCGCCTCTCCTGCATCCCCATCCATGCGGCGGTCTCGCAGCATTTTGCCGATATCGGGCATGATCCCGCCGTCAAAAACGCCGTCTATGAAAATGCGCAGGCGCGTGAGCGCACGCAGATCTTGATGGATCTGGCCAATGCCGAGGGCGGCATGGTGGTCGGCACGGGCGACCTCTCCGAGCTGGCGCTCGGCTGGGCGACCTATAACGGTGACCATATGTCCATGTACGGCGTCAATGCCGCCGTGCCCAAAACCATGGTGCGCGCCCTCGTCTCCTTCGCGGCGGACGAATATCACGCGGCCGGAGACGGGCACGTCACCCGCATCCTGCAGGATATCGTGGATACCCCCGTCTCGCCCGAGCTGCTGCCGCCGGACGGTGAGCAGATCGCGCAAAGAACGGAGGATCTGGTCGGCCCGTACGAGCTGCACGATTTCTTTTTGTACCACTTCCTGCATGACGGCTTTACGCCGCGCAAGCTCTTCCGCTATGCGGTAGCCGCCTTTGCCGGCCAGTTTGGCGAGAAAACGGTGGCCGCCTGGCTGCGCGTCTTCCTTTCGCGCTTCTTTGCCCAGCAGTTCAAGCGTTCCTGCCTGCCGGATGGGCCAAAGGTCACCGCGGTCGATCTCTCGCCCCGCGGCGGCTGGCGTATGCCAAGCGATGCCTCCGCTGCCGCCTGGCTTGCGGAAATTGACCAACTGATCAAGGAAAGAGGCCTTTCGTGAGCAATATTTTTGACCTGTTTAAGAAGATAGAGACCCCTGCGGCCGGCCCCATCACCTACGTGGTGGCCGGCCTTGGCAATCCCGGCGCCCAGTATGAGCATACGCGCCACAACGTCGGCTTTGCCGCGATCGACGATCTGGCCGCCGCCTGCGGCGCGCGCATCGACCGCGCCCGCTTTCACGCCCTGACCGGGGAGGTAACGCTCGGCGGCATCCGCATGCTGCTACTCAAGCCCACCACCTTTATGAACCTGTCGGGCGAGGCGGTTGCCGATGCCATGCGCTTTTATAAGCTGACCCCCGACCGGCTGATCGTGCTTTGTGACGATATCAGCTTTGACCCCGGCAAGATCCGCATCCGCCGCCGCGGCTCGCACGGCGGGCATAACGGCCTGCGCAACATCATCGACCACCTCTCCACCGAGGAGTTTTGCCGCCTGAAGATCGGCGTGGGCAAAAAGCCCACCCCCGATTACGACCTCGTGGATTGGGTGCTGGGCAATATGCCCAAGGCCGACCGTGAGGCGATCGCCGCCCGCTTTGCCGACATCCGCGCCGCCGTTGAGCTGTGCGCCAAGGGCGAGATCGACCGCGCCATGAACCTGTACTCCAAGTGATCGGGCCTGCTCCGGTGCCAATACAACATCCACCGGTGCCAATTCGCCAAGGGCGAATGGGCTACAAGCGGTAAAGCCGTTCAGAGAGCCGGGATTGCCTCGTCAATTCTCCGTTTTACCTACCCCTCGGCGTTGCACCGAACAAGGCGGACACAGAGAAAGAGACGGCCATAACCGTAGGCGTTATTCCTTGCGGGAGGAGCAAGCCCCTCCCCTACCAAGTTACAGGCGTGCGCCATATCCTTTTTCCTAAACGTTTTTGAAAGCGTGAAAACTTTTTTCAAAAAGTTTTCACATTCCACCCCCTTCCATCCCACTCCATCCCATCCCCATTCAGGAAGAACCATGAGAATCGTTACATCCTGCATCACGGCAGACCGTGAATTCACGGCGCTGGCGGCGGCTCTTTCTTCTGAGCTTTCTGCTGCGCGGCCGTTACCGCTCCTGGTCAACGGACTTGGCGGCGGTGCGCTGCCCGCCCTGTGTGCCGAGCTTGTGCGCCACGTACAGGCTGCCGGGCCTGCCCCGGCCCTGCTGCTGGCCCCGGACGAGGCCAGCGTGCGTTCGCTTGCGGCCACGCTGCAGGCGGCCGGCGTGCCGGCCCTGCCCTACCCCGTGCGCGACCTTGTCCTTCATAACGTCACCGCCTCCCACGATACAGACCGTGAGAGGCTCTTTGTGCTGCACGCCATCCGCGAGGGCGCCTGCCGCGCGGTGGTGGCCACGCCGGCGGCGGCACTGCAATACACCATGCCCGCCTCGCGCCTTTCCTCGCTTGCCCTCTCGCTCTCGCGCGGCAGCCTGATCGCCCCGGCCGACCTCTGTGCGCGCCTTGTCGCGCTTGGCTACGTCCAGACCGAGGCTGTAGACGGCACCGGCCAGTTTGCCCGCCGTGGCGGCATTGTGGATATCTACCCCGCCGGGGCGGAGTCCCCCGTCCGTGCGGAGTTCTTTGGCGACGAGATCGACGATCTGCGCTATTTTGACCTGCTTACCCAGCGCCGGGGCGAGGAATGCCCCGCGCTTGCCCTGCTGCCCGCGCGGGAGGTGCTGGCAGACGAGGGCGGCCGTGCCGCCATCCTTGCCGCCGTGCGCGCCCTGCGCAAAAGGGCCGAGGGGGCAGATACCACCCTCGCCGCCGAGGAGGCGGCGCTCACCGGCGGCACAGAGCTGCACGCCATCGATAAATACCTCTCGCTCGTCTACCCGGAAAAGGAAAGCCTGCTCACCTATCTTTCATCCGGCGGTAGCCGCGCGGCCGTGCTGGTGCTTGGCACCGCCGCCATGCGGGAAAACGTCAAGGCCGCGCTCACCCTGTCGGCCGAGAGCCTCTTGCCCCTGCTGGAGGGCGGTCTGCTCTCCCCCGCGCACGCGCAGTACAGCGGCACCGAGAGCGAGCTGGACGCATTTTTGGAAGAAAGCGCCACCGTGCATATCAACACCTTTGCCGGCGGCGTTGGCAATATGAAAACGGCAGGCCTGTTCGGCTTCCGTTGCCGTGGCGGCGTCTCCTACGCCGACCGCTACGACCTGCTGTGCGAGGACTGCCGCCACCTGCTGGAGGGCGGCTATCGCATCCTGCTCCTGACCGGCAGCCGCGCCGAGGAGGAGGCCATCACCGCCCGCCTGCGGGAGGATGATTTTATCCTCGCCCCCACGAAGGCAGAGGGCGATTTTGTCACCGCCGGGCGGCAGAGCGGCGTTCTGTACACCGCCTGCATCGCGCAGGACGTTGCCCCTGCGGGGTTTGAGCTGCCCTCTGCGCGGATCGCCGTCCTCTCTCTCTTGCCGGATGGGCAGCGCATCTACCGCACCCGCCGGGCGCAGGCCCGCCGCAAAAAGCAGGCGGCCGGGCAACGGCTGCTCTCCTATGCCGACCTGCGAGAGGGCGATTACGTCGTCCACGCCGTGCATGGCATCGGCCGCTTTGACGGCATGACCACCATGACGGTAGACGGCATCACGCGGGATTATATCACGCTGCGCTATGCCGGCACCGATAAGCTCTTTCTGCCGGCCGACCGGCTGGAAATGATCAGCAAATACATCGGCTCCGGCGCCGATAACGGCACGCTCAAGCTCTCCCGCCTCGGCGGGACGGAGTGGCATAAGGCCACCACCCGCGCCCGCGCGGCCGCCAAGGATATGGCCAAGCAGCTGATCGCCCTGTACGCCGCCCGCCTGCGGCGGCCGGGCTACGCCTTCTCGCCGGATGACGCGCTGCAGCGGGATTTTGAAGCCGCCTTCCCCTACGAGGAGACCGAGAGCCAGCTGGCCGCGGTGGAGGATATCAAGCGGGATATGGAAAAGCCCACCCCCATGGATCGCCTGCTCTGCGGTGACGTTGGCTACGGCAAGACCGAGGTCGCGCTGCGCGCCGCCTTCAAGGCGGTCTCGGATGGTAAGCAGGTCGCCATTCTGGTGCCAACCACCATCCTCGCCCTGCAGCATTACGAGACCGCGCTCACCCGCCTGCGCGGCTTTCCCGTCACGGTAGAAATGCTCTCCCGCTTCCGCACGCCGAAGCAGGCTGAGCAGATTATGCGCCGCGTCAAGCGCGGCGAGGTCGATATCCTCATCGGCACGCACAAGCTGCTCTCCGGCCGCGTGGAATTCCGCGATCTGGGGCTGCTGGTGGTGGATGAGGAGCAGCGCTTTGGCGTTGGCCAAAAGGAAAAGCTAAAGGAGCTTGCCGGCAACGTGGACGTCTTGACGCTGACGGCGACCCCCATCCCCCGCACGCTGAACATGGCCATGAACGGCATACGCGATATGTCCCTTTTAGACGAGGCACCCGGCGACCGCCTGCCCGTGCAGACCTACGTCATGGAGCATGACGAGCTGATGATCGCAGAGGCCATCCGGCGTGAGCTGCGCCGTGGCGGCCAGGTCATCTACCTCTATAACCGGGTGGAGACCATGGCCCGCACGGCCGCCCGCCTGCGAAAGGAGCTGCCGGAGGCGCAGATCGTAGAGGCGCACGGCAAAATGGATAAAGAGGAGTTAGAGGAGATCTGGCAGTCGCTTGTGCGCGGGGAGATCGACGTCATTCTCTGTACCACCATCGTAGAGACCGGCGTGGATCTGCCAAACGCCAATACGCTGATCATAGAGGATGCCGACCGCCTTGGCCTTTCGCAGCTGCACCAGCTGCGCGGCCGCGTTGGCCGCGCGGGGCGGCAGGCCTACGCCTACTTCACCTATCGCCCCGGCCGCGCTTTGTCGGAGATCGCCACCCGCCGCCTCTCGGCCATCCGGGAGTATGCCGCCTTTGGCGCGGGCTTTCAGATCGCCCTGCGGGATCTGGAGATCCGCGGTGCCGGCAACCTGCTGGGGGCAGAGCAGCACGGGCATATTGAGGCCATCGGCTACGAGCTGTACGTCCGCCTGCTGAACGAGGCGGTGCTGGAGGAGCAGGGCAAGGCCCCCGCCACCCCGCGCGAGGAGGCGCAGATCGACATCCGCGTCAGTGCGCACATCCCGGCAGATTACGTTGCCTCGGCCGCCGGCCGTATGGAGCTGTATAAAAAGATCTCCGCCATTGCGGAGCCGGTCGATATGGCCGATATCTTAGAGGAATGCCGTGACCGCTACGGCAAGGAGCCGCGTGAGGTCACGCGCCTGCTCTACGTCTCGCTTGCGCGGGCCCTCGCCACCAAAAACGGCATCGCCAAGGTCGAGCAGCGCGGGGGTGACCTCGTCCTCGTCCTGCGGGAGGTCGACCTGCCCAATTGGTCGGTCCTGTTTGCCGAGCGCAAGAATCTGAAATTTTCCAAGAGCGCACCCCCCTGCGTTCATTACCGCCTTGCCCCGGGTGAAGAGCCTGCCAAGGCCGCCGCCGATTTCCTTGCGCGGTTTGATGAGGTCGCGCGGGGAGAGGGTTAAAAAAGGAGAGGTTTATGAAAAAACTGCTTTCGCTTTTTTTGCTTCTTTCGCTGCTGGTCGCCGTGCTTGGCTCTTGTGCCACGCGGGACGTTCCCGTCGTGATGGAGCATAACGGCACACGACTGGACGAGGACGTGTACGAATACTGGCTGTGCTGCTACCGGGCGCAGTTTGCATACAGTGAAACGCCCGAAACGGCAGACCGGTATGCCGAGCTGGCCGATCTGAATATCATGAAAACGCTGGTGGCCGCCTCGCTGTTTGACCAATACGGCCTGCAGCTGGATACCGCCGCGCGGGATATCATCAACGCCGCCTTGGAAAAGCTGGTGGAGAACGCCGGCGGCACGCGGCAGGAATTTGACAAGGCCGCCGCCGCATACGGCATTGATTACGAGGGCATGCGCGTAGCCCTGACCTTTGAGCGCAAGGCGCAGGCCCTGTATAACTACCTGTACGGGGAAAGCGGCATCATGTCCCTGACCGACGAGCAGCACGAGATCTATTACCAGGCGACCTACTCCCGCGTGAAGATGATCTATATCTCCTACGTGGACTTTCTCAAGGATGAGGATGGCAACCGCGTGTGGGACCCGCAGGAAAACCGCTATCGGTACGAGGAGCTGACCGGCCCGAAATTAGAAGCGCAGCAGCAAAAGGCCGCCGCGCTGCGCGCCGCCCTGGTCGAGGGGCTGACCGAAAAGGCCTTTGACGAGCTGGCCAAGACCTACAACGAGGACCCGGCCACCAAATCCTACCCAAACGGCTACTATTTCTCAAACGAGGTCGATTACCGTGACTATATCCCCGCGCTGGTGGCCGCCGCGCAGGAGCTCGCTCCGGGCGAGGTGACCGAGGTGCGCAGCGATTACGGCGTGCATATTCTCTACGGCCTCGCGCTGGACGAGGGCGGTTACAAGACCGAGGAAAACGCCGATTTCTTTGACGGATTTACCGAGCGCGCCGCCCGCCACCTCTACGAGGAGACGATCAAAAACCACCTCACCGAGGTCAAGATCTACCGCGACGTGAAAAACAACACCAAATACACCGAGGTAGAGCCGAATTTCGATTTGTATTGGTAAGAGGTCATGGTTACCGAACACCCAAACGGGGCGTCGTAGGCGCCGCCCCCTACGGGGAAAGACCTCATCTCTACCCTCACGAAAGGAAGACAAGACCCATGTCCAGACAAAAATGGCGCGGGGGCGCGATGCTGGCGCCCCTGCCGCCCGCCATCGTCAGCTGCGCGGGCGCAGACGGAAAGCCCAATCTGATCACCGTTGCGTGGACGGGCATCCTGTCCACCGTCCCGCCGCGCACCTACATTTCGGTGCGCCCCACGCGCCACTCGCACAAGCTGATCAGCGAGAGCGGCGAATTTGTCATCAATCTCTGCCCTGCCTCGCTCTGCCGTGCGGCCGATTTTTGCGGCATGTACACCGGCGCCAAGGTGGATAAATTTGAAAAGCTCGGCCTGCACCCGCTTGCCTCGCAGGAGGTCGCCTGCCCCTCGCTTGCCGAAAGCCCGCTGTCGCTCGAATGCCGCGTGTTCGAGGTCAAGCAGCTCGGCTCGCACGATATGTTCTTGGCGGACATTGTCGCCGTGACGGTGGAGGACGAGCTGATCACCGAGAGCGGCAAGCTCCGCCTTGACCGCGCCGACCTCTGCGCCTATGCGCATGGCGAGTATTTTGCCCTGGGCAAAAGGCTGGGCGCGTTCGGCTTTTCGGCCGTCAAGAAAAAGAAAAAGGGCCAAAAGCCCCAAAAACATGAAAATAAAAAATGAGAGGGAGGACCCTCTCATTTTTACAGGTATGCAAAAATTCCTAGCCCGCGGGCGACGGAAGTTTTGAGCAGAAATCTTCGTTTTCCGCCCGTGAGGCGTATCTATATACGTCGAGGGCGGAAAACGGAGATAGTAAACAAAAAATAAAATGAAAAAGGAGAAAACCGCAGGTTTTCCTCCTTAAAACCACGCGGGAAGCAAAAGACGAATAAAATAAAAGAATGGGCGGGAAACTGATCCCACCCATTCCTTTTTTGTTTACGGTTATGCCAAAAATTCCTAGCCCGCCTATTTTCTTCCTCTTTCGATAAACAACGGCGTAAACGCAAACACCACCGTGCCGATCACCAGATTGACCGCCGCCGCCAGCATGGCAAACAGCGGCAGCGCGCCAAGGGCAAGGCCGAGGACGATCAGCGCCACGTCCGGCAGCAGCCCGAAATAGACGAACATAATGGCGATCACCGTCTTGATCGTCTTATCCAGCGACGTAGGCAGCGAAAGATCGATAAACGCGCTCACGTTGGTCGCGTACCAGTCCACCGTCACGATCACGGCAAGCCAGCCAAGCAGCACGAGCGGATTGACCGAAAGGATCAGCCCCGTGGCCAGCAGGGCCGGCAAAAGATCAAGCAGGCAGTTGACCGTGCCGCCGAGTAGCGAAAAAAGCACCTTGGCGTGGGCCGGGGCCGGCACGGTATAAAAGCTCTCCCGCTGCGTGTCCTCCGAGAGCGGGTTGCCAAGCGAACGGAAAAATACCATGCCGCCCAGCAGCAGCATGACCGCCGTGGGGTCGGTGATCGAAAACGCAAAGCGCAAAAGCAGCGCAAGCCCGGCCGCCAGCACCAGATAGGTCTCGGTCGTCTTGGTCAGAACGCGGAAATGGGCAAAGCGGAAGCGGTTGTACATCGCCTTGAAGAAATAGACGCTCGCGCCCCAGCCGTGGCGCATGCCGTCCCGCCGCAGGCGGTCCGGGCGATCCTTTTTGCGGGTGGCGATCACCGTCCGCCCCTCGTTTACCGCCTGCTGCAGCTCGGCCGTTTCGGCCGTTTTGGCCATGGCATCCTCATAAAAGTCTGCCCGCAGGTGCCAGATCACATAGACCAGCAGCCCGCCGGCCACCAGCAGCGCCGCAAGCGAGAGCCCGGCCGCCAGGAAATTGCCCTCTATGCTGTACATGCAAAGCCCCTTCAGCCAGCCCCAGACCGGGATCAGGCGGGAGATCGGGGCATTGAAATAGGCGGTTGCCGAATAAAACGGGTCCTGCACGCCGTTCATGGAGAGATAATAGCCGCCCGCCACCAAAAGCAAGAGGCCGATCAACGCCGGGCGGATATACCGGCGCACCTGCGGGTGGGTCGCCCCCAGCGTGTACAGCAGCAGGTGAACGAGCTTGGAAAAGATGATCAGCAGGCAAAACGCCAGAATGAGCAGCAGCCCCGCGGGCAGCGAAAGCCCCAGGTTCATCGTCAGATTGGGCAGCTGGAAAAGCATATAGATGCCGGCCACCAGCATCGCGCCGATCTGCGTCATCAGCCGGAAAAGCAGCACGGATTGCGGCTTCATGGGCGAGGGGAAGAGCAAATTCACGTCAGCCGGCAGAAAGACCAGGCTGCCGCTCTTGTCAGAGGAAAGGATCTCCCAGGCAAACAGCACAAGGATCACGCCGCCCACAGCCAGCTCAACAAAATCCATCACCTCGGCCAGCTCCTGCTCGGTCCATTCCTCCTCGGGCAGATCCTCCACGATCTCGTCATCCGGGCTCTCGCCGCCAAATGCGTCCTCTAAAAAGGCCGCACCAAAGCCGATCATCACCCCAAACAGCACGCAGACCAGCAAAAATACGGCCACCCAGGTCTTGAACAGGCGGCGAAGCTGGTTCTTGACCGAGCAAAAGGCGTAATAGAAAAACAGCTTCATGCCTGCTCCCCTGCCTTTTCCCCGTCTGCCGTCTCCCCCTCCGTCACACGGAAGAAGAGCTCCTCAAGAGACAGGCCGTCCGTGGCCAGCTGCGCGCGCGTCACGTCCGCACGGATCTCGCCGCGCTGCATGATCAGCGTGCGGTCCCACAGCATATCCACGCTGTCAATGATGTGCGTGCTGACCAGCAGCGTCTTGCCCTGCGCCCGCAGCTCCTCCATCACGCCCTTCAGCTCCTTGATGGCGTGCGGGTCCAGGCCGATCATCGGCTCATCCAGCAGCAGCACCTGCGGCTCGGGCAGCAGGCCAAGGCAGAGGTTCAGCTTTTGCTGCATGCCCTTGGAAAGCTCGTCACCGAACTTCTTTTTCTTGTCGGTCAGCTCAAAGCGGTCAAGCAGCGCGTCCGCGCGGGCGCGGTGATCGCCCGAAAGACGGTAGGCGCGGGCAATGAACTCCATATGCTCGGAAACGGTCAGATTGGGGTACAGCGCCGGCATCTCGGGCACAAAGCCGCACAGCCGCCGCGCCGCGGGCGTTTTGTTCGGCTGCCCGCCAACGGTAATGGCCCCCTCGTACCGCAAAAAGCCGATAATGGCCTTCATCAGCGTGCTTTTGCCTGCCCCGTTCGGGCCAAGCAGCACGGTCACGGTACCGGGGGAAAGTGAAAAGTTGACGTTGCGGCAGGCCTCGGTCTTGCCGTAACGCTTGGTCAGTTGAGAAACGGTGAGCATGTCGGTATCCTCGCGAATCGTTTTTTCTTTTATTGTAGCACAAAAGCGGGGCAAGGTCAAGTGAAATTCGAGGGCGGCAGCGCAGACAGGAATTTTTCCCTGTGCGCAGCAAACCGGTCGGAAACGTCCCGCTCCGAGACGACCTGCGTCACCTCGTCCAGGCTGCAGAGCGTGTTCATGCAGGGCTCGCCCAGCTTTTCGGAATCCAGCATCAGCACGCGGCGCCGCGCGTGGGAAAGCATCACGCGCCGCATGGCGTTTTCCGCCATGGCGTTGTCGGTCAGGCGGCCGTCCGGCGTCAGGGTGCGGACGGAGAAAAAGCAGACGTCCGCGTTGAACTCCCGCAAAAAGGCCTCGGCGTGGCTGCCAACGTAGGCGTAGGTGTTGGGCGCCAGCTCGCCCCCCGTGACGAACAGCTTGACAGACGTGTCGCAAAGCAGGGTGGGGGCCTTGGCGTGGTTGGTCACCACCACCAGCGATTTCTTTTCGCCCAGCACCTCCAAAAGTGCCTGCGCGGTCGAGGAGCCGTCTATCATCACGGTGTCGCCGTCCCGGATCAGGGAAAGGCATTTTCTGCCAATGGCCAGCTTGGCGCCGGCATGCTCACGCTCGCGGTAGGCCTGCGGCAGATTCTCGCCCGGGCTGCTACGGTACAGCGCGCCGCCGTGCGTGCGGAACAGCTTGCCGGCCGCATGCAGTGCGCAAAGATCCCGCCGCATGGTGGGGGCGCTGACAAAAAACGCGCGGCAAAGCTCGTCTACGCCGGCCTCCCCCCGCTCCTGTAAATAGGCAAGAATGGCCGCCTCCCGTTCCTTGTGTGCCATCGTTCTTTTCTCCTTTTTTTGATCATTTGGGCAGCATTGCGCCGCCGATCTATCATATTTCTGATCGAACCGATCGTTTTTTCAAAAAATCGTTGACAAAAACGATCAAAACGATTATAACATATATAGTTAAAAAAACAAGCGCAAAAGGAGAAGATCATGGCAAAAATGAATTTGGATTGGCAAACGGCGCAAAGCTTTATCACCGACGCCTTTGCCTGCGCGGGTGTGCCGCGCGAGGAGGCTGCGATTTGCACCGACGTGCTTCTGGAAAGCGACCGTCGCGGCATTGAGTCGCACGGGTGCAACCGGTTCAAGCCGGTCTATATCGACCGCATTAAGGCCGGCATCCAGCAGCCGGTAACGAATTTTGAGATCGTTAAGGAAACGGCTACCACCGCCGTGGTAGACGGCCATCACGGCATGGGCCAGGTGATCGGCTACCGCGCGATGGAAATGGCCATCAAAAAGGCCAAGGAATACGGCATGGGCATGGTGGCGGTGCGCAATTCCTGCCATTACGGCATTGCCGGCTATTACGCCAGCATGGCGGCCAAGGCCGGCTGCATCGGCATGACCGGTACCAACGCCCGCCCCTCCGTTGCCCCCACCTTTGGCGTAGAGGGCATGTTCGGCACTAACCCGTATACCGTCGGCATTCCGACCGACGAGCCCTTTGATTTTATTTTCGACTGTGCGACCTCGATCACCCAGAACGGTAAGGTCGAGTATTATGAGCGCATTGGCGAGGCCGTACACCCCGGCACCATCATCGACAGTGATGGCAATGCGGTCGAGGGGGATGCCGGCGTAGCGCTGAAAAAGATCCGCAACGGCAGCGCCGCCCTCACCACCCTCGGCGGCATCGGCGAGGCGCTGGGCGGCTATAAGGGCTATGGCTTTGCGCTGGTGGTAGAGATGCTTTCGGCCGTGCTGCAGGACGGCATGTACGGCAAGGATCTGGACGGCAAGGATGAAAACGGCAATATCCGCCCCTACCACCTCGGCCATTTCTTTATTGCTATCGATACCGACCATTTCATGGGTGAGGAGACCTGCCGCCGCAAGGCCGGCGACATCCTGCGCGCCATCCGCGCCTCCAAAAAGGCACCGGGCGAGGAGCGCATCTATACGGCGGGCGAAAAGGAATACGACGTCTGGCAGGCGCGCAAGGAGAGCGGCGTGCCGATCAACGAATCGGTGCAGGCCGAGATGTGCCGCGTGCGTGACGAGTATGGGCTGACGCAGTACGTCTTCCCCTGGGAAAAATGAGGTGAATGAGATGAATTATGCAGAGGAATCGCTGAAAAAGCACTATGAATGGAAGGGCAAGATCGAGATCGCGCCCCGCGTGACCGTCAAAACGCGGGAGGATCTTTCGCTCGCCTATACCCCCGGTGTGGCTACGCCCTGCCTGGAGATCCAGAAGGACGAGAGCAAGTCCTATGAGCTGACCCGCCGCTGGAACACGGTCGCCGTCATCACCGATGGCACGGCCGTTTTGGGGCTGGGTGACATCGGCCCGGTGGCCGGCATGCCGGTCATGGAGGGCAAGGCGCTGCTCTTCAAGGCCTTCGGCGACGTAGACGCCATCCCGCTTTGCATCAAGAGCAAGTACGTGGGCGAGCTGGTGCGCACGATCTACCTGCTTTCGGGCAGCTTTGGCGGCATCAATCTGGAGGATATTTCCGCGCCCCGCTGCTTTGAGGTAGAGCGGCGGCTGAAGGAGATCTGCGATATTCCGGTCTTTCACGACGATCAGCACGGCACGGCCATCGTGCTCGGCGCGGCGCTGCTCAACGCCCTCAAGGTGGTGGGCAAGGAGATCGGCGGCGTTCGCGTGGTCATCAACGGTGCGGGCAGCGCGGGCGTAGCCATTGCGCACTTTTTGCTCCGCCTGGGGGTAAAGGATATGATCGTTTGCGATAAGATCGGCAGCCTGGTTCTCGGCAAGGCGGGCATGACCGCGCCGCAGGCAGAGCTGGCCGCCATGACCAACCAGGGGCGCCTTGACGGCAGCCTGGCCGACGCCATGCGCGGCGCAGACGTGTTTATCGGCGTCTCTGCGCCGGGCATCGTGAGCGAGGAGATGGTCGCCTCGATGAACGAGGGGGCGATCGTCTTCCCCATGGCCAACCCCACGCCCGAGATCGCGCCGGAGCTGGCGCTCCGTGCGGGTGCGGCAGTCGTCGGCACCGGCCGCAGCGATTTCAATAACCAGATCAACAACGTGCTGGCCTTCCCCGGCATCTTTCGTGGCGCGCTGGATGCGCGCGCCTCGGCCATCACCGAGGAAATGAAGCTGGCCGCCGCGCGTGCCATTGCCTCTCTCGTTACGGACGGGGAGCTTTCGGCCGATTACATCATCCCCCGCGCGTTTGACGAGCGCGTGGGCAAGGCGGTAGCAAGGGCCGTGTATGAAAGTGCGGTAGCCTGCGGCGTGGCACGGGTAAAATAAGGCGAAGTGAAAATAAGGAAGAGAGCAAAGCGGGGCACCGCTTTGCTCTCTTTTTCCCGTGCTGGCCGGAAAAAGCTTTTCAAAAGCGCCGCCTCCCCTTGACAACGCGGCATTTTTGTTGTATTATAATATCATCCCCTATGTAAAAAAAGGAGATGAAAATATGAAGCGTATCCGCAACATTACCGTAGAAAATATTATCGGCGGCCGTGCCTCCTATGCCCCCACGGGGGAGGCGCAGAAAAAGCTGCTGCCGTGTCTGACGGTCGGGCAGGTGGTGCACGGCGACCTGGCACTGGCCATAGACGGAGAGGAAATGGTCAAGGCCGGGGAGATGAACGTGTTTATCGCCCCCGCCGGCAAAATGCAAAAGCTCCTGCATCTGCCGGGGGAGGACGGCATTTTCAAGGCGCACTGGGCCTTCCTGGACGTGATGGTGGACGGCGCCCCGATCGGCGACGTGCTAACGCTGCCCGCCGTGCTGCCCCGTGCCGCCAGCGGCCAGGTCTATGCCGCCATCCGTGCCATGTGCGAGGAAACGGTGCTTTCCCGCCGATACATTGCGGCCTATCGTATGTTGGACATTTTAATGATGTATGCCGAGAAGCACGAGCCGGAGGATGAGACGCGCACGGCCATCCGCCGCTTTGTGGCCGCCAATTTTGACCGCCGCATCGGCGCAGAGGAGATCGCCGCCGCGCTTGACTGCTCTGCCCCGCAGGTCTTTCGCTATACTGCCAAGCATTTCGGCATGTCGCCGGCCAACTATATTAATCACGTCCGCCTCGCGCACGCCGCCTGGCAGCTCGAGCAGACGGATGCGCCCGTCCGCTCGGTCGCGCTCTCGGTCGGCTTTGAGGATATGCCCTATTTCAGCCGTTTGTTCAAAAAGACCTTTCTGCTCCCGCCCGGCGAATACCGTGAGCGCCGCCTGCGGCAGGATAACGGCAGGGTCTGACATCTCGTTTTCAGGAGGAAGCATATGAAAGCTCGTACAAAACAGTTCATGTCTACCAAAACCATGGTGCTTGGCGCCGTGATGACCGCCTTCGTGGTCATTTTGCAGCTGCTCAGCACCTACACCACCTTTTTCGGCCCGTTTTCCACCGCCATTGCACTGGTGCCCATCATCATCGGTGCGGCCCTGTGCGGCGCGACCGTTGGCGCCTGGCTTGGCCTCGTGTTCGGCATCGTGGTGCTGGCAACGGGGGGCGCGGCCCTCTTCTGGGTCTTCAGCATCCCCGGCTCGATCGTCACGGTGCTGCTGAAGGGTGCCGCCTGCGGCCTGGCGGCCGGCCTCGTTTATCGCCTGCTGCACCGCCTGAACCGCTACGTCGCCGTGGTTGCCGCCTCGGTGGTCTGCCCGGTGGTCAATACCGGCGTCTTTCTGCTCGGCAGCGCGATCTTCTTTCTCCCCTCGGCCAACGAGATCGCCGCTATGCTCGGCCTCGGCGTCTCGGGCATGGCCGTCTTCTGGGCGCTGGCAATGGGCAACTTCCTCTTTGAGGTAGCCACCTGCCTGCTGCTCTCACCGCTGATCGTCCGCCTGATCGATATTTCAAAGAAATAAGACCGCGCATATCACGCATCACGCGAGAGGAGTCCGACTATGAAGATCAAGACCCGCCGTGCAACGGTAGAGGAGGCGCTTGCCGTCAAGCGGCCAAAGCACCGCGACCCCAAGCGCCCCCATATTTTCTGGCGCACGCTGATCCGCCTGCTTTCCTATTTTGACCTGCGCGCCACCAGATTTTCCTACACCACCGAACGGATGGAGGAGGTCGGCAAGGCCCCCTGCCTTATCCTGATGAACCATTCCAGCTTTATCGATATGGAGATCGCCTCCACCATCTTTTACCCCCGCCCGCTCTCCATCGTCTGCACCTCGGACGGCTTTGTGGGCAAGGCGTGGCTGATGTGGCAGATCGGCTGCATCCCCACGCAGAAATTCGTCAGTGATATCACGCTCATCCGCGATATGATGCACGCCCTGCACAAAAAGAGGTCCAGCGTGCTGATGTTCCCGGAGGCGAGCTACTCCTTTGACGGAACGGCCACGCCCCTGCCACGCCGCATGGGCGTTCTGCTCAAAAAGCTGGGCGTGCCGGTCGTCACGGTCAAAACCGAGGGCGCGTTCCTGCGCGACCCGCTCTACAATTGCCTGCAAAAGCGCCGCGTTCACGTCAGCGCACACGTCAAATGCCTCTTTACCCCGGCCGAGCTGGCTGCCAAGCCGGTCGAGGAGCTTGACCGCGCCCTGGACGAGGTCTTCACCTACGATCATTTTGCCGCACAGCAGCAAAACCGCGTGCCGGTGCGCGAGCCCTTCCGCGCGGACGGGTTAGAGCGCATCCTCTACCGCTGTGCCGCCTGCGGCGCAGAGGGCAAAACGGTCGGCCGCGGCGTCTCTCTTACCTGCCGCGCCTGCGGCAAGCAATGGCAGATGGACGAATACGGCAGTCTGCACGCCACCGAGGGAGAGACGCACTTTTCCCACGTCCCCGCCTGGTACGCCTGGGAGAGGGATCGCGTGCGAGGGGAGCTGGAGGCCGGCCGCTACCGGCTGGACGTGCCGGTGCGCATCGGCCTGCTGACCGACTACCGCGCCATCTATATGGCCGGAGAGGGGCGCCTCGTGCATGATGAAAACGGCTTTTGCCTGTACGGGGCAGACGGCGCGCTGCTCTACAGCCAGTCCCCCATTGCCTCCTACGGCCTGTACGCCGATTATTATTGGTACGAGCTGGGGGACGTCATCTGCATCGGCAACCGGCACGCGCTCTACTACTGCTTCCCGCCGGAGGGGGTCAGCGTAGCACGCGCCCGCCTGGCCGCTGAGGAGCTTTACAAGCTGCGCAAGGCCGCACCCGCCGGAAACGTATAACCTTTTTCCATTGGATACATATTATATAAGAGTTACCGAAAAAAGGAGGCCGATATGGCAAAAGAACGAGCATCCGTGCCGGCGCACCTGCGCTGGCGTACCGAGGATATCTTTGCAACCGAGGAGGAATGGGAGGCGCTTTACGCCGCCGTTTCCACCCGGCTGGATTTTTCCGGCTATGCCGGGCGGCTTGGCGATCCCGCCGTGCTGCTCTCCTGCTTTGAGGAGCTGAACGGCGTGGTGCGGGATCTTTCCCGCCTGGGCGTTTACGCCTTTATGAAGCATGATGAGGACACGCGGGACGCCGCCTACACGGCGCTCTCCTCCCGCGTTGACACGCTGGAGGTCAGGCTGGCCTCCTCCACCGCCTTTCTGACGCCGGAGCTGACCGCCCTGCCGGAGGAAAAACTGCAGGCCTTGATCGCCGACCCGCGCTTTGCCGACTACGATTACACCCTGCGCGGCATCCTGCGGGAGAAGCCGCACGTCCTCTCGCGGGAGACCGAGGAGGTGCTTGCCCTCGGCGGCAAGATGCTCGGCTCCTTCCACGATATCTTCAGCATGCTGGACGATGCCGACTTCCCCGCCCCCACCCTGCGCGTCGGCGGCGAGAGCGTCACCGTCACGCACGGCACCTACGGCCTGCTTCTCCGCTCGCCCGACCGCGCTTTGCGCAAAAAAGCCTTTACCGCATATTATAAAGCGTACATCGGGCTGATCAATACCATCACCGCCACCTATGCCGGCAACGTGGAAAAGGACGTCTTCCTCTCCCGCGCCCGCCGCTATGAGAGCTGCCTTGCCCGCGCCATGGCCTCCGAGGACGTGGACACCGTCGTCTACGAGAACCTGCTTGCCGGCGTGGAGGAGGGGCTTCCCCTGCTCCACCGCTACTTCCGTGACCGCAAAAGGCTGCTCGGCTACCGCCAGATGCACATGTACGATCTCTACACCCCCCTCGTGCCGAACGCCGAGCTGCAGCTCGAGTATGACGAGGCGTTCAGGCTGGTCAAGGAGGGGCTCGCTCCCCTTGGCGAAAAATACGCCGCCCTGCTGGACGAGGCGTACACGGGCGGCTGGATCGACGTAGAGGAAACGCAGGGCAAGCGCAGCGGTGCGTACAGCATCAGCGTATTCGGCCTGCCCCACCCCTACGTGCTGCTCAATTACAAAAAAACGACCGGCGACGTCTTCACCATCGCGCACGAGCTTGGCCACGCCATGCATTCCTATCATTCGGAGCGGGCGCAGCCGCAGGAAAAGGCGGATTACAAGATCTTCGTGGCCGAGGTGGCCAGCACGGTCAACGAGGTGCTGCTGCTCCGCCACCTGCTGCGCACCACCGATGACCGGCAGCTGAAGAAGTACCTGCTTTCCTATTATATGGACACGCTCAAGGGCACGCTCTTCCGCCAGACGCAGTTTGCCGAGTTTGAGTACCGCGCCCACAGGATGGCCGAGGAGGGCGAGCCGCTGACGCGGGAGTCGCTGAACGCCGTGTATTACGAGCTGAACAAAAAATATTACGGCAGCGCGGTCGTCTCGGACGAGGAGATCGCGTACGAGTGGGCGCGCATCCCGCATTTTTACCGCGCCTTCTACGTTTATAAATATGCCACCGGCATCGTGGCCGCCGTCTCGATCGTCGACCGCATCGAGCGAGAGGGAGACAGCGCCGTTTCGGATTATTTCCGCTTCCTTTCCTCCGGCGGCAGCGACAGCCCTGTCGAGCTGCTGAAGCTCGCCGGGGTGGATCTGACCAAAAAGGATGCCTTCACCGCCGCCATGCGCTCCTTCGAGGAGGCGCTTGACGAGTTTGAGTCGATCGGGTGACGGCGGCGCTGCCGCGTCACCCGCACCGCGGGAAACCGTCGGTTTTGCCGTTTGTCCCGTTTTTGCCCTGCTGCGCAAAATTTTCTTTGAAATTTCCAAAAACGGCAAATCCTGAGCCCTGATCGTGAAAAATTCAAAAAATTTTCGTTGCTTTTATAACAAAAATAAAAAAAATGCAAAAAAGTTCTTGACAAAATATGCGGGGCGTGTTATAATTTCCACGATCAGGGTAGAAGTGTCTCTATTTTTCGGAGTAGAGTCATGCCTACACCAAGTAATTTTTTTATTTTTTGGAGGGAAAAATGAAACACACACTCAGAAGATGCCTGTCTCTTGTACTGGCATTGGCAACACTGCTCAGCGTATGTGTTGTTCCTCTGGCCGCTGTGAATGCAGACGAGTGTAATCACTACAACTTTGATTACACCGAAATCGGCCACCAGGATCCTACATGTACCGAGTACGGCGGTCTGCTCGTTGTTTGTAACAACTGTAGCGAGCGCTATGTTCGCCGCGAAACTTGGGAGAATCCCTTGAACCACAAGGATCCCGAGACCGGCGAGACCTGGCTGGTTGAGGTAGACCGCGAGGATGCTACCTACACCAAGGACGGCTGGGTTAAGTACGAATGCTCCGTCTGCGAAGGCGAAGTTACCGAGGTTCTGAAGGCAAAGAAGTGCGATGTTTGCGATCTTGAGAAGCTTCTGGTGACCAACACCGCTACCTGTACCGAGCCCGGCATCGAGACCACCACCTGCCCCACCTGTGGCTACGCTACCCAGGAGCCCTCTGCTCCTCTTGGCCACGCATGGAACAATGGTAAGCCCGTTGTTAAGCCCGTTTGCGGCACTGATGATGATCCGGCTACCCCCGAGGACGAGTACAAGGCTCCTGTGAATGCAGAGATCCTGTATACCTGTAACCGTTGCGATGCCGAGGAGCTGAAAGAGGACATCGCTCCCGTTAACCACAAGTGGCTGTGGGTTGAAGAGAACAAGGCCGGTTGTCATGTGACCCCCGGTTACGTTTGCCTTTACTGTGATGCTACGCATCCCACCGAGCCCTACTCCTACACCGAGCACAACTGGGTAAACTACAACGACGCTACCGATAAGGAGCATGTCAACAAGGCTGCTACCTGTGAGGACGGCGTTCAGTGGCAGCAGTGTAAGAACTGCCAGGCTTTCCAGAGCATCGTTCTGAAGGCTGACGTTTACGGCTACCACGTACATCGCAACGATGTTGATACCAACAGAGCCGAGCTGGGCAAGAACGTGGATCAGCTCATTCAGAGCTATGTTACCCACACCAAGGATCACAACTGCGGTAACCCCGGCTACATGACCTGCTCGGAGTGCGGCCGCGATGATATCGTAGATAAGTACGATCCCGCACAGCATGACTATTTTGAGGTTAAGGCTACCTGTACCGAGTACGGCTATAAGACTTGTGCTCGTTGCGGTTATACGATCGGTTACCTCGATCCCGATCGTGTTACCATCCATGAAGAGTACAACAAGCTGGGTCACCTGCTGCCGCCCACCACCGACGTACAGAATTTCCCGGCTACCTGTACCACCAAGGGCTACAGAGTTTATAAGTGTCAGCGCGCTGGCTGTACCGGCTACGATCACCTTATGAACCAGCCCTCTAAGGATGGTCTCGTATACGAGTTCACCACCGATTCCGCTCTTGGCCATGACTATGAGCTGATCCAGAAGGTTCCCGCTACCTGTGGCGTACCCGGCGTTTCTGAGTATCAGAAGTGCTCTCGCTGCGGCGATAAGCAGGGCAAGACCATTCTGCCCGCTCTGGAGCATAAGTGGAAGAGTGAATGGGTAAATGCAAACTGCATGTACCCTGCTCACTACGGTATGGTATGTCAGAACTGCCGTGCCGAGGATCTGAATCCCTCGCTGATGTACGGTTGGGACGGCGAGAGAGACGAGAATGCCCACAAGTGGGATAAGACCAAGGAAAAGCTGGAGACCAAGCCCACCTGTACCACCCCCGGTCTGTCCAGAAACTACTGCGATATCTGTAAGAAGGAGTACCTCATCGAGGTTGAGCCTACCGGCCACACCATGAAGTATGTTGGTACTGTTCCGGTTACCTGCCAGAACGCAGGCTACGATGTATTCTACTGCACCACCTGCCAGGCATTCGAGAAGAGAAACGTTGTTGAGGACGTTCCGCTGACCGAGCTTGACAGATACCACAGCCATGCTTACTACTCCGGCGTTGATGCTGGCGATATCACCAAGGACTTTGATTACAATGCTGTTACCGGTGAGTTCACGCTGACCGAGACCTCCCATACCTGGAGCTCCAGCAAGTTCGTGAAGTTCGTTGGTAACCTGATCGATGACCCGAACGTTAAGCCCATTGAGTACTGCGGTATCTACAGCTACGAGGAGAGAACCTGCTCGCACTGCGATATCAACTACAACAAGCGTCTGGCTGATGTAACCTCCGACCTGCTGACCGGTGAGCATCACCCCGTTTCCGCAGACGTTGCTCCCACCTGTACCACCCCCGGCTACAATGGCCGCACCGTTTGTGCTCGTTGTAACACCATCATCACCCCCGGTGAGATCCTGCCCGCATGGCACACCCTTGATAAGAACGCTCCTGACTACGAAGGTCCTGAGGCTCCTACCTGCACCACCATCGGCTGGGAAGAAAAGGGTACTTGTACCGTATGTGGTCTGCCTGGCGCTACCAACGGCAAGAAGAACGAGCTGAAGCACCAGGATGCTGATGGCAACTTCACCCTTGAGCTGATTGCAGCTCGCAAGGCTGATTGCGTACTCTTCGGTTATGATGCACACTATGCTTGTACCCAGTGCGGCTACAAGCTGCTGAACGCTGAGGTTATTACCGATGCTGACGGCAAGCTGGTTCTGACCGGCTACGATTGGCAGGCTGACTTCGTTGCAGACCTGGCTACCAATGGCGACAATGGTTACGTTGCACCTCTGGGTCACCTGTTCGATGGCGACCGCTTCTTCGCTCCCTTCGACTGCAAGCAGGACGGTTACGTTTGGACCAAGTGTACTCGTGAGAGCTGCAGCGAGATCCTGGTTGAGACCTACACCTTCGGTTATGCTAACCACCGCTACTCCGATAAGACCTACTCCACCAACAGACACGTATGTGAAGATTCCTACAACCTGTGCCAGAACATGGTTCAGAAGAATGCTGCAGACGTCGTAGTTGAGAAGTTTGATTCCGATCTCATCAAGTGTGAGCACAAGGATCCTCAGTCCCTAGCTGCTGAGCCTCACAAGAATGCAGCCGGCGAGGTTATCCTCGGCGTTGACAACTGCGCAGAGTGGCTTGCTGAGCAGGATCACGTCTGCGTTACCTGTAATGAAAACTTCGTGAAGGATAAGATCTGGCACGGTCCTAACAACGAGTATGCTGACGAGACTCCGCATAAGGCTGACTGCCTGGATAGAAAGAACTACAGCCAGTGGTCTTGTACCGTATGTAAGCAGATGTGGGTCAACAAGGTTGTCGATTACACCGATCCGAACAGCGAGTATTATGACCCCTATAAAGATCCGGAGAGCGATGTTTACGAGTTGAGCAAGGATCCTTTGCACGTTTGGGGTAGCTCTGCTGACTACAAGAAGGCTACCTGGACCGAGGATGGCTACAGAATTCCTCTCTGCGGCCTCTGCGGTGAGAAGGGTGAGAAGCAGACCCTGAAGGCTCCCGATCTCTTCTTCGCAATGGACATCAAGCCCTTCGATGAGACCAACGATAAGGCAATCAATAGCGTATACTTCGTAAACGGCGGTTACATGGCTGTTACCATCAAGGTGTCCGGCTCTGCAACCAACTTCCACAGCATTAAGATGAGCCTGCCGATCAAGTCCTTTGACGGTGAGCTCGTGCTCGAGTTCGTAAGAGTACAGAACGAGTCTGTAAAGGTTGGTAACGGCTCTGTTGCCATCATCGCCAATGCAGATTACGAGACTGTTGAGCTCTACGCAGTAGCAGAGAACGACAGTAACAGCGAGCCCCAGAACATCAATTTGAAGGGCGAGGCTGTACTGGCTACCCTGATCTTCAAGGTGAACCCCAACTACTACGATGTAGGCGTTCCCAACACCATTTCTGAGACCACCGTTCTTGATTTCGGCACCACCACCACCTCCGTCCTCGCATACGAGGAGGGCAAGCCGGTTGCTGTAAACGATATCGTTTATGACACCAAGGTTGCCGCAAATGCCGACAACTATGCAGCAGCCGTATTCGGCAGGGCATACCCCATCACCGTATACAAGCTGGGCGATATGAACGGCAACGGTATCGTTAATGACGAGGATGCTGTTTACATTGAGAAGGTTCTCTTTGCAAATCAGTATGATTCCAGAGCAGACCTGGATAAGGATGGCGTTATGTCCGCAAGAGACTTTGCTCTCATGAAGCGCTTCCTGGTTAAGATGTTGAACTACCCCGAACTGGCAGCATATGATGCTACCACGGCTCGCTAATTAGAGAAAGAGGTAGGAGTATGCAGCCAAAACGAATTCTAGCTACCCTTTTGGCTGTTATCCTGATCTGTCTCGCGGCGGGGACGACCGTCTCCGCCGCTGAGGCGAGTCCTTTGAAGCTTGGCGTTTCGGTTTCGGCCGAGGATGCCGTTTCAACAGAGCCTGTTACCGTTCAGGCCGGGGACACCCTTGAGGTCAGCGTAACAGTTGCAGAGACGACAGGCGTCTCCTTGCTGGAGTTTTATCTGGCATATGACCCCGCCGTTGTTTCTGTAAAAACGGATGGCGATAAAGTATCTGCCGAAATGGGCAGCTTCTTTTCCTCGCTGAAAAGCAGTTTGATCACCGTTGTTGAGCCCGGCGTTATCAGAGCTATTTTCTATGCCACTTCTGATGCGAAGGATGCTGGTACCATCGTAACCTTCTCGTTCGATGTGATCGGCTGCGCTGCAGAGACGAAGGGCGCAACAGCTATCGAGCTGGTAGACCGCAGCACCACTGCCGCGTTCAACACCGCGCTCGACGAACTGGAGATTTCTTATGTAAATGATGGCAAGGCCACCTTTGCAGCACATGACGTGCTGGAAGAGGTTGCCGTTGAGGATTCCCCCTGCGTTACCGCCGCTTTGAAGTGCCTCGCATGTGAGAGCATCGTTGTTGAGACGGTTGCCAATCACGAGCTGGAGACCTTTGAAGAGGTTCCCGCTACCTGCTACTCCGTCGGCACCACCGCCGGTGAGAAGTGCAAAAAGTGTGATTACAAGAGCGGCTTGGAAGAAATTCCTATGATCCCGCACGATATTCAGCACGTTGCAGCCAAAGAAGTAGATTGCTTGGAAGACGGCTGGAACGCCTATGAGGAATGTCAGCGCGAGGGCTGTGATTATTCCACCAAGGAAGTGATCAAGGCAAAGGGCGAGCACACGATCGTGATCGACCCCGCCGTTGAGCCCACCACCTCCTCCGAGGGTAAGACCGAAGGCTCTCATTGCTCGGTATGTGGTGAGATCATCAAGGCACAGGAGACCATTCCGATGAAGGCCTCTCTGCTTTGGTTGTGGATCCTGATCGCTGTTGTCCTGGTGGTTGCCGCTGGCGTTGTTACCTACTTCTTCGTATTCAAGAAGCAGGCAAAGACGAAGCACATCGGCAGACCCGGTTCGCAGAAATAATTTCATAAGATCCGTTTTTTGAGAGTTTCCTCTCAAGACAGTAAAACATTTAGCGCTATGCTTTCGGGCATGGCGCTAAATTCATTTTTTGCGCCTCCCGCCGCCGCCCGGGGCGGCGTATGCGGTGCAAAAATCCGTTTGCAGCCCCCGCAAATTTGTGCTTACCCCTTGCGTTTGCGCCAAAATCATGGTATACTGTATGTATAGAACAAGATCCACCCGCTTGCCGCGCCAACGTGGCGCGCATATTGCCCGGGTGATGAACCAACAAAACGGTCAAAGGGAGAAGCAACATGGGTTACAGTGCAGAGAATTACCGCGCGGTCAAGGAGCTGTTAGACACGCGCCGTGCGGAGGCCGTGCGTGAAAGTGAGCGTCGCCGCGCCGAGCTGCACCAAAAAAGCCCGGAGGTGGCAGAGATCGATCGCGCCCTGCGCAAGACAGGCATGGCGCTTTTTCGTGCTGCCTGCCAGGGCGGCAAGGATGCCGAGCCGTTTTTGCGCGTGATGGCAGAGAACAAGGCCCTGCAGGAAAGCCGTGCAGAGCTGCTTGCCTCGCTTGGCCTGCCCGCCGATTATACCGAGGTGCAGTATACCTGCCAAGCCTGTGGCGATACCGGCTACGTGGATATCAATATGTGTACCTGCATGAAGCGTGAGCTGACGCTGGCCGGCTTCCGCTCCTCCGGCCTTGGCGCGCTGCTGCAGCGGCAGACCTTTGACAATTTCTCTCTCGATTTTTACGCCGCCGAGCCGGAAAACCTCCGTCTGATGGAGCGTACCCTGGCCATGGCGCGTGAATATGCTGAAGGCTTTACGCTTCATTCCGGCAATCTGATCTTCTTTGGCCGCACCGGCCTCGGCAAGACCCACCTTTCCACCGCCATCGCGCGGGAGGTGATCGTGCGCGGGTATGACGTGCGCTATGATAGCCTGCCCAACATCCTCTCCGACTTTGAATTCGACCGCTATAAAAGCAGCTATAAAGAGGAATCTCTCCGCGCCGAGAAATACCTCACCTGTGACCTGCTGATCATGGATGACCTTGGCACCGAGGTGGTCAACCAGTTCACCCTTTCCTGCCTGTATAACATCATCAACACCCGCCTGTGCGCCGAGCGCCCGACCATCATCAGCACCAACCTGGGCGAGGACGCGCTGCAGGAGCGGTATCATGACCGCATCACCAGCCGCCTGCTGGGCGAATACCGCCCCCTGATCTTTGTGGGTGAGGATATCCGCATGCAAAAGCTCAAATAACCGGCCAAAAAGCCCGCCGGCCAAAAAGCCCGCCGGCCGAAAAGCCATCCCGGCATTCCAACCGTCCGGCGCCCCGTTTGCCTGCATCCGCCTGTGCGCCGCATTCGCCCGCGCCGCTTTTTCCGGCAGCGGCTCTTAACTGTCCCTGTGCCGCATTCGCCCGCGCCGCTTTTGCCGGCAGCGGCTCTTAACTGTCCCTGCGCCGCATTCGCCCGCGCCGCCCGTGCCTGCGCCCGTCCGTTGTGTTTCTTGACAGACGGCCGTGTGTATGGTAAAATATACCTGTCGATTGTTTGCCCCGATGGTGGCAAATACTATATTAACGTAGCCGGGGAGGGAAGCCTCCCGGCCGAAACGAGGTATGCTATGAAGCTCAATTACAAGCGCGTGATCCTGGTAGGCTTTGCCTTTTTCCTCATTTCTGCCTTTTGGCAGGCCTATGACACCATCGTCCCCCTGCTTCTTGTCAACAAATTCGGCATGGACCAGACCGGCTCTGGCGGTATTATGGCGCTGGACAACATTTTTGCCGTTGTTCTGCTGCCCATCTTTGGCCGCCTTTCGGATAAGACCAACACCCGCTACGGCCGCCGCACGCCCTATATCCTGTTCGGCACCCTGGCCGCCTCGGCCTTTTTCGTAGCGCTTGGCTATGCCTCCACCCTCACCATGTTCATCATCCTGCTGCTCGGCTCGCTGCTTGCCATGGCCACCTTCCGCTCCCCCGCCGTGGCGCTGATGCCCGACGTCACCCTCAAGCCTCTGCGCTCCAAGGGCAACGCCGTCATCAATCTGATGGGTACTGCCGGCGGCATTATCATCCTGCTGTTTGCCACCGTCTTCAAGACCAGCGAGACCGGCAAGACCGACTTCACCGCCTATATGATCGCCGTGGTCGGCGTGATGCTTGCTGCCCTCGTTGTCTTTTTGCTGACGGTAAAGGAGCCCAAGTGGGCCGCCGAAATGGAGGCGGAGACCGCCCGCCTTGGCGGCGACGCGGAGGTAGAGGAGCGCGAGGCCGCCGGCGGCAAGCTCACGCGGGAGCAAAAGATCTCCTTCTTCCTCATTCTCGCCTCGGTCGCGCTCTGGTTTATCGGCTATAACGCCGTTACCTCCAAATATTCGCTCTATGCCACCAACGTGCTGCATATGAATTATGCCACCACGCTGCTGATCGCGCAGGCCGCCGCCATCGTCAGCTATCTGCCGGTCGGCTTTGTGGCCTCCAAGCTTGGCCGCCGCAAGACCATCCTCATCGGCGTTGCCATCCTGACCACCGCGTTTGGCGGTGCCTATTTCGTCACCTCCACCACCCCGCCGCTCCTGATGACGGTCTTCTTTGCCCTGGCCGGCATCGGCTGGGCCACCATCAACGTCAACTCCTTCCCCATGATCGTTGAGCTGGCCAAGGGCGGTGACGTTGGTAAATACACCGGCTATTACTATACCGCCAGCATGGCGGCGCAGATCGTTACCCCCCTGCTTTCCGGCTACCTGATGGACCAGTTCGGCATGCGGAACGTGCTGTTCCCCTATGCGGCCATCGCCACCACGCTGGCCTTTGTCACCATGCTGTTCGTCCGCCACGGTGATGCCAAGCCGATCGCCAAGAGCGGCCTGGAGGCGCTGGACGTCGACGATTGATAAAAAGCCCGAAGCGGCGCGGTCTCCCGCGCCGCTCGTTTTGAGAAAGGAACTGTCATGCCCCCCTATATCACCATTCCACTGATCATCGCGGCGGCCCTTTTGCTGCTGTTTTTGCTCTATCTCCTGTCGGTCGCGCCGGCCGGCCGGCGCGCCTCCGTTGCCCCCTTTCTGGGGGCGCACTACGCCCACCGCGGCCTGCATGACGGGCAGAACCCCGAAAATTCCCTTGCCGCCTTTGCGGCCGCAGTCGAGGCCGGCTACGGCATCGGGCTGGACGTTCAGCTCTCGCGCGACGGGGTAGCCATGGTCTTTCACGATGCCACGCTTGCTCGCGTCTGCGGCCGGGAGGGCAGGGTAGCCGACTATACGGCGGCCGAGCTGCAGCGCTTTGCCCTGTGCGACAAGGAGATGCATACCATCCCCACCTTTGAGCAGGTCCTGCGCCTGGTAGACGGGCGTGTGCCGCTCCTTGTGGAGGTCAAGGGCTACATGCACGTTGCCCCCGTGTGCGAGGCCACCGCCGCCCTGCTGGATGCCTACCACGGCCCCTACCTGATCGAGTCCTTTACCCCCTACGTGGTGCATTGGTTCAAAAAGACCCGCCCCGCCGTGATCCGCGGGCAGCTTTCCTCCCGCCTCTTCCGCAAGGGGAAGCGGAATCTCGGCAACCTGATCGTGCAGTCGCTGTGCTGCAATTTTCTCGCGCGGCCGGACTTTATCGCCTTTTGCTATGAGGACCGCCACCTGCTCTCCTATCAGATCGCTACCCGCCTTTACGGCGCACCAAGTATGGCCTGGACGGTGAAGAGCGAGACGGCCGAGCAGGAGAGCCGCGATTTTGACGATATCATTTTTGAGGGCTATCTGCCCAAGAGAAAGGGAGAGACGGCATGAGACTGACGCTGGTTGCAACCTGCCTGTTCGGCTTAGAGCGGCTGTTAGGCGAGGAGATCGAGGCGCTGGGCTACGAGCGCATAGAGACCATGGACGGCCGCGTGACCTACGCAGGGGACGAGGAGGCCGTGGCCCTTTCCAACGTCTTTTTGCGGTACGCCGAACGGGTGTTCATCTCGCTTGGCAGCTTTCCCTGCGAGAGCTTTGACGAGCTGTTTGAGGGCACGCGCGCGCTGCCGTGGGAGGCCTTTATCGGCAAGCGGGATGCCTTTCCCGTCAAGGGGCACGCCATTAACAGCCGCCTTTTCTCGGTCCCCGATTGCCAGAAGATCGTCAAAAAGGCGGTGGTCAACCGCCTGGGCGAGACCTACGGCATCTCCTGGTTTGAGGAAACGGGCGTTACTTACCAGATCGAATTTTTCATCTTCAAGGACCGCGCCACGCTGATGATCGATACCAGCGGCACGCCGCTGCACAAGCGCGGCTACCGGCGGGAGGCGGTTGCCGCCCCCATCCGGGAGACGCTGGCCGCCGCCATGGCCGCCACCGCCCGCCCGCGGGAGGACGTGCTGCTGTGGGACCCGCTTTGCGGCTCCGGCACCATCGCCATTGAGGCAGCCATGCTCCACCGCCGCATTGCCCCCGGCAAGAGCCGCCCGTTCGCTGCCGAGCAGTTTCCCGCCATCCCGCAGTCGCTCTTTCACCTGGCGCGGGAGGAGGCGATCGAGGGCGAGCTCCGTGATTCGTTTGAGGTCTTTGCAAGCGATATCGACCCTGCCGCCGTCTCGCTCGCTTATGAGAACGCTGCCCGCGCCGGGGTGGCGGACACGGTCAAGACCTTCGTTTCTGACGCGCGCAGGATCGCCGCGCCCGGGCGGCGCGGCACCATCGTCACCAACCCGCCGTACGGTGAGCGGCTGATGACGCCGGCCGCCGTTGAAAAGCTGTACCGCGAGCTTGGTGAGCATTTCCGCGCGCTCTCTCCCTGGCAGGTCTACGTCATCACCTCCCACCCGCAGTTTGAGAAGCTTTACGGCCGCCGCGCCGACAAGGTGCGCAAGCTGTATAACGGCATGATCCCCTGCTTCCTCTATCAGTATTTCAAAAATCCACAGGCAATGAAGGAGAAAAAAGGATGAGCGCACTCCGTTTGGGCATCATTGGCACCGGCAAGATCAGCGCCCAGCTGGCCGATGCGGCACGCAGGGCGGGCGGCTATTCGCTTACGGCCCTCCTCTCGCGCGATCAGGCTCGTGGCGCGGCCTTTGCCGCGGAAAACGGCATTGCCAAGGCCTTTGTCAAGGAGGAGGACTTTTTCCGTGCGGGGCTGGATGCCGTTTACGTTGCCACCCCCAACTGCTGCCACGCCGCCGGCGCGATCGCGGCAGCGAGGCACGGCCTGCACGTTTTGTGTGAAAAGCCGGTGGCCGCCACAGCGGCCGAGTGGGCCGCCATGCGTGGGGCGGCGGACGAGCACGGCGTGGTGCTGCTGGAGGCCATGCGCCCGCTGCACGACCCTGCGCTTGCCCTCCTGCAGGAGAGCTTGCCCCGCATAGGCCGGCTGCGCCACGTGCGGCTGGAGTATTGCCAGTATTCCTCGCGCTATGACGCCTTCCGCGCGGGCGAGGTTCTGCGCGCCTTTGACCCCGCCTACGCCAATGCGGCGGTCATGGATATCGGCGTCTATTGCGTGGCGGTCGCCGCCTACCTGTTCGGCATGCCGCGTGCGGTTTCGGCCAGCTCCGTTTTCCTCTCCAACGGGTTTGAGGGGGGCGGGGAAGCCCTGCTTTCCTATGAAGGCTTTACCGTGTCGATCGGGTATTCCAAAATCACCGCCTCGGTCAACCCCTCCTGCTTCCTTGGCGAGGACGGTGCCTTGACGCTGGATAAGCTCAACGCGCCCGGGCGCGTGCTGCTCTATGACCGTGCCGGCCGGGCAGAGGCGTTGCCCTACACGCCGGTGGAAAACAACATGGTACACGAGCTGCAGGATCTTGCCGCGCTGATCGCGGCGGGAGAGACCGCCCACCGCTGGCAGGCGGCAAGCGACTGCACCATCGCCATCCTGGATGAGATCCGCCGCGCGGCGGGCATCCGGTTTTGATCAGTAAAGGCTTCAAAAATACAAAAACCGCAGAAGGCTTTCTGCGGTTTTTGCATGGCATGGGGCGATGAAGGGACGCCCCTTACACAAGGATCTCCTATTCCCATTCAAAATTGAATTCTGGGCAACAAAGCATAAGGTAGTTGCATGCGTCGCAGCAGCACTCAAACCCCTGCTTTCCGTTGCCAAGACATACCTCAGGCTCTCCGGGCGTAAGCTCTACGCCGGTAACATCGATGACCTTTTTTGGAATTTCCTTACTCATATATCCTCCTGTCAGCATAAAAAAGGTGCGTCCCAATAGAGAACGCACCGAAAAATGCGTTTCCATTGTGGCCACACAATTCTCAACAAATCAGGATACTCTCCATCACTTGCTAAGCGGAAATCGCATTTTTGCCAAATCCAGTATTAGCAAGTGAATGTGGGTATAGCTACAAAACCCTCTAAAAAATCAGAGAGTTATCCGTTAAAATTTGTTGATGAAATTGTGTGGCATAGTTATTATACTATAATTTGTGCGGTTTGTAAATATATTTAGCGAATTTTTGCAAAATCACCATCGGGAAAGAAAAAACCAAACCTTCAGAATTGCTCTAAAGGTTTGGCTCTTTTATTTCTATTGATATTGTCGCGCTTACAGATTCTCAAACGGCAGGCCGTGCGCCTTGATGTTCTGCAGGCTGATCGCCAGCGAATCAAAGGGGTCGCCCGGGCAAACGTCCTGCTCAATGGCAGCCCACTTGCCGCCCACCTCGACCAGCTTGTTAAAGATGGCGGTATAGTCGATGCAGCCGTTATAGATCTCGGTAAAGATGCGCTCGCCCTTTTCGTTCATCGTCATATCCTTGAAATGCACGATGCCAAGGCGGTCGCGGTACTTCTCGATCGATTCCATCGGCTTCTGGCAGGCGAAGGCCAGCCAGTAGAAGTCCATCAGAATACCGGCGCGGTCGGCAGGGAAGCGCTCACAGTATAGATCAAAGGCGTTTTTGCCGTCCTCTGCATAGGGAATGAACTCGCGCCAATGGTTGTGAAAGACGAAATTCATACCGGCCTCGTGAATCTTGTCGATCGCGGGGGCAAGCTCCTCAAAGTTGGCAAGCACCGAGGCGCGGTCATATTTCGGCAGACCGCCAAGGCCGATGGTGTCGCAGCCGAGCAGACGGTGCTCCTCAATCAGGCGCTCGGTGTCGCCCGTGATGCGGGCGTAGGGCATGTGCGTGACGCACACCTCCAAATCAAGCTGCTTCAGCAGATCGGCAAGCCACGGGGTGCGGTACTCGCCAAAGCCCGAGATCTGAATGGCGTTGTAGCCGATCTCCTTGATCTTGTGCAGCGAACGCTCAATGTCCGCCTCGTTTTTCGTGTAATCGTGAATGGTGTAAAGTTGTGCAGCAAGTTTCATTTCTTTTATACCCCACTATAAGCATTAAATCCGCCGTCAACGGGAATGACCGTGCCGGTCACGAAGCCGGAGGCAGCGTCCGAGGAAAGGAAGAGCAGCGTGCCGATCAGATCGCTGACCTCGCCAAAGCGGTTTTGCGGCGTGTGGCCCAGGATCTTGTGGGTACGCGGTGTCGGCTCACCGTCCTTGAAGAGCAGGTCTCTGTTCTGGTTGGTGACAAAGAAGCCGGGCGCGATGGCATTCACGCGGATGCCGCAGGGCGCAAAGTGTACGGCAAGCCACTCGGTAAAGTTGGAGATGCCGGCCTTGGCCGCGCTGTAGGCGGGGATCTTGGTCAGGGGACGGAAGCCGTTCATGGACGAGATGTTGATGATGTTGCCGCCCGTCTTGACCATATCCTCGGCAAAGACCTGGGTGGTCAGAAAGGCGGAGGTGATGTTCAGGTCAAAGACGAAGCGCAGGCCGCTTTCCTCCAGCCCGAAAAAGCTCTTGACACCGTCTGCGAGGTCGGGCGTCATGGTCTCGTTATCGCAGGTGGCACGCGGGTTGTTGCCGCCCGCACCGTTGATGAGGAAGTTCACCTTGCCGAATTTGGCATGTACCTGCTCGCGTGCGGCCAGCAGGGCTGCCTTGTCCAGGCAATTGGTGGCAAGGGGCAGGGCGTTTTCACCGATCTCGGCAGCCACGGCCTCTACCGCCTCTTGGTTGATGTCCAGCAGCGCCACGCGCGCGCCGCAGGCGCAAAGCGCCTTGGCAAATTCGCGCATCAGCACGCCGCCGGCACCGGTCACCACGCAGACCTTGTCCGAAAGGTCAACAGAAAAGGGAAGCTTCATTTCCATAATCATTTCTCCATTTCACGTTCTGCGGCCTCAAACAGGCCGTTGAGATAGGCCGCGCCCAGTGCGCGGTCATAAAGCCCGTAGCCGGGCTTGCCGTCCTCCCCCCAGATGTTGCGGCCGTGATCCGGGCGCACGTAGCCCGTAAAGCCGTTCTGCACCAGGGCGCGAACGATGCCGTAAATGTCCAGGCTCCCCGCTGCGGTGCGGTGGCCGCACTCGGCAAAGTCCAGCTCGCCCGACCATTTGATCTGGCGGATGTGGGCAAAGGGGATCCTGCCTGCTTTTGCGTACTTGCCGGCCATGCGGATCAGATCGTTCTCTCTGCCCGCACCAAACGAGCCGGTGCAGAAGGTCAGGCCGTTGTGCGCGTCCGGCAGGGCGGCAAACAGGCGGTCGATATCCGCCTCGGTCGAGATGATGCGGGGCAGGCCAAACATATCCCACGGCGGATCGTCCGGGTGGATGGCCATATCGATCTTCGCCTCCGTGCATGCCGGCATAATGCCGCGCAGGAAGTAGATCAGATTGTCAAAAAGCTGCTCGTGGCTGACGTTCTTGTAAGCCGCCAGCAGGCCCTGCAGCTCGTCCTGGGTATAGCTCTCGTCCCAACCGGGGAGCGAGAGGTGGTGCGGGTCAAGGCGCATGAGCTGCTCGTGATCGTAGGAGAGGGAGTTGGAGCCGTCTGCTGCCTCGGTGTGCAGGTTGGTGCGCAGCCAGTCAAAGACCGGCATAAAGTTGTAGCATACGCAGCGCACGCCCGCCTCGCCCAGGCGGCGGATGTTCTCGGCGTAGTTGGCGATCAGGCGGTCACGTGTTGGACGCCCGAGCTTGATATCCTCGTGCACCGGTACGCTCTCAATGACCTCCATCTCCAGGCCGTTTTCGGTGCAAAGATCCTTGAGCTTTGCGATGTCCTCGCGCGGCCAGACCTCGCCCACCGGCACGCGGTAGACGGCGGTGACTACGCCGCTCATGTTGGGTATCTGGCGAATGGCCGAGAGAGAGATGCTGTCGCTCTCGCCATACCAGCGGAATGTCATTTTCATAGGTGTTCTCCTTTGTAGGGGGGGACGTGCGGGGTGCTTTTTGAAAAAAGCGCCCCACGCCCCGCAAAAACTTGTAAGGAATGGAAAGAAAGGGATGCCGCAGCCTCGGTTAAACCGTCAGCCGCTCCTCCTTCCCGCCCGAACGGTACATGGCGAGAATCGCGCGTACCACGCGCGCACCCTCCTTCCCGTCAATGGCAAAGGGGCGGTCTTCCTCCACGCAGGTATAAAAATCGGTAACCAGCTTGGCGTGGCCATCTCCCCACACGTCCTTGCCGTAGCGAATATCGCCGCTGTCGGCCGGGCGAATGGCACCGTTCACGGTAATGGTATCGTTCGCGGCCACGATCGTTTGCCCGCCCTTGGTGGCAACCATCACCTGCACGGGCATATCCGCGCCGGAGGCGGTGGTGGCAAAGAAGTTGAAGGTGCGCCCGTCGCCGTAGCGGAAGAGGGCAGAGGCGGTGTCCTCCACCTCTATGGTGCCGGCAAGGTGCCGGTTCGTGACGTCGGCCTGCACCGTCTCCGGCTGGCCGATCATCCACAACAGCAGATCAAGCGTGTGCAGGGCCTGGTTGATCATCACCCCGCCGCCCTCGGTCTGCCACCGGCCGCGCCAGGCGCCGGAGGCATAGTAGGCCTCCCCCCGGTCCCACACCACCGTGCCGAAGCCGGATTTGGCCGGGTCGCTCTCCAGCAGCGCCTTGAGCGCCAGGTTGCTCTCGTTATAGCGGTTCTGGTGGCAAACGCCCAGCCGCTTGCCGCTTGCCTGCTCGGCCGCCAGCACGCGGGGAATATCCTCCTCACGGATGCAGAGCGGCTTTTCGCACAGCACGTGGTGGCCAGCCGCCAGGGCGGCCGTCACCATCTCGGCGTGCAGGTAATGCGGGGTGCAGATATGCACCACGTCCAGGCTCCCGTCCGCCAGCAGGGCGCGGTAATCGGTATAGGCCGTTGCGCGGCAGCCGGTCCTCTCGCAAAACGCACGGATCCTTTCTTCGTCAATATCGCAAATGGCAGCTACCTCGCCGCCAGCCCGGCCGATCGCACCATAGTGCGTAGTGCTGATGGCACCCAGGCCGATAATGCCGGCTCTCATTTTTCGCCACCGCCTGCATAGGTGTTCGAGGTGTCAAGCACCACGCCCGCGGTCTCTTCCTTCACGCGGCCGGTGGCCACGCGCTTTTGCAGCTCGGCGTAATATTCGTCATCGTCAAACGGGATCGGGATCTGCTTGCCGGTAAAGCCGGAGAAGAGCATCGAGTCCATCAGGTACACGCCCTTGATGCCCTCGGTACCGTCTACGAACAGATCTTCCTTGCCAAGCAGGAAGTTGGTAAAGTTGCGCAGAATGCCAACGTGCTGCAGGTTCTGGCCGTCGGTCTCTACCGGTACGGTCTCGTACTTCGGCTCGCCAAAGCCGCCCGTGTGCGTGCGGCAGAACTCGCGCTCGTCGGTCAGGCACCTCGTGTAGGTCAGCTTGCCATTCTCGCACACCAGCTTGCCGCCCGTGCCAAGGATCTCAAAGCGGTTGGTGCCGGGGGCATCCGCCGTTGAGGTAATGAATACGCCGGTCGCGCCGTTCTCATACTCAAAATAGGCGGTCACGTCGTCCTCCACCTCAATATCGTGCCACTTGCCAAAATGGCAGAAGGCACGCATGTTGATCGGCATCATGCCCACCACCCATTGCAAAAGATCCAGCTGGTGCGGGCACTGGTTCATCAGCACGCCGCCGCCCTCGCCGCGCCAGGTGGCACGCCAGGAGCCGCTGTCGTAGTAGCTCTGCGAGCGGTACCAGTTGGTGATGATCCAGTTCACGCGCTTGATCTCGCCAACGCCGCCCTCGGCAACGATCTCGCGCATCTTGCGGTAGAGGCAGTTGGTGCGCTGGTTGAACATCATGGTAAAGGGAACGCCGGTCTCCTTGGCCACCGCGTTCATCTCCTTGACCTGCTTGGTGTATACGCCGGCAGGCTTCTCACAAACAACGGCGATGCCGCGCTTCATGGCGTAGATCGACATCTCGGGGTGGAAATAGTGGGGGATCGCCACGATCACCGCGTCCACGTTGCCCGCGTCGATCAGGTCCTTGCCCTCCTTATAGCAGGCAAAGCCGCCATCCGGGAATTTCTCCTGCATGCGCGCCAGCTTGCTTGCATCATGGTCGGCAATGGCCGTAACGCACGCATCCGGCACCAGCCCCTTCTGAAAGCTCTCCAGGTGGACGCTGCCCATGTTACCAACACCAATAATACCGTAACGAATCATTTTTTTGTACCAGCCTTTCTCCGTTTCCTCATAGCCGCAGTCCGCAAGCACACGGCGGAGGCCCGCGCAAGCAGCGTCAAAGGATTCTTGGTTGTTTTTGTATACGTATTTGTTTTTCATTTCCGTATTGTCGATCTGGCCGTAGCCGGCAAAAATAGCCAAATGCGGCTCGATCGTCAGGGTCGCGTCGCGCGGGATGCGGGCGATCAGCTCACGCAGCATGCCGTCCCCCTCGCCGGCGGGAACCAGCTCGCCCGTCTTGCGAATAACGTCCTTGACGTGGAAGTAGCCGATATGCGCGGTCAGCTCATCCATGGCCCTTTGCATGTCCTGCCCGCATTGAATAAAGTTGGCGGGGTCGTAGATAAAGCGCAGCCCCGGCACGCGGCGGGTAAGGATCTTGACGCGGTCTACCGCGTCACCAAAAATGTCCTTTTCGTTCTCGTGGTACAGGTGAACGCCCCTCTCCTCGGCCAGCTCTACCATTTTCGTCAGGCGGGCAACCACCTCGTCCTCCTGCTCCGCCCCTGCCTGGAAGAAGCTGAACATCCGCACGCGGGTGCAGGAAAAGATCCTGCAAAGGGCCAGCACGTGGCGCACCTTTTGCAGGTACTCCTCAAAATCGCAGGTGATATCCACCTTGCCAAGCGGGGAGCCGATGCTGAATACGGTGATGCCGGCCTCGCGCAGCTCTGCGGCGTAGGCCTCTGCCTCCTCAACGGTAAAGTCAGCGACGTTTTTGCCGTCGATCGAGCGCAGCTCTAAATTCGGAATGCGATTGCGCTTGAGCGCGGCGATCTGCTCGGCAAGCGGCGCGCCGGCCTCGTCAGCAAAAGCACATAATTGAAGCATAGAAGATCCCTCCTAACCTATTTTACTACATTATAAAATAGTAAATAATAAAATACAATGGTATTTTTTACGCTTTGCTATTGCATTTTTTACTGAATTGTGGTAAGATGGAGACGAGGTGATGGCATGAAACTGGCAGACAAGCATTGCGCAATGACCTATCTGCTTTACGACAAGCCGCAGAGGGACGATTTTCAAAAGCATCTGCATCTGGATTACGAGCTGCTTTACGTGGTACGCGGGGAGGCAGAGTATCATATTGAGGCACAGGCCTTTCACCTGCGCCCGCACGATCTCGTTTTTATCCCGCCCAACCAGTACCACTATCTGCGCCCCCTGTCAGACGCACCCTACGAGCGGTACGTCATCAATTTTGAGGGGCGCATCCTGCCGGGGGAATACCAGCCCCGCATCGACGAGCTGCCCACCGTCATCAATATTGAGGAAAACGCCGTCCTGCGCGGCTGCTATGAAAGACTGGCCGATTACGCCACCCGCTTTGAGGAGGAGGATGCCCGCCTCATGCTGCGCACCACGCTGCGTGAGATCCTGCTCAATCTGCTCTACGAGGCACCGCACCCGGAGGTGCGGCGCATCCGCCACAATCCCATCATTGACCGCATCATTGCCCTGATCGACGAGCATCCGGAGCGGGAATGGGACGTAGAGGCCCTGGCGGCAGAGCTGTTTCTTTCCAGATCACACATCCAGAACACCTTCAGCCGGTATATGAATATCGGCCTCAAGAACTATATCAATAACAAAAAGATCCTCTATGCCCAGTCGCTTTTGCTGGCGGGCGACCGCCCGGCCGACGTGTGCGAGGCCTGCGGCTTTCACGATTATTCTACCTTTTACCGCCTCTACCGCAAGATCACGGGGAGTACGCCAGCCGCCACAGGCCGTGAATAAATAGAGCAAAAGACCGCAGAGAAACATCTCTGCGGTCTTTTGTATGGCTACAGCGCACGGGCGATCAGCAGCTCAAGGGCCAGGTAGCCGTCTGCCCCGGTGCTGGTCTTGACGGCAACGTCGGCGCGGCGGCACAGCTCCAGCGCGGCGCGCAAGCGGCGCATGCCGCGCCCCTCTGCCGCCTTTTGGTAAAGCGAGAGCTTGTATTCGTGCATCTTCATGCGCGTGGCGATCTCGGCAGGGGGGAGGCCCTCCTCCGAAAAGACGGCCACGGTCAGCAGGTCGCTGTAGATCCGCGCAACCGAGGAGACGGCAAACGCCGGCTCCACCTTGCGCAGCTTCATGTCCCGCAGGCAGGCGTAGGCCGCCTCCGCGTTCCCGGCCAGAATGGCGTTGGAAAGGCCAAAGGCATCGCTCTCCGTCACGCGGGAGGCAACCAGCGCCACGTCGGCCTCGGTCAGCGTGTCTCTGCCGTTCGCCTTTGCGTAGCAGCAAAGCTTGGTCACCTCGCCCGAAAGGGCATCCATGCCCGTGCCGCTTTGCGCAAGCAAGGCGCGGATGACGGCCGGCGAGGCGTTGATCCCCTCGTGCCTGAAGTGGCGGTCAAGCCAGGCGGCCAGCGCCTGCTCGCCCGATTTTTCAAAATAGACGATCGAAAGATCCTTTGCAAGCGTGGTGTAGAGCTTGGAGGGGCGGCGGGGCAGATTGCCAACGTCAAAGCACTCGGCATCCACGATAAAGCAGACCGTGGTCTCCTTGTATTGCTTGCCCTCCTCGCACAGGGCGTGCAGCTTTTCAAGCTCCCCCTCCCGCAGGGCAGAAAAATCGCCCAGGTGCCACTCCACCAGCTTGCGCTCGGCCATCATGGGCGGGGCCTTCAGCGCGTCAGAGATCGCGCCAAAGTCGATCTTCTCCCCCTCCATTACCAGGTGGTTAAAGGCGTCAAAGGCCGGGTCGGTCAGGCAGGCCTTGCGCAGCTCGCCAAGGTAGTGCCGCTTAAGAAAATTCTCCTCGCCGCAAAAGATATACCACCCGTCCGGGTTGCCGCTTTTCAGTTTTGTCTTCAGCTCGTTTACCAGCATATATGCATTCCTTTTTCAGCACCTGCGCGGGTGCTTTTTTTGATCGTTCCTCTGCCGGGCGGATAGAAAGCCTCTCTTCGTAGAGGGTACCTTTGGTTACAGAGCAACCGGTGGACCGTCGAGGACGCCGGTCCCTACAGGAGGGGCGGGTTTTCCCCCTCCGCCCCCGCCGTAAGCGTCAGCAGGATCCGCTGCCGCTCACCGCCCAGGTGCATCTCATACGCGAGGTAGAGCCGCCCGCCGTCCCTTGTGAGCGTATTTTCTACCCGCTCGGTCTGCAGGGAGAGCAAAAACTCCCCCGCGCCCGGCACGGCGTAGAGGCTCTCCTTCGTTTCGCCCGGGGCAAAATGCATAGAGGAGACGCACCCGCCCGTTTGCTGCATACAAACGGCGGTGGGGGCTGCCTTATCAAACGAAAGCACCGTCCGGGTCAGAACGCCCTCTTCCTCCCGCTGCCAGAGCAGGCGACAGACGCTCCCCCGTTCCTCATAATGCCCGCGGTAGGTAAATTCGTTTTTTTCACCCCGGCCGCTGCCGTCAAAGGTCAGCGTCTTGAGGTTGATCGTCATATGGCTCATGCTACCTGCCAAAAAAGGGCAAGCGCGGTGCGCTTGCCTCTTTTGCCTTTCTCAAAGTTGGTCCTTGCGGCGGAGATTGTATTCCGAGCGCGGATTGACGATCTCACGCCAATCCAGGCTGCCGCGCTCCAGCGCCAGCACCAGCACCTCAGCCGTGGCAATGTTGGTGGCCACCGGTACGTTATTGATATCACACTCCCGCAAAAGGTGCCGCTCACTCTCCTCCCAGGGACTGTCTTCCCGTGAGCAGTCACGGAAGTAAAGAAGCATATCGATCTCGTTATAGGCAATGCGAGAGGCGATCTGCTCTACGCCGCCAACGTCGCCGGGCAGCATATAGTCGATCTCCAGGCCGGTCGCATCTGCAATGCATTTACCGGTGATCGAGGTTGCGCAAAGATTGTGGCGACCCAGGATCCCGCTGTAGGCGATACAAAACTGTGTCATCAACTCTTTTTTGGTGTCGTCTGCAATGATGGCAATTTCCATTCTTTTCTCTTTCTCCCTTTTCAGTAAAGTAACGCGCGGCGGTGGAAACGGATCCCACGCATGCCGGCTAACAGCAACGCTTTCTCTCCTGTCAGTCGCTTTGCCACGTTCAAAAAGGCAAGGCGTGCATTTTCACGCTTGTGCGGGCCGCCCGCCTGCAGCAGCAGTGCGCTCTCCTGCTGCGGCGTGGGGCGAAAGGCTGCCTCACCCACCGGCGGAATGATGCCAAGCAGACGAACGTGCGCCCGGTCTACCATGGCAAGGGCGCTTTCCTGCGCCGTTTCCCCCGGGTGGAGGAGGGAAAACCGATTCAGCAGCAGACGCACCTCGCGCGCGCCGGCCTCCTGCAGGGCAATACCGACCCGCTCCGCCCCCCGCAGGGAGGCAGCCGTGGTGTCAGAGACCACGCAAGAGAGGTCAAACCGCCCGGCACACGCCAGCATGTCCGGCAGGGGCGGGGCATCCACCAGGATCTCGTCAAACGAGTCCGCAAGCGCATCCAGCGCGCGGTGCATCTCCTCTGCCCGTGGCATCGCGGCGGCAGAAAACACGCCCGCCACCAGCATGACCCCCTCCCCGCACGGCGGGGCCAGCAGGGCCTGCGCGGGCGGGATGCGCCCGGCACAAAGGTCAGAGAGATCGTATACCACGTCCTCCTCGCAGGAAAGATAGGTGTCAAGCGAGCGGCAAACGGGTGAGCCGTCCAGCAGCAGCACGCGCCGCCCAAGGCGAGAAAGGGCCAAGGCCAGGTTCACCGTGCAAAAGCCGGTGCCCACACCGCCGCGGCCGGCGGTCATCCAGATGCGTTGTGCCCCCATGTTCCTCTCCCCTTGGTATAAACAGACAGAAAAACTGCCAACAAAGGGCAGTTGTCTTGTTTATATTATACTATAATGCTATCGTCTTGTCAATCGGTTACGGGCATTTTTTTTATTTTTTTATGGGATGTTCTTTACAAAGACCCTTAAATATGCTATACTGTTAGCATCAACGCTTAAAAAAAGAGGAAAACTATGGATCTGTCACTGTCATCCTTTCTTTCGCAGCTGGCTGCCAATCCGTTGCTTTTGCTTGCCGTGCTGTTGACGCTGGGCGTCATCCTGGTCAACGGCTGGACGGATGCCCCCAACGCCATTGCTACCTGCGTGGTCACGCGCTGCATGCCGGCCGGGGCTGCCATTTTCATGGCGGCGGTCTTTAATTTTCTCGGTGTATTTTTGATGAGCCTGCTCAACGCCACCGTTGCGCAGACCATCACCAAAATGGTTGATTTCGGCCAGAACTCGCAGGAGGCCATCGTCGCCCTCTCGGCTGCGCTCTTTGCCATCGTGGTGTGGGCAACGCTTGCCTGGGCGTTCGGCATCCCCACCAGCGAGAGCCACGCCCTGATCGCCGGTCTGACCGGCGGCGCCATCGCGCTGCACGGCGGCTTGGCCGGCGTCAACGGCGGGGAATGGGTCAAGGTGCTGTACGGCATGGGCATCTCGGTGGTGATGGGCTTTGGCCTCGGCTGGCTGATGTGCCGGCTGGTGGTCGCCGTCTTCCGCCGCTTTCAGCGTAAGCATACAGAGCCGTTCTTCCGCGGTGCGCAGATCTTCGGTGCCGCCTGCATGAGCTTTATGCACGGCGCACAGGACGGGCAAAAGTTCATGGGCGTTATCATCCTCAGCATCTATCTCGTCAACGGCATAGACCCGCAGGGGATGAGCAGCATTGACACCCAAAGCCTGATCTGGCTGATGCTGCTCTGCTCCATCGTCATGGGCCTTGGCACCATGATCGGCGGTAAAAAGATCATCAAATCGGTGGGCATGGATATGGTCAAGCTGGAAAAATACCAGGGCTTCTCGGCCGACCTTGCCGCCTCCGTCACGCTGCTCATCAGCTCCGTGTTCGGCATTCCGCTCTCCACCACCCACGCCAAAACCACCTCCATCATGGGTGTTGGTGCGGTCAAGCGCCTCTCGGCCATCAATTTCGCGGTGGTCAAGGAAATGGTGCTGACCTGGATCCTGACCTTCCCCGGCTGTGGCTTGATCGGATTTTTGATGACCAAGCTGTTCATGCTGATATTTTAAGCAATAAAAGGAGAATTGCATCATGGCAAACAAATCCAACCGTTTCTATTTTGATAACTTCATTGCGGCAGCCGAGTGCTCCTGCCGCGCAGCCGATTATCTGATCTCCTGCCTGGAAAATTACAAGGCCGAGGAGATCCTCTCCATGGTCGAGAGCCTGCACGCCATCGAGCACGAGGCAGACGGCGTAAAGCATGAAATGTCGCGCGAGCTGGCGCGTGCCTTCGTCACGCCCATCGACCGGGAGGACCTTGCCATGCTCAGCCAGAATATCGACGAGGTGACGGACAAGCTGGAGGAGGTCCTGCAGCGCTTCTACATCGACCGTGTGACGGCCGTCCTGCCGGAGGCGATCGAGTTTGCAAAGAAGATCGCCGCCGGCTGCCGCCTCATGAAGGAGATGCTGGAGGAGTTTGATAACTTTAAAAAGTCCACCCGCCTGCACGATATGATCGTGGAGCTGAACCATGCCGAGGAGGAGTGCGACAGCCTGTATCTGACCGCCTCGCGCAGCCTGCGTGAAAGAGGACTGGAGGCACTGGACGTGCTTGCCTGGCGCGAGATCTACGATTGCATGGAGGAATGTGCCGATGCCTGCGAGCACGTAGGCGACTGTGTAGAGACTGTCATCATGAAAAACACCTAATGCCGGGACGCGCATCTTTTGGCATAACCGTAAACAAAAAGGAATGGGTGGGATTGGTTTCCCGCCCATTCTTTTGTTTTTTAGTAGAGGTTTTCTGCCGCACGGTTTTAAGGAGGAAAACCTGCGGCTTTCTCCATTTCTATTTAAATTTTTGTTTACTATCTCCGTTTTCCACCCTCGACGTATGTAGATACGTCTATCGGGGTGGAAAACGAAGATTTCTGCTCAAAACCTGCTGCGCCCCGGGACGCGCATCTTTTGGCAGCCTGCTACGCCGGGCATGCATTTTTTGAGACAAGTAAAAAAGAGGGGAAAAAAGCCCCTCTTTTTCTTTGTATCTGTCACGCTCGCGCAAGCGAGCATTTCACATTTGCGAAGCAAATATTTCACCGCGAAGCGATTTCACTTGCCCTTGTAAAAGGGCAAATTTCACTGGCGCAGCCTGCGGCGGCAGGCGCGCCTCATCCCCAATCCTCCTCGGTGTAGGGGCGGGACTGGGCGGTTTCGCCGGTGGCGTCTGTCACCGTCACGCGGAAGTAGGGCATGCAGCGCTTCTCCTTTACCTCGCGCGAGGTGTTGATGTAGCCGGACAGGTCAAAGGTCAGCTCGGTCAGGCCCTCGCCGCGGCGGCACCAGCGGTTGCGCCGCTCGGTGATCACCTCTACCTTGGCGGCCGGGCTGGTCTTTATGTGCAAAATGCCGTCCTCGAGGTACAGCTCCTCGATCGCCGGGCCGCTGGAGGCGTAAAAGTCGCCCTTTTCAAGGGCATCCATGACCTTGCCGTATTCCAGCGCATCCGTCTTGACCATCACAAAGCCGCCAAAGCAATCGCGCGGGTCGTCCTTGCCGGCGTGGGCATCGTCTGCCGCCAGGGGGAAGACCTTTTTCCCCAGATGCAGCAGATCGTCGATCGGCTGCATGGTGTCCGCGTAGCCGGCGCGAACGCAGCCGGTGTTGTAATATTCCACGCCCCACACGCCGGTCAGCCCGGCGTAGTCGGCGTAATTCTGCAGCGACCAGTTGGGGTGGTTGTAGGAAACGAGAAAGCCGTCCTCGCTTGCGCGGGCGATCAGCGCATTGATCGACTCGATCGCATATTCCCGCGGCCACTCGGCCGCCTTGGCCTCCTCGCTCATATAGTCCCCCGCGTGTGCCGGCCACAGGCGGGACATGGTAAAGACAGGAGAGATGCTCTTGTTCGGATCCTTGGCGTACAGGTTGATATGGTAGGTCTGCTCAAAGGGAAAGCCGCCGGGGCATGCGCCCTTGTTGGTGGCGATCTCGTAAGAGGTGATGGCCACGAATTTGTCATCCGTCAGGTCGGTGTGCGGCACCAGTGCCTCGTGGTCGGTAAAGGCCACGATCGAGTAGCCGCGCTTCATGTATTCCTCCTTGACCTCGGCGGGGGTCATCCGCCCGTCCGAAATGGTGGTGTGCATGTGCAGGTTTGCTTTGTAGAATTGCCCGTTTTCAGGAAGAAGATAGGTTTTCATAGGCCGTCTCCTTTTTTATATCGTCATTCATAGTATAGCACAGTTTTTTCTTTTTGCAATGGTCGGCATAAAAAATCACCCTTCCGCAGAAGGGTGATTTTTTTAGGATCAGGGTGAATTATACTATCAAGTGCAACACCCCAAGAAAATAAAAAGGCTCATATTGAATCTTGTGTTATAATGAAGTTACCACACACCACATAACAGGAGGATTCAATATGAGTTACCAACATTTTACCATAGAAGA
>JAZQLY010000070.1:0-36112 GCA_045543015.1 Eubacteriales bacterium
TGATGTAGAAAACCTGCGGTTTTCTCCTTTCTATTTGAAATTTTTGTTTGCTATCTCCGTTTTCCACCCTCCATGTATGAAATACATGTGACGGGGTGGAAAACGAAGATTTCTGCTCAAAATCCGACGAGCCCCTTGCGTACATCATAAAAATGCGGGCGAGAAATTCATTTCTCGCCCGTTTTGCTGCGCAAAACGCATATACATGCTGCATCTTCATGAGACAGTCCCTTTATTGACGGATCAGTCCTCAAAGACCTCTTCGTCAAAGGTCAGCGAGGCAGAGACGCTCTCCTCCGAGAGGTGATCAAGCGGATCGACGAGGGCACCGTTTACCATCATTTCAAAGTGCAGGTGCGGCTCCTCGGCCAGCTCGACCATGGCACTCTCGCCCACGGCGCCAATGGCATCGCCCGCCTTGACCGCCTTGCCGGCAACGATGTCGCTTGGCAGATTTTCGTTCAGGTTCTTATACACGGTCAGCACGCCGTTCCCGTGGTCGATCGAGACGCAGGTGCCCATCGAGACGTCCTCCCACACCTCCTTGACCGTGCCGTCTGCGCTGGCGCGCACCGTCTCGCCAAGTGCCGTGGCAATATCAATGCCCGTGTGCGTGCGCCAATCGTTCATGGTGGGGGAAAAGACCAGCGTTTCTTCATCGTGCTTCTGGTTCAGGGCGCCCTTGATGGGGCAAAGGTAGGTGGGCTTGGTGGCGGTGGGCTTTTCGTCTGCCGGGGGAGTCTGCGTGTTGTCGCCGCTGCCGTCCGGCTGCTGCTGCGTGCCGCCGTCCGGGGTCGGCGTGTTGCCGCTGTCAGCGGGCGGCTTGGTGCGGCTGGTGGCGGCCACAATGCCAATGATGATCGCGCTGACGCACAGCACGGCCACCACGGCAAGATACAGGATACGGCTGTTCTTTAAGGGGTTGTTTTTTTCCATCTCTTGTTGTTCCTTTCAAGAAAATTACAGCCATAGTGTTGACGGCCACCGCTGCCTTTATGCACCTGCGGGAAAAAATATTGTTTGCCGGCTGCGCGAGGGGGAAAGATCGCGGCGCGGCCACGCCGCCGGCGCAAGGGACAGGCCTCGCTTTATGGGCAGGAGATCCTTTCCTCTTTCGTGGAACAAACATTTGGTATACTTGTTTTAAGTATACTCCTAACATTGTACCACAAAATAATCTTAAAATATACTTAAATTAAGATTTTTTGGGGTGATTTTTTATGAGAAACAAAAAGAACAAGCATCTTGGCATAGAAATTGACCCGGAGCTTCATTATAAGCTCCACTATATATCCAAGTATTACGGCCGTTCGGCAAACGGCGAAATCCTGTATCTGATACGGCAAGAGATCAAGGCTTTTGAGCAAAACGAGGGGGCGATCGCCCTCCCCGAGCAGCCGGAGGCCAAGTAAGCCCGGCGTATGTGCCGCATCCTTGCAGAAAAGCCCCCGGGCGCGTGGAATGCTCCACGCGCCCGGGGACTTGTTTATGCGGTCAGGCAATGTCCTCATCCGACAGCCGCAGCAGCATGGTCTCGCGGCGTGGCCGCGCCGCAAGGCTCATGCGCTCAAAGAAGCGAGCCGAGGAGAAAGACGGCCAGCGCGATGCCCAGCATGATCAGGTCTGCGCGGGCAAGGCGCAGGCTGCGGCGGTAGATGATGTAGCCAAGCAGCATGGCCGCCAGCACCACGGCAAAGACGGCAAAGAAGTCGATATTGCCAAGGATCATGCTGAAGCCCAGCAGCGGAATGACCGTGCGGTAGGCAAAGGGCGAATCTGAAATGCCGCCCACCTTTTCTGCCCGGTGGCGGGCAAACAGGAGCGGGATGGCCACGGCGGCCGCCACGGCCAGCGCAAGAAAGACGAAAAACATGGTATAGGCCGGCCCAAGCTCCAGGCGGCCCCAGGTGCCTTTTTGGATCAAGGGGCCGTAGCTGTTTGCCGCGGTGTTGATCGGGGAGATGAGAAAGGCGTGGCTCGAAAGGTCCTGCAGCCACCTAAGGTGCAGCAGGTTGCCCATGCTGCCAAGCAGCAGAAAGGGCAAAAGGGTGTAGAGCAGCATCATCACCACGCCGTCTGCCGTTGTCTCCGCCTGCAGAAAGAGAAAGGCGCAAAGCAGGTAGACGGTCAGCCCTGCCAGCAGCGAAACGGCGTAAAAGGGCAGCAGCAGATGCAGAGGGAAGTCGCCAGCAAACGGCTGCAGGTACAGGGCCATATACAAAAAGCAGAGGGTATGCACGGCAAAAAGCTGAAAGGCGCCGTTTGCCAGGTGTACCGCCGCCATGCCCGCCCGGCTGACGGGCAGGGCAAGCAGGGTGTCTAAATTCCGCCGGTTCTGAAAGCCGGAAAACTCCAAGATCGGCAAAAGAAGGGCGGTGACGCCAAGCAGCGTCATGGGCGTGCCGTAGGTAAAGGTCTTGTAGACCGGCTCACCCTCCACCTGGTAGACGTGCGCATCAAAACTGGCAAACATCAGAAGCAGCGCGATCACGCCGATCACGGCAAGGCGCAGCAGGCTGTCCCTCAGGTGATAGCGCGCATAGCGACGTAGGTTTTTCATGCTTGGTTACCTCCTTCCACACGGCAGAGAAAGACCTCTTCAAAATCCACCGGCAGCCGCTCCAGCACCGTGGGCGCATAGGCGGCAAGGGCCGCTTCCACCTCGCCTGCCGCCCCCTCGAACAGGGCGCGCACAAAGCGGTCGCTCCGCTCGACCGAGAGGGGGGCAAGGCCGTCAAGCAGCCCCTCGGGTATCCCCTCACGGAAGGCGAGCATGAATTTGCAATAGCGGTCTGTCTCCTCGCCTATGCTGCCGGCGGCGGCTACCGTCCGGCCGTCCAGCAGCACAAAGCTGTCACAAAGATCCTCAAGCGCCTGCAGCGAATGGCTGGAAAGGATCACGCAGGTATCGTTTTCCTCCACCAGACGGATCAGCTCTGCCTTGACCCGCTTGCGGGCCAGGGGGTCAAGCCCGTCAAAGGCCTCGTCCAGCAAAAGATAGCGCGGGCGCACGGCAAGGGCCAGGGCCATAAAGGCCTGCCGCCGCATGCCCTTGGAAAAGGTGCGCAGCGGCTTGTCATCCTCTAACCCAAAGCTGTCGCACAGGCGGCGGTAGAGCCCGTCGTCCACCCGGTAAAAGGGGCGGTACATGGCAAGGCAGGTGCGCATGGTGGCCGTGGCGGTGTAGTAGGGGTCCTCCGGCAAAAAGAAGATCTCCTCCCGCGCGGCCGGGTCGGTCGGGCTTTTTCCGTCATAGGAAATGGTGCCGCCCTGCGGCAGGTAAACGCCGGCAAGCAGCCGCAAAAGGGTGGATTTGCCCGCCCCGTTCACGCCCACCAGGCCGATAATGCTCCCGCTTGGCACCGTTAAGGTGATATCGTGCAGCACCTCACGGCCGCCAAGCGAATGGGAAAGCGCCGTTACGTTAATCATCTTCATATACCTCCCGTGCAAGTGTGATCAGGGCCTCGTAGCCTACGCCGCTCTGCTTGATCGACTGCAGCATGGCGCGGCAGGCCGCCGTTGCCTCCTCCGTGGCCCCAGCCTCTCTGCCGTAGGTCACGTAGGCACCCTTTTTGGGCAGGGCGCGGATCAGCCCCTCCTCCTCCAGCAGCGCGTAGGCGCGCGCCACGGTGTTGGGGTTTACCCCCATCTCCCCCGCTGCCTGCCGCACGGAGGGAAGGCGGTCGCCCGCTTGCCAGATGCCCGCGTGGATGTACTGCCGCAGCTTGTCGGCGATCTCCAGATAGACGTCCTGCTTGCCTGAAAAGCTCCAAGCCATCTTGTTCACCTCGTCTGTATTATCTGTATTAAGTGTGTTATCTGCATTATAGCACGGTGCTGCAGCTTTGTCAAGGGGGTGGCGCAAATTTTTTTCACCGGCCGGCAGGCCTGTCCACTTTCGACAGGATTTTCGCCCCGCCCGTGCTATAATGGGACACTATGATAGGAGGTCTTTCCATATGAATATGCAGAACGGTGGCCGTGCGGGGCTGTTTGACCGCCGCTTTTTTGCCCGCAACACCCTGCGCCTGGCGGAGGGGCGGGGCGCGGCAGCGGTGTATGCGATCGTCAGCCTGCTTACGGCCTTTCTCTTTGCCCGCACGCACGCTTTTTTCGGTGCTTACCCCTTTGCCATCGGCTATCTGGCGGCGGTGGACAGGCGCGTTCCCTTTGCCTTTCTTGGCGGTCTGCTTGGCGCCCTGACGCTGGGGGAGCGGGGCGGGGCGTATGCCGCCGCCTATCTGTTGCTCTTTTTGCTGCGCATGCTGCTCTCCTACCCGCGTGAGGGCGGGCGGCTGCTGCCCCCCTCACGCGCGCTGTTTGAGGAGGAGGGAGGTCTGCGCGCGGCGGCGGCCTGTGCCTGCGCCCTCTTTCTTTCGCTTTGCGCGGCCGTTACCGGGTCGCTTGCGCAGGAGGCGCTCTTCTTTTCCGCCACGCTGCTGCCGCTTGCCGTTCTCTCCTGCATTGCCTACGTTTTTTATTTTAACGCCGGCTGCACCCTCCTTTCCTGCCTGACAGGGGAGGGGCTGCCGGCCGGGCGGGCGGCCTGGCCGCTGGCGCTCTCGCTTGGTGCGCTTTCCTTTACGGTGGTGCGCGGGGCTGGCGGGGCAGAGCTGCTTGGCATGTCGCTATCCTACCTGGCGGCCGTCTTTTTTGCCCTGCTGTTTTCTTATCGGTTTGGCATTCTGCGCGGTGGCGTGGCCGCCGGGCTTGCCGCGCTTGGCGCCTGCCTGTCGCTCTCCTCGGTCGTTTATCTGCCCGCCCTTGTTACCGTGGCGGTGCTTGCCGCGCTGCTTTGGCGGTTTGGCGCGGGCTATGCCGTGGCGGGCGGTGCGGCGGGTGGCGGGTGCCTTGCCTATCTGCTGGCCGGCAGGGTGGCGCTGCTCTCCTTCTTGCCCGAGCTTTTTCTCTGCCCGGTGCTGGCCCTGCCCCTCTTTCGCGCCCTGCCGCGCCTGTGCGGCAGCGTGGCCGAGCGGGAAAGGAGGCAGGCCGGCCCTCCGGCCGTGCAGCACGGCGGCGGAGAGCGGATGGTGCAGCTGGCCACGGCCTTTTCCTCCCTTTCCGAGGTGTTTTACCGCCTCTCTGACCGTTCGCTACATATCGAGGGTGGCTGCGTGCGCGGTGACCGCAACGAGATGCTGGGGCAGACCTGGCAAATGATGGCAGCCCTCCTGCAGGATGCTGCCCGGCGCGAGGCACAGACCGGGCAGGAGGATGCCGCCGCTACGGCGGCGGCTGCCCGCGTGCTTGAGGAGATGGGGGCCAAGGCGCGGCGGGTATCGGTCTCTGCCGCACGCCCGCGCGTGCTGAAGGCAAGCGGCGTGCGCTGGGAGGCAGACCACCCGGAGGAGGGCGCGCTGCGCCGCCGGCTGGAGGAGGTCTGTGCCTGCCGCCTCTCGCCACCCCTGATCTCCCTGCGCGGCGGGGTGTGCGACATGCACTATGCGGCCGCGCGGCGTTTTTCTGTCCTTTCCTGCAAGGCAGGTGCCGCCGGCGGGCGGGAGGTAAGCGGGGATGCGTTCTCGGTCTTTACGGGGGAGGACGGTCGCTTTTTCTCGCTGCTCTCGGACGGGATGGGCAGCGGGCGGGAGGCCGCCGTGACCGCCGGCATCTGCACGGCCTTTCTCTTTGGCGTGCTGGAGGCGGGCGTTGGCAAGCGGACGGCGGCCACCGCCCTGAACGGGCTGCTTGCCATGCGGGAGGGGGAATGCACGGCCACGCTTGATCTGTGCGAGATCGACCTCTTTACGGGCGAGGCCTGCTTTTTCAAATGCGGGGCGGCCGCCTCCTACGTCAAGCGGGGAGAGAGCCTGTTCCACATTCCCGCCGGGCGGCTGCCGCTTGGCGTGCTTTCTGAGGTGGACGTGGAAAAGACGCATTTCCGCCTGCAGGAGGGAGACTGCGTGATCTTCGTTTCGGACGGGGTGAGCCAAACGCCGGAGGACGCGCTCTGGCTTTGCGAGCTGCTCTCGGACGGGTGGGAGGAGGATACCGAATGGATGGCAGAGCGCATCCTGCAGGCGGCCGCGGCACACGCCGGGGAAAGCGACGATCGCACCGTGGCCATTCTTACCATTGCCCCGGCCGGCGAAAAATAGGGAAAAAAGGCATAAAAAATTTTTTGAAAAAATTTTGAAAAAAGGGTTGACAAACCAGAAAACATCTGCTATACTGTAATCAGAAAGGGCAAAATAGCCAAATCAAAAACCGAAAGGGGTGGCAAAAATGCGCGTAATGACGAAAATCATTCCTGTATACTGCTGCGCGCGGTTTTTGATGTGCCACCGATCGGGCAACTGATCAAAAGGCAAACGCCCGAAAAAGATAGGGAATAGGCGCACAAACCGCAAGCAGGAAAAAACGCTTGGTCGGTTGGTGCGCTTTTTATATATCTTGTGCGCACCTGCACGCGAGGAGCGTGCGTAAAGGGAATGAAGAGAGGAAGAGAAGAGAAAACGAGAGGTCACCGGCGGTGGCCGCGCACAAGAGACGCAAGCAAGTCCAACAGGAGGTACGGTCCAATGAACAGTGAAGAGCCAATTGAACGTCACCCGAAACTAACAGGGAGGTACGGTCCAATGTACCGTTAAAGCCGCAAGACCCAAGACGATATTGATACATGAGCAATTCTGATGACCCGATCCCATAGGAGATTCCTATTCGTGACCCACCCGGCCGTAAGGCCCGATGAGAAGAAAGAAGGTTTTGATCAAGAAAAACTTGTGTATTCGCTTTTACGGAAAACGGTGCCTGCCGCCGAACAGGCAGTAGCGCGCCACAACGATAAGAAATTGAGGTATGGTCCAATGGCAACCTAAAGGATGCGCTGCGGCGCAATGTAACCATCTGATAAGTGAGGTAAACCACATGCGTATACGTTTGTTTAACCCCCAAAATGGCTACATGACTGGCAACGTAAGGGTGCTGATGGAATGGTAAATAGGGGCGCAGGCCCCGAAAAAAAGCGTACAAGTGACTTTTTACCTTTCATAAATAGATCCTTTCTAAAAAAGAAGAGCGGGTAACCGCTCTTTTTTTCTCCCCTTTTTTCAGCTCCTTTCCGCCCGGCACCGCCAAAAACAAAGCCCTTGACATTCGCTCTCTTTCATGGTACAATAAATAAAATAGAACTCTTTTTGTAGGAGAGTGTGTTATGAAACGAGCTTCCCGGCGCCTGACGGCCCTGATACTGGCAGTGCTTATGCTGCTTTCTTCCTCGCTTTACGTGCTGCCTGTTCTGGCCTCTCCCGGCGTACCGATGAAGTCGGTCACGCTTCAGCCGGCCGAGCTGCCGGAGGATGGCGCAGCCGGGTTCACCACCTCACTGTATGAGAATATCTGGAGCTACGATCCGAGCGCGGATGCGATCGTCTACAGCGGCGGCTGGTCTGCCGGCTGTCTGACAGCGGCCGGGTACGAGCATTTTACCCATATCAATTCCTCTGACCACAACTGGCTGACGCGGGACACCACCGACCAGTGGGCCTCCCCCGCCGGCACCATTAACCGCGGCAGCCTGCAAATGCGGGCGGCCAAGGGGCTTGGCTTTGCCACGGTGCTTGGCTTCCGTGCGCCCACCTCCGGTGCGGTGACCTTCTCCTTTGACCGGTTCTCCCCCACCGAGGGCGGCTATTTCGCCATCTTCATCGGCCAGCGCATGGTCTTTCCCACGGCGGGCCTCTCGTTTGCGGAGGCAACCGATATGGCCGCCTGGTACGCCGTTTCCCCGGCTACCGATATGATCGAGATCAATCGCCTGCTTGACCCCGTGCTTTCCACGGTCGAGGAGGGCGAGACCATTTCCTTCGCCTTCCGCGAGGGCTCCGGCTATTTCATCACCGACCCGCGCGTGACCTACCGCACGGCAAACGCCCCGGCTATAACCTCCTCCCGCTTCTCCTTCAAGGGGGAAAACTATCCCACCCATGGCAATAATGGGCAGCATTACTTGATCAACAACTGCGGCGGTGGCTGGTCCTTCGGCTCTATCCCGCGGGATGGCAGCGCCCCCTACACCCCCTTCTCGCGCCTGGATCCCACCTTCTGCATTCTGAACAAAAACGGTACCGACCAATGGGTATACGGCGGTCTGTATCTGCAAAACGGCGTGGTCATCACGGCCAATCATTATATCAGCATCTTCTCCTACGAGGCGCCTGCCGCCGGTCGCGTGAGCGTCCGCGTAGGCAATATCACGTCTGCCAAGTCTGACGGGCAGGATATTTTGTTCTGTATTCTGAAAAACGATAAAATGATCTGGCCGCAGGCAGGCGGCAACCTGCAGGATCAGAGCCATTGGTTCAACCTGACGGAGGAGGGTGCGCCCTCGGTCATGCAGGCAAGCGCCCTTTCGGCCTCGCTGCGCGATCTGCGCGTCTCCGCCGGGGATAGCATTCGCTATTGCCTTGTAGCCGCTACCGGCCACAGCATGACGACCAAGGACGTTGACCTGACCGTTTCCTACATCAGTATTGATTCCTCCATGCCCCGCCCGGCCTTGCAGAACACCGCGCTTGCGGATTGCTACCCGCTGATGCGGGCCCCTGCCGAGGGTGGCGGCCTGCTTGCCTACCGCGGCCGCTGGCAGTATGCTGCCGCCGCACGCGGGCAGGACGATTTTGCACCGCTGACAAAAACGAACGGGGAAAACGATCTGCTGCCCGGCAGCAATAAGAGTGAGGGCTACCTGGCCACCAGCTACCAGGGCGGCTCTGCCGCCGGTCTTTGCCCCGGTGGGCAGTACGACCTGGCCGTTGCCTATTCGGCCCGCTACAGCGGCCGCCTTTCGCTCACCGTTCCCCTGCAGGATGCAGGCGCCGGCGGTACTTATACCGTAACGGTGGAGAAAAACGGCACCGCCCTGTTCAACCAGACCGGCACCGTAGCCGAGCTTGGCACGCCTACCGTCTCCATGACGGCCAAGGCGGGCGACGTGGTGTATATCCGCGTCTCCCTGCCGGAGGGAGAGACGGCGGCAGCGCCGCTGTATCTTACCCCCCGCGTTACCTACGAGAGCATTACCGATCGCGTGGCCATCACCGGTGTCAGCATGGCGCTCTCCGCTGATCTTACGGTGCGGTTCTATGCCGCCGCTGCCGTTTCCTATTTTGAGGCAAGCGAGCACGGCCTGCTCGTCTGGCGGGAAAAGCAGGCGAACTTCGACCATGCCGAAAGCCGCGCCGAGGTCATCCTGGCGGAGGCAGACCCCAACAATACCTGCTGCTATCTCTACCAAGGGCTGCAGGCGACCGAGATGGGGGACGAGATCTACGTCCGCCCCTATATCAAGGTAGAGGGGGAGACCCTTTACGGCGCCGTTGTCCGCTTCTCGATCTTTGATTATGCCACCGCCCTGTACGGTGAGGATACCCTGCGCAACCGCATGGTCACCGACCTGCTGCTGTACGGCTCGGCTGCGCAGCGCTATTTCTCCTACCGCACAGACGATCTCGTTTCCGACCGCCTTTCCCCCGCGCAGCTTGCCTGCGGCACAAGGGTCAACACCCTGTTTGCTGCCGGCAGCCAGCTGACGCCCACAAAGGGCGACCCCATCCTCTCGCGCTTGGAGTCGGTCAGCCTGGTGTTGGGCAACGGCATTTCGCTGCGCGTGTATGCCGCGCTGGACGAAGCCGAGGAGCGCTCTGCCTTCCTTGAGGTCTCGTCTACCCCCGATTTCAAGAACGCCAAAAAGTACGTGCTGAACGATGAGGGGTATGCGACCCTGCAGACCATCCCCGTGGGCAATACGGGCAAAAGCCTGTATATCCGCCTGGCCTCCGGCGCTTACAGCCGCCTGCGCTACAGCGATACGCTGACCTATAGCATCGAGGCCTATATCGCCGGCACGACCGGCAAAAACGGCCCCCTGCAGGACGAGCTGAACGCCGCCCTGCTGAATTATGGCAACAGCGCGCGCGCATACGCCTACGAACGCGAGCTTGGGGTGTAAAAAAGAAAGCATCCGCCATGCTGCTGCGGCAGCATGGCGGATGTATGTTGCATGATCCTCAGGGCAGAAGGAAGCGCCAGGCGGCAGGCGCGTCACCGTTTGCCTGCTTCATCAGCTCCTCCAGCATGGCAAAATACTGCTCCATCCATTCCTCGTCTATTTCAACCGGGTTGAGCAGGCTGTAGATGATGGAGTATGCGCCCAGCACAAAGGCAATGATGCCGCAAACCAGGCCGGCCATGGCCATGCCGTTAAAATATCCGGCGCGGACCCGGCCAAGGATGGAAAATACGATGGCAAGGATAGAGCAGATCAGGCTGACCGCTGTAATGCAGCAGCACACCACCGAAAAGATGCCAAGGATCATGGCGGCGATCGAAAAGCCCTTGCTTTCCCTTTGTGCCGGTGTTACGAAGGGGTCATACGGCGGGTAGTAATTGCCGCCGGGCTCGTTTTGGTTGTTTGGCGTATAAGGCTCTTGGTTCATAGGGGTACCTCCTTCAAGGGGAAAAAATAACTTGTTTTCTCCATTATAGCATAAGAGGGAAAGAAAAATCAATCGTTTTCCGAAAATTCGCGTAAATTTGCAGGGGGACATGCTATAATAAATGGTACGAGAAAGGCTGGGTGTTTTGTGAAGCGAAAAAGGCGTTTCTTTTTTTGGTACAATGCCGCACTGCTTGCCCTGGCGGCCGGCGTGCTTGTATATCTGTTTTTGCTGCGCGAGGCGGCCCTCCCCTTTCTTTGCCTGTTTGCCGCTACCTCCCATCTCTACTGTCCCGGCTGCGGCTGTACCCGCGCGCTGGAGGCACTTTTCCGGCTTGATCTCCCTGCCTCTCTTGCGGCCAACCCCATGGTGCTTTGGCTGCTTGGTACGCTGATCTATTACGAGGTGGTCTTTTTTCTGTCCGCCTTTGGCCGCCGCCCCGTCCGCGTATCCTCTCGCCCTGCTGTGGTCTTTGCCTTTGCGCTGCTTGGCTACACCGCCTTGCGCGATCTGCTTTTGGTTTTTTGCGGGATAGACCCCTTAGGTGATCTTATTCAGTATTGGAGTTGAACATGCCTATGATAGAACGGGAAAATTTACATAAGCATCACCGCCGCCGCGTGAAGGAGCGGTTCCTTGCCGATGGATTAGAGCGGTTTTCACCCCACGAGGTGCTGGAGCTTGTGCTTTTTTACGCCGTGCCGCAAAAGGATACCAACGAGCTGGGCCACCGGCTGATCGAGCGGTTTGGCTCGATAGACCGCGTGTTTTCTGCCTCTTATGAGGATCTTTGTGAGGTGCCGGGCATGGGTGACCATGCCGCCACGCTGCTGCACCTCTTCCTGCCGGCCTCGGCCTACATCGTCGCGCAGGGGTTGAGCGAGCCGATAGGCGGCTTTGATACCGTGGATAAGGTAGGTAATTATCTGACCAAGCGCTATATGGGCGTGCGGGATGAAACGGTGTTTCTGATGCTGCTGGATAACAGCTACGCCCTGATCGATTGCGTGCGGGTGCATGAGGGGGCGGTCAATTCCGTCAGCCTGACGCCCCGCCGCCTGCTGGAGATCGCGTTCCGCCAGCAGGCCGCCATGGCGGTGCTGGCGCATAACCACCCGGGTGGCGTGGCCCTTCCCTCCTATGAGGACCTTTGCACCACGCAGGTGCTGCGGGATGCCTTTACGGCCGTAGGCGTCACCCTGCTGGAGCATATTCTGGTGGCGGGGGAGACCTACACCCCGCTCATTTGGCATGAGAGGCAGGAGCATCCCATAGCCGAGGAGCAGGCGGCGTTTTACGCCAACTATACGTGGAAGGGGGAGAGCAAATGAAGGTTGCTTACTACCATGCCGCGCAGCCGGGGCTGCCCCGTGCGCTGCGCATTGCCGTGGTGGCCGACCTGCATGACAGGGCAGACGGCGTGCTGTACGAGCAGCTGCGCAAGGCCGCCCCGGCCTTTGTTGTGGTGCCGGGTGACTTTTTGGATGGCCGATCCGCCTCCGGCGGCTTTGCCTTTTTAAGGACCTGTGCTTCGATGTTCCCCACCTATTGTTCGATCGGCAACCACGAGCGCAAGGCGGGGGTGGAGGAGCTTTCCGCCGCGGTGGCTGAGACGGGGGCCGAGCTGCTGGATGACCGCTGCGTGTTCCGCCACGGGATGTGGATCGGCGGCCTTTCCTCCGGCTGGGAGAACGGCGGCGTGCAGTCGCACCGGTTGCCCACCCCGCCGCCAAGCCTTTCGTTCATTGAGGATTTTGCCTCGCGCGAGGGCTGCCGCCTGCTGCTTTGCCACCACCCGGAATACTACGAGCCGTATCTGCGGCGGAAGAATATCCCCTTGATCGTTTCCGGCCATGCGCACGGCGGGCAATGGAATTTGCTTGGCCACGCGATCTACGCGCCGGGGCAGGGCATTTTGCCGCGCTACACCGCCGGCTTTTATGATCATAGGCTGCTCGTCAGCCGCGGCCTGTGCCATACGCGCCGCCTGATCCCGCGCATAGGTAACCCGAGGGAGCTTGTCATCCTTGACCTCTGGCCGGGGTGAGCGTCGTGTCCTTAAGGACACGACGCAACGAAATTTGCCCTTGCAGGCAAGTGAAATCGCTTTGCGGTGAAATATTTGCTTCGCAAATGTGAAATGCTCGCTTGCGCGAACGTGGGCAAAACATTTTACTATATGCGTTTGTGACAGCAAAAGCTGTGCTTGCAAAGAAAAAGGACGAGGAATTTTAGCAATTCCTCGTCCTTTTTATGAAAAGCCGCCGCCTCACATCGTCAGCTCGTAGAGTGAGAGCAGCTCCTCCTCGATCGCCGCGCGGCGCTCCTCGATCTCGGCCGCGCGGAGGTAGTCGCTGGCGGCAGGGCCAAACAGCTCGCTCTCCAGCTCCTCTAACTCCTTTTCCAGCAGGGGGATCCTTTTTTCTGCCTCGCGCAGGCGTTTTTCGGCTGCGCGGCGCTCGGCTGCCTCCCGCTTGGCCTGCTTGTATTGCAGCTTCCCGTCCGAGACGGTGGCGCTCGCCTTCTTCTCGGCCGCGATCTCCTCGGCCCGCTCCTCCCGCATGCGGCGGTACTGGGTATACGCATCCTCCCCCTCGCCCAGCGGATAGTCGCGGCAGCCGCCCGGCAGGGCGGGGTCCAATTCGATCAGCCGCGTGGCCACGCGGTTGATAAAGTAGCGGTCGTGCGAGACGGCTACCACCGTCCCCTCAAAGGCGGCCAGCGCGTTTTCCAGCGCCTCGCGTGAGCCAATGTCCAGGTGGTTGGTCGGCTCGTCCAGGATCAGCAGATTGATCTTGGTCAAGATCATCTTGGCCAGCGTCAGCCGTGCCCGCTCCCCGCCCGAAAGGACGGAGACCGGCTTGTCCATATCCTCGGCAAAAAAGAGGAACAGCGCAAGGGCCGAGCGCAGCTCGCCATCCGTTTTCTGCGGGTAGGCATTGCGCAGCTCGCCAAATACCGTATTGCGCTCGTCCAGCGTCTGGTTTTCCTGATCGTAGTAGCCGGGCGTGACGTGGTAGCCAAGCGTCACGCGCCCGCCCTTTGGCAAAAGGCGGCCGATCAGCAGCTTCATCAGCGTGCTTTTGCCGCAGCCGTTGCCGCCAAGAAAGAGCACGCGCTCCCCCTTGCGGATCAAGAGATCCAGCCCGTTGATCAGCGGCTTTTCGCCGTAGGAAAAGGAAAGGCCCTTGGTCATGATCACATCGTTGGAGGAGCCCTCCTCCTCTGAAAAGGAAAGGCGTATCCCGCGCGGGTCATCTGCCATGCGCTCGACCTTTTCCATGCGGTCAAGCTGCTTTTGCTTGGCGCGGATGGTCACAAAATTATGCTCCTGCCCGCAGCGGCGCTGAAAATCGATATTCGCCTGGATGCGGGAAATGATCTTTTGCTGCTCCTTGTACTGCTTGTCAAGCGAGGCACGCTCTGCCTCGCGCATCTCGCGGGCGCGGGTGTAGTTACCCGGGTAAAGCTTGGCGTGCGTGCGCTCTATGTGCAGCGTTTTGGTGGTCACGCGGTCAAGAAAATAGCGGTCATGCGAGATCAGAAGCACCGTTTTCTTGTAGCCTACCAGAAATTCCTCCAGCCACAGCAGGGCGTCAATATCCAGGTGGTTGGTCGGCTCGTCCAGCAGCAGAATATCCGGCTCCCGGCACAGCAGGCGGGAAAGGGCCAGGCGGGTGTTCTGCCCGCCGGAAAGAGAGGAGATGGGCAGCGCCAGCTCGCTTTCCGCAAAGCCCATGCGCAGCAGCATGGCGCGGCAGCGGCCGCGATACTCAAGCCCCCCGGCCGCCGCATAGGCGCGGTGCGCCCGGTCAAGCGCCTCGCTCAGGCGGGCGGTCTCGCCCTCCGTGGCGGTGGCCAGCGCATGCTCCAGCTGCTCGATCTCCTCCTCGGCTGCCAACAGCTCGGGAAAGGCGTTGATCATGTGCTGCAAAAGAGACTCCTGCCCCTGCAGGCTCTCCTCCGCCGTGCTTTGGGAAAGCATGCCCACCGTCTTGCCGTGCGCAATAAAGACCGCGCCGCGGTCAGGCGTGTAGGCCCCCGTGATCAGACGGAAGAGCGAGGTCTTGCCCGCACCGTTGACACCGATAATGCCAAGGCGGTCCCCCTCGTTAACGGCAAAGCCAATGCCGGAAAGGATCTCCCTCCCGCCAAAGGAGAGAGAAAGATCGGTCGTGCTTAAGATGATCATAACGTCTCCCGAAAAAATTCGTAAAAATTACGCCAAACGTCTTGACAACGCCAAGCGAACGTGGTATACTGTATACAGAAAAGAAGGCAGGGATGCACCGGCTTCTCCTCGTGCAGCCTGCTTTCTGTCTATGAAAACGCTGTTTGCTGCGCCGCGCAGGCAGCAAGGAAAGAAAAAATATGTGTGAATCCTGTGTTGCTCCCGTTTGTTACGGGGGGTGTCCGTTTTACGAAAAACAAAGCCGCGCGGCCGTCTGTGCCGGCTGCGGTGAGCCTATTGCCACGGGCGAGACGGTCTACGTTGGCGGGGGTGGCAAGCTCTGCTCGCGGTGTGCCGGCGGCCTCTCGGCCCTCGACCTCGTTGACCTTGGCGGGCTTTATTCGCTTGGTGATCTGCTTGCCCTGCTCGGCTACCGGCAGGAGGAGGCGGGGGCGTGATGCGCCCCCGCTTTTTCTGCGCCTTGCCGCGTCAGGCCCCGGCCTCTGCCTCCAGAATGGCAAGCAGCCGCTTGAAATCCTCCGGCAGCGGGCAGGTAAAGGAAACGGCCTGTCCCGTGGCGGGATGCACGAATTCCAGACCGCCTGCGTGCAGGCACTGCCCGTGCAGCAGGGCGGCGTGCTTTTTCTCAAAGGGCGTGTGGCCGCCGCCGTATACGGCATCCCCCAGCAAGGGGTGGCCGATGTGTGACATATGCACGCGGATCTGGTGCGTGCGCCCGGTCTCCAGCTGCAGCGAAAGATAGCTGACCCTGCCATACCGCGCCAGCACGCGGTAATGGGTAACGGCGTGCCGGCTGTGCCCCTCACCCGGGCGCAGGACGGCCATTTTTTTGCGGTCACGCGGGTGGCGGCCAATGGGCAGATCCACCGTCCCCTCGTCGGCTGCAAAGCCGCCGCTCACCAGGGCGTAGTAGGTGCGGCGCATCGAGTGATCCTCTAACTGCGCAGCCAGGGCGCGGTGCGCCGTATCGTTCTTGGCAACGGCCAGCAGGCCGCTCGTATCCTTATCAATGCGGTGTACGATGCCGGGGCGCATTTCCCCGTTGATGCCCGAAAGCTCTCCCTTGCAATGGTAGAGCAGGGCGTTGACCAGCGTGCCGTCCTCGTTTCCGGCGGCCGGGTGTACCACCATGCCGCAGGGCTTGTTGATGACCAGCAGGTCGCGGTCCTCGTAAATAATATCCAGCGGGATGTTTTGCGGCGCGGTCTCTACCTCGCGCGGGTCGGGCAGCTCGTAGCACAGCTCGTCCCCCGCCGCGGGGCGGTCCTTTTTCTCGGCCTTGCGGCCGCCAAGCGTTACAAGCCCCGCTTCGATCAGGCCGGCCGCAGCCGAGCGGGAGATCCCCGCCAGCGCCGAAAGAACCGTATCCAGCCGTGCGCCGCTATGCGCCTCAGTGATCTGCAGCGTCGTCTTCACGCGAGCCTCCTTTGGCCTTGGCCTCCCTGCGCCAGTCCAGCAGCAGCGCAAGCATCAGAAGCCCCGCGCCCACGCAAACAAAGCAGTCAGCCACGTTAAAAACAGGAAAGTTGATGATGCGGGCGTCTAAAAAATCCACCACGTAGCCAAGCGAGATGCGATCGATCATGTTGCCAATGCCGCCGCCAATGATGGCGCCAAGGCCAAGCTGCATCAGGCGCGAATCCTGCTTGACGATCAGCAGATAGGCAAGCAGGCCGAGAATGGCCACGGTCGAAACGGTCATAAAGATCCAGCGCTGGTCGGGGGCGGAAAAAATAGACCAGGCCGCGCCGTAATTGATGCGGTAGGTCAGGTGAAAGACGTTTTCGATCAGGGGAAAGGTGCCAATGGGCTTTAGGTGCGCGGTGGCTAACTGCTTGGTCAGCAGGTCCAAAAGGACGGAGAAAAGGATCAGGGCCAGGGGCAGCCACTTTTCGCGCAGCCATGCAAGTGCTTTGTTCATGGGGCCTCCTATAACGTAATTCTTGCGAGGCGAGATTTGGCATAAGACGCGAAAAATTCTCGCCGCAGGGCGTATGAGCTCGGCTCTCTTCGGCTATAACGAAATAATCGGCAACAGGGTGTTGAGCAGGGTGAGAAGAAGAAAGCCGGCAAAAAAGGAAAGGTCGATCGGGGAGTTTTCGCCAAACCGCAGGCGCTCGAACAGGGCGCGGATGGGAAGGAGCACCGGCTCCGTCAGAACGTACAGGATACCGGCAAAAAAGCCCTCCTCCTCCGGGTTCAGGAAGGAGAGAATGGCGCGCAGAAAAAAGCATAGCTCCAGCAGCGAAAGCAGAATGCTGAGGCTGATGCACAGAATATCAAGCAGGGTAATGAAAAAATCCAAAAAAGCCGTCCTCCCTTCTCAAAAAACCGAAAGGGGCTGCTCCACCCGGGCAGAAGGTGCGCTCCCGCCCGAATGAAGTAGCCCCTGCCGAAGGACTTAGTTCTCGTCGTCTGCGCTGCTCTCACCGCGCAGGGCAGTGTCGGTAACGTCTACGTTGTTGGGGGTGATGATGTAGGTGTTGTTGGCAACACGCTTCATCTGCCCGTCGATGGAGTAGGCAACACCGCTGAGAAAATCGATAAAGCGGCGTGCGACCTCCTTATTGGTTGCCTCCAGGTTCAGAACGACCGTGCGGCCGCTGAGCAGGTGGTCTGCGATGGTAGAAACGTCCTCAAAATGCTCGGGGCGAACGACCTTCAGCTCAATGCCGCCACCGCCGAGGTTCACCCCGCCAAAGCCGATGTTGCTGCCAGCCGGTGCCTCGGTATCCTCTACCATGTCATCCTCCTGGTCGTCATAGTAGCGGCGATCGTAATCCTCATCCTCCGGGCGAACAGGTCTCTTGTTGAAAATTGCCATTTTTCCTTCCTCCAAAACAAATTTTATCAAAAAATTTTTTTAAAATTCCTTTACAAAAAGCGAGCGGCCGACGCGCACCATGGTCGCGCCCTCCTCGGCGGCCACACGGTAGCTGTCACTCATCCCCATGGAAAGCACGGGGGCCTCCCCAAACAGGCCGGCAGCCGTGCCGGCTTCAAACAGCGCGCGCGTCGCGCGGAAGTAGGGGCGGTATTCCTCCTCACGCTCTACGGCGGGGGCCATGGTCATCAGCCCGCGCAGGCAAAGGTGCGGATAGTCTCTTGCCAGCGTGCGGCAGAACTCGTTCGCCTCCTCGGGCAGCAGGCCGCCCTTTTGCGCCTCACGCCCGCTGTTGATCTCGCACAGGACGTCGATCGTCCTGCCGGCGCGTGCCGCCTGCCGCTCGATCTCGGCAGCCAGGCGCAGCGAATCGACCGATTGGATCATCGAAACGTGGGGGGCGATGTATTTGACCTTGTTGGTCTGCAGGGAGCCGATCAGGTGCAGCGCGGGGGCAAAGCCGTGGGAGGCAAGCAGCTCGCGCCGCGCAGAAAAGTTCTGCACGCGGTTTTCCGCCATGGCGGAAACGCCGCACGCGGCCAGGGCCAGCACTTCGTCATCCGACGCGCTTTTGGTAACGGCCACCAGCGTGGGCGGGGTGCGCCCTGCGCGGCCGGCCGCGCAGCGCAATTCCTCCAGCACGGTCTGCAAATTCTGGCGGATATAGAAAAAATCTTCCATTTTGCAGTCCTTCCCGGCCGGTTTTGCGCCTTTTTTCACCTATACAAAATTATTATAGCACACATTTTTTCACATTGCAAGCGTACACGCAAAAAAATATCAATAATTTTCGGCAGACGGGAGAGGGCTGCCTCATTCGGCATCCTGCGCCGTCTCCTCCGGCGCGGGCGGCAGGGGCGGGGCAGAGGAAAGATCGGGCAGGATGGCCTCCCCGTTCAGCAGGGAAAGAAAGCAGTCGCCCGTGTCCGGCATGCTCAGGCGCACGCCGTCGATATGGATAAAGCGCGAAAAATCATAGGTGTAGGAGGAGAGGGGGCGGTCAAGCGCATCGTCTGACTGGGCCGCTACCAGCAGGTCGCCCTCCGTGCGGGCAAGCAGCAGCAGCGTGTGGTAATAGCCGCCGCTCTCGCGCCCAAGCTGGATCACGTCCCCCGGCTCTGCCTCCTCCGCCGGCACCTCTCGCCCAAAGGGGCCAACGCTCCCGTTACCGGTCAGAAAATTGTACAGGTACTGCACCCCGGTCCAGGAGGCCGTCCGCTCGGCGGGCGAGAGGTAGTACCAGCCGTAAACGGGCAGGTAGTTCATCGTGCAGCTGCCGGCATACAGGCATTGCGAGACAAAGTTGGTGCAGTTGCCGCCAATGCCGGTGTAATCGTAATACAGCGGGTTGCGGGAAAGCGCCCAGCGCCGTGCATAGGCAAGGGCGTGCGTGCGGTCGTATTCCTTGGTAACGAGCATAAAAAAGGCCTCCTGCTATCGTTTTTTAGCAGTATATGCCGCAGGGTGAAAAAAAGAGAACGGTGCGCCGTTCTCTTTTTTTCACTTATTTGCTTTCGCCAAAGGACTCGATCAAGGCGACCAGATCGGCTGCCGCGTTCGGCTTGCGGATCAGGTCGATGCACCCCTGCATCAGCGTAAGGCGGGCCGGGTCGCGGAACAGCTGGTATACCACGTCGGTCAGGCGGGTGGTCTTGCCGACCATGGCGGCTGCGCCGTTGTTGACCAGGAACTCTGCATTTCTGTCCTCATGCCCGGGGATGGGGTTGACGATGATCATGGGCAGCCGCTTGGCAAGCGCCTCGCTCGTGGTCAGGCCGCCCGGCTTGGTCAGAATACAGTCAGAGGCGTCCATCAGCAGGTCGATCTTGTCGGTATAGCCAAAGCACAGCACCGGGTGCGAAAAGGTCATGCCGTCGATCTGCTCCTTGGCCTTTTTGTTGTTGCCGCACACGCAGATAAACTGCACGTCGGTCTCCAGTTCGTCCAGCGCCTTCAGGTTCTCGGCAAGCGAGCCGTAGCCCATGCTGCCACCCATCAGCAGCAGGGTAGGCTTATCGGCAAGGCCAAGCTCACGCCGCGCCTCGCTCTTCTCCCGCGCGGTGGCAAACTGCGCACGGATGGGAATGCCGATGGGGGTGATCTGCTCCCCCTGCATGCCCTTGCGCTCGGCCGCCGGGATCAGCTGCTCGTTGGGGATCACGATGCGGTCGGTACGCAGCGCCTCCTCCCAGAACGGGTGCATGACAAAGTCGGTCACGATGCCGACCGTGCGCGCACGCAGCGGCATCTTCTCGGCGATCACGTCCAAAAAGATGCCGGCAAACACGTGGGTATATACGATCACGTCCGGATCGTATTCGGTGATATACGAAACGATCTTTTTCTTGATCATTTTATAGGTCGAGCGGGTCAGCGACTTGCTGTAGGAATTGACCTTGCGCCGCTCAAGCCGCGCATAGGTCCAGGCGTAGGTACGCTTGAAATCCGCAGTAGAGAGCAGGTAGCCCTTGGCCACGATGTTGTACAGGCTGCGGCTGATGTGCAGCCAGGTGTCCACCACCTCACAGGTGTGGCCGCGCTCCTGCAAGGAGGCCTGGATAGAGGCTGCCGTGCTGTTGTGTCCCTCGCCTGCGGTGATCGTCAGTATCAGAATTTTCATATATGCCTCCCTCCCGGCAAGAAAAAATGGCGCATATGCGGTTTCACTCTTGCAAAAACGGGAAAAGCCGTGTATAATGGAAGTGTAAGTAATTATATTATACAACCGACGAGCGAAAAAGTCAATACAAAATCTAAAGTTGGCGGGGCAATCCCCGCAGGAGGAATGCATGGAACAGATCTATACCATACCCGTGAATGAGGCCTTTGATGCCTCGGCCGAGGATCACGCCTGCGGCTGCCCGATGTGCGCCCTGTACAACCGCCTGGAGGAAAACGAGCTGGATCTGATCCTGGGTGCCTCCATGATGGAGCCGGACGTGCGCCAGAAGACCAACGAGCAGGGCTTTTGCCACCGCCATTACGGCATGATGTTCACGCGTAAGAACCGCCTGGGCCTTGGCCTGATCCTTGAGAGCCATTTTGAAAAGGTCAAGCGTGACCTGTCCGGCGAGGGGCTTGCCGCGCTGATCACCGGGGCAGGGAGCGATACCATCAAAAGGCTGGGCAAGCTGGAGGAGAGCTGCTACGTCTGCGCCCGTATCGAGGCCAACCTTTCCCGCATGTTTGATACGGTGCTGCTGCTCTACCGGCAGGACGGCGCCTTCCGCCGCAAGCTGGCCGCCCAGCCCTATTTCTGCCTGCCGCATTACCGCCGCCTGCTGACCATGGCCAAAGCGGGCATGAGCAAAAAGGAATTTGTCGAGTTCTACGAGACCGTCTCGGCGCTGGAAAAGCGCTATGCCGAAACGCTTTCCGGCGACGTGAGCTGGTTCTGCAAGAAGTTTGATTACCGCTATCAGGACGAGCCGTGGAACAACGCCAAGGACGCCGTGGAGCGGTCTATCCGCTTCCTTTCCGGCAACGAGGGTGGCGGCCCGGCCGGGGGCGAGAGACGATGATCATTGAGAGCATCCGCATTGATAATTTCGGCCGTCTGCGTGACGTTTCCTACACCTTTGGCGAGGGGCTGACCATCATCGAGGGGGATAACGAATCGGGCAAAAGCACGCTGGCTGCCTTTATCCGCTATATGCTGTACGGCTTTGGCCGCGCCGCGGGCAGCGACCTGGCCGAAAAAAAGAAGCGCATGGACTGGCAGAGCGGCCGCGCCGCCGGCAGCATGACGGTGCGCGTTGGCACGCGGCGTTACCGCATTGAGCGGGTGACCACCGTCTCCACCGGCGCACGGGAGCGCGAGGTGTATCACGATACCTACGCCATCGTGGATGCCGAGACAAGTACCCCGCAAAGGATCGACGTTTGCCCGGGGGAATACTTCCTTGGCGTGCCGGAGACGGTGTTTTTGCAGACCGCCTTCATCGGGCAGATCGGCTCCCACCGGCCGGATGGCAGCAAGCTCTCCGCCGCGATCGAGAATCTGCTGTTCGCGGGGGATGAGGAAACAGACCTGCCCCGCGCCATGGCACGCTTGGAGGAGCTGCGCCGCACCCTGCACCACAAGCGTGGCACGGGCGGTGCTTTACAGGAATTAGAGAGCAAGGAGGCGGCGCTTGCCAGCCGCCTGGAGAGCGCGCGGGAGCAGAATGCCGCCCTGCTGGCGACCGAGGGTGAGCTGGCTGCCGTCAAGGAGCAGCAGACCGAGGCAGAGGAGGAGGCCCGCCGGGCAAAGGCGGCCGAGGCACTTGCAGCCAACCTGACGCTGGTGCGCACCTATGACCGCCTGCACGCGGCAGAGGAAACGCTGGCCACGGCAGAGGCGGCGCTCATCGGTATGGACGGGCTGCCCTCCCACCGCCTGACCGAGCGGGACCTGACCGACCTGGCCGTTGCCCGCCGCGCAAGTGAGGATGCCGCCCGCCGCCTGGCCGCGGCAGAGGCGGAGCTGGAGGCCCGCCGCGCCGAGCGGATCGATGCACAGACCGAGGCGCTTTTGCGCCGCGCAGAGGGAGAGGGCGGGATAGACGCCATTGCCGCCTACGCCGCCCGTCTTTCCTCCCGCGTTCGCCTTTCGCTGCTTGCCTGCCTGCTGTGCGGCCTGCCCGGGCTTGTGCTTTTGTTCGTTTTTCCGCTGCTTTCGCTGCTACTGGTCGGCTCGGCCATCGGCCTTTGGCAGCTGCTTGCTGCCCGGCGTGAGCGGCAGGATCTTTGCCGCGCCTACGGGGTAGAGACGCACGGGGCGCTGCTTGAGCGGCTTTCCGCCCTGCGCACCGCCCTGGCAGAGGAGCAGGCATGGCAGGCGGCCGTTGCCGCCGCCGAGGAGAGAAAAAGGACGGTCGCGCTGGAGCACCGCCGTGCCGCCGGCGAGCTGGATACCGTGGTGCGCCGCTTTGATACCCGCCTGCCGGAGGGCGAGGTGGATGCCTTTTTGGATGACCTGGCAAGCACCGTGCGTGCCGTGCTGGAGAAAAAGAAGGCACGGGAGCAGGAGCGTGCGGCGGCCGCCGCCGCAGTAGAAACGCTGCGTGCCGGTCTGCGCGGCACAAGCGAGGCCGCTGCCCGCGCCGCCCTGCCGGCGGACGGAGAGCTGCCGCAGGAGGAGGATCTGCACGCAGAGGAGTGGCACCAAAGAGCCGTACAGGCCGATGCCCGCTGCCGCATCCTTTCCGCCAAGGAGCGGGAGCTGGAGAACAAGCTGCTCTCTACCCGCAGCCGCATAGAGGACCCCGCCGTGCTGGAGGCGGCCCTGCAGACGATACGAGAGAAAAAAGAGGCGGAAAACGCACGCTATGCCGCCGTGCTGCTGGCCTGTGAGGCGCTTGGCGGCGCGGGCGAGCGGCTGCGTGCCGAGATCTCGCCCCGCCTTTCTGCCCGTGCGCGGGAGCTGCTTGCCGCTATGACCGGCGGGCGGTATGACAGCGTGGGGGTAGACCACGATCTTTCCATGACCGTGGGCACCGAGAGCGGCACCCGCAGCCCGGAGTGGCTTTCTACCGGCACGCAGGATCTGGTCTATCTTTCCCTGCGCCTGGCCCTGGTCGATCTGCTGTACCGCGAAAAGCCGCCCGTCTGCTTTGACGAGAGCCTGGCCCACCAGGATGACGGGCGCCTTGCCCGCGTGGTCAGCACCCTTGCCGCCTGCGCGGGGGAGGGGCAGCAATGCCTGCTCTTTACCTGCCACGGGCGGGAGAGAGAGGCCGTGCAGGCCGCGGCGGGAGAGGCGACGTTTATCCGCCTTTCCTGAAAATATATCAAATATTTATCAAGATGCGCGAAAAAACTATTGCTTTTTTCGCGCGTCTGCATTATAATATTCTTAATAAAGACTTATTTAGACCTATCACAGGGAGAAAGCATGGGAAAACGGATCTTGGTGGTTGGTTCTGCCAACATGGATTTTACAATGGAGATGCGGGCCATGCCCGCCGCAGGCGAGAGCGTTTGTGAGGACGGGGCCTGCCACTATACGGCGGGTGGCGCCGGCGCGATCGCCGCGCTTGCCGTCACGCGGCTGGGGGGCGAGGCTGTTCTTGCTGCCCGCCTTGGCAACGATATACACGGTGACCGCCTCTTTCACCTCTACCGCGAGGCGGGCATGGATACCCGCTATATCAGCGTAGACAAGCGTGCCGCCACCGGCATGCGCATCCTGCTGCGGGAAAAGAACGGCAACAGCCGCACCCTGCTGTACCCGGGTGCCAACGCAAGCTTCCTGCTCTCGGATGCTGAGCGGGCCATGGCAGACGGCGTGGCTGACGCCGTGTACCTGCAGACCGAGCTGCCGGCCGATATCTTTTCCGGCGTCTGCCGCCTTGCCGACCGGTATGAGATCCCGCTGTGCGTAGACGTTGGCAGCGGCACGGAGCTGCCGCTTTCCGCCCTTTCAGCCTGCGAGATCCTTTGCGTGGATAAGAGAGAGGCGCACGCCCTGACTGGGGTGCTTCCCCTCGGGGCTGACAGCTGCCTGCGGGCGGCCGTAGAGCTGGAGAAGCGGATCCGCGCCAAGCACTACCTCATTCGCCTGGGCGAGCGTGGCATCTACACCTATGACGGGCGCTACTGCCACATGGTCCCCGGCCCCGGCATCCGCATGCCGGAGGATACGCCGCTTTGCGATTCGTTGACGGCCGTTCTGCTTTCCGAATACCTGCAAAACGGTGGCGATATCATGGCTGCCTGCCGCTATGGCCTGGCCCTGAACGCGCTGCTCTTCAAAAACAGCCAAGACCCCGCCTACTTCCCCACCGCGCAAGAGGTGCGCACCTTTGCCGACAGGCACTAAATCCGACGAGGAGAGATGAACATGGCTTACAATTACAAGGAATTTACCTACGCCTCAGCTGACGGCAAGAACCATATTGCCGCCTGCCTGTATACCCCCAAGGAGCGCACGGTGCGTGCCGTTGTGCAGCTGGTGCACGGCATGCGTGACTATACCGCCCGCTACAGCGAGCTGGCCGCTGCCCTTTGTGAGCAGGGCTACGCCGTTTGCGGCGGCGACCTGCTTGGCCACGGCCACACCGCCCGCCATAGCGACGAGCTGGGCTTCTTCGCCGCAGAGGAGGGGGCAGATACCGTCATCACCGACGTACATAAGCTCACCCTGCTGATGCGCAGCCAGTTTAACGGCTCGCCCCTGATCCTTCTGGGGCATGGCATGGGCTCTCTCATTGCCCGCCTGTACGCCTGCAGCTATTATCGGGACGTGGATGGCATCATCCTGCTCGGCACGGCAAACAGCAGCATGGCCGGCCTTGCCCGCCGCATTGCCCGCTTCGTTTCCCGCCGCAAGGGGGCTGACTACCGGAGCGAGAAGCTGACGCGCATGGTCTTTGGCCGCTACAACAAAAGGGCCAATAAATACGATCCGGCAGGCCCCAACTGGCTCTGCAGCGTGGATGACGTGGTCACCGCGCACGAGATCGATCCGCTTTGCAACTTTACCTTCACCGCCGCCGCCTATGCCGACCTGTTCAGCATGGCAGAGCGTGCCTCGGCCGCCGCTGCGGTGCAGGAATACCCCAAGAGCATGCCCACCCTCATCGCCTCCGGCAATGAGGACCCCGCCGGCAGCTACGGCCGCGCCCCGCGGGCGCTCTCTGCCCGCCTCTCTGCCGCCGGCACCAAGGACGTTACGCTCAAGCTGTACCCCGGCGCCCGGCACGAGCTGTTCAACGAGGCCTGCCGCCGTGAATTCTTTGGCGATCTGATCGCATGGCTTTCCGAGAGATTTTAACACGCCTGCCCGCCGTTGTCGGGCCAACCGCCTCGGGCAAGACCGCCCTTGCGCTGGCGCTGGGCAAGCGCCTTGGCGCAGAGATCGTTTCCTGTGACTCGATGCAAATCTATCGGGAAATGGATATCGGCACGGCCAAGCCGACCAAGGAGGAGCAGGCCGTCCTGCCCCATCACCTGATCGATCTTCTGCCGCCCGGCACGTCCTACAGCGCAGCCGATTACGCGGCAGACGCCTACCGTGCCGTTACCGACATCCTGGCCCGTGGCCGCCTGCCCCTCTTTTGCGGGGGGACCGGACTGTATTTAGAGGCTGCCCGCCGCGGGGGAGAGGAGAACAGCGAGATCCCCGGTGCCACCGCCGTGCGGGAGGCCCTGGCGGCGGAGGCGGCCGCGCTTGGCACGCAAGCCCTATGGGAAAAGCTGGCGCAGGTCGATCCTGCCGCCGCTGCGGCTACCCACCCGAACAATATCCGCCGCGTCATCCGCGCGCTGGAGATCTACAAGACCACCGGCATCCCCAAAAGCGAGTGGGATCGCCGCACGCGGGAACGCCCGCCCGCCCTGCATATTTTGCCCTTTATGATCACCTATCCCGACAGGGAGCTGCTCTACCGCCGCATGGACGCCCGCGTGGACGAGATGCTGCGCCTTGGCCTCGTGGAGGAGGCGGAGCGGCTGTACCGGCAAGGGCATCTGGCCCCCGGCTCTACCGCCGCGCAGGCCATCGGCTACAAGGAGCTTTTGCCCTACCTGCGCGGGGAATGTGATCTGCCCACCGCACGCAAGGCACTCTGCCTTGCCACCCGCCATTACGCCAAGCGGCAGCTGACCTGGTTTGAGCGGGATGAGAGCATCGTCCGCCTGCCGGCGACCGACGAGGGGGGAAGGCTGCGCAGCGCAGAGGCGCTGGCGGAGGAGGCACTTCTTTTGTTTCAAAAGAAGTGTAGGGAAGAGTGAAGAGGTAAGGTTGCCTTTTGCCGCAGGCAAAGGGCTTCAAAATAGAAAAAAATTGTGCTTACATAAAGGAGAATTGCTATGAGACCGAACGAACTGATCAAGCGCCTGCAGGAGGGCGCACTGGAAAACTTCCGTTGCCTGTACGGGGATGAGGTAAAGGAGCAGACCGCACGCTACATCAAGGCGGTGGAGGAATTTACCGCGCTGTACGGGGAGGACCGCGAGGTATTCGTATTCTCGGTTCCCGGCCGTACCGAGGTCTGCGGTAACCACACCGACCACAACCACGGCTGCGTGCTGGCTGCCGCCATCGACCGTGATATCATTGCCGTTGCCTCGCCGAGCGAGGAGCCGATGGTGCGCGTGCGCAGCGAGGGCTACCCCGAGGACCGCGTCCCGCTGGAGATCTGTGACGATCCCGATAAGCAGAAGGCCTTCAAGTCTAACGCCCTGGTTGCCGGCATGTGCGGCGGCTTTAAGAAGTACGGCTACAAGGTAGGCGGCTTTGATGCCTACACCACCTCCCGCGTGCTGAAGGGCTCCGGCATTTCCTCCTCCGCCGCCTTTGAGGTCATGGTCGGTAATATCCTCAACTACCTCTACAATGACGGTAAGGTGGAGAACGAGGAGATCGCCAAGATCGCCCAGTATGCCGAAAACGTATACTTTGGCAAGCCCTGCGGCCTGATGGACCAGATGGCCTGTGCCGTTGGCGGCTTCGTTTACATTGATTTCAACGATCCGAAGAACCCGATCATCGAGCCGATCAACTTCGCCCTTGACGAGGCTGGCTACGTGCTTTGCATCGTCAACACCGGCGGTAACCACGCCAACCTGAATGCAGACTACGCCTCCGTCCCCGCAGAGATGAAGGCCGTTGCCGCTGCCATGGGCCAGGAGGTCCTGCGCGGCCTGCGCGAGGAGCAGATCGTGGCTGCCATCCCCACCCTGCGTGAGAAGCTTGGTGACCGCGCCATCATGCGTGCCTTGCACTTCGTGCGTGAGAACGAGCGCGTAGGCCGCCAGGCAAAGGCACTCAAGGAGGGCCGCACGGCAGACTTCCTTGCCGGCATCTGTGCCTCGGGTGACTCCAGCTTCAAGTATCTGCAGAACGTATACACCACCCTTAACGTAGAGGAGCAGGGCCTGTCTCTCGCTCTCGCCGTTACCGAGGGTGCGCTTGCCGGTAAGGGCTGCGCATGGCGTGTACACGGCGGCGGCTTTGCCGGCACCATCCAGGCCTTTGTCAAGGCTGAGCTGGCAAACGAATACCGCGCCCTGCTGGACAGCGTGTTTGGCGCAGGCTCGGCTATGATGCTGCGCATCCGTCCCGCCGGTGCGATCCGCCTGGATATCTGATCGTTTTTCCCCAATCCATCCGTAAGGAGATAACAAATGGCAACCAAAAAATCCGCGCCCAAGCCGCAGGTCAAGCCTGTGGCCGCGGGCGATAAAAAGACCGCGCTGGAGACGGCCATTGCCCGCATTGAAAAAAGCATGGGCAAGGGCACCATCATGAAGCTGGGCGAGGCGGCTGACATGAACGTCAGCTCGGTCTCCACCGGCAGTCTGACGCTGGATATGGCACTCGGCATCGGCGGTGTGCCGCGCGGCCGTATCGTTGAGATCTACGGCCCGGAATCCTCGGGTAAGACCACCGTTGCCCTGCACGTGGTGGCCGAGGTGCAAAAGGCCGGCGGTGAGGCCGCCTTCATCGATGCGGAGCACGCGCTTGACCCGCTGTATGCCAAGAAGCTGGGCGTCGATATCAACAATCTTCTCGTCTCGCAGCCGGATAGCGGTGAGCAGGCGCTGGAGATCGCAGAGGCACTGATCCTCTCCGGCGCGATCGACGTGATCGTGGTCGACTCGGTCGCTGCCCTCGTGCCGCAGCAGGAGATCGATGGGGAGATGGGCTCCTCGCACGTTGGTCTGCAGGCCCGCCTGATGTCGCAGGCCATGCGTAAGCTCTCCGGCATCGTGGCCAAGACCAATTGCGTGATGATCTTTATCAACCAGCTGCGTGAAAAGGTTGGCGTGGTATACGGCAACCCGGAGGTCACCACCGGTGGCCGCGCGCTGAAGTTCTACGCCTCCGTGCGCATTGAGGTGCGCAAGGCAGAGGCGCTCAAAAACGGCAGCGAGGTCTATGGTAACCACGTCAAGTGTAAGGTCGTCAAGAATAAGGTAGCACCCCCCTTCAAGACGGCAGAGTTTGATATCCTTTACGGCCAGGGCATCTCCCGCTCCGGCGAGCTGATCGAGCTTGGCGTGCTGCTGGGCATTATTGACAAGTCGGGTGCCTGGTTTGCCTACAACGGTAACCGTATTGGCCAGGGCAAGGATAACGCCCGCAAGTATCTGGAAAGCGAGCCCGCCCTGATGGAGGAGATCGCTGACAAGATCCGTGAGGCAGCCAAGGATACCGATATCGTTGAGCAGTTTGAGCTGGAAAATGAGGATGACGAGCTCGACATCCGCGATTTTGACGAGGAAGAGCTCTGATGCCCGGGCGCGTTTTGCGCGTTTTTGCGCCGGATATCCACGGCCATCTGCGCCTGACGGCGGAGATCGAGGATTTTGCCGGCAACACCCGCCGCACCTTTCGCATTCGTGAGGGGCGGTATGCCGCGCTTGGCGCCCCCGCGCAGGGGGACTTCCTTGACGATGAGACGCTTGCCGCCCTTGCCGAGGCAGAGGGCGAGATCCGCGCCCGCGCCAAGGCGGAAAGCCTGCTTTCCTATGGCGATAACAGCGCAAACGGCCTTTGCCGAAAGCTGCGCCAGCGCGGCTACTCGCAGGAGAATGCGGAGGCTGCCGTGGCAGAGATGTTGCAAAAGGGCTACATCCGGGAGGAGGAGCAGGCCTATCGGCTGGCGGTCATCGCGGCCAACCGAAAGTGCTGGGGCCCCCGCCGCATCGTGGCAGACCTGGCGCACAAGGGGTACCCCGCCCCGCTCGTCCGCCGCGTGATCGCGCAGGCAGAGGCGGAGGGCGAGATCGACTTCCGCGCAAGTGCTGCGCGCCTGCTTGAAAAAAAGTATAAGGGCGAGATGCCCGACCCGCTGACGCGCAAGCGCGTGTTGTATCAGTACGGGTATTGAATAACGAAAAAATTGGGCGATCCGCCAAGCGGGTCGCCCAAGACATTGTCATGTTTGAGGTTGGAAATGGGTAGTAATAAAAAGGTCAGAAATGCCATTATGATCGGCGTGCTTTGCTCGGTCTCGTATCTGGCGGTCTATATCGCACGCAATGTGCTCAGCGCGGTCACCCCGCAGATGATCGACCCCGTCACCGGCGTGACGAACGAGGCGTATATCGGCACGCTTTCCGCGCTCTATCTTGCCATGTACGCCGTTGGTCAGCTCATCAACGGCGTGATCGGCGATAAGATCAAGGCGCAGTATATGATCAGCTTTGGTCTCCTTTTTGCGGGCGTGACGAATTTTCTGTTCGTTCTGATGCCAGGCTCCTCCTGGCTTGCAACCGTGGTCTACGGGCTGACCGGCTTCTTTCTTTCGATGATCTACGGCCCCATGACCAAGGTGGTGGCCGAGAATACCGATCCCATCCATGCCATGCGCTGCAGCCTGGGTTATACCTTTTCCTCCTTCTTTGGCTCGCCGCTTGCCGGCATGCTGGCCGCCGTGCTGACCTGGCAGAGCGTCTTCTTCGCCAGCTCGGCCGCGCTCGGCATCATGGCGGTGATCTGCTTTGTTGTTTTCCTCGTCTTTGAAAAGAAGGGAATCGTCCAATACGGCCAGTACCGCATTGAAAAGCAAAGCAAGGGCGGCAGCATCGGTGTGCTGATCCGCCATCGCATCATCAAATTTTCCTTGATCTCCATCATCACCGGCGTGGTGCGTACCTCGGTGGTCTTCTGGCTGCCGACCTATATCAACCAGGCGCTTGGCTACACGCCGGAGGAGGCTGCCGGCATGTTCACCGTGGCCACGCTGGCCATCTCGCTTTCGGCCTTTCTTGCGGTCTTCCTTTACGAGCGGGTTGGCAGAAATATGGATCTGACCATCCTGCTGCTGTTCATCGCATCGGCCGCCTTCTTCGTTGCGGTGTATTTCGTCCCGCACCCGATCGTCAATCTGGTGCTGATGGTGCTGGCCATCATCGGCTCAAACGGTGCCGCCTCCATGCTTTGGAGCCGCTATTGCCCCAGCCTGCGTGATACCGGCATGGTCTCGGGCGCCACCGGCTTTCTGGATTTCCTCAGCTATATGGCCGCTGCCGCCTCCAATATCGTCTTTGCCAACGCGGCCGGCAGCATTGGCTGGTCGAATCTCATCCTCGTATGGGCGGCACTCGTTTTCTGCGGTATTCTGGTCGCCCTGCCGTGGAACAAGCTCCTTCACCGCACCGGCCACGCGTGGTAGTGCTACATTCTGTTCATAGACGGGGAGAGCAAACGCTCTCCCCGTCTATTTGTGTTTTTTGGAAAGAAAAGCAACGTTTTTGGAAATAAAAACGATTTTTTTGGAAAAACAGTTGTTTTTTTTTGAAAGTGTGGTATAATAAGATCAAAAGGAGGGATATGAATGGCCAATGCGAGCAAGGAACAGGTCAAGCAGTACATCCTGAAGCTGATCTCCCATTACGAAACACAGCTTGTTGCCAAGGTGACAGAGAATTTCGGCATATCCAAATCCACCGTCTATAATTACCTCTCCGAGCTGAAGAAGGACGGCGTGATCGAAAAGGACGCGGAAACGGCAGAATACGTCCTGGTAAGCAAGCGGTATCACTTCTTTTACAGCAACGAGGGCTTGAGCGAGGACCGCATTTTCAACAGGGATATAGCGCCGCTGCTTTTGGGGCTGGAGAAAAATATCGTCTCTATTTGGCGGTATGCATTTACCGAGATGATGAACAACGCGATCGAGCATTCCGGCGGTGCCGAGATCTGCGTCAGTGTGATGATCAACCCGTTGGAAACAAAGGTGATCATTATGGATGACGGGGTCGGCATTTTCCGAAACATCCAGCAATACCTGCTGCGTGAAAGGAATGAGGACACCCCCTTGGATGAATGTGTGGCGCTGCTTTTTTCCGGGAAATTTACCACAGCCAGACAGCTGCATTCCGGTGAGGGGATCTTTTTTACCTCGCACCTGATGGATAAATTCATCATTTATTCGGAGGAGGAGACCTTTTCACGGAACAATTTTGAGGACCGGCAGTTCCGGTATAAGGAGCTTGATTTTGAAAAGGGAACGCTGGTCCTGATGTCGCTTTATAACCAAAGCAAAAAGACAACGAAGGAGGTCTTTGACCGGTTTTCGGACGTGGAGGAGGGCTTTATCAAAACGCAGATCCCGATCGCCCACTTCTTTCCAAACGGCAGCCCCGTTTCCCGCTCGGAGGCAAGGCGGCTTGGCGAGATGATCGCCCGGTTCAAGGAGATCGAGCTGGATTTTACCAACGTAGAAGAGGTCGGGCAGGCCTTCTGTCATGAAATGTTCGTCATTTGGCAGGGCAGAAATCCGGATATCATCCTTCGCGTTTGTAACGCGGCGCCCGACGTGCAGCGGATGATCACCCGTGTCAAAAATACAGTATAAAAATTCCAGGCCTGCAAGGGGCTTCCTTGCAGGCCTGGTTTTTACGTTGTGGAACGGTTTTTGCGGAGCAGGGGGTGCTTTTTTTCAAAAAGCACCCCATAAATTACTCGTCAAAGCGTCACAAAGCCCAGCTTGCGCTTGACCTTGGAGATGGTCTTTCTTGCGCAATAGGCAGCGGCCTCTGCGCCCTCCTTCATCACGCTTTCCAGGTAAGCCTTGTCGGCGATCAGGCGTGCGTATTCCTCGCGCACCGGGGCCAGCGCATCGGCACAGGCCTCGCCCACGGCCAGCTTGAAGTCGCCGTAGCCGCGGCCGGCAAACTCGCTCTCGATCTCGGCATCCGTCTTGCCGGTAAAGCAGCGATAAATGGTCATGAGGTTGTTGATGCCGTCCTTGCCCTCGCCCGCGCGCACCTCGCAGCCGGAGTCGGTCACCGCACGCTTGAACTTGCGCAGGATATCGTCCTTGCTGTCCAGAATGTAGACGATGGCGTTGGGGTTGGGGTCGGATTTGGACATTTTAGCCGTCGGCTCGGCAAGCGACATGATCTTCATGCCGGTTTGGGGAATATAGCCCTCCGGCACCACAAAGGTGTCGCTATACAGGCCGTTAAAGCGCTGCGCGATGTCACGCGCCAGCTCTAAGTGCTGCTTCTGGTCAACACCCACCGGCACCAGCTCGGTCTGATACAGCAGGATGTCTGCCGCCATCAGGGTGGGGTAGGTAAAGAGGCCGGCGTTGATATTGTCGGCATGCTTCTGGCTCTTATCCTTAAACTGCGTCATGCGTGAAAGCTCGCCAAACATGGTAAAGCAGTTCAGCATCCAGCCCAGCTCTGCATGGGCCGGCACGTGGGACTGCACAAACAGCGTGTTCTTCTTGGGGTCAAGGCCGGCGGCCATGTAGAGGGCCAGCGTCTCGTAGGTGCGGCGGCGCAGGTCGGCCGGTACCTGGCGCACGGTGATGGCGTGCATATCCACCACGCAGTAAAAGCAATGATACTCCTCCGAGAACGTGCTAAAATTCTTGATGGCACCCAGGTAGTTGCCGATCGTCAGATTGCCGGAGGGCTGCACGCCTGAAAAGACCACCTTTTTATCGTTAAACATAGAAATCTACTCCTTCCGTCCGGGGCTTTGAAAAATCATTACCTTACTATTTTACCTCTTTTACCGCCCCGCTGTCAAGCCCTGCGCGAAATTTGCCTGAAAATTGAGAAAAAAATAACAAAATCAATAAAAGCACTTGCGTTTTTGAAAAGGATGTGCTATAATATAGGGTGGTAGATTACGGATGTGATCTACGAATACCTGCTATAAAAAATATTTATATAAAACGGAGGAAAAACAAGATGGAAAGAAGAAAAATTTCCATGGATGGTAACACCGCTGCGGCGCACGTGTCCTACGCGTTCACCGAAGTAGCTGCCATCTACCCGATCACCCCGTCCAGCCCGATGGCTGAGGTTACCGACACCTGGTCGGCATCCAACAAGAACATCTTTGGCGAGCCGGCAAAGAACATCTTTGGCGACAACGTAAAGGTCGTTGAGATGCAGTCTGAGGCCGGTGCCGCAGGTGCCGTTCACGGCTCTCTCGCTGCCGGTGCGCTGACCACCACCTACACCGCATCTCAGGGTCTTTTGCTGATGATCCCCAACATGTACAAGATCGCAGGCGAGCTGCTTCCCTGCGTTATCCACGTTTCTGCGCGCTGCGTAGCCTCTCACGCGCTGAACATCTTTGGTGATCACTCCGACGTGTATGCCTGCCGTCAGACCGGCTTTGCTATGCTGGCTGAGACCAACGCGCAGGAGATCATGGACCTGGGTGCCGTTGCACACCTGGCTACCATCAAGGGCCGCGTGCCGGTTCTGAACTTCTTTGACGGCTTCCGTACCTCTCACGAGATCCAGAAGATCGAGGCTTGGGAGACCGCAGACCTGAAGGAAATGGTAGACATGGATGCGATCGAGGCATTCCGTGCCCGCTCCATCAACCCGGAGCATCCCGTTCTTCGCGGCTCTGCCGAGAACGGCGATATCTTCTTCCAGCACAGAGAGTCCTGCAACAAGTTCTACGATGCATTCCCTGCGATCGTAGAGGAGTACATGGACAAGGTAAACGCCAAGCTGGGTACCGATTACAAGCTGTTCAACTACTACGGCGCACCGGATGCTGACCGTGTGATCGTTGCCATGGGCTCGGTCTGCGACGCAGCAGAGGAGGTCGTTGATTACCTCAACGCCGCAGGCGAGAAGGTAGGTCTTGTCAAGGTTCGTCTGTACCGTCCCTTCGTTGCAGAGAAGCTGTCCGAGGCTATTCCCGCTACCGTAAAGAGCATCGCCGTTCTGGATAGAACCAAGGAGCCCGGCGCTCTTGGCGAGCCGCTCTACCTCGACGTTGTGACCGCTCTTGCCCGCACCGGCAGAAGCATTCCCGTATACGGTGGCCGTTATGGTCTGGGCTCCAAGGACGTTACCCCTGCCAGCCTGTTTGCCGTATATGCAAACCTGAACGCCGCACAGCCGAAGCAGGGCTTCACCATCGGCATCGTGGATGACGTGACCGGTCTCTCCCTGCCCGAGACCAAGGCGCCCGACGTTGTTCCGGCCGGCACCATCTCCTGCAAGTTCTGGGGTCTGGGTGGCGACGGTACCGTTGGCGCAAACAAGAACTCCATCAAGATCATCGGTGACTACACCGACAAGTATATCCAGGCTTACTTCCAGTATGACTCCAAGAAGACCGGTGGCGTTACCATTTCCCACCTGCGCTTCGGCGATCATAAGATCAAGTCTACCTATTATATCACCCAGGCTGACTTCGTTGCCTGCCACAACCCCTCTTATATGCTCAAGGGCTATAAGATCGTCAACGACGTAAAGCCGGGCGGTACCTTCCTGCTCAACTGCCAGTGGAGCGATGAGGAGCTGGATGCTCACCTCTCCGCAGAGACCAAGCAGTATATCGCACAGAACAACATCAAGTTCTACACTGTAAACGCCATCGACAAGGCTATCGAGATCGGTATGGGCAAGCGCACCAACACCATTCTCCAGTCTGCCTTCTTTGCTCTGGCCAAGATCATGCCGATCGACGAGGCTGTTGAGCACATGAAGTACATGGCCAAGAAGTCCTACCTCAAGAAGGGTGAGGCCGTTGTAGAAATGAACTACAAGGCAATCGATGCCGGCGTTGACGCGCTGCACGAGGTAAAGGTTCCCGCCGCTTGGGCCAACGCTACCGCCGAGTCCAAGACCGAGACGGTTGCCGGTAACCGCGAGGAGCTGGTTGCCTTCGTCAAGGACATCGTTATGCCGGTCAACAAGATGCTGGGTGACGCTCTGCCCGTTTCCGCCTTTGAGAAGTATGCAGACGGTACCTTCCCGCAGGGCTCTGCTGCTTACGAGAAGCGCGGCGTAGCCGTTGAGGTTCCCACCTGGATGCCCGAAAACTGTATCCAGTGTAACAACTGTGCTTACGTTTGCCCGCACGCAACCATCCGTCCCTACGCCCTGACCGAGGAGGAGGCTGCCGCTGCTCCCGCAGACACCAAGTACACCGCTAAGCCGGTACTCAAGACCAACTACAAGTTCACCATGGCCATCAGCCCGCTGGATTGCATGGGATGTACGCTTTGCGTAAAGGCTTGCCCTGTCAACAACAAGGCACAGAAGGACGGCACCGACAAGTTCGCCCTGAAGATGGTTCCGCAGGCAAACGAGCTGGCACAGCAGGCATCCTTCGACTACTGTGTTGCAAACGTATCCGAGAAGCCCGAGCTGATCAACGATACCGTAAAGGGCAGCCAGTTCAAGCAGCCGCTGCTTGAGTTCTCCGGCTCCTGCGCAGGCTGTGCAGAGACCTCTTACGCACGTCTGATCACCCAGCTCTTCGGTGAGAGAATGTATATCTCCAACGCAACCGGCTGTTCCTCCATCTGGGGTGGCTCCGCTCCCGCAACGCCGTACACCGTAAACCGTGAGTCCGGCCGCGGTCCCGCATGGGCAAACTCCCTGTTCGAGGATAACGCTGAGCACGGTCTCGGCATGGCCGTTGGTCAGAAGGCCATTCGCGCCCGTCTGATCGCAAAGGTCGAGGAGATGATGGCCTCCGAGAAGGCATCTGACGAGTTCAAGGCTGCCGCACAGGCATACCTCGATACCAAGGATGACGGCAAGAAGAACACCGCTGCAACCAAGGCCCTGATCGTAGAGCTGGAGAAGGCTGCCGCTGCAGGCTGCCCGACTGCTCCCGCGATCCTGGCTGAGAAGGATTACCTGAACAAGAAGTCCGTTTGGATC
>JAZQLY010000071.1:0-18607 GCA_045543015.1 Eubacteriales bacterium
TCGAAGAATTTGGGGCGCGCAAATTTTTGCTTGCGCAAGAAAGTGGCCGCAGGCCATATAAGCATATTGCCAAGGCCGCTGACGCGGCGCGAGCGGAAATTTGCCGCCCGAAATCGGGTTCGGATAATCCTCGTCACCCTAACATGACCGGTGCGGATCTCGTTCATCAGCGTTACCTCGACCCCCTCTGTCATATGGTGATAAACGAAGCCAAGCTTTTCCTGCACGCGGCGGCTCTTGACGTTCCCGTCATAATACCCGCACCACACCCGATTCAGGCCAAGATCCTCGAAGGCGTGGCGAAGCATCTCGCGGGCGGCCTCGGGAATGAGGCCCTGCCCCCAGAAGGGCTTGCCGATCCAATAGCCGAGCTCGTATTCATCTTCCATTTCTGCAAGATCGGCACGGTGGAACCCGATACTGCCGATCGGTTTGCCATTCTCCTTGAGGCAAACGGCGTAGGTCTCGGGCGCGGACAGCACCGTGCGAATGATCTCGCGGCTGTTCTCCACGCTCGTGTGCGGCGGCCACCCCGCAGGCGGGCCTACTTCAGGGTCGCTTGCGTATTGGTATAGATCCTCTGCCTCATCCTCGCGCCACGGGCGCAGGATGAGGCGCCTTGTTTCCAGCGTCATATCACTTCAGTCTCTTTCCATCCGAGAATGCTTGCCCTGCCTTTTCGCCAAAGCGCCAATATGCGTGCGTTACGCCGTCATAAATGATGGGGTCAAGCCTTTTTGCATCGATCTTACCGGCCTCGTCAAGGATGCTTTCATCCGCGGAAATATTGACGATCTCGCCAATACAGATGCCGTCCTCGTTAAATTTGATCAGCTTACATTCCACCGTCATAGGCAGCTCGTCAATGACAGGCGCATCAACATACGCGCTCCTCGTGGCATGGAAGCCTGCTTTGGCAAATTTGTCCGGCACGTCGTTGGCCGAGACGATGCCAACGTAATCACAGGGAACGACCGTCTTTGCCGTAGCAAAGCTAACCGTAAACGCCCCTGTACGTTTGATATTTTCTGTTGTTTTATGATCGTCTGCCAGGCAGACCATGACCTGATCGGTATCATAAACACCACCCCAGGCCGCATTCATCGCATTAGGGGTTTCGTTTTCGTCATATGTGCCGATGATCAGAACCGGCATCGGATAAAGCCAGGTCTTTGCACCAAAATTTTTACGCATAGTAGCTTCTCCTCCTGCAAATTTTTTTGCTTCATTATAGCAAATTCTATACGGTGTGTCAATACAGCCGCCAAGGAGCATCGTTCCTTGGCGGCTGTAACTATCTGTCAAGTACGTTTTTATTGCCAATTCAACTCCTGCAGCATGCCAAGCAGGTTTTCCCTGCCGCGGGCGATGGCAGTGATACAATCCTCACGTCCCTCAAACTCGATAGAGATATACCCCTCGTAACCGGCACGCTGCAGCACGCGCAGGCAACGGCGGACAGGAACGTCCCCCTCACCAACCACGCAACCGCAGAAGAAATTGCCGCCACGCGTCATCGCACGCACGGGGCCGATAGGCTCCTCGCGGATCAGCATATCCTTGGCATGAACGTGGATGGCGTAAGGCGCAACACGCGAAACCGCGCGAACGGGATCCTCATCTGCGCAGATGAAGTTGCCAACGTCTACCAGCAGGCCATAGTTATCATGCGCGACGGCGTTAAACAGCCGTTCTACGCGGTCGCTATCCTGCGCGATATAGCCATGGTTTTCCGTACAGGTGCGGATCCCCTTTTTCTCGGCATACTCGGTCACGCGGCGCGCCGCTGCCGCTATGCGAGGCAGCATCAGATCAAAGCTGCGGGCGTTCCCCTTTTTGCCGAGCGTATAGCAAACGTCATGCCGCATGACGGATGCCCCTAAGGCGGCAGCCACGTCCACCTGGCGGCAAAGCCGCGCGATCTCGTTTTCCTGCGCCTCCTCCGTCTCCTGATAGAGGTTGGCACCGATGGTATAGGCGTTGATGGCGATGCCAACGCGATCGGCCTCTGCCTTGATCTTTCTGGCGTTTTCAAGCTGCTTTTCAACGTCCGGCGCACCGTCAAGATCAACAAATTCAATGGCATCAAAGCCCATTTCCTTCGCACGGGCAACGCAGTCAAGCTGCGTCATTTTTCCGGCATGGATATACTGGGAAAAGGAATAGGAGCTGACCGAAAGCTTCATGCTGCACCCTCCCCTTTTTAATTCTCGCGGATGGTCTTTTGCAAGAAATCATACGCGATGCGGATATCCTCCTCGGGGCACTCGCCGGTCTCGCGCTCAATGGTCAGGAAGCCGCGATAGCCGATCTCCTCCAGCGCACGCAAATAGTTGGGGAAATCCACGCTGCCGGTGCCAAGCGGCACCTCCTCAAAGTATTTCTTCCCCTGCACCTCTTCCGGCACGGGATGTACCGCCCGGTAGATATATTCCGGGTTGCAGGGCAACAGATTATTGCCGTCCTTTGCGTGGGTGTGTACGATGTACTTTTTCAGCGTATGCACGGCACGCACAGGGTCATCCCCCGTTACCATTTTAAAGTTGGCAGGGTCGAGGTTTACCGCTACGCCGGTAGAGCCGAGCGAATCCAGAAAGGCACACAGAACGTCTGCCGTTTCCGGGCCGGTCTCAATGGCGAAATGCGCCCCTACGCTATCGGCATACTCGGCAAGCTCTGCACAGGCTGCCTGCATGATCTTATACCGCTCATGCGACGGGTCGCTCGGCACCACGCCGATATGCGTGGTCACGATATCGGTGCCAAGATCCTTGGCCAGATCAACGATGCGCTTGGATTTTTCGATCAATCCGGGATTCAGCTCGGCATTGCCAAAGCCGTGGCCCAGGTCGCCGCAAAGCGCAGAAAATACAAGCCCGGCATCCTGCACCTCACGCAGCAGAGCGCGGCGTGCCTCGGCCGACAGATTTTCAGGCGAGTTCTGGCCGCTGGTGGCATACATCTGGATACCGTTTGCCCCGATCTCGGCCGCCTTTTTGATAGCGGCGCTACGCTCGATGCCAAAGGATTCCAGCATTACACCGATAGGAAATGTGTACATGAGTGTTACCCCCTTGATGGATTTTTATTTAATTGTAATTCCTGCAGGCTGTTGTGTAAATACCGAAAGTTCGGAAAAACATATCATTTTTTCATAAGCACAGCCTTGCAGAAGGGCGAAAAAGCTACTTCGCCGCCTCTTTCATTGTACACGAAATGCGCACATTTGTCAATCTTTTTCGCCTTTTTCGCAAAAAACGGGAGCGTTTGCTCCCGTTTTTTACAATTCGACCGCGAAAAGGATCCCCTCTATCTCGCAAAGCGTTTTTTCAAGCGAGTAGACGTTTGACTTTTTTGGCAGCGTGACCGTTAATACGATCCCAACGCGGCCGTTCGTGCCGCTACGCGGAGCGCCGATATCAATACGGTGGATCTCTCCGAAATGGGATTGACGCAGGATATCGTAAACAGCATTGACGTTTGCCGTTTCGGCAAGCTCCATATACACCATCGTATGGGCATCGTTTTTGCTGAACCAATACTCGATCTTGGGAAAGATCAGATTGGCAAGGATGGATACGGCAAAGCAGATAAGCGCCCCCTCATAGAATCCGAGGCCACAGGCCAGACCGATGACAGCCGTGTTCCAAAGGCCTGCTGCCGTGGTCAAGCCAACGATCTTTGTTTTGTTTTGCACAAGGATGATACCGGCACCGAGAAAGCCGATGCCCGAAATGACCTGTGCCGCGATACGCGCCGGGTCGCTGGCGTAGCCGAGCGCGACCAAATAGCAGCCGAGAAGCGAGGCAAGCGCTGCACCGATCGAAACGAAGATGTGCGTGCGCATGCCCGCTGCGCGGCCGTGCTTGGATCTCTCCAACCCGATAACACTACCAAACAGGGTAGCAAGCACGATGCGAACAAATACCGTAGCAAAAGAAAACTCGTTCAACCACAAAAAGAACTGATCCATCCCGGCACTCCTTACTATATAATGATAGTATTATATTACAAGCGGCGCTATTTGTCAACGGGGATCACGGAATTTCTTCCGGCATCGGCATATCACGGAAGTAAAATTTGCGGTCACGCTCGCCGATCTCGCGCAACACGCGGCACGGGCTGCCCACCGCCACAACGTTGGCGGGGATATCCCGCGTTACAACGCTGCCTGCGCCGATCACGCTGTTATCCCCGATCGTGACCCCCGGCAAAACGATAACACCCGCGCCAAGCCAGCAATTACGGCCGATATGCACGGGCAGATTATACTGGCAGATCTCCTCACGCAGCGCAGGCAGGATGGGATGCCCTGCCGTGGCGATGACCACGCGCGGACCAAGCATGGTGTAGGCGCCGATGTGAATATCGGTATCGTCCACCAGCGTCAAGCCGAAATTGGCATACACGTTTCTGCCAAGATGCACGTGCTTGCCTGCCCAATTGGCGTGCAGCGGCGGCTCGATATAGCAGTCCTCTCCCACCTCGGCAAACATCTCGCGCAAGAGCTGGGCACGCCGCTCTCCCTCAGAGGGGCGCGTCATATTATAATCATACAGCTTTTCCAGACAGGCCGTCTGTGCCTCCTGCATGCTGTCATCCGTGCAGCGGTAAAGAGAGCGGCCGTGCAGCTTTTCTTCAAAATTCATGACTTTCTCCTTTTGCATACTTTTATCCATTATACCGCCCGCGCCAAAAAAAGTCAAGAGCTGCGGTTATTCGCTTTTGAGCAATTTTTACAAAAAAGCGGTGTTTTTTTTGTGAAAGATTATTTAACAAAAGGTCTTTATTTTTTTGCTGTTTTGTGTTACAATATGTATGATTTGGTTTATACCTCTTTTATATTGTATTTTCTCCGCGCTGTGATATCCCTTATCGCCCCGTTGCGGAGATATTTCATTTTTGAAACAGGAGGCAGGTATGAAGGCGTTAGAAGAAAAGCTGCAAAAAGAAGCGATCGTTCTGTCTGCCGACGTTTTAAAGGTTGGTAATTTTCTGAACCAAACGCTGGACATTGCCTTTATTATGGAAATGGGCAAGGAGATCGCCCGCCTTTACGAAAAGGACGGCGTTACCAAGATCGTGACCATTGAGGCATCCGGCATTGCCATTGCCACGGCGGCGGCCATCCAAATGGGTGTGCCGGTCGTGTTTGCCAAGAAGAGCCGCGCATCCACCCAGACCGGCAGCCTGTACCACGCCACCGTAAGATCCTTTACCCACGGGAATACATATGAGGCGATCATCCCGGTGGACATGCTTTCAGAAGATGACCGCATTCTGATCGTGGATGATTTTCTAGCACACGGTGCTGCACTGACCGGGCTGCTTTCTATCATCCGCCAATCCGGCGCTTCTCTTGCCGGCTGCGCCATTGCCATTGAAAAAGGCTTTCAGGGCGGTGGAGACTCCCTGCGCTCTGCAGGTGTACGGATCGAGTCACTGGCTCGCATCCGCTCTATGGATCCCGAGCGCGGGATCGAGTTTTACGCCTGACCGGCGTTTTCCATTCGGTTACTTGGGCTTCCCCCCTTGTAATAAAACATTTTTTTAGGAGGAACATGATCATGTTCAAAAAGATCCTTTCCCTTCTCCTGGTAGTGGTTATGTGCTTTTCTTGCACCGCGCTGGTTGCCTGTGGCGGCGGCGAAGAGACCCCTGACGAGCTGAAGGGCATGAGCGAATCTCCGCTTCCCCGTCCGCAGCTGACCACCGACGTCACCGTTCCGGATGACTTCAAGATCGGCTTCATCTTCCTGCACGATGAGAACTCGACCTATGACAAGAACTTCCTGGATGCTGCAAAGAGCATCAAGGAGCTGTTCAACCTCTCGGACGAGCAGTTCATCTGCAAGACCAACATCGGTGAGGATGACTCCTGCACCAACGCTGCAAACGACCTGGTAGCTCAGGGCTGCAAGATCGTATTTGCCAACAGCTTCGGCCACGAGCAGTTCATGCTGGAGGCAGCAAAGGCACATCCTGAGGTTCAGTTCTGCCATGCTACCGGTACCAAGGCTCACACCGAGGACGTTCCGAACTTCCACAACGCATTCGCTTCTATCTACGAGGGTAGATACCTGGCAGGTATTGCTGCAGGCATGAAGCTGAACGAGATGATCGAGGCCGGCAAGATCACTGCTGAGCAGGCTGTTATGGGCTACGTTGGCGCATTCACCTACGCCGAGGTTGTCTCCGGTCTTACCTCCTTCTATCTGGGCGCAAAGTCCGTTTGCCCCAGCGTTACCATGAAGGTACAGTACACCGGCTCCTGGTACGATGAGGCCATGGAGCAGGAGGCTGCAAACGCGCTGCTTGCTAAAGACTGCGTTCTGATCAGCCAGCACGCTGACTCGATGGGCGCTCCCTCCGCATGTGAGGTTGCTGGTGTTCCGAACGTTTCTTACAACGGTAGCACCTACCAGGCTTGCCCCGAGACCTTTATCGTTTCCTCTGCGATCAACTGGGCTCCCTACTTCCAGTACATCATTGAGAGCTATGTAAAGGGCGAGGAGATCGCTACCGACTGGTGCGGCGGCATTGAGGAAGGCTCTGTTGTTCTGACCGGCATCAACCTGGACGTTGCTGCTGAGGGCACGGTTGAGGCTATCGAGGCTGCTATTGCCAAGCTGAAGAGTGGCGAGCTGAAGGTATTTGACGTAGCGAAGGACAACTTCATCACCGTTAACGGCGAGAAGCTGACCACCTACCTGGCTGACGTAGATGACGTTGAGCCCAAGTACGTGCCTGACACCGAGGCTATCAAGGACGGCTACTTTGCTGAATCGAGCGACCGTTCTGCTCCTTACTTCGACATTCAGATCGACGGTATCGAGTACCTGAACACCAATTTTGGCGAATAATACCAAACAAGAGGCGGGGCTGCTCTGCCCCGCCTCTTATCCTTTTATTTACCGCAAGGAGGTATATTGTGAACGGCAAGATCGCAATCGAGCTGAAGCATGTTACAAAAAAATTTGGCAGCGTTGTGGCAAACAACGACGTAAGCCTGCAGGTCCACCACGGTGAGATATTGGCCATTCTGGGTGAAAACGGAAGCGGCAAGACCACGCTGATGAACATGATCGCGGGCATTTATTTCCCGGATGAGGGCGAGATCCTGATCGACGGCCAGCCGGCCCACATTGCTTCCCCGCGTGATGCCTTTGGCTATGGCATTGGCATGATCCACCAGCACTTCAAGCTGGTTGATATTTTCACCGCCACCGAGAACATCGTGCTTGGCGTTGATGACCATGCAAGATTCAACCTCAAAGAAGCGACCGCCAAGGTTGCCGCCATTTCTGAAAAATACGGCTTTGAGATCCACCCCTCCAAAAAGATCTATGAAATGTCCGTCTCGGAGAAGCAGACGGTTGAGATCGTAAAGGTGCTTTACCGCGGCGCGGAGATCCTGATTTTGGACGAGCCGACCGCCGTGCTGACACCGCAAGAGACGGAAAAGCTGTTTGCCGTGCTTCGCCGCATGCGGGATGACGGCAAATCGATCATCATTATTACCCACAAAATGCACGAGGTGCTTTCAATTTCTGACCGTGTTGCCATTCTGCGTAAGGGCGAATACATTGACACGGTGGAAACGGCTGGCACGAACGAGACGGCACTGACCGAGATGATGGTAGGCCAGAAGGTCTCACTGAACATTGAACGCAACGAACCGAAAAACGCCACCGACCGCCTGCTGGTAAACGGGCTGCACATGACGGATGCAGAGGGTGTAACGGTTCTTGACAATATTTCCTTTACCGCCCGCGGCGGCGAGATCCTTGGCATTGCCGGCATTGCCGGCAGCGGCCAGCGTGAGCTGCTGGAGTCTATTGCCGGTCTTTGCCAGCTGGATGCCGGTGAAATTCTCTACAACAACCCTAAAACCGGAGAGCAGGTCAACCTGCGTGACAAAACGCCCCTGCAGATCCGTGAGCTGGGCGTGCGCCTTTCCTTTGTGCCGGAGGACCGCCTTGGCATGGGCCTGGCCGGCAATATGGACATCATTGATAACATGATGCTGCGCAGCTACCGCCGCGGCCACTCGCTCTTCCTTGACCGGCAAAAGCCGAAGGACCTGGCCGAGAAGATCATTGACGAGCTGCAGGTGGTTACCCCCAGCGCCACCACGCCGGTGCGCCGCCTTTCCGGCGGTAACGTACAGAAGGTATTGGTAGGGCGTGAGATCGCCTCCTCCCCCTCTGTGCTGATGGCAGCCTATCCCGTGCGCGGGCTGGATATCAACTCCTCCTACACCATTTACCGTCTGTTGAACGAGCAGAAGGAGCGCGGCGTTGCCGTGATCTTTGTAGGGGAGGATCTTGACGTGCTGCTTGAGCTTTGCGACCGTATTCTGGTGATCGGTGCAGGGCGTGTGACCGGCCTGGTAGACGGCCGTACTGCGACCAAGGAAGGCATTGGTCTTTTGATGACAAAAACGAACGGAGGAGATCAAAATGGCTAATCAAAAAACGCGTGAGCCGCTTTTGCACATTGCCAAGCGCGGTGCCGTACCGCTGAAAAACGCGATCCTTATCCGCGTGGCGGCCATTCTGCTTTCCCTCATCTTTTGCGGCATTATTACCATCTTTCTGACCGGGGACAACCCCATCTCGATCTACGTTACCATTTTTGAAGGTGCTTTTGGCAACAAGCATGACACACAGTTCCTCCGCCTGTGGGCAACGCTGCAGGATATTGCCATTCTGCTTTGCATCTCGCTTGCCGTTACCCCGGCCTTTAAGATGCGCTTCTGGAACACGGGTGCCGAGGGGCAGGTGCTGATCGGCTGTCTGGCCACCGCCGTCTGTATGTTTGCCCTGGGCGGTCTGGTGCCCGACCCGGTGCTGATTCTGATCATGGCGATCTGCAGCGTGCTGGCCGGCGTGCTGTGGGGCGTTCTGCCTGCCTTCTTTAAAGCGTTTTGGGGAACGAACGAAACGCTCTTTACCCTGATGATGAACTACGTTGCCATGCAGCTGATCGAATTTTTCCTGAAGATCGCGGACAAGAGCGGCTCAAATACCGTAGGCCCCAGCATTCTGAAGCACGGCTGGTTCCCTGCTCTGTTTGGGCAAAAGTATCTGCTCAACATTTTGATCGTTGCCGTTATCACTGCCTTGATGTATATTTATTTGAAGTACACCAAGCAGGGCTATGAGATCTCGGTTGTCGGCGAAAGCGAGAACACGGCGCGCTACGTTGGCATCAACGTCAAAAAGGTCATCATCCGCACCATGGCGATCTCCGGCGCGGTATGCGGTCTGACCGGCCTTTTGCTGGTAGGCGGCTCCTCGCACTCGATCTCCTCGAACCTGGCCGACGGCCGCGGCTTTACTGCCATTATGGTCTCCTGGCTTGCCAAATTCAACCCGCTGATGATGATATTGACCACTACGCTTCTTGTAGTGCTTGACCGCGGTGCATTGGAGGTATCCTCCAAGTTCGGTCTCAATTCCTCCTTCTCGGATATTCTTTCTGCAATTATTCTGTTCTTTATCATCGGTTGCGAGTTCTTTATTCAATACCGCATCCAGATCAACAAAAAGCATGCCTGGTTCGCAAAGAAGGCAGCAGACGAGGAGGTGGCCTGATGTTTCCAATCGTACAATTTATTCAACGCGCCATCATTCAGGGTACGCCCCTGCTCTTTGGCTCTACCGGTGAGATCCTGACTGAGAAATCCGGCAACCTGAACCTCGGCATTCCCGGCATTATGTATATCGGCGGCATTTGCGGCGTAATCGGCGGCTTCTTTTATCAGAATTCGGCCGGGCCGCGGTTGAACCCGTTCTTGGCCATCTTTATCCCGCTGGTGACCAGCCTGATCGGTTCTCTGCTTGCCTCACTGATCTACTGCTTCTTAACCGTTACGCTGCGCGCCAACCAAAACGTGACCGGCCTGGCGCTGACTACCTTCGGCGTGGGCTTTGGCAACTTCTTCGGCGGCTCGCTGATCAAGCTGGTAGACAGCGACGTTCCCTCGATCGCACTGACCAAGATCGCCAAGATCTACAAGACCTCGCTCCCCTTTGCGGACAAGCTCGGCTGGTTTGGTGAAATCTTTCTGTCCTATGGCTTTATGGTATATCTCGCCGTGATCATTGCGATCATTGTTGCGCTGATCTTAAAGAAAACGCGCATCGGTCTGCACCTGCGTGCCGTTGGTGAGAACCCTGCCACGGCAGATGCAGCCGGCATCAGCGTTTCGCGCTACAAGTATCTCTCCACCTGTCTGGGCGGTATGATCGCCGGTCTTGGCGGCCTTTACTACGTTATGGACTACACCAACGGCGTATGGTCGAACAACGGCTTTGGCGACCGCGGCTGGCTTGCCATCGCGCTGGTCATCTTTGCTACCTGGAAGCCGATCGTCGGCATTTTCGGCTCCTACCTGTTCGGTGGTCTGTATATCCTGTATAACTACCTCAACGTTCCGATGGAGGTCCAACCGCTGATTCAGATGCTGCCCTATGTCGTCACCATTCTGGTGCTGGTATTTGTCAGCATCCGCAAGAGCCGTGAGAGCCAGCCGCCTGCGGCGCTTGGCCTGAACTATTACCGAGAGGATCGATGACCTGACGATCCCAAACAAACAGCCCTGGCAAGGATTTTTTCCTTGCCAGGGCTTTCTGCTATCATATCTTGATTATTCAGCCGCTCTTTGATGCCGCAGCCTTGCACGCAGCACCAGCGCGTGCGTGCCGTAAATGACACCCAGGTACACGATTACGACCGGTATGATCAGATACATATACCAGTATTCACACGGCAGGATCTGGTAGAACAGGGCCAGCAGCGGGTTGTTTGGTGCGAGGGAGAACATGTAATTGAGCTGGATCAGGTTGCCTGCATCATCTACTACGTTGCTGGCAATGCAGTAATTGTTCAGCGCGATGTTCACAAAATGAATGGCGGTGTAAGACGTCATGGTAACGGCTACCGTGCTGAAGATGCAGCGGGCATCCAGCCGCAGGAGGCCAAGCTTGAACATGATCAGCGGAATACCGCATTCCAATATATGCGGGATGTAATAGATGAAAAAGGCGGGGCTTGGTATTTCATAGTGGGCAACGCCGTGGTTAAGCACGAGCGCCAAAAACGCGCCAAGCGACCAAAGCAGATGCAGATTCCCCAGCACCTTATTGCGTGAAAATACCGAAAACGGAAGAATAATGGCGTTGATCGAGCAAAGATGAAGCGGCAGATATTCAATGGGGGATCCCCACATGGTCAGATCAAAGATCAAGGCAACGATGCCTGAAAAGGAAAGGATGCCAAGTAGAGCGATCTGCAAACGCATTGGCATCTTTTTTAAGATAAAGTATAAAACGATGTTGATAACAACAGCTAAAACAAGCGTGCTGATATGTACGATGCCGAAGCTACCCCAGGTCATGCCCTCGCTCCTTTTTTTGATAGTCCTCAGTAGTATATCATACTTTTTGAAAAAAAGCAATGTTATACCACAGATAGCAATCAAACCGCCCCCATGCGCAGAATGCACAAGGGGGCGGGTTTTCATCCATCAATTCAGGACCTGATAGCCTTCTGCCTCGATGGCGGCCTTTAACGCACTGTCTGCCACCTCCTCGCGAAGCGTAACCGTCACGATGCCCTCTTTGTGGTTGGGAACGGCCATCTCTACACCCGGAAGCGCCTCCAGTGCCTTTTTGACATGTGCCTCACAGTGCATGCACATCATGCCTTCTACCTTAATGATCTTTTCCATGCTTTGTTTATCTCCTTTTTGCTTTTGTTTTTGTTGAAAACGGCGGGGATCATACGGGCGGAACAGATTGAGCCGCAGCGCATTGCTGACAACGAGGAAGCTGGAAAGGCTCATAGCCGCCGCACCAAACATGGGGGCAAGCTGCCACCCAAGCAGCGGAATGAACAGGCCGGCTGCCAGCGGGATCCCCACGATGTTATAGCAAAACGCAAAGAACAGGTTCTCGTGGATATTGCGCAGCGTTGCGCGGCCAAGGCGCACCGCGGCAGGCACGTCACGCAAGCGGTTCTTCACCAAAACAACGTCTGCTGCATCGATGGCCACGTCAGCACCTGCCCCGATGGCAATGCCCACCGATGCACGCGTAAGCGCGGGGGCATCGTTGATGCCGTCACCTACCATGGCCACCCGGCCCTCTGCCATCAGGTGGCGAACCGTCTCCTCCTTGCCGGCAGGCAGTACGCCGGCGATCACTTCCTCGATCCCGGCCGCACGGCCGATCGCGCGGGCAGTACGCTCGTTATCGCCTGTCAGCATGACCGTGCGAATGCCCATGGCACGCAGCTCCTCAATGGCCTCGCAGCTCTCCGGCTTTGGCGTATCGGCCGCTGCCAAGAGACCTACAAAACGCTCACCGTGTGCAAAAAAGAGCGGTGTTTTGCCCTCCTCGGCCAGGCGGGCTGCCGTCTCGCGCGCCTCGTGCGGTATGGCGACCAGCCCTGCCACATAAGCTTCATTGCCGCCCACAAGCGGCTTTTCCTGCAGCATGGCACGCAGACCGTTGCCGGGCAGTACCTCAAATGCCGTCACATCGGCGCTGCAGATACCGCGCTCTGTCGCCGCCGCATGGACAGCGAGGGCAAGCGGATGCTCACTCTTTTCCTCCAGGCTGACGGCCAGCGTAAGCAGCTCCTCCTCGGTTACGTCCTCTGCCGGATACACATCCGTCAAAACCGGGTGGCCGGCCGTGATCGTGCCGGTCTTATCCAGCACAACGATAGACACCCTGCCGCATTCCTCAAGCGCAGCGGCCGTCTTAAAGAGAATGCCGTTTTTTGCCCCCAAGCCGTTGCCCACCATAATGGCAACCGGCGTTGCAAGCCCCAAAGCGCACGGGCAGCTGATCACCAGAACGGAGATGCCGCGCGCCAGAGCAAAGCCGATCTCCTCCCCCGCCAGCAGCCACGCGCCCGTTGCAAGCAGAGCAATGGCGATCACGGCGGGAACAAAGAAATAGGAAACGCGATCGGCGATCTTGGCGATCGGCGCCTTGGTGGCAGATGCATCGCTCACCATGCGAATGATCTCGGCAAGGGTGGTATCCTCCCCCACGCGCACCGCCTCACAGCGCAAAAAGCCGGAGCAGTTCATCGTGGCGGCAGAAACAGAATCGCCCACCGTTTTATCAACCGGGAGGCTTTCGCCGGTCAAGGCAGCCTCGTTTACCGCGCTGCTGCCCTCCAGCACCACACCGTCTACCGGGATGCTCTCGCCCGGACGGACGAGGAATATATCCCCGCGCCGCACCTCCTCCAGGGGGATGGTAAGCTCTGTGCCGTCACGCACGACCGTAGCGCTCGGCGGGGCTAAATTCATCAGGCTGCGCAGGGCATCTGTCGTTTTACCCTTGGCGCGTGCCTCTAACATCTTGCCAACTGTGATCAGGGCAAGGATCATAGCGGCAGATTCAAAATACAGATCGTGCAGCCCGTGTGCCGCCCCATGCGGCGAAAGGATCATATCAAACAGCACGCACACGCTGTATACAAAAGCAGCGGCAGAGCCGAGAGAGACGAGCGAATCCATATTCGGCGCACGGTGCCAAAGCGCGCGGAAGCCGCTGATGAAAAAGCGCTGGTTGATGACCATCACAATAGCGGCAAGCAGCAGCTGCAGCAGGGCAATTGCCACCGGCTGCGCCGCCAGCGCGGGCGGCAACGGCCAGCCCCACATCACATGGCCCATAGAAAGATACATCAGTGCGGCTAAAAAAGCAAGTGAAACGAGCAGCTGGGTGCGCAACGCGCGGCTGCCGTCGTCCGGCGTGGCAGACGGTGTCTGCTTTTTTTCGTGAGCGGGGAACGCGCCGTAGCCGGCTGCGGTCACAGCGGCAACGATATCGGCAGAGGAAACCGTTCCCTCCACCCCCATGCTGCCGGTCAGCAGATTTACCGAGCAGGAGGAGACCCCCTCAAGAGAAGAAACCGCCTTCTCTACCCTGCTGCTGCAAGCGGCGCAGCTCATGCCGGTTACCGTAAAACGTTGCATATGTTCTTCTCCTTTCATTCAAGCCTGCTTATCACGTCCCGCATACAGGCAGCCCTGCTGCCAGCCTCGCGCCCGCATCACGGCGTGAATACGATCAAGCACCGCGTGCTTTTCGGCTGTCCAAAGCGGGGCAAGCAGATCGTCCTTTGGGCAATCCCCGGTCAGGCGGTGTACCACGATATCCGGCCGCAGATGGGCAAGCAGCATGGCTACCGTTTCGGTATACTCTTCTAAAGAAAGCGGCGTATACGCCCCGGCTTGCCACCAATCGGCAAGCGGGGTGCCGCGCATGACGTACAACGAGTGGATCTTTACGCCCTGTACGGGGCTTTTGTTGATCATGTGCAGCGTGTCCCTTGCCTCGGCGGGGCCCTCCCCGGGCAGACCGACCATCATATGCGCCACACTTTCTACCCCGCGTGCGGCAAGAAGCTCCGTCGCGTAGGCGAATGCCTGCCGCTTGCAAGCCATGTTCATACGCGCAGCGGTAAGATCGGAGGCGGTCTGCAGACCAAGCTCTACCCACACCGTCATACGGGCGGCGTAGGAGGCAAGCAGGTCGGCGACCTCTTCATTGATACAGTCCGGTCGGGTCGCCACGGCAAGACCGACGATCCGTTCGTCACAAAGCGCGGCATCATACCGCGCACGCAGCACGTCAAGCGGCGCGTAAGTAGCAGAAAAATTTTGAAAATAGGCAATATACGCCTGCGCACGCCTGCCGCCCATGGGGGCAGCCAAGCGGGTACGCACCTGCTCACGGATGGAAAGTGAGGAGCCAAGTGTAAAATCCCCCGCTCCGCGTGCGCCGCAAAACAGGCAACCGCCGCTTGCGCGGCTGCCGTCTCTGTTCGGGCAGGAAAAACCGCCATCCAAGCACAGCTTGACGGTTTTGCAGCCCGTTTTTTGCTTTAAGTAGGTAGCAAGATCGCGATACGGCTTTTCCATTACCCGCCTCACTCAATCGCCTTTGGAAAGTTCCAACGGAAAATGGTGGCCAGCATACGCAGAATAAACACGACCAGCACGCCGATCAAGGCGGCCCAGCCATCCGGCATGCCGTACAAGGACAACAGGTAGTATATCCAGGCGCCGAGAATGGCTGCCGCGGCATAAATGCGTTTTTTGAGAACAAACGGGATCTCGCGCAGCAGCACGTCACGCAAAATACCGCCGCCAACCGCCGTGATCATACCGGCATACACGACCAACACGCCGTTTTCCACATGGCCGAATGCGCAGGCTACGGCCACACCGCTGACGGCAAACGAGCCAAGGCCGATCGCATCAAACACGTTGTTGATGCGGGCGATCAAGGTCTCCTCACGCCGATAGTGCTCCTGCGTGAGGCGCGCAACCAAAAAGGTGGCAAGTGAAACGGCAGCGGAAATGATCAACAGATCGTATTTTTGGAAGTTACGCGGCGGCAGATTGCCAAGCGTGATGTCACGCAGGATACCGCCACCAAGCGAGGAGATCATGCCAAGCAGCAAAACGCCAAACAGATCAACCTTTTTGGCAATGGCCTGCATAGACCCGGAAAGAGACGTTGTTATAATACCAACGATCTCAAACCACACCAGTACCTGCTCCATTACGCCTTTCCATCCTCCTCGTCAAGGAAGATGCCACGGCTGACGGCACGCCGTCCCTCGGCATCTACCACCTCGAGCCGGACGAAGCTGCCGGTGCGGCTTGAGTCAATGGCAAAGGTCGCCTCAAAGATCCCCTCCCCCTTCTGCACAGAAACATGCCGCCCCTCTGAAAGGAGGATAATGCGCGAGGCAGGCGAACAGGAAATGCCGACCGTATCTCCCTCCCGCCAGATATCGTAGATCTCTGGGCCGTTTGAAGCGTAGCACCAGCCGTTTGCAAAGGCCTCCATCAGCCCTTCATAGCTGAATTCCCGTGCACAGAGCATGGTAAAGGAGCCAAAGCTGTTTTCAAAGCCACGCACGTTGTGGTTATCGTCACCACCTACCGGGATAAGGCGCTTGCCCCTGCGCAAGAACTCGCCAAGCGGCAGACCGCTGCAATCGCCGTGGTTTTCGCAGCTCGTATTGAACACCTCTACCCCGTGCAGGCCCTCCAGCTGCAGGTAGTCCTCCTGCGGGATCATGGACCAGGCAGGGTGATTTAACGTGACGAGGAAGCCGGCATCCACGGCGCGGCGGATCAGATCGTTGACGCCGGCCACCGAATGCTCGTATACCAGCGTTTCCTTGTATTGAATATCCGGCAAATGCGCACGGCAGTTGCCGGGCGTCATATTCTCGGGGTACACGTACGGCTGCACGGTATTCCCCCGCTGCTTTGCAAGCAGATTCAGATGATAGACCTTCTGAAAAGCGCCGGTATGCTCCTCGCTGCGCTCCTTTACAGCCGTTTCAAAGCCGTGAATGGCAATAAACCGATCATCTGTCAGCTCGTCATGCGGGATCAGGACCTCGTGGTCGGTAAAGGCAACAGCGGCATAGCCGTTCGCAACGTAGCCCTCCTTGATCTGCTCGGCTGTCATTCTTCCGTCCGAATACACGGTGTGCGCGTGCAGATTCGCCTTATAGAATTTTCCCCCTTGCGGAAAGATCGAATGTCTCATAAAAAAACGCCTCTCGTTCTTTTTTCTATTTTCTTATATTGTAACGCAAAACGGCGCGGGTTGCAAGTGTTTTTTACAAAATATCCCCATTTTTAAAGCCCTCACCAAGCACCGCTCTTGCATCGGACACGATGATAAAGGCAGCAGGATCAAGCCCCTTGACCATTTTGACAAGGCGAGGCAGCTCCTTGGGGGATACGACCGTCAGCAGCATGACCCCCTCCCTGCCCGCGTACATGCCGCGGCAACGAATGCCGGTTGCACCGCGTGAAAAATCAGAGAGGATGCAGGCAGCGATCTCTTCATGCCTTTGCGATAGCACGAACAGGGATTTGGCAAGATCCCCCACCGTGCAAACAAAAGAAGATACCCGCGTGGCAGCCACAAGAGAAAGCAACGAATAAAACCCAACGGAAAGGCTTTGAAACACGATGCCGGAAAGCAGAATGATCAAGCAATCGATCACCATGATCATCAGCGGTACCGAAATATGCGGAAAATGGCGGTGGAGCATCAAGGCAGCCAGATCGCTGCCGCCGGTAGAGCCGCCGCAACGAATGACCAAGCCAACCCCCGCACCAACCAAAAGGCCGCCAAGGAGCGAGGCGATCAGCGGCTCGGTCTCGAAAGACGGCAAAAAAGCAGCCAGCTCTAAAAACAGGGAAAGAAACAGCACCCCCGCCACCGTGCGCAGGGCGGCGGTACGGCCAAGCACGCGCAGCCCAAGAAGAAGCAACAGGGCGTTTGCCACCAGGTTGGTCAGCGAAAGCGGAACCCCCAGCGTGTAAAACAGCACTGTGGCAACAGAGGAAACGCCGCCGGAGGAAAGCCTGGCCGGCACCAAAAACAGCTGCAGACCAAGCGCCAGGACCAAAGCCCCCAGCGCAATGCCGCCGTAAGATAAAATGATCTGTCTTTTTTTCATACAAATTTCTCCACAATCGTTATATGATATGATAGTATATCCCAAAAACGGGCATCTGCCACATGTAACAGATGCCCGTTTTTTGTTTTTTAATAGCCTCGCCCCACCGAAGAAGCAAGCAGCAAGCAAAGCAAAAACAGCAAGACCGCTGCAAGAAAAACCGCCAGGCTTACGCGGCCAAGCCGCTTGCCCTGTGGCCACTTGAGGCAAAGCGCCGCCAAAACGGCCGCGCACGAAAGCAGCACAAGGGAAAGAACGGCAAGCGGCATAAGCCCTTCATCCCGCATGTTCTCGATCATGCTGTGGTAAAAATCCACCTGCACGATCTTGCCGGGGTCCTCTCTGCTTGGCAGATGGCCAACGCCGTGAAAAATTTTCACAAACCACAGCGGGATCAGGGCTACGGAAAGAACCAGCTGACCAATACGGATGCAACGCTGCTTCATACGTTTCCCCCTCACTCTTCCCGCGGGATCGGAGTCACCACCGGCTTGCCCTCTCGGTCAAGCAGCGGCGTCATGCCGCCGGCGTAGCCGCTTTGGTGAAAGAGGTAGTTCACGCCGGTCTCCCGGTCCACCCAGATCTCCACGCTGGTAAACGCCCCCTGGGAATAGGTCTTTACAAAACGATCGCTCTTTGCCATATCCATTCTCCTTTCCGCTTCACCAAACAAAAGGGATGAGGCGGTATTTTACCTTCTTTTTATAGTCACCGTAGCCGGCAAGCTCCTGCTCCAAAAATGCCTCCTCATGCTTGATGCGCCTTGCAATGATAACGGGATATGCAAGAAACACAAGAAAGGCGTATAACGAGCCAAGCACGAGCGGCATGGATAAGAACAGCAGCAGCGTTGCGCCGTACATAGGATGGCGAACGATGCCATACAGCCCCGTATCCACCACCGTTTGCCCCTCCTGCACCCGAATGGTGCGGCTGAGATAGGCGTTTTCCCGCAGAACTTCCGCGTAAAGGCCGTAGGCAAGCAAAAACAGTCCCGCACCAAGAAGCATGGCCCACTTGGGCAGGCCGTACCAGCCGAAGCGATGCCCCAGCCCCGCAAGGACAAAGCCCGCTATGA
>JAZQLY010000072.1:0-54769 GCA_045543015.1 Eubacteriales bacterium
CGACTTCAATAAGGTGACACAGGAACAGTTGGACGCGGTTGTTTCTCTGATCAACAATCGTCCTCGTAAGTGCCTTGGCTTTTTGTCTCCCAATGATTTTTTGAAAAAAGTGTTGCACTTGGCTTGACAATCTGACGAGGCAAAACCCCGCCGCAGAGCGGCGGGGCGTGACGGGGGTTATTATGTGCTGTAGGGCGGGGTAGCGAAGCGGCCGGCTGTGAATAGGCTCTCCCTTTGGGAGAGCTGTCACCGCAGGTGACTGAGAGGGCCCTCTCCGTCATGCCTGCGGCATGCCACCGTCTCGCTGCGACTCGGTCACCGCACGGCTCTGACAGCCCCCCGGGCTGTCATTCACTACCGTGCGGCCGCTGCGCTACCCCATAGGGGGAGGCTTATTCCTGCTTTACCACTTCGTCGGTACGCCGTCTACGTAGTGCCAATACGGATAGGTCGTATCGGTAGGCTCTGTCTCGCTATAGTAGTACCGGGCGGCATCGATGAGGTTTTCGTTCAGAGAACTAATGCGGATCTGTCCCCATTTCTCCGGTGTGCCGGTGTAGTAAACTGTTTTCAGGCTCGTGCAGTTGTAGAATGCCATATGGTCAATGCTTGTCACGCTGTCGGAGATGGTGATGCTTGCAAGGCTCGTGCAGTTGTAGAACGCCCATTTACCAATGCTGGTAACGCTATCGGGGATGGTGATGCTTGCAAGGCCAGTGCAGCCGTAGAACGCATAGTTGCCAATGCTGGTAACGCTACCATCAGAAGGAATGATGCTGTTCTCGCATCCTAAAATTACCGTTTTTGTCTCCGTTTCAATCAAACAATTTCCACAACTGTGATATACCGGATTACCGGCATCTACCGTGATGATTGCAAGGCTCGTGCAGCCGTAGAACGCCTCTTCACCAATGCTGGTAACGCTATCGGGGATGGTGATGCTTTCGAGGCTCGTGCAGTCGTAGAACGCCTGATTACCAATGCTGGTAACGCTATTGGGGATGGTGATGCTTGCGAGGCTCGTGCAGTTGTAGAACGCATAGCGATCAATGCTGGTAACGCTATCGGGGATGGTGATGCTTGCAAGGCTCGTGCAGCCCAGGAACGCCTCGGAACCAATGCTGGTAACGCCATTTCCGATGGTGACACTTGTCAAGCCCGTGCAGCCTTCGAACGCCCAGTCACCAATGCTGGTAACGCTATCGGGGATGGTGATGCTTGTCAAACTCGTGCAGCCGTAGAACGCATAGTCACCAATGCGGGTAACGCTATTGGGAATTTCGATGCTTGTCAGGCTCGTGCAGCCGTAGAACGCAGAGCCACCAATGCTAGTGACGCTATTTCCAATGGTGATGTTTTTCAGGTTCCTGCAGTATTCGAATGCATAGGAGCCAATGCCAACAGTATCAGAGCGTAGCGTTACGGTAGCAACCGAAGTATCACAATCGATGACCCACTTATCAACATAAGAAACACCGTTTTCTACTTGAATAAGGCTTGTGCAGCTAGAGAACGCATAGTTACCAATGCTGGTAACGCTATCGGGGATGGTGATGCTTGTCAGGCTCGTGCAGTAGGCGAACGCCCATTCACCAATGCTGGTAACGCTATTTCCGATGGTGATGCTTGCAAGGCTCGTGCAGCCGGAGAACGCAGCGAAACCAATGCTGGTAACGCTATCGGGGATGGTGATGCTTACGAGACTCGTGCAGTCGTCGAACGCATGGCCACCAATGCTGGTAACGCTATTTCCGATGGTGATGCTTGCAAGGCTCGTGCAGCCGTAGAACGCACCGTCACCAATGCTGGTAACGCTATCGGGGATGGTAATGCTTGTCAGGCTCGAGCAGCCGGCGAACGCCTGGAAACCAATGCTGGTCACACTATTGGGGATGGTGATGCTTGCAAGGCTCGTGCAGCCACGGAACGCATAGTCACCAATGCTGGTAACACTATCGGGGATGGTGATGCTTGTCAGGCTTGTGCAGCCCCGGAACGCACCCCAACCAATGCTGGTAACGCTATCGGGAATGATGATGCTTGTAAGGATCGTGCAGGATTGGAACGCCTGCTGACCAATGCTGGTAACGCCATTTCCGATGGTGACGTTTGCAAGGCTCGTGCAGCCGGAGAACGCATAGTTACCAATGCTGGTGACACCATTTCCGATGGTGACACTTGCAAGGCTCGTGCAGGACTGGAACGCCTCGTAACCAATGCTTGTCACGCTATCGGGAATGGTGATACTTGCAAGGCTCGTGCTGCCGAAAAACGCCCTTTCACCAATGCTGGTGACGCTGCCGTCTGAAGGAATAATGCTGTTTTTGCAACCCGTTATCAGCTCTTTGGTTGCTGTTTTGATAATACAATTTCCATTGCTGTGGTATACGGTATTCCCGGGCGATACAGTTATGCTTGCAAGGCTTGAGCAGCTACTAAATGTAGATGCAAAAATTGTTGTCACGCTATCGGGGATGGTGATGCTTTCAAGGCTCGTGCAGCGTTCGAACGCATAGTCACCAATGTATGTCACGCTATCGGGGATGGTGATGCCGGTCAGGCTCGTGCAGTCGGAGAACGCATATTGCTCAATGCTCGTCACGCCGTTGGGAATGTCGATGCTTGCAAGGTTCGAACAACCCAGGAACGCATGGCCGCCAATTCTGGTGACGCTATCGGGGATGTCGATGCTTGTAAGGCTCGTGCAGTACGTGAACGCATAGGCACCAATCCCGGTAACGCGATACCAAGTGCCTTCGCGCTCGAACGTAGCGGGAATCACTAAATTCTCGCCGCTTGTGCCGGTATAGCCGATTTGATCTCGATTGCTGCTTGTAATCGTAAAGTTGGTCGGCGTTACGACATCAAAGGTATACGTATCGCCGCAGCCTGCGCAGGTATGCTGGGTGTAGCCGTCTTCTGTGGCGGTCGGCGGGACGAAGGTGGAGGTATAACTGTGGCCGGGGGCTTCCGTTACGTTCTCCTCCACGCCGCCGCACTTGCTGCAGGCTCTCGTTTGCAGGCCGTTGGTGGTGCAATCCGGCTCCTCTACCACCGACCAATCGCCAAAGGTGTGGTTACAGAGGATGGGCAGCGGGTACTGCGCGGGGTCATAAATGTAGCGGAACAGGGCCAGCGCATCTGCGTTGGTGACGGCGCCGTCCAGGTTGACGTCGCCAAAGATGAAGCCATCCTCGGCGCCCATCACGGTATTGCTTTGTGACAGGGTAGCCGCTTCGGCCGTTGCCGAGCATACCGTAGTCAGCAGCATGCAGAGCAATACCAAGAGTGCAAAGCGTAGTAGTGTTTTCTTCATGGTCTTTCCTCCAAAAATTAAAAAATGCGCCTACCGTAGTAAGCGCATAAAAAACGCAAACTCCGATAGTCGCCAAACTAGTCTATTATGAAGTGTGTTTACATCCTCACATAGTTGGAATCTGCGTTTTTAACAAATTCAATATGTAAGGATGACGAAAAAAGGGTATAGTTACCCCAAGGAAAACACACCTGCAAAAACATATTCAACTAGTTTGGCAATGTTAGTATAGCACAAAAGAGAAGGTATGTCAATATCATACCCATTTTTTTGAAAAATAGAAAGGCCCGCGGGTGCCGTGGCACACGCGGGCTGCTTGCGGTATCAGACGCGGCAAGCGGCACAGGCGCTCTGATACTTCATCTTCTCCTGCTGCAGCTTGTTTTCCTCGGCTTTTTCGGTGGGGTACCAGCCGCGGGTGTTCATTTCTGTCCATGCCTCGTTTTGCATGGTGTGGGTATCGTTCAGGAGGCTCATCATCGCCCCGTGTACCTCCGGCGTGCCGGCCTCGGCTGCGTAGGTGTTATACATGCTGCAGAGAAATTTCTCGGCGGTCAGCATGTCGGTCAGCATCTCCTTATCGGACAATTTGGTGCAGGAATTGTTCATATCCACAAGTGTTCCTCCTTACTTCAACTGGGCGTACAGCGTTTCAAAATGCTGCTGGTGCTTTTGTGCCATCTGCTCGTATTTGCTTTTCAGCGCGGTGTCGCTTGTCATGCAGGCATAGCTTTGGTATTTGTTGATAACCAGCTGCTCGGCACCGAGGAGGTCGGACAGGGAAGAGAGCTCTTTGCATGTGATCTGGGGCATGGTTCTTCTCCTTTTATATATATTTTTGCATACGCTTGATGTTATCCTGCTCAAAATCGATCACCCGGCTGCAGACCGTGACGGCCTCTTCTGTCCCCTTGTGCTCCTCCAGCCGGTTCATGGTGCGGTGCAGCTCCAGGATGCTCGCGTTTGAGGCGTGGATCATCAGCTCGGCAATATGCTCACGCGAGGTGTTGAACATGGTGTTGACCATGTTGCTGACGCGGGATGGGATGGCCCCGATCGCGGAACGCTTTTCCCCCTTTTGGTTGGCGGCGGAAAGATGCTCACGGGCGATGTGCGAGAAGTGGCGATAGCCCTCCATGTGCAGCGCCATATCGTGCCGCAGCTTTTCATCCTGCACCTTGGGGAGCAGGTCGGTGACGGTGCTGTAGCCGCTGTCTGCTTTTTTGTACAGCATTTTGTAGAATTCCAGTTCGTTCATATGCTTCGCCTTTCGCTTTTGATGGTATCAGTATGGGCGGCTCCGTAAAAAGTTATGCAGCCTGTATTGATTTTTTTTCCATTTTGTGCTACAATGATGTGTAAAAAGAATATGCTTTGGCATATGATGAAAGGGGCGATTCTTATCTATCGTTATCATTTGAATCGGGCGGTCCAGGCGGCCCTTTTTGCTGCGCTTTGCGCACTTGCGACTGTCGTGGTGCAGGTGCCGGCACCGCTGGTTGGTTATCTGAACCTTGGTGATTGCGTGGTGCTGACCGGGGCGTTTCTTTTGGGGCCGCTTTACGGCGCGCTGGCTGCCGGCATCGGCTCCGCCCTTGCAGACCTGCTTGCCGGTTATGCGCAGTACGTGCCGGCCACCTTTGTGATCAAGGGGCTTGTTGCGCTGGTGGCGGCGTTGCTTTACGCCATGCTTGCAAGGCGGCTGCGTATGCCTGCCGTGCCGGCCCGGGTGCTGGCTGCCGTGATCGGTGAGGCGATCATGGTGCTTGGATATTTTGCTTATGAGGCATGGGTGCTTGGTTACGGTGTAGCAGCGCTGACCGGCATGCCCATGAATTTGCTGCAAGCGGCCCTGGGCATTGCAACCTCTGCGGTGCTGACTACGCTGCTTGTGAAGATCCCCTATATAGGACGAAAGGAATAGGTGTGTGCTATGTTTCGAAAAATCAGTCCCGAGGAGCTGGTCGGGAACCCTTTTACCATGGTGGGAAAGGATTGGATGCTGCTGACCGCCGCAAAGCCGGATGGCAGCTTTAATCAGATGACGGCCTCGTGGGGCGGTCTTGGCGTGCTGTGGGGCAAGCCGGTGTGCTTTTGCTTTATCCGCCCGCAGCGGTATACGCATGAATTCAGCGAGGCGGGCGACCGTCTGAGCGCGACCTTCTTTGGCGAGGAATACCGCCGCGCGTTGACGCTTTGCGGCCGCAAGAGCGGCAGAGAGATCGACAAGGTGCGCGAGTGCGGCCTGACGCCCGTGCGGGATGAGCAGGGGACGGTATATTATGAGGAGGCAAAGGTGGTGCTTTGCTGCCGCAAGCTGTATGCTGATCAATTGAAGGAGAGCTGCTTTGTTGACCGCGCGATGCTGGAGCATTATCCGGAGAAGGATTACCATACCGTTTACGTTTATGAAATTGAAGAGGTCCTCGTCGCCGACTGAGCTCCTCGGAAGGAAAAAACATGGCAGAAAAAGAAAAAGCAAGAAAGCTGATCGCTGAAAATCGCAAGGCGCGGCATGACTATTTTGTAATAGAGACCTACGAGGCAGGGATCGAGCTGTACGGCACAGAGGTCAAGTCGCTGCGCCGTGGCACGGTGAACCTCAAGGATTCCTATTGCACGATCGAGGAGGGCGAGCTGTTCGCCCTTGGTATTCATATCAGCCCGTACGAGCAGGGGAACATTTTCAACCGTGACCCGCTGCGGGAGAAAAAGCTGCTGATGCATAAGCGCGAGATCCTGAAGCTGATGGGCTTGGTCTCGCGGGAGGGGTACACGCTGGTGCCGCTCTCGCTCTACTTCTCCGGCTCACGCGTAAAGGTCGCGCTGGGGCTTTGTAAGGGTAAAAAGAACTATGACAAGCGGGATAGCGATGCCGAGCGTAGCGCAAACCGCCAGATCGAGCGCGTGACCAAGGGTGACCGCTCGGATTTTTGACGGTATTGACACCAACATAAACATAAACAAAGAACGAATGGCGCTTGGCCATTCGTTCTTTGTTTTATAAAAGCGTGTTTATTGCTTGGGAAAGCTATCACGCAGGCCGGCAGTGCGGTTAAAGGTGTTCGCGTTTTTGCTGTCTACGGTAAAGTAGCCCGTGCGCACGAACTGGAAATGGTCACCCGGCTTGGCATCGGCAAGTGACGGTTCAAATTTCGCACCCGTCAGCACGATGCGGGAATCGGGGTTCATGACCTCATCGATCGTCTGGCCCTCGGGCAGGTTGCCGGGATCCGGCACGGTAAACAGACGGTCATAGAGCACGGCGGTCGCATCGATCGCGTGGGCGGCCGAGAGCCAATGAATGGTCCCCTTGACCTTGTGCCCGTCTGCCGGGTTGCCGCAGCCGGTCTCCAGGTCTGCCGTAACGTGGATCTCACGAATGCTGCCATCCTCGTTCTGCAGGATCTCGCCGCAGCGCACGATATACGCACCCATCAGGCGCACCTCGCCCTCCGGCTTCAGACGGAAGAACTTGGGCGGCGGAACAAGGGCAAAATCGTCTGCATCGATATACAGCTCACGCGAGAAGGGAACGGCGCGGGTGCCGGCCTCCGGATCCTGCGGGTTGTTGGGCAGGTTGAAATATTCTACCTTGTCGGCCGGGTAGTTGTCTACCACCACCTTGATCGGGTTCAGGACGGCTACGCGGCGGGGCGCGGTGTTGTTCAGCTCGTCACGGATGCAGGCCTCAAGCAGGCCCAGGTCTACCATGCTGTTGGATTTGGCAACGCCGATACGGTCACAGAAATCAAGGATCGAGGCAGCGGTGTAGCCGCGGCGGCGCAGGCCGCACAGGGTGGGCATGCGCGGGTCATCCCAGCCGTCAACCAGTCCACTCTCCACCAGGTGACGGAGGAACCGCTTGCTCATCATGGTGTAGGTCATGTTCAGACGCGCAAACTCGATCTGCCGCGGTTTTACCACGGGATATTCTAAGTCTATGTTGTCAATGACCCAGTTGTACAGCGGGCGGTGGATCTCATACTCCAGTGAGCAGAGCGAGTGGGTAACCCCCTCCAGCGCATCCTGGATGGGGTGGGCGAAGTCATACATCGGGTAGATGCACCACTTGTTGCCCTGACGGTGATGCTCGATATAGCGAATGCGGTACAGAACGGGGTCGCGCATGCAGAAATTGCCGGAGGCGAGATCGATCTTGGCACGCAGCGTGTATCTGCCCTCGGGGAACTCCCCGTTCTTCATACGTTCAAACAGGTCAAGGCTTTCTTCCACCGGGCGATCGCGGTAGGGAGAAACGGCCGGGTGCGTCAGGTCGCCGCAGTACTTGGGGTCGCGCATTTCGTCGGCGTTCAGCTCACAAACGTAGGCCAGTCCCTTTTTGATCAGCCCAACAGCCAGCTCGTAGTCCTTTTCAAAATAATCGGAGCCGTAGTAAAAACGGTCATCCCAGTCAAAGCCCAGCCAATGAATATCCTCTTGAATGGCGTCTACAAACTCGGTGTCCTCCTTGGCGGGGTTGGTATCATCCATGCGCAGGTTGCAAAGGCCGTTATACTTGCGGGCGGTGCCAAAGTCGATGACCAGCGCCTTGCAATGGCCAATGTGCAGATAGCCGTTCGGCTCCGGCGGGAAACGGGTGTGGATCTTCAGCGAGGGGTTCTTGCCGAGATCCTCGTCAATGATGTCATGAATAAAATTGGATCTTGTTTCTTCCATGTATCCTTAATCTCCTACATACGGGTTGTATTTTTTCTCTCGTTCTATGGTGGTTTGCGGCCCGTGGCCGGGGTAAACAACGGTGGCAGGGGGCAGCTTGCCAAGCTCACGGAGCGAGGCCATCAGCTCATCCGTCCGTCCACCGGGTAGGTCAGAGCGGCCAATGTCACCGGCAAACAGCGTGTCGCCCGAAAGCAGAATGCCGGGCGCATACAGGCATATGCAGCCGGGCGTGTGCCCCGGGGTGTGCAGTACCGTCAGGCTTTCTTCCCCCAGCCGGATCTGGTCGTTTGCATGCAGCACCTGCTCGGCAGGGGCCGTGCCGCCATTCCGACCGGTAAACAGGCGGTAGGCGTTTTTCTCCCCATCGCCAAGCGCTGCGGCGTCTGATGCGTGTACAGCAAGTGGGGCGCCGGTCTCCCTGCGCCAATCGTCTACGGCCAGCATGTGGTCAAAATGCGCGTGGGAAAGCAGGATCATATCCACCGGCGGCAGACTTTTGCCCCGCTGTCGGAACACCGTGCGAGCATCGACCGAGGGGTCAAGCACTAATGCGTGCGTTTCACTATCATCGATGATCAGATAGCAGTTTGATTCATAGCCGTTCCCACCGTACCGCTCGATCTTCATACGCCCTGTTCCTTTCCACGTTTCTATTCTGTTATTATACCACGTTTTTTTGCGTTTGTCTACACCTCGCCCGAATTATTTTTTCGCTGCCTGATGCGATTTCAGTTGCATTTTCAGGGAAGTCATGCTATAATCATTCCAGGAGGTGTACGCCATGCATCACTACATCAAGCAAATTGAAAATAACCTCTCCGAATCGGATAAGCAATTGCTCCAAAGGATCTACGCGCCGCAGGTGGTAGCCATTCCACCGGCAGACGCGAGCCGGAGCATGTGCGTGACCGAGGACGGCGAGATCCGCATTTACGGTGCTCTTCATAAGCAATCCCCCACCGACGTTGGTACCCCGGTCTATATCGCTTCCCGCGATGGCGGGCTTTCCTGGAAGACCGTGATCAACCATCCGGATGCGCTTGGTGCCGCCACGCGCAATCCGCGAAGCGGCCGCTACATGACCACCTACCCCAATGAATACCGACCGGAATGGGATACAAGCATCGGTCTTTCCGGCACCTGGGCCATGATGAATGACGAGGGTTTTGATAGCAGGGAAAATCGCCTGGTCAAGCTGTGTGACCGGCATATCCATATCCTGAAGCTGCCGTATTATTTAGAAAGCTGTGACCGCTGGCTGATCGTGGGGCAGTACGCCTATCCTGATCACTCCAAAAAAGAGGTCGTGGTCTTTTATTCAGATGATGATGGCGAGAGCTGGGGCGAGACGGTGCTCTCCGAGACGGCACCGCGCTTTGAGCCCAAGCCGCCCCACGCGGGCACACGCTGGCAGGAATACTCGGTAGAGCCGACGGTGGCAGAGCTTTCAAGCGGGGAGCTTGTGATGTTTGTGCGCACCTCGCAGGATTATTACTATACCTACCGTTCTGCCGATCACGGCGAGAGCTGGAGCGGCCCGGTGCCTACCGATTTTCACGGTACGATCACCATGCCGGTCCTGCAAAAGCTGTCAGACGGGCGCATCGTCTTCTTTTGGTGTAACACCCAGCCCATGCCGGAGCTTGACCAGCGAAAGGTCTTTCCGCCGCTGGGGGCAGACGAGGTAAACGGCATCTGGGAGGACGTGTTCACCAACCGGGATGCCAATCACCTTGCCATCACCGAGGATGATATGCAGACCTGGCACGGCTTCCGTGAGCTGTTTTTAAACGCTATTCGTAACGAGGCAGACTTCCGTTCGGTCGGCGGTCGGAACTCCAACGATAAAAGCGTGCATCAGGCGCAGATGTTAGAGCTGCCGTACAACAAGCTGCTCGTTCATTTTGGTCAGAATATCAGCGCGCGCAAGGCGGTGATCCTGGACCTTGCCTGGCTTTACGAGCAGGAGCGGGAGGAGGATTTTCGCCTCGGCCTTCAGAACGTGTCTACGCAGATGTACCTCAAAAGCAACCTGGGCGGCTTTCACGGCTTTTCCGGCCATTGCGCCTACAACCGCACAAACGGCGCCCTGCTGATCCCTGATCCCGCCGGCAATTTTGAAGAGGTGCTGCAGATCTGCCGCGTAGAGGATGAGCGCCTTGTTTATCAAAAGCAGGGGGCGGTCTGGAATTTCCCCGCCTCGCACCGGGGCAGGGTAGAGGTACGGCTGTCCGTCCTTGGCGGTGGCGTTCGTCTTTCACTCTCTGATCATTGGTACAACCCGGCAGACGAGACGGTGGCCGACGGCGCGCACGTCAGCCTGCCGATCACGGCAAGTGACGGCTTTATGACCGTTTTGCTGGATTACGATACCGACAAGGGGAGAGTCCACGTCACGGCAGGCGATCTTTGCTGTGATCTGCCGCTCCGCTACGCCGCACCGAACGGCCTGTCATATCTGCACGTGCAGACGCTTTCAGAAGGCGAGGACCGCAAGGGAACGCTGATCAAATCCTTCAAAAAAACCGTATAAGGGAGAAAAACGATGATCGAGGTCAGGGAACTGTATAAGACCTACCGCCCCAAACGCGGCGTGCCTGTACGCGCGATCGACCGTGTGTCGCTCACCCTGCCGGATACGGGCATGGTGTTCCTGCTTGGCAAATCGGGTAGCGGTAAATCCACGCTGCTGAATCTGCTTGGCGGGCTTGATCGGTATGATAGCGGCGATATCGTGATCAACGGTACGTCTACGCGGGAATTTCGCCAGGTGCATTTCGATTCTTACCGCAATACGTACGTTGGCTTTATTTTTCAGGAATACAACCTGCTTGACGAGTTCACCGTTGGTGCGAATATCGCCCTGGCTATCGAGCTACAGGGGCGCCGTGCGGAAAACGAGGAGATCAATGCCATCCTGCAAGAGGTCGACCTCGTTGGCTACGGGAACCGCCGCACAAACGAGCTCTCTGGCGGGCAAAAGCAGCGCGTAGCCATTGCGCGCGCGCTTGTCAAGCAACCGCAGATCATTATGGCAGACGAACCGAGTGGCGCGTTGGATGAAGCCACCGGCCGCGCCGTGTTTGAGACCTTGAAACGGCTGTCAGAGAAGCGGCTCGTGCTGGTCGTCTCGCACGACCGGGAGTTTGCCGAGACCTATGGCGATCGTATCATTGAGCTGGCAGACGGCCGCGTGATCGATGACCGCACGGCTACCGGCGGTGAGGAAAACCCTGTCAAGCCCGGACTGTCCTTTACTGAAGAGGCTGTGGAGATCCCCGCCGATTATGAATTGACAGAGGAGGACCGCCTGGCCATCAACGCCTATCTGCGTGATCGTGCAGGCGGGCGGCTGCGGGTAAAGGCTGCTACCTCCCGCTTTGCAGCCACCGCAGCGCAGGAGCCCTTGCCGCCCACGCAAGCGGGTGCGCGGGAGTTCCGTCTGATCAAATCCCGTCTGCCGTTACGCTCGGCCTTCCGCATTGGAGCCAATGCGCTGGGGCACAAGCGGGTGCGCCTGGTATTTACCATTCTGCTGTCAGTGGTGGCCTTTATTCTGTTCGGCCTGTCGGATACCATTGCATCCTACGATCCAATCCGCACCATGACCGCCTCGCTGGTCGATTCCAACGTGCGGCACGCCTCGCTGGTGAAAATGAAGGATTATTCGAGCTTTTCGCTGACGGAGGAGGATATTGACGCCCTGCGGGCAGAAACCGGCTTGCCCTTTGTGGGCGTATATGCCCCCGTGGATGGCATGAGCCTTTATGGCACCATGGATACGGAGAGTGAGGGATACGCCGCGCTTGGTATGCTGACGGTAGGCGGGCTTTCCGGCTTTGCCGAGGTCAGTGAGGCCGGCGTGCGGGAAATGGGCTATGAGTTTAAGGCCGGCCGCTATCCGGACGGCAGCAAGAATGAGATCGCCCTGAGCCTTTATATCTACGAGCTGTATCATGCCGGCGGCTATGCCGCGCCGGGAACGGCGACCTATCAAGCGATCGATGGGTATGATGACCTGATCGGAAAAACGCTTGCCCTCGGTGACGGTGAGGTGTATACGGTCACCGGTGTTTTTGATAGCGGCTTTGATATGGAGCACTACGCCCTCTTGCGCGAGGACGTGGAGGAGATGACAACGGAGGAGGCTCTTGCTACCTTCATTCTGCTGAATGAATTCTCCTATGAGGCCGACTACGGCCTGACGGGGGCGGCCCTTGTGGGCGAGGGGTTCCTCTCCCGCTATCTGGCGGCACATCCGCATCTTGCCCCGATCCGCTCCTTGACGCATTTTGAGAGCGAAAATGAAGAAGCTTATTTTCAAGTACATCCCGACCGCGTAGCAACAGATACGCGACTGCCGTCTGATGGGGTCATCTGGCTGGACGGCACAGCGAAGGATTCGCTTGCAAAGGGCGAGATCGTGATCCCGCTGCTCGGTGCCTACGCCGATGAGCTGGCAGGCGGTGCAACGACCGAGCAATGGACTGCCTTTTTGCAAAGCAATGCGCGCGTCGAGGCGATGGTCTTTGATGACGAGAACTTTGAATTCCTTCCCCAAGGGGAATACAGGATCGTCGGATTTACAACGGTGAGTGGCGAGCAGAAGGATTCTGCCTACACCCTCTACTGCGCGGAGGAGGATTACGCTACCTTTGTAGAGGATACCGGCGTTTTTGCCTACGCGACCGCCCCGATGCCCGTCATGCGTGCCGAGATCGATGCGCTGGTGCGCTATGTATATACCGGTGAGGAGGGAACGGGTTACGAGCTGCAAAACGGCGTTTCCTACCAGATCAGCATTACCGGCAGCATTTTAGCGGTGCTTGGCGCTGTGTTCTTCTATATCGGTATCGGCTTTGCCATCTTTGCCGCACTGCTGTTCTCCAACTTCATTGCCACCAGTATTATTTACAAGCGGCGAGAGATCGGCATTTTGCGCGCCATCGGCTCGCGCTCGGCAGACGTGTTCCGCATCTTCTTTGCCGAGGGCTTTATCATTGCCATGATCAGCTTTGCCGCCTCTGCCTTGGGCAGCGGTATCCTGTGTGCGCTGATCAATGGTATCATTCGTCAAAACACCGGCATTCTGGTCACGCTGCTTACCTTTGGCATCCGCCAGGTGCTCCTGCTGCTTGGCATCAGCCTTGGCGTGGCCTTGATCGCTTCCTTCCTGCCTGTTTGGCGTATCGCCTCCAAACGGCCGATCGATGCGATCAGAGACCGGTAATACTACCTTGTTAACCAAAAGGAAGAACGAGAGCACAGCTCTCGTTCTTCCTTTTTGCAACTATGCCAAAAGGCAACCGCCGGGGCGTGTTGGATTTTGAGCAGAAATCTTCGTTTTCCACCCCGTCACATGTATTTCATACATGGAGGGTGAAAAACGGAGATAGTAAACAAAAATTAAAATAAAAATGGAGAAAACCGCAGGTTTTCCTCCTTAAAATCGTGCGGGCAGTAAAACCTATATACAAAAAAAGAATGGGCGGGAATGTTTTTCCCACCCATTTTTTGTTTACGTTTATGCCAAAAGACAACCGCCCCTTAGCAGACACCCTGCCATTTCATAGCCTCCGCAACCTTCAGGAAGCCTGCGATGTTCGCACCGGCAACCAGGTCGCCCTCCATGCCGTATTCCTTTGCGGCAGCAACAGAGGCGGAGTAGATGTTCTTCATGATCATCTTCAGCTTCTCGTCAACCTCTTCGGCCGTCCAGCTGTAACGCATAGAGTTCTGGGACATCTCAAGGCCGGAAACGGCAACGCCGCCGGCGTTAACAGCCTTGGAGGGGGCAACCACCAGGCCCTTGCTCTTCAGGTATGCCATTGCCTCGTTGGTGGTAGGCATGTTGGAGACCTCGATGTAATACTTGACGCCGTTTGCCACGATCATCTCGGCATCTGCCACGTCAACCTCGTTCTGGGTCGCACAGGGCATGATCACGTCAACCTTCTCGCCCCACGGCTTCTTGCCGGCAAAGAAGGGAACGCCGAACTTGTCAGCATAGTCCTCTACGCGGTTGCGGCAGGAATTGCGCATTTCCAGCATAAAGTTGACCTTTTCCTCGGTGGAAACGCCGTCCTTGTCATAAATGTAACCGTCCGGGCCGGAAAGGGTGACAACCTTGCCGCCCAGCTCGTTGATCTTCATGACCGTACCCCACGCTACGTTACCGAAGCCGGAAACGGCAAAGGTCTTGCCCTTGACCTCTTCGCCAAAGGAGCGCAGGACCTCCTGCGTGTAGTAGACTGCGCCAAAGCCGGTTGCCTCAGGACGAATGAGCGAGCCGCCGGAGGAGATGTGCTTGCCGGTCAGCACGCCGGTAAACTCATTCTGCAGTCTCTTGTACTGGCCAAAGAGATAGCCTACCTCGCGTGCGCCAACGCCAATATCGCCGGCAGGTACGTCGGTATCAGCACCGATGTACTTGGAAAGCTCGGTCATAAAGCTCTGGCAGAAGCGCATGACCTCCCCATCCGACTTGCCCTTGGGGTCAAAGTCGGTGCCGCCCTTACCGCCGCCCATGGGCAGCGAGGTCAGCGAGTTCTTGAAGGTCTGCTCAAAGCCGAGGAACTTCATGATCGAAGCGTTTACCGAGGGGTGGAAGCGAAGGCCGCCCTTGTACGGGCCGATGGCAGAGTTGAACTGTACGCGGAAGCCGCGGTTCACCTGCACCTTGCCATTGTCATCTACCCACGGAACGCGGAAGGTGATCATACGCTCGGGCTCTACGATCCTTTCAAACACGCCTGCCTCGATCAGGTCAGGGCGGCGCTCTGCAACCGGCTCAAGCGATTCAAAGACCTCGTATACGGTCTGCATAAATTCCTTTTCGCCGGGGTTTCTTTTCTCAGTCTTTTCATAGACGCTGAGAAGGTATTCGTTTTTAAGTGCCATATTCATTTCTCCTCAAATTCAATATGCTATTATTATATACGCACAAATGCTATTTGTCAATAGAATTTATGCATAAAAAGCAAAAAAAATGCAAAAAAATGAGCAAAAATGAAATTAAATGGGTTTATTCTTGCAAGACAGGTGCTTTTTGCACGGCTTTTGTGACGTGAAATTGCAATTCGCCAGCCTCTGCCTGCAGATGCACGCGGTCTGTGCGCCGGATGGCCCCGGTCAGCAGCCGGTCAGAGAGCGGGTCCTCTACCTCGGTCATCACGCGGCGGCGCAGCGGGCGCGCGCCGTAGGCCTTGTCATAGCCGCGCTCGGCAAGCAGGGAAACGGCGCTCTCGTCATAGGTCAGAAGAATGCCTGCACCAGCAGCGCGGCGGCAGCTTTCTTCCAATAATAAACGCACGATCCTGCGGCAGGCAGCACCGTCAAGCGGGGAGAATGGTAAAATGTCATCTATCCGATTCAGGAACTCGGGGCGGAAGTAAGCGCGCAGATCCTCGCGCAGCCTGTCGCGGTCGTGCAGGGGCTGCTCCTCACCAAAGCCGAGCGGCCGCCCCTCCTTTTGCAGGACGTTGCCGGTCATGATGATCACGGCGTTGGAAAAATCGGCACGCTTGCCCTGTGCATCGGTCAGGCTGCCATCCTCTAAAATCTGCAGCAGGAGGTTCAGCACGTCCGGGTGCGCCTTTTCGATCTCATCAAACAGCAGCACCGAATAGGGGCGGCGGCGGATGGCCTCTGTCAGCACGCCACCGGCCTCGTAGCCCACATAGCCGGGCGGGGCGCCGATCAGGCGGGAAACGCTGTGCTTTTCCATATATTCCGACATGTCCAGGCGGAACAGTGCCTGCTTTTCGCCAAACAGGATCTCGGAAAGCGCCAGCGACAGAGCGGTCTTTCCCACCCCGGTAGGGCCAAGAAAGAGAAAGGAGCCTACCGGCCGGTGCGGGTCACGCAGGCCAAGGCGGCTGCGCCGGATGGCGGCCGCCAGGCGGGCGATCGCCTCGTCCTGGCCGATCACGCGGCTGCGCAGCTCCTCCTCCAGCCGGGCCAGCCGGCAGCTCTCCTCCTCGCAGATCGCCTCGGTCGGGATGCCGGTGCGCGCCGTCAGGGTGGCGGCAATGTCCTCGGCTTGCACCACCGGGGATTCGGTATCGGCCTTCCAGGCCTCCTGCAGCTCTCCCTGCTGCTTTCGCAGATCACGCAGACGGTCACGCGCCTTGGCCGCCGCCTCAAAGTCCCGCGCACGGATGCTGGCCTCCTTTCGCTCCTCCTCTGCCGTGATAGCGTGCGTCAGCGTGCTCAGCTGCTCCGGCTGTGCTTCGGCATGCATACGGATGCGTGCTGCCGTCTCGTCGATCAGGTCCAGCGCCTTGTCCGGCAGGTAGCGGTCCGGCAGGTACCGGCGGGAGAGGGTCACGGCTGCTTGCAGCGCCTCGTCTGACAGGCGCAGCCGGTGGTGTCGCTCATAACGCGCCCGCAGGCCAAACAGGATGTGAAGCGCCTCTGCCTCTGTCGGCTCTTCTATCACCAAGGGCTGAAAGCGGCGCGCAAGGGCCGCATCCTTTTCGATATGGCGGCGGGATTCTGCCATTGTTGTGGCGCCGATCACCTGGATCTGCCCACGCGAGAGGGCCGGCTTCATGATGTTGGCAGCATCCACCGCCCCCTCTGCCGCACCGGCACCCACGATGGTGTGCAATTCGTCAATAAACAGAATGATCTCTGGGTGTGCTACCGTTTCCGCCATGGCGTTTTTCAGCCGTTCCTCAAACTCACCGCGGTATTTTGCACCGGCGATCATGGAGCCGAGGTCTAAGGATATGATGCTTTTTCCCCGCAGGACGGAGGGGGCGCGATTTTCGGCCAGCAGCAGGGCAAGCCCCTCTACTACTGCCGTTTTGCCAACGCCAGGCTCCCCCACCAGGCAGGGGTTGTTCTTTTGACGACGGGAGAGAATGCCGATCAGCCGTTCGGTCTCTCCCTCACGGCCGATCACGGGGTCAAGCCGTCCCTGCCGCGCAGCCGCCGTCAGATCGTGGCCGTAAGCGGCCAGGGTAGGGGTGGTGGCAAGCGCCCCCTTCTCCTGCTCGCCAGTTTCCTTTCTTTCGGGGGCGGCCAGGGCCTGCAGCTCGTTGCGCAGCTCACCGGCGGGAACGCCCTGTGCCGCAAGCAGCTTGTAGGCGGCAGAATTGTTTTCTTCAAGAATGCCGATCAGCAAATGCTCACTGCCGATATAAACGGCACCGCCCCGCAGGGCGGCTGCAGCCGCATGCTCGATCACCGCGCGCAGTCGCGGGGTCATGTCGGCGGCCGAGATGGGAAAGGGGCTGCCGCTGCCGGCTGCGTCCAGTATGGCAACACGCAGCCGTTCGCTGCTCAGCCCATGACCGCTGAGCAGGCCGAGCGCGGTACACCCCTCCTCCTCACAAATGGCAAGCAGCAAATGCTCACTTCCCACATAGGTATGGCCAAACTCACGGGCGATCTTCAAGGCGTTGTTTAAAATGCTTTCTGCCTTTTTTGTAAATCTTTCCATTCTTTTTCTCCTCTCCCCGGAAAAGGGGTATATGCTTTTTTTATCCCGCATGGCGCGGTATAGCGGCGCGGTCTTGGTAATCTGCTGCTAACACAGCCCACGTCTCCCCGTCTAAAATGCCGGAGGGCGGGAGGCGGCGATGGGCCTGGTAGGCCCGCAGGGCGCGTTGCGTTTCGGTATCAAAATGCCCGTTCTGTCCGAGCGGGGGGATCTCTTGAATGATCTCTCGCAGGGCGGTCAGCACGGCTTGCAGCAGCATGACCTCGCTGCCGCGGGCGTGCAAGGCAAGCGGCAGGCTCTCGGCCGGCAGCAGGATGGGGCGCGCGGTACGCGCCTCACGCGCCGCGCAAAACTGGCGGTAGATCTCCGCCCACGTCCGTGGGTCGGCCTGCCCGGTGGCTGGCAGGCCGTTCCGCTCCTGAAAGCGAGAAAGCGCCTGCCGCGTTTCCTCACCTAAAATGCCGTCTACGGCGATGTGGGGAAGCTCTGCCGTGGCATAGGACAGCTCTAACAGGTATCGTTGTAATTCACGCGTTACGCGGCGCTCGTCGGTAAGATCGTACATGCTTTTCTCCTTTACTGCGTATACCCGGGGTATTGCCCCTCGCTTGCTTGTTGGGATAGGTACAGATCATCGTATACCCGCGCAATGGCGTTCCATACCGCGGCGTTTACCACGTCTCTTGTGGGCGGCAGGCCGAATTCTGCCTCAAACGCATCGATCGCCGCTGCCGTGCCTGGGCCGTATACGCCGTCTGCCGTGGTGGTAGGGATCGCGGGATAGGATGCCGCAATGTAATTCAGATAATTCTGCAAGGCGCGGATCTCCTCTCCCTCGTCGCCCGGCTGCAGATTGCGGCCGGGGAAGGGGAGCGCCAGCCCGTCTAACTCCGCGTAGGCGGTTGCATCCACAAAGCCGAGATAGACGTTGTAGAGGCTGTTCCAGGTCAGCTCACCCACCACGCCGTCCGGTGTCAGCCCATAGGCGGATTGAAAGGCCCGCACTGCCGCCTCGGTCGAGGGGCCGAAGGCGCCGTCCACCTCTACGGTAGGCACGGTAGGCACGAACTGTGCAATATAACGCAGATAGTATTGCAGCACCTCTACCCCTTGCCCGCTTGAACCAAGCGCGAGCGCGGAGGGGTATTGCAGGGAGATATCGGAAAGCGTCAGTCCTTCCGAATACAGATCGCTCAATCGCTTTACGGCGTTATAGATGTACTGGATGCGGTACCAGGTCGCCTCGCCTACAATGCCGTCCTCGGTCAGGCCAAAGGCGCGCTGAAAGGCGCGCACCGCATCCTCCGTTGTCTGCCCGAAGACACCGTTTGTGGGGTAGACCTTAGGGATAGCCGGATAATTGGTGGCAATGCGGTTCAGCCGCCGCTGGATCAGCTCCACGTCCGGGCCGGAGCTGCCGCGCCGCAGGGGGACGGGCGGCACGCTGGCCGTGATGCCGCGCACGTCATCCGTTTTCACGATATCGATATCATCACCGTAATAATAGGTCAATATCTCATACGGGGTATATCCCTGCTGCGCGAGCGCAAGTGACCCCCATTGAGAGAGCCCTGCACAGGTAACGCGGTCCCCGTCACAGTATTGTGCAAAAAGCGGCTCGATAAACCCTTGCCGTACAAGATAACTGTTAAAAATTTCATCCACGATGTCGGATATATTCTCAAAAATGTCACGCCCGTAAACGAAGGATTGGTCAAACGCCGTCGAATTCGTGATGTCAAAGGCGTACCCGCGGGAACGGTAGTATTCGGTATACACGCGGTTGAGTGCAAAGGAGATCTGGGCGTAGATGTTGGCACGCAGGGCGCTCTCCGGCCAGGTGGGATAGATCTCGCTGGAGGCAACGTTTTTTATGTAATCGGGAAAGCTGAGGGTAACGTTTTGCGCCGGCTCACTCGGGGGGGCCAGATGCACGGTGATCGTTTCGGGAATGTAGGGTGTGTTTGGCATGCTGCCTCCTAATTCAATTGTTGGCTTGCGGTGAAATCGGTGTTTTCGGTAGGGGTAAGTGCTTCGCTGTCAAACGGTGGTAGTGGTAGCAGCTCTACTGGCTGTACGGAGTTGACACCGGCAAACAACGGTACCTCCTTGTTCTCGTTTGTGTAAAAGCCTTCCTTTTTTGTTTGAATACGGTACACGGCGTAAGGGCGGAGCCCACCCGGGGAGAGGGAGGCTGAGGCCGGCGGCGTTGCCAGGATCAGGGTGGGGGTCCTTCCATTTTCATCGGTCAGGACAGAGCGGATCAGACCGCCCCCCTCCGCCTCCACCGCGCTGATGGTCACCTGCGCATTCGGTACGGGCAGGGCATCGCCTGCCGTATGCACCACCACGGTCAGCGTTCCGGTGGCACGGATGTCATTCGTTGGCTCTTGCATGGCTTCTCCTTTCGTAAAAAACATTCAATACAGTATATGGAATCTCCGCATATTGGTTATTATCGACAAAATTTGCTTTTTCTCGCGAAAAACCTATCATCGGTGCTTGACTTGCAGCGCAAAAACTGTTATAATAGTGTCAGCTAACAGCCACAAGGCAGACAAAAGAATAAAGAAACGTGATAGCGGAGGAAGAAACATGAAGGAAACCCTGTTCGGAGAATTGAGTATCATCGGTATGAAAGGCTGTGAGGGGTTTGTCGACCAGGTCAACTCCTACCTGACCGAATGGCGTCGCCACGATGGCGATACCTCGTACGTCATCCAAGCAGATTGCCCGCGCTTTGGCAGTGGTGAGGCAAAGGGCTTGATCAATCATTCCGTCCGCGGTAATGATCTTTACATCATTTCTGATGTGTTCAATCATGGCGTTACCTACACCATGTACGGCAAAGAGGTTCCCATGAGCCCGGATGATCACTACCAGGATCTGAAGCGTATCATCCAGGCAGCAGAGGGCAAGGCAAGACGTATTTCCGTTGTTATGCCCATGCTGTACGAGGGACGTCAGCATAAGCGCTCCAGCCGCGAATCGCTTGACTGCGCCGTAGCCCTGCAGGAGCTTGTCAATATGGGTGTCAGCAACATCATCACCTTTGATGCGCATGATCCGCGCGTGCAGAACGCGATTCCGCTTTCCGGCTTTGATAACGTGCGCTCCAGCTATCAGATGATCAAAGCGCTGATCCGGGAATATCCGGACGTGGATTTTGATCCTGAAAAGATCATGATCGTATCTCCCGATGAGGGCGGTATGGCCAAGTGTATGTACTATTCCTCCATGCTGGGCATTCAGCTTGGTATGTTCTACAAGCGCCGCAATTATTCCATCATCGTGAACGGTAAAAACCCCATTGAGGCACACGAGTACCTCGGCCGTGACCTCAAGGGCAAGGATGTGATCATTATTGACGATATGATCTCCTCCGGCGACTCGATCATCGACGTTGCGCTGCAGCTGAAGGAGAAGGGGGCAAACCGCATCTTCGTATTTGCTACCTTCGGCCTGTTCTGCAACGGACTTGAGAGAATGGACGAGGCTTATGAGAAGGGCCTGTTCACCCGCATCTTTACGACCAACCTGGTATACCAGATGCCGGAGCTGCTGGCGCGTGAGTGGTATGCGGACGTCAATATGTGCAAGTACGTTGCCTATATCATCGATACCCTGAACCACGATCAGACGATCAGCGGTCTTCTGGATCAGTCCAAGCGCATTCACACGCTGGTCAACAAGCATAAGGAAAACCTGGCAAAGTAATTACGCGTTGCGGCGCGGCGGCAGCACGGCCGCCGCGCCGCGTTTGTCGTTTGAAAATAGTTTACAAATTTTTTGCTGATTTGTTTGTCGAAATAGACAAAAGCATCTTGACAAATCTGCTGTTTTAATGTAAAATATAATATGTATATTTTTGTACATCGCGCGTGCGCGGTGTGCTGTGTACGTATTTTTACGCATCTACCAAGGAGGAAGTTATGAAATTCTGTAAGATCGTGTTTGCCCTTCTCCTGATCATGGCGATCACGGTAACGCTTTTTGCCTGCGGCCCGCAAGGCGATCCGTCTACCGATGATCCGGCAGGGGGAGAAACTCCCGGTGGCCAGAACCCTGGCGGTGATGATACCGGTGATGATGATGACGATGACACCGGCAGCGCAGGTGGCGAGACCGGAGGCGAGACCGGCGGTGAGGAAGACGGTGATGAAGAATTCACCGGTACGTTCAAGATCCACTATCAGCGCACCAGCGCCGGCAAATGTGTTGTTTCCGGCTTTGAAGGAAGGGGCGAGGGGGCGATCGTGATCCCCGAGACCGCTGTGATCGGCGATGAGACCTGCACCGTTGTAGGCATTGCTGACCGTGCTTTCCGCAAGTGCAAATATATCACCTCTATCGTTGTGCCCAATACCGTTACCTCGATCGGTCTTGGTGCATTTGAGGGGTGTGCTGCATTGGAAGAGCTGACCGTTCCGTTCGTCGGCGGTGCTGCTTCCTCCAATACCTTTATCGGTTACGTGTTCGGTGCCAAGACCTTTACCGATAACGCAAGCTACGTTCCCGCATCTCTTGCTACCGTTACGGTAGTGGGCGTTGCTCCTACCTACAGCGAGGGTGGGGAAGTGACCTCTGAGGGGGCTACTGCCATTGCACCCTTCGCGTTTGATGCCTGCGCGTCTATCAAGACGGTCAACATCGGCAGTGAGATCAAGACGATCGGCGCATACGCCTTTGCACGCTGCAGCATCAGCGTGATCGACCTGCCTGATACGGTTACCTCCGTCGGTGTCGGTGCTTACGTTGCCTGCCCGGTTACCGAGGCAAAGGTTCCCTTTGTAGGCGCAGATAAGACCGGTACGGTCGGCCACCTTGGCTATATTTTCGGTGCAGCAGCCTACAGCCAGAACGAGGAATTCGTTCCCGAAACGCTGAAAAAGATCTCCGTTAGCTCGGCTTGCACCACCATTGGTGCCGGCGCGTTTAACGATTGTACCGCGCTGGAGGAGATCAACCTGCCCGATACCATCGTTGGCATTGGTGAAAATGCGTTTACCAATACCCCGTATTTTGATGCAAAGCCCGAGGGCCTTGTATACGTAGACCACGTGCTGTATATCTACAAGGGCGAGATGGGTGAGAATACCGATATCGTGGTAGAGCCCGGTACGATCGCCATTGCCGGCGGTGCGTTTGCCGGTCTCCCCGTTACCTCTGTCAGCATTCCTGAGTCGGTCATCAGCATTGGTGCCGGCGCATTCAAGGGCAGCCAGCTGAGCGAGATCGCATTGCCCTTCGTTGGTGAGAATGTTGAGGGAACCTCCAATTCCTTCCTTGGTTACATTTTTGGTGCCACAAAGGCAGAAGAGAATGCTGCGTTCATTCCTGCAACGCTGAAAAGCGTTTCTCTGTTCGATACCTGCATCACCATTGCCCCCCATGCCTTCTACGGCTGTGATCAGCTGACCAAGGTAGAGATCGGTGCCGGGGTCGAGAGCATTGCAAAGAACGCGTTCTTCGCTTGTACCTCCTTGGCGGATATCACCGTTTCCGCTGACAACGCAGCTTATAAGAATGATAGCAAGCTCGTATACAATACAGCAGGGGATGATCTGATCGCCGTTCCTATGGCGATCACCGGTGATATCACGCTGCTGAACATTACCGAGATCGCAGACGGTCAGTTTGCGGGTTGCGTTGGCATTACCTCCATCCGCCTGCCCGAGACGCTGACTATGATCGGTAAGGAAGCATTCTATGGCCTTAACGAGATGAAGACGATCAACTTCCCGGATTCGCTGGTTGGCGTTGGCTACCGCGCATTTGAGGGGACCGGCTGGTTTGATGCACAGCCTGACGGCGTTGTGTATACCGGCAACGTTCTTTACAAGTTCAAGGGTGAGGCTGGTGAGACGATCGAGATCCCGAGCACGGTTACCGGTATTGCAGCCGGTGCGTTTGAAAACCGCAATCTGATTTCGGTTTCCATTCCTTCCTCGGTCACCAACATTGGCGAGGGCGCTTTCCTCAATTGCCAGATCGAGTCGCTTACGCTGCCCTTCATCGGTGCTGACAACAGCGGCGAGAACATGCCGTTCCTTGGCTATCTCTTTGGTGCTACCTCCTCCGTTGTATCGGTAAGCTACGTTCCCAAGACCTTGAAGTCGGTAACGCTGCTGGATACCTGCACCCGCATTGGTCCCGGTGCATTTGACGGTTGCCCCTCTGTAGAGACGCTTGTGATTCCCGATACGGTCACCTACATTGCCGGTGAGGCACTGAACCAGACCGCTTGGTACAAGAGCCAGCCTGCAGGCCTGCTGTACGTTGGCCGCATTGCGTATTCCTTCATTGCTCCTGTAGAAGAGGATGCACCCGCCGTTGACGGTGGTGAGACCGAGACCCCGGAGGAACCGGAGACCCCGGCCTTCAGCTATGACATCGTGCTCCGTCCGGATACCATTGCCATTGCCGATAAGGCATTCCAGATGTCCAAGATCACCAGCATCCGCATTCCGGATACCACCACCTACATCGGCGCCTACGCATTCAGCGAGTGTGGCCAGCTGGCAAAGGTCCGTATGTCCTCTGCCATGGAGGTGATCGGTGAATATGCATTCTTCAGATGCCAGTCCATCGAGAGCATTTATGTTCCCGGCACGGTCAACACCATCTCGAAGAACGCGTTCGCTCGCTGCGGCAAGCTGGCTACGGTCACGCTTGGCTACGGCGTTCAGAACGTAGAAGAGGATGCATTTACCAACTGTAACGGCCTTCGTCTTGCCTACTACACCGGTACGACCGATGACTGGCTGACGATCAACTTTGCAGACGGCAACAAGATGCTGCGTGACCGCGTTCCCTTTACCGAATGGGAATACGAGAACGAGCCCTTTGAGCTGGAAGAAGAAGAATAAGAAGCTATATCGTTTTATAAAAAACGAGGGCGAGTGGGATTTCCCACTCGCCCTCGTTATTCTTCATGCGGTTCGTTTTGCCATAAAAAGCTGCCGTCTCCGTCCTTTGGCAGCAATTCTGCTCCTGCAGTGCGCAGGGCATGGAGATAATGGCGGCTCTGCTCCTTGCCGTGCGTGGCGTGCAGGGCTGCCTTCAGCTCGTTGTGCAGCCCGTTTGTGTTTGGAAGGCAGGTCAGCAGCGGCGCGCCTTCTGTATCACAGGCAGCAGCAAAGGCCGCCATATCGCTGATCTTGCCGCCATCCGCAAGGGTAACGGCCGGCACCCCAGCCGCCGCCGCAAACAGCAGGGCGTGCAGGCGCGTGGCAACCACCAGGCGCGCGTGCCTTTGCAGCAGGGCAACCAGCTCCTCTGCCGGCAGAGGCGGCAGCACCCGCGCATAAGGGAAGCGGGCAACGCCAAACCGGGCTGTCTCCCTATCCTGCGCAGGGTGCAGGCAGGCAAAAACCAAGCCAAGGCCTTCTTGTTTAGCAAGTGCGGCACAGGCATCAATGATCGCCGTTTGCCTTTGGCTGCTTGCCGCCATGCCACGCAGCGCCAGCAAGATAAACGGCGCGCTTGGCAGCGTGTCTGCTATTTTTGCCGCCGGCCTTGTCCAGAGTGCGTGATCCGGTAAAAGAAAAACGGGCTGATCTTGCTTACACATCTTTTGCAGCTTCGCCACGTCACTTGGCGTGCGCCCAAAGCAAGCATCGACTGCCCGCAGGGCACGACAGGCAGTCGCCGCTCCTTGTGCATCCAGCTTGCCGATCCCGCCAAACAGATAAACACGGCACCCACTCCGCTTGGCAAGCTGCGTCATACGGGTATAATAAAATAAAGAACGCTTGCTCGTTTCATTTTGCAGCAGATTGCCGCCACCTAACAGAAAGATCCCCCCGGCTCTGCCCGCACGCCAGACCGTGCGTATGGCCAGCCTGCCGACCGCCGCCGTACGGTGGCGGCTTTTTGTTTCTCTTGGACGGGCAGAAAGCACCACGGTCCTGCGGTATCCCGCACGGCGTAACCGACGCAGCAGCGCGGCAAGGACGGTCTCGTCCCCTACGTTCTCAAATCCGTAGTATCCGCATATGATAACAGGTGGAAGGGTGCTTCGTTTTGCCGCACGATAAGCGTGCAGGGCGTCAGACACCATGCTGCTTGCGGCGTGATGGTCTGCCATATACTTGACCCCCCATTGCCCAACCTGCCGTTGCCTTTGCCGGTCGGCCAGCAGCGCCGCAAGATCGCAAAACAGGTCTTCATCGCATAGCGGCGCCGCGCCGCGGCAGCAAAAATTGCTCTCCTCTGCTTGGGCGGCGCGCGCAGGGGTCACAAGGGAAAGATACCCTTCATCCCCCGCCAACAGGGTGGGTAGCCCGCACGCCATCGCCTCTAACGCCGCACGGGAAACACCAATGAAAATATCGTTTGCCCGTAAAAGGGGCGCAACGTCCGTTTGCCCCCCGGTCATACATATCAGATCGCGCTGTAGCTGGTGGTTGATGGCATCTGCCTCCTGCTTCAGCCGTGAAAAACGGTCGCCGTCCCCCACGATGGTCAGCCTGCTGCAGCCGACCTCTGCCAGGCGCGGTGCCAGGCGGATCAGAGCAGCCGCTGCTTCGGCACGTCCCTCATCCAGGCGGCTGACGTGGATCAACCGTCCGCGCGCTTCTTCTGTTTCCTTTTCTGGGTAAAACACGGCCGTATCAATGCCGTTTTGCGTGCATGTGATGCGCGTGCGTGGCAGATGATAGTTTGCCTGTAAATAGTGGCAGATGTCGCGGCTTACCGCCAACGTGTGATCTCCCCACCGGCTCAGCCTGCCGCGCCAGCCATCTGCACGGAAGACCCAATGTGCCGTTGTCACCAAGGGGATATGCCATTTGCGGCAAAGCGGATCGGCTAAAAATGCCGGCATACGCGCGTGTGCGTGAACGATATTGTAACCGCCGGCTTTTAGCAGCAGGGAAAGCCGATTCCTCGCTGCCAGCAGGGAAGGGATATGCTTTTCTCCCCATGGCAGCAGGTGGTGCTGAAATCCCTCCCGCGCCAGCATGGCGGCGTATTGGCCGCCCGCGCTGGCAAGCTCTACGGTATGCCCTTGCTCACGCAGGCCGTGCGCCAGGGTGGCAATGTGCGTTTCAGCCCCTCCCAGCGCCAGTTGATCGGTCAGCATCAATATCTTCATAAACTTCCTTTTTTTACCAATTGCAAAAAAGAAAAGACCGCAGCGAAAAAGCCGGTATGGTTTTTCCGCTGCGGTGGCGGGCATCATGCCATTAAAGCAGGGCGCCTTCCTCTTGCAGGGCAGCCTCCTGGCTTGCCTCTGCCTCTGCGGCGGCCAGCTGAACGTGATAGGCATCGATCACGGCATTTTCCAGCTCTGCGCGGAAATTGGCGTTGATCGGGTGTACGATATCACGGTAGGTACCGTCCGGGTTCTTGCGACTGGGCATTACAATGAAAAAGCGTTCACGCGCGTGGATAACCTTGATGTCATGTACGGCGAGGGCGTCGTCAAAGGTGACAGATACAACGGCCTTCATGGGGCCTTCGTCAAAGAATTTTCTGATCTTGATATCGGTGATCTGCATAGGCTTGTCCTTCCTCGTTGGTTGTATTTTTTTGGTGACGCATACAGTATAAAAGAAAATTGTGAATACAGTTGAAATAGAAAAAAACGCATTTGTTAAACATCTGGGACACAATTATTACGTTTTCAGGAAGAAGGTTGTAGGATTTTGTCACTTTTGAATACATTTACACCCCCGCACGCGATACGGGAGGTTTTATCCCGTCACAAAAAACTGTTTTTTGTCGGCATTGGCGGAATTGGCATGCAGGGGCTTGCTATGCTTTTTTCACGCTATGGCTTTGCGGTAGGCGGGTCGGACAGGACTGCCTCTGCCGCTGTTTTGCAGCTGCAGGAGGCGGGTATCCCCGTTTCCATCGGCCATCGGGAGGAGAACGTGCGCGGGTATGAGGTGGTCATTTACACCCTGGCAGCCGACCGCGAAACGCCAGAGTTGGTGGCTGCCCGCCGTGCTGCCTTGCCATGCTTTTCACGCGCGGATCTGCTTGGCTTTTTGATGGCACAGTTTCCCGTGCGCATCGGCGTAGCCGGCATGCATGGCAAAAGCACCACTACCGCCATGCTTTCGGATATCTTTTGCACCGCCATGCGGGATCCCACCGTGGTTTGCGGGGGTAAAATGGGGCAGGGCAACGTAGTTGCGCGCAAGGGGCGCGGCCGCACCTTTCTCTGTGAGGCGTGCGAATACAAGGACTCGTTTCTCTGCCTGTATCCCACCATTGCCGTTGTTTTGAACTGCGAGTGGGAGCACCCTGATTATTTTAAAAGCCTGGCGCAGGTCAAGGCCTCCTTTCATACCTATATGCAGCGGGCTGCCCTCGTCATCCTGCCGGCGGACGGCGCACCGTGTGACCTGCCGCCAACAAACGGCATGCGCGTATTGCGCTTTGGCCTTTCGCCGGTGGCCGATGCCCGTGCCGTGTCGGTCGTATACCGGGCAGGCTGCGCGGAATTTGATTATTGGTTTTGCGGCATCCGGCGTGGCCGCGTGCGCCTCTCTCTGCCCGGGGAGCATAATTTACAAAATGCCCTGGCCGCCCTTGCGGTGGCAGAGGCGTGCCGTATTCCGTTTCCCCTTGCTGCGCAGGCACTTTTCGCCTGCCGCGGGGTAGAGCGCCGCTTGCGCCTGCGTGGGCAGTGGCAGGGCGTGACCGTGTATGAGGACTACGCGCACCACCCCACCGAGATCCGTGCCTCGCTTGCCGCCCTGCGCCGCATGACAAGCGGGAGGCTGCTCTGTGTTTTTCAGCCGCACACCTATTCGCGCACGGCCGCCCTGTTTGATGATTTTGCCGCCTGCTTTGCGGAGGCGGATGAGGTCATCCTGCTGGATATCTATGCCGCGCGGGAGGAAAACGAGAACGGCGTTTCCTCCAAGCAGCTGGCAGCAGCGGTCCCGCAGGCGATATATATGCCGGATTTTGCCGCTGCTGCCGCGCACCTTGCTACGCATTGCCGGGCGGGTGACCTGCTTGTGGTGATGGGGGCGGGAGACGTTTTTCAGCTTTTTGACCGGTTGCCTTGCAAAACCGAGTAGGATGTGATACAATATAGGAAAAAGAAAAGGGAGGGACAGATCATGGATATAGAAAAGAATATAGGCTGCTTTGCTCTCCCGGCCCCCGTGCGCGCCGTGCTTGACCGCTTGACGGCGGCAGGCTACGAGGGGTATCTTGTTGGTGGCTGCGTGCGTGACGTTTTGCGGGGTGTTACCCCCCATGATTATGACCTGACCACCAATGCGCTGCCTGGAGACATGCACCGCATTTTTGCGGGCTATCGCTTGATCGATACCGGCATCAAGCACGGCACGGTCACCGTGCTGGCAGACGGCATGCCGATCGAGGTAACGACCTACCGTGTAGACGGTGATTATCAGGATAACCGTCACCCTACGTCGGTGCGCTTTACCGCCAATCTGCGTGAGGACGTGGCACGGCGTGATTTCACCATGAACGCGCTGGCCTATCACCCCGCGCTTGGCATGCGCGATTATTTTGAAGGCTGCGCCGATATCGCCGCCCGCCGCATTCGTGCGGTGGGGGAGCCACGCCGCCGCTTTGAGGAGGATGCCTTGCGCATCCTGCGTGCGCTGCGCTTTTCTGCCGTTCTGGATTTTTCGATCGAGGAGCAGACTGCCGCCGCCGCCCGCGCCTGTGCGCCGCTGCTTGCCCATATATCGGCAGAGCGGGTGCTGGAGGAGCTGAAAAAGCTGCTCTGCGGCCAGAACGTGCAGGCGGTGCTTCTTTCCTATGCAGACGTTTTTGCAACCGTCTTGCCAGCCTGGCACGCCGCTGCGCAAGCAGATCTGGCGGCAGCTTGTGCGTTGGTTGCAGCCGTGCCTGCCGATCTTATTTCGCGCTTTACGGCATTCCTTTGGCCGATGGCAGGAGAGGTCGCGTCTGCCGACCGGTTGATGGCCGACCTGCGCTTTGACCGCCGCACAAGAGAGCGGGTCTGCAAGCTGCTTGCCCATCGCCAGGACTCTTGCACGGGGGATACACCTACCATGCGCCGCTTCGTAGCCGGCCTGGGCGGGGAGGATGCGCTCCTGCTGCTTTCCATTCACCGGGCGGAGGCCCGGCTTGCGGGGCAGGGCGAAAGGGAAGCACAGCTTGCCGCCGCTGCTGATACGGTAAAAGCGCTGCTGCAAAAGGGCGCCTGCTGCACGGTGCGCGATCTTGCCGTGCGGGGAGAGGATCTTTCTGCCCTTGGTTGCCCCACCGGCAAGCCGATGGGGGAGGCCTTGCGCGCGTTGCTTGCCGCCGTGCTGGACGGCCGCGTGGAAAACGAAAAAGAGCAGCTGCTCTCTTATTTCCAAGCAAAGCTGTAAAAAAGGCGATGCCCGGGTTCCTCTCCCGTAACCGGGCATCGCCCTTTTCGTATCATGACCGATGAGGCACCGAAACATGCCGAACAGACAAAAAAGCAACATTTTTTCCCGTCCGTTTGTTATAATATCTATAATACGGAGGTGTGAAAGAATGATCGCCATCAAAACGACCTCGCTCGTCAAGCGGTACCGGGAGGTGACCGCTGTGGACGGGCTTGATCTGGAAATTCACAAGGGAGAGCTGTTTTCGCTGTTAGGGGTCAACGGTGCAGGAAAGACCACGACCATAAAGATGCTCTCCTGCTTAACGCCGCCCACCGCCGGGGATGCCGTTGTCGGCGGACATAGCATCACAAGGGCGCCGGAGCAGGTCAAGCGGCTGATCGGGGTGTCCCCGCAGGAGACGGCCGTTGCACCCAACCTCTCCGTGAAGGAAAACCTGGCGCTGATCTGCGGCATCCACGGCTTTTCCAAGGAGAAAACGAAGGCCAAGCTGCAGGAGCTTGTCAGCCAATTCTCGTTAGACGGCGTTTGGCAAAGAAGGGCCGGCAGGCTGTCCGGTGGGTGGCAGCGCCGCGTCAGCATTGCCATGGCGCTGATCAGCGAACCGGAGATCCTGTTTTTGGACGAGCCTACGCTGGGGCTTGACGTTTTGGCAAGGCACGATCTGTGGGAGACGATCCGCGCCTTGAAGGGGCGCGTAACGGTTGTTCTGACAACGCATTATATGGAGGAGGCAGAGGCGCTTTCTGACCGCATTGGTATTATGAAAGACGGCAGCCTTCTGGCGGTCGGCACGGCAGACGAGCTGAAAAGCAAAGCCGGGGCAACGGATTTTGAGACGGCGTTCGTTTCGCTTGTGAAGGGTGGTGCGGTATGAGAATGATGACCTTTGCCAAAAGATGCGGAAAGGAGATCCTGCGTGATCCGCTCAATCTTCTTTTTGGGCTGGGCTTTCCGCTCGTGCTGCTGTTGCTGCTGCATGCGATACAGGCAAGCATACCCGTCAGCCTGTTTGAAATTCACACGCTGACACCGGGGATCACCGTGTTTGGGCTTTCGTTTATGACGCTTTTTTCCGCTACGCTGGTCGCCAGGGACCGTGAAAGCGCCCTTCTGCAGCGGCTGTACACAACACCGATGACCGGGCTGGATTTTATCATCGGTTACCTGCTTCCGCTCTTGCCCATTGCCCTTGGGCAGACGGTGATCTGCTATCTGCTCGCCTTTTTCTTGGGGCTTACGCTCGATCTTTCCGTGCTGTATGCAATTGTTTCCATGCTTCCCGTGGCGCTTTTCTATATTGCGCTGGGGCTTCTTTGCGGCAGCCTGCTGGGCGTGAAGCAGGTTGGCGGCCTTTGCGGCGCACTGCTGACCAATCTTTCGGCTTGGCTCTCTGGCGTGTGGTTTGATTTGAAGCTGGTGGGCGGCGCTTTTGAAAGGATCGCCAACGCGCTCCCCTTCTTGCACGCGGTGGAGCTGGAAAAAGCCGTGCTGAACGGGAAGCCGGAAAATATAGCAGCCCACCTCCTGCCGGTCCTATTGTACGGCGTGGGGGTCGCCGCAGTGGCGGTGCTTTGCTTTCTCCGGCAAATGAAAAAACAGTAAGGAGCGTTGATCGTGAAATACAAGCTTGTGATCGATAAAGAGGCAGAAGAAGAGATCGTTGCCACCGTGCATGCCCCCTCCGCCCTGACCGCGCAGATCGAAGATCTCGTCTGCAGCTTTTCCGGCGCGGACAGCATCGTGGGGCATCGGGATGATGAAATGCGGCGGCTGGCATTTTCCGAAATTGCCTGCATCACCGTGCTGGAAAGACGGGTGATCGCCATTGATACGGAGGGACGGCAATATCGACTCCAGGATCGGCTTCGTGATTTAGAGGCTGTTTTGCCCTCGTATTTCATTCGCATCAACAAGTCGACCCTCGCAAACGAGCAGCAGATCGCGCGCTTTGCTGCCGCGTTCAGCGGCGGGGTAGACGCCGTGTTTGCGTGCGGCTATCGGGAATACGTTTCCCGGCGCTGCTTTGCCGAGATCAGAAGGAGGTATGAAGGATGAAAAAGACAGTATGGGAATTTTTTCGCCGCGGCTTGGCCGCGTGCGGGATCGGGCCGGTCGTTTTGGCCATCGTGTATCTGGTGCTTCGGCAGCAAGCCGCGCTTGAGACGTTGCGCGTTGACCAGGTCTGCATCGGTATTTTTTCCTTAACGGCGCTTGCCTTTATGGCAGGCGGGCTGAACGCCCTTTATCAGATCGAGCAGCTTCCCCTTATGCCGGCCATTTTGATTCACGGCGGCGTGCTGTATCTCTCTTATCTTGCCACCTATCTGCTCAATGATTGGCTGGAATGGGGCATAACGCCGATCTTGATCTTCTCTGCCATTTTCGTTGTCGGTTATTTGGTGATCTGGGTGATCATTTGTTCCATCACCAAAAGGAATACAGAAAAGGTCAACAAGCTGTTGAAGGAGAAGCAGCAGACGGCGGCAGAAGAACAGCATTAAAAGGAAAACGGCATGACCGTGCGGTCATGCCGTTTTCACTATGCTTCGGTAATATGCCGAAAGAAAATGCACCGCCGCCGTGCCGCGATAGCGGTCCGGCAGGATGGTTTCATAGGCGCGGGCAAACAGCGCGTGCGCCTCCTTTGAAGCAGGTATCCCCGCAAGGGAAGAAACGATCAGAATGTTTGGCGCATCCTGCACCAAATAAAAATCATCGGTATTGTTGCTGCCGCAGGGGTAAAAGGAGGGTAGCTTGCCCCATTTTTCGTTTGGCCGTTCCTCCCACTCCAGCGTGCGGTAGTCCTGTGTCTGTGCGGGGAGGGGGGAGACCTGCGCGATCGCCTTGGCCGTGGCATCAACGCAGCCAAGCGCGTAGGCGGCAACCTCTTGCATAACGGCAGCATACTTTGCCTTGTATGCCTCCTCCGGCTCGGCCTCCTTGCATACCCAAAGGGCGCATTGCATCTGTTGCAGGGCATACAGGTGCCAATAGCTGCCCATGGGCAGCGAGCGTGCCAGCGCCTCGTCACGGATCTCCTCGTAGGCCTGCAGCCAGTGTGCATCGCCGCTTGTGCGCCAGGCAGCAAGATAGATCATTGGCAGGCGGCAGTATTCGTGATTGCCAAGCCCCGTCCCCCACATGGTGGTATACAGAGAGGGGCCGCCGTCCTCCCGCAGCAGGTCATAGCCGTTTGCAGCTTTCGCATTTTGCTCGCACCGCCGCGCCACGCGCACAAGCACCTCGGCAATTTCCGCTGCCTCGCTTGCTTTGCAAAGCGGTGAAGAAAAATAGCGGTAAAGGCCAAACACCAGCATGGTGTATTGATCGCGTGAGGAATCCGGGTAGTGGCTCTCTCCGTCCAAGGGGGAAAGGCTGCGGGGGATGAAGCCCTCGCTCTTGGCCGCCTGTGCGCAGCGCAAAAGCCCATGCGCAAGAAGCACGGCAAGTGCAGCCGCTTCTTCGCTCCCGTCAGCCTCGTAGCGGCAAAGGCAGGCATCCAGCATCGTGCCACCGTCGATCATAGAGTCATCTAATCCCGTGCCGTAGCCGCAGGGGTTTGGCAGGCAGGCAGCGATCTCCTCTGCGGTGGGAAAGGCACTTCCGTCCTCCAGGGTGCGGCCGTAAAGCAGGCCGGTCCTGGGGTGCAGCGAATAAAGGACAAGGTTGCTCCAGGAATGCAGAATGTCGGCCTCCCTTGGACGCGGGATATCAGTCCTCATAGATACGCAGCCCCTTTCCGGCGGGCTTGAAGCCGTCGATCTCCCCACGGCAAAGCGCACCAAACAAGCGGTGGCGCAGCCCCTTGTTCTTGCTTTCCAGCTCGTGCAGCAGCTGCTTCATGTTTTCTCGTTCCGTGGCGTGGTTCTCAGGGCAGAGAGAGGCCGTGACCGGTAGGTAAGGCGCATGGCGGACGAAGTACTCCACGTCCTTTTCCTGCGCGTACAGCAGGGGGCGGATGAGGTGCAGCTTGGTGTTGGAAAGGTACGAGACCGGCGAAAAGCAGCCAATGCGCCCCTCAAAAAAGAGGTTGAGCATAAAGGTGTTGACCACGTCATCAAAATGGTGGCCCAGCGCCACGCGCGTGCAGCCCATTTCTACGGCTGCTGCATGCAGCGCGCCCCGCCGCATGTTGGCACAAAGCGAGCAAGGATTTTTCTCCTTGCGGATGTCAAATACGATCTCGGCAATGTCAGAACGCACCACACGGAATTCAACGCCAAGCTCCTTGCAGTATGCGTCAATGGCAGAATAATCTGCCCCCGGGAAGCCCATGTCCACCAAAACGCCGCATAGCGAAAAGGGGATGGGGTAAAAACGCTGCAATTCACGCAGGGCGGTCAGCAGGGTAAGCGAGTCCTTGCCGCCCGAAATGCCGACCGCAATGCGATCACCCGGGGCGATCATCTGATAATCGTCTATCGCGCGGCGGGTAAAGCTGAGGATCCTTTGAATTTCTTTCATAAACAAAAAGCCTTCTTCTTGCATAGAATAATGGTAGATATACGAGACGGAGAGTTATAGAATGGCTATTAAAATCTTTATTGACCAAGGGCATAATCCGAGAAGCCCCAACACCGGCGCAGAGGGAAACGGCCTGCGCGAGCAGGATATCACCTATGCCGTGGGGCAGGAATTGGCCACCCTTTTACGCAATAACGGGAGCTTTGCGGTGCGGCTTTCCCGCCCCACGCCGGAAACGCAGCTTGGCAGCACCAACGCCGGCAGCCTGACCGCACGCGCCGCGGCGGCCAACGCCTGGGGGGCGGACTACTTTATCAGCATCCACACAAACGCCGCAGATAACCCCGCCGCAAACGGGAGTGAGCAGCTGGTCTTTCGCCTGTCCGGCACGGCCTATGAGCTGGCGCGCGCGATCAGCACGCAGCTTGCCGCCGTTACGGGCCTGCGCAACCGCGGCGTGATCGCACGCCCCGGGCTGTACGTGCTGCGCCGCACCGCCATGCCGGCGGTGCTTTCCGAGATCGGGTTTATCACCAACCCCGGGGACGCCGCGTTAATGGCATCCCGCCCGGATCTGTTTGCACTTGGCATCTATCGGGGTATTCTATCTTATCTTGGCCTGTAAGGCCGCCTTTGGCATATGAAAATCGGGTAGGGAACACCTATCCGATTTTTTTATTCAGTTTTGCTCGTGCGGCTCACGCAGGATCAGCTTGTCGCAGGCAAGCAGGGCACTGGCAGACTCCACGCTGGTAACGGGAAAGGTATGCTCCCCGTTGCAGCGCAGGCAAAACACGCGCACGCCGCGCGTGGTAAATTCGATCTCGTATTCTCCGTCATGGCAGGGGCAGTCGATCTGGCCGTCCGCCTCCAGCTCGCGTACCAGGAAGCGAATCGTATCCAGCACCTGCACGTCGGGTAAAAGCTCCTCCTCTGTGGTCTGCTGCCTTGCACCGGCCAGGGTAGAGAGACCGGCCTCGGTAAAAAGACGGCGCAGCTCCTTTTCATTTTCTGAGAGCGCGCGGCTCACCCGCTTTTCTTCTCCGGTAAAGGCAATGTCCAGGTCGCTGTAAGAGCAATTCAAGCGGAAAAGCTCACGGTCATAAAACACGCCCTTGGAGATCAGGTAGCGGTGGTCGCCCGCACATAGCAGGCAAGGCACGGTCAAGCGTAGCTTGCCCTCATTCGTCTCCTGTACGGACATATCGCTTTTCCCGCAGGGGCATTTCAGCTTCAGCAGCCGTCCGCCTGCCAAAAAAATGTCACCGCACATGCCCATAACGCCGCTGCCGCAGTGCGGGCAGCGATAGGCAATGTACGTCTTTTTTTCTCCAACAATCATAAAGCTCCTTATTTTGCGCTAACCATGCCGCCGTCGGTGATCATGATCGGTAACGAATGGTCATACCGTCCACGCGGCAGATCTGGAATAATAAAATCACGGTAGACCACTCCGGCAACCGCGCCGTGAAAGGCGTGTAGGAAACGGTCATAATACCCCCCGCCGTAGCCAATTCGGTAGCCGTGTATGTCAAACACCACGCCGGGCACCAGGCAAAGGGTAGAGTGGCCGGGCTGCTCCTGAAACAGGGGCGCCTCTTCATCCGGCTCCATCAGCCCGAAGGGGGCGGGAATAAGCCCGTCAAGCGAGGAAACATAGCGGTAGGTCATAATGTGCTTATCCTCGCAACGGGGAAGAGCTAGCTTCTTGCCAAGCTGCAGGGTCTTTTGCAGCAGGGGGCGGATGTCGATCTCGTTATCCTTCGGATAAAAGGCAAGAACGGTCTCTGCATAGCGGAAGGAGGCCGAGGAGAGGATCAGACGGCAGATCTTTTCATCACGCCGCCGCTTTTCCTCGCTCGGTATGGCCGCCCGTTTGGCGCGGTATTGCTTGCGTAAGGCTGTTTTCAGATCTTTTATGTCCATTTTTACTCCTTGTCCTCTGTGGCCGCGGCCGCCCAGGCTTCAAATGCATCCTCGTCCATTACCATATCATAGCAACGCTCCTTTGTATTGGAGCAAATGAATCCCATTGCATTCAAGAAGCTGAGAAGATGAACGGCCTCCGAATAATAGATGGAAAGCTCTCGCTGCAGTATGCCGGACGTCAAACGGCCGTTCCGGTAACCCGCCCGCATAACGGCGATCTGCAGCTCCTTGGTGATCACGGGTGGCTTTGCCGGCATCGGGTCAGGCAAAAAGGCATCGTTTGCGATCTTTTTTGCCTTTTCCTCTTCGCCCAAGGCTACAAGTAAGGCAAGACCAAACTCAAAGGCTGCCCCCATGCCCACAGCGGTTGTAAAGGTGTCGCTGGTCACCACGCGCCGCTTCAGCTTGTGTGCCCCGTGCAAATGCTCCTCAAAGCCGGGGTAGCAGGTGGCGGCGCGCCCGACCAGCAGGTTGCGCTTGCCAAGGATGAAGGGTGCCGCGCAGATCGCGCCGATGTGCGCACCCTGCGCCATGGCTGCCTGCAAAAGCCGATCTACCTCTGGTGAGGCATCCAGGTTGGCAGCACCGGGCATGCCGCCCGGCAGAATCAGCAGATCGATCGGCTCGGTCGCCTCGGCTGGGGCAATATCTGCCTGTACCGCAATGCCGTGTGCGCCGCAAACGGTCATGCCGGTGATGCCCACCGTTTGTACCTTGCGCCCCGCACGGCGGAGAATATCAATGGGGGCAAACGCCTCTATTTCCTCAAAGCCGTCTGCCAGTAATACGTAGATCATGTGGTCTCCTTTCAGAAGTTGCCGTTGGTTTGCTCGTGTACCCCACGCGCCATCATTTCCTTGAATTCCTCATACGAGATCAGGATCTCGCGCGGCTTGGAGCCATCCGGCGCGGAGATGTAGCCCTGATCCTCCAAAGCATCCAGGATCTTGGCTGCCTTGCCGTAACCGATAGAGAGCTTACGCTGGAGCAGGGAGGTAGAGATCTTCTTGAAATCAAAGCCTACCTGCAAAGCGGCCCACAGCAGATGATTGTCATCATCATCGGTGGGGATGTTGCTGCCGCCGCCGCCAAAATCGTCATCGTCATCACGCTTTTTCTGCGGTACGCACTTTTCTGCTTCCCGCTCGATATCGGCCATGATCTCCTCGCCGTGGGCATCATCGATCTCGTTGTGCGTCTTAAGAAATTCTACCACGCGCACGATCTCCTTATCATCTACAAAGGCACCCTGCACGCGCTGCGGCTCCTTGCCCGCAGCTACGTACAGCATGTCACCGTGCGTGAGCAGCTTTTCAGCCCCGGCCGAGTCCAGAATGGTGCGTGAGTCTACCTGTGAGGAAACGTGGAACGCAATGCGGGAGGGGATGTTGGATTTAATGGTACCCGTAATAACGTCAACAGAGGGACGCTGCGTACCGATCAGCAGGTGGATGCCGGCAGCACGGGCCTTGGCTGCCAGGCGGGCGATCGAGGTCTCTACCGCATCCTTGGCGGAGAGCATCAGGTCTGCCAGCTCGTCAATGATAATGATGATCTTGGGCAGCGCCTCGCCATCACCCGTTTCGGTCACGTAGCGGTTATAATCCTTAATGTTGCGCACGTTTGCCTGCTTGATCAGGGCATAGCGGCGCTCCATTTCATTGACGGCCCAGCTCAGGGCGCCTGCTGCCTTCTTGGGGTCGGTTACTACCGGCACAAGCAGATGTGGGATGCCGGCGTAGTTGTTGAATTCTACCATCTTGGGGTCGATCATGATCAGCTTGATCTCCTCCGGCGTGGCCTTGTAGAGCAGGCTGAGAATGATGCTGTTGATGCAGACGGATTTACCCATACCGGTGGCACCGGCAACCAAGAGGTGCGGCATCTTTGCCAGGTCGCAGTATACCGGCTGGCCGGTAACGTCACCGCCAAGACAAACGTAAGACTTGTCAGGGACGTTGCGGAATTTTTCAGAGTCCAGCATCGAGCGCAAGCGCACCAGGGTAGAATTGCTGTTCGGCACCTCAATACCAACGGCAGACTTGCCGGGGATGGGGGCCTCGATCCGGATGCCGGCGGTGGCCAGGCTCATGGAGATATCCTCTACCAGGGCAGAGATCTTGGCCACGCGGATGCCCGCATCCGGCACGATCTCATAACGGGTAATACGCGGCCCGCGCGTATAGCCGGTCACACGGGTATGCACCTTAAAGCTGTCAAGCGTGGTCACCAGCTTCTCGGCGTTGGCCTGTACCTCTGCCGCGATATTGCTTTCATTTTCCACGTCCGGTGCGATCAGCAGGGAAATGGGTGGATACTGGTATGGGGGCTTAGGCGGCGGGGTGGGCTTGGCAGGTGCCGCAGTGACCTGCATCTGCTGCTGCACGGGCTTGCTCTTGCTTGCCATGCCGGCAGGGGAGAAAACGCTTGGGTCCTGCACGCCGTTGTATTGCGGCGCGGGTGCCTTGCCCTCCTTCTTGTATCCTGGATTGTTCTGCGGGTGGAAGGGATTGTCCGCTGCCTGCGGGATATGCGCAGCCGGTGCCACCGTGATCGGCTCCTCGTCCGTCGGGATAGCCCGCTGCGCTTCGGCTGCAGCGTCTGCGGCTTTTGCGGCACCCCGTTTGGGCATGGGACGGATCTGCGGGTTGGTGAAAAGCAGGTCGTCGTTCGCCGTTGCCTGCTCGTTTGCCGGGGTAGCGATACGGCGGAAATAGTTGATATCCGTTTCCTCTGCTGCGTCCTCTTCTTCCGTTTCCTCCGGTGCGGGGGCGGGCGCACCCGTCATGCTGCGCCACAGGCGCTTGCCGAGGGGGGAGGTGGGGCGTGCCGGTGCTTCTGGCTGCTGCGGTGCTTCTTCCGGCATCTCGGTCGGCTCGTCCACCGCCTTGATCGGGCGCACGCTCTCCTTGGTCACGGTCAGCTCATCTCTTGAAAGGTCAAGGGCCTCTTTGTCATGCATCGGGTCATTGGCAAGTGCGGTAGTCGTGCCTGCTTTTTTTGCTTGCGATACGGTGTCAGCCCTTTCGATCGGCATGCTATCAAAATCAAAAAGCTGCTTTTGTGGCTTGCCTGCTGCTTGCCGTGCCCCCGGCGTGGGTACGTTTTCTACCGGCAGCTCGTCCAAATCATCCTCTAAATCGGCAAACAAGGCGCGGCGGCGGTCACGCGCGGTGACCTGCGTATCCCGTGCGGCCACTTCCTCCTGCAGCACCTCTGGCAATTGGCGACCTTCCTCCTTGGCGGCCGGCTTCTCTTCCACCGGGCGGGGGGAGAGAAAAATACGGTCGCGCACCGGGGGCAGGGGGGCATCCTTCGGCTGCGCCGGCTTTTCAGCCGGCTTTGCAGCAGCCTCGGCAGCCTGCAAGGCAGCCACCTCTTTTTTCGCCGAAAGCTGCTCCTCTTTTTTTGTCTCTAATGCCGCGCGGCGCTCCTCGCGGCGAAGGGCAGCCTCCTCGCGCTGATCCTTTTTGCGCTGCGCAAGCTCTTCTCGCTGCTCCTCGCGGCGGGCAAGGCGCATTTCCTTTTTCTTGACCTTGTCTTGCTGCTTTTGCGCGGCACGCGCGGTACGGGCATCCTGGCGGCGCTTTGCACGCTCTACCATGGCTGCCTTGATAGCCAAACGTGCACGCTCGTACAGCATCTTCAACAGGTCGCGGCAGTACAGGGCAATAAACAGCGCGTACACGATCACCGAGAACAGGACCAGCCCCACCATGCCAAAGGCGCGGTGCATCACGTATCCTACCGCGCCGCCAACGGCGCCGCCGCCGGTAAACGTGCAGCCGGCAAGGAAGGCCGCGCCTGCATCGTAGACGCTTGCATCAAAGCCCTTTGCTAAAACGGCAGCAAGGGCAGAGGAGAGCAGCAAAAGCGGGATAAAGCAGATCAGCTTGGGCAGCAGCGTACGTTCACGCACGTCACGCCGCCAAAGGATGGCGTGTACCAGCATAAAGATCGGAATTAAAAAGGCCGTATAGGAAAAGCAGCCAAGCAGGCAATCTGCCAGTGCGTTGCCAATAAAGCCGGCATTCCCGCGGAAGAAAAAGCTGAAGGCGATGAACAGCGCAAGCAACGAAAGAAAAACGGCGATCACGCTGTGGATCTTCAGGTTCGGGTTGTAAAAGCCCGGGTGCGTTTGGCGATAGCTCTCCCGCGCACGCTTGCTCTCGTCCTTTTCCTTCTGCTGCTCCTCACGCAGCTCGCGGCGGTGCTTCTTTTCCTGGATCCGGCGCTTGTCCTCCGCCTTTTTATCATTGGCCGTTTCCTGCTCCTCGCGGCGGCGCAGCTCGCGCTGCTTGGCGCGCGCCTCTAATTCCTTTTGCTGCGCCTCTGCGGTGGCAAGACGGTCCTCTGCCAGGCGGCGCTCATACTTCGCCTCGGCCTGCTTTTTGCGTTCGTCTCTCGAAAGCATAGTGTTCCCCCTCTTTGTAAAATCATCCCTGTAAAACGGTCTATCGGCACCGAGCGGTTCTCAGTATATTACAATAAAATATGGTTATATATATTATAATACCAAAACGGCAAAAAAAAAGCAAGCCTTTTGCATAAAATATCACAAAAAAACAGAGATAAAAAACAAAAAACGGAGAGAAAAAGAATGAAAGAAAAAACGGCGTTGCCGCCCCGCGCGGCAGCTCTTTTGCTGGTAACGGCTGCATTTTTCGCCGGAGGGCTGAACGGTCTGCTTGGCACGGGCGGCGGCGTGATCCTGGTCTTTGTGCTTTCCGCCCTTCTCGGACGGGAGCGGGGGAAGGAGGTCTTCGTGCTCAGCTCGTTCGGCATTCTGGTCTTTTCGCTGATCTCCGCCGCTACCTACGGCAACGGTGGCAGCCTGGCAACAGCAGAGCTGCCGCGCTTTGCTTTGCCCGCCGCCGCCGGCGGCGTAGTGGGGGCGCTGCTGTTAGACAGGCTGCAGCTGCGCTGGGTGCGTCGCATCTTTGCCGTGATCCTTCTGTATTCCGGGCTGAAGCTGGTGGGGGTGCTGTGATGCTTTTGTTAGACGGCGCCGTCTCCTTTTTGATCGGTATTTTAGCCGGGCTTGGCGTTGGCAGCGGCGGTATTCTCATTCTGTACCTGACGGCGGTAGACGGCATGGGGCAGCTCGCCGCACAGGGGATGAACCTGGCGGTTTTCTCGTTTGCCTTGGGTGCTGCGCTGCTCGTGCATCTGCAGCGGCGGACCTTGCCGATCCCCGTGCTGCTTGCCATTCTGCTGTTTGGCGCGGCCGGGGCGTTTGGCGGCAGCATGCTGGCACATGCGCTCAGCACAGCCTTCTTGCGCAAGGCTCTTGGCTTTTTGCTGCTCCTGATGGGCGGGGTGGCTCTTTTTCGAAAATAACCGGCTTTTTCACGCGCAGAACTTGACACGGGCGCAGAAACATTGTATAATATAGTGAAATAAAAGTTCTCAAGTGAGGTATATGATGCAACTGTATAATACGATGGCGGGCAAAAAGGAAGAATTTGTCACGCTTGAGCCGGGTAAGGTAAAAATGTATGCCTGCGGCCCTACGGTCTATAACTATTTTCACGTCGGCAATGCACGCTGCTTTGTGGTGTTTGATATGCTGCGCCGTTATTTTGAGTATCGCGGCTATGAGGTCAAGTTCGTTCAGAACTTTACCGATATCGACGACAAGGTCATCCGCCGTGCAAACGAGGAGGGCGTGACCTACAGCGATATTGCCAAGCGGTATATTGACGAATACTTTAAAGATGCCAAGGGGCTTGGCGTTCGTGCCGCCTCCGTGCATCCGCTGGCGACTGACAATATTGATATGATCATCGATATCGTCAGTGAGCTGGTCAAAAAGGGTCATGCCTACCCCTCGAACGGGGACGTGTATTTCCGCACCCGCTCCTTTAAGGATTACGGCAAGCTTTCCGGCATGCCGATCGAGGATCTGGAGTCCGGTGCGCGTATCGACGTTTCTGAGCAGAAGGAGGATCCGCTTGATTTTGCCCTGTGGAAGGCAGCCAAGCCCGGTGAGCCGGCATGGGAGTCCCCCTGGGGCATGGGCCGTCCCGGCTGGCATATCGAATGCTCGGCCATGGTACGCCGCTTCCTTGGTGAGTCGATCGATCTGCACTGCGGCGGTCAGGATCTGATCTTCCCGCACCATGAAAATGAGATCGCGCAGTCCGAGTGCTGCACCGGTCAGCCCTTTGCACGTTATTGGTTACATAACGGGTATATCAATATTGACAATCGCAAGATGTCCAAGTCGCTTGGCAACTTCTTCACCGTGCGTGAGATCGCAGAGCAGTATGGCTATCTGCCCATCCGCTTCTTCATCCTTTCCTCGCACTATCGCAGCCCTATCAATTTCTCGCGTGAGATCATTGAGCAGGCAAAGGCCGCACTTGAGCGTATCTTCAACTGCGCCGATGCAGTAGACTTCTTCCTCAAGAATGCCGAGAAGGAGGAGCTTCGCCCCGGGGAAGAGGAGCTTGTCGACAAGTTCCGCAGTGCGCGTGCAGCGCTGATCGAGGCGATGGATGATGATTTCAATACCGGTGGCGGTATTGCGGCTATTTTCGACCTGGTGCGTGACCTTAACGGTGCGCTCAACGGCGAAGCACCGGCATCCTTTGCCGCTATCGCCGCAGGCAAAGAGGTGCTGGATGAATTGACCGCGCTCTTCGGCTTCGTGCGTGAGGGCGGGGTGGATGATGCCTTCGTTGCCGAGATCGAGGCGGCCATTGCTGCCCGTACCGCTGCCAAAAAGGCAAAGAACTATACAGAGGCAGATCGCATCCGTGCCGAGCTGCTTGCGCGTGGCGTGGTGCTGGAGGATACGCCGCAGGGTACCAAGTATAAGATCAACCAATAAAGAGCGGGGAACGGGCTGTCAAGGCTAACCCCCAAAGCAAGGCGGGCGGGAATGTATTTCCCGCCCGCCTTGGCTTGTAAATGAGAAGCAATGTCCGACTGAAAAAGGATACTCACGAAAAACGCGCAAGCTCCTCTGCCAGCGCATGCTGCAAGGCCTCGTCCACCGGTGCCATCGGCAGCCGCAGGCGGCCGCTGCAAAGCCCGCGCAGGGCAAGGGCGCATTTCAGCGGTGCCGGGTTCGTTTCGGCAAACAGCAGGCGGATCAAGGGAATCAAACGCAGCTGCCCGGCTGCTGCCCCTTCTGCGTTTCCGGCAAAAAAATCAAGGCAGATGGAGCACGTTTCCCTTGGCAGCAGGTTGGAGACAACGGAAATGCTGCCCAAGCCCCCCACCGAAAGAGAGGGGAGGAGCAGGGCATCGTTGCCGGTGTATAGCGCAAGCTCGTCACCCAGATGGACCATCAGCTCAGAAAAATACTCCATGTCGCCGGAGGCTTCCTTGATGCCGCACAGCAAGGGATGCTCGATGATGGCGGCTACGTCCTGCACCGGCAGGCGGACGCCGGTGCGCCCCGGGACGTGGTAAAGGATGGTGGGCAGACCGCTCTCCTCGGCTACCGTGTGAAAATGCGTGCGGATACCGCTGCGCGTTCCCTTGTTGTAATAGGGCGTGACTAACAGGATCGCATCGGCCTTGTGCTTCGCGGCGCACCGTGCATAGCGGGCCGCCCGCGCCGTATGGGGAGAGCCGCAGCCAATGATGCAGGGAACACGGCCGCCGATCCGCTCAACGCCAAAGGCAACGGTCTCTTCAAATTCCTGCTCCTCCATCGTGGCCGCCTCGCCGGTCGTGCCGCATAAGACCAGGGCGTTGATGCCCGCTGCGATCTGAAAGTCGATCATGGCACCAAGGGCGTTTTTGTCAATACCGTGCTCTGTGAACGGCGTGGCCAGGGCAGTGGCGATCCCCACAAAGGGCGGTTTTCTTTTCGGTTGTTTCATGATTTACCTCATATAGACTTGCAAAATTCAAACGAATGATGTATAATTGTCTATCAGTAGTATATGAAGCCAAGCGAAGGAGCGTACCATGATCGAGAATGTTACCATTGAAAATCCCCGTGCTGCCAGCACGCTGAAAACAGAGGACTTTTTTTATGACCTGCCGACAGAATTGATCGCGCAGCACCCTACCGAGCAGCGGGATGCCTGCCGCTTGATGGTGCTGGATAAAGAGAGCGGGCAGACCGCCCATCATGTATTCCACGAGATCATCGATATGCTGCAGCCGGAGGATATTTTGGTCGTCAATTCCTCCAAGGTCATTCCCGCGCGGCTGCTTGGCGTTTCCGAAAAAAACGGTTCGCCGATGGAGCTGCTGCTCCTGCGCGCACAGCCGGATGGCTGCTGGGAGACGCTCGTGCGTCCGGGCAAGCGTGCCAAGGAGGGGGCTGCATTCCTCTTCGGTGACGGCATCCTGCGGGCAGAGATCACGGCTGTGCTTGAAAGTGGCAATCGCCTGGTGCGGTTTTCCTATCCCGCCACATACGCCAATATTTACGAGGTGCTTGATCAGGTAGGAAATATGCCGCTGCCGCCATATATCACCGAAAAACTGAAGGATAAAGAGAGCTATCAAACGGTATATGCCAAGCAGGAGGGGTCTGCTGCCGCGCCTACGGCCGGCCTGCACTTTACGCGAGAGCTGCTTGACCGTATTCGCGCAAAGGGCGTGGGCTATGCAGAGGTCATGCTGCACGTCGGCCTTGGCACCTTCCGCCCGGTCAAGGTTGAGAATTTAGAGGAGCATGATATGCACGCCGAGCATTTTCTCATCACCGACGAGGTAGCAGAGGAGATCAACCGCCGCCGCGCGGCCGGCGGGCGCGTTGTAGCCGTCGGTACCACCTCTTGCCGCGTGCTGGAAAGCGTGGCAGATGAAAACGGCATGCTGCATGGCATGAGCGGGGAAACGCGGATCTTTATCTACCCTGGCTACCGGTTCAAAGCCATTGATGCCCTGGTTACCAACTTCCACCTGCCTGAAAGCACACTCATTATGCTCATTTCTGCACTGGCGGGCAGAGAAAACGTTCTCGCAGCCTATGAGGAGGCGGTACGGGAGCGGTATCGGTTTTTCTCCTTTGGCGACGCGATGTTGATAGAGTAAAAGAACTTTTTGAATGGAATAACAAAAATAAAGGCGATCCTTATTCAAAGTTACCAATTGGCAATTGCAATAGCCGATTGGTAACTTTTTTTACGCCGTAAATTATTCGTCAAAACGCACAAAAATGACTTTTTTTGTCTTTCATACAGCTTTTATCAGCATCGGGTGGCGATGTTGATGATATATAAGAAAATAATTCTTCAAAAAACGTTGACATAATCACGATATCGTGATATAATATGATTGAAGATAATTGAAGATAAAATCAAAAGGAGAAGAACAATGCCTGTATTATCGAGATTTTACGGAATTATCATAAGAATGTATTTTTTGCAGAGTGAGCACAATCCGCCGCATATCCATGCCATTTATAATGAAGATGTTGCGGCAATAGATTTTATGACGGGTGAGGTTCTCGAAGGGCATCTCCCGAGTAAAGCAATGAATATGGTGCAGGAATGGATTTCTATGCATAGGGATACTTTGATGGAAATATGGAAGACACAGGAGTTTAAGAAGATTCCACCGCTTGAATAAGGAGGTAGCATAATGTTTCACAAGATTAAAAATGTTTCTGCCCTTCCCGAATACAAATTGAGCGTTCAATTTTCGGAGGGTGTAACCAAGATTTATGATGTAAAGCCTTTATTTGAAAAAATATCTTTGTTTGCTGAATTAAAGAATAATCAGGCGGAGTTTGCTTGCGTTTCTGTGGATATCGGTGGCTACGGTATCGTTTGGAATGATGATCTTGACCTTTCTTGCGACGAGCTATGGGAAAACGGTGTGCAAGTTGATACTCCCTTTGACGGACTGATGGCTTTCAGCGATGCCACCGAACTTTGGGGACTTAACGAAAGCACGCTGCGCAAAGCAATTACCTACGGAAAACTTGTTAATGGTGTTGATGTTTGTAAATTTGGCAAACAATGGGTTGTGTCTGTTGATGCAATGAAGAGGGAATACGGAAACGCTCACAAAAGGGTATAATTACCGATTGCTTTGTGCAACAATGCCAATTGGTAAAATCTTATATAGCATTAACATCGTAGACGCCATGCTGATCGTATAAATTCCGCAATACTGCGTTGCCGGGCGACTCAAATCCCTCGCCGTAGGTAACTACGGCTTCATCTCGCTCGCGCCCTTACGCCTTGTCTTGCGAAATTTCTACTAACCAGCGCATCCGCAATTAAAAACGAATAAAATTGCCCTGGGAGGAATCTTTGCTCCTCCCAGGGCGATTTTTATATCTTTTCGTATATCAGCAACTCAAAGGCGATCTCGGTGGTGAGCGGTGCGGCCTGCCGCAATTTTTCCTTCGCTTCTGGCGGCGTTCGGTGGAAATAGGGGGTCATGGTAAAGAGGTTCCAAAGATCGGTCTCGTTTTGCAGCGTAACGGTTTCGCGAATGCTGCGCTGCTCTGACAGGCAAAAGCCGTCTAAGGCGGTGTCCTTTACCTCGTTTTCATACGGCGTGGCATATAATACCTCCTTCAGGCCGAACAGGTGCCGCGCTGCCGGTATCACCATGACCAGCCTGCCGCCCGTGCGCAGCACGCGCAAAAACTCCTCGCCACAGTGCGGGGCAAAGATCTCAAACAGCATATCTATGCTTTCGTCCGGCAGGGGCAGGTGGTACAGGCTGGCTACCGCCAGCGCGAGGCCCTTGTTCTTTCTGCCGCCAATGGCAAGTGCCTCGCGTGAGATGTCCATGCCCAGGATCTCGTGCGGGATCGCCGCTGCGGTCAGCGCGCGGTCAATGCGGTCGGTGTAGCTGCATTCGCCGCATCCGGCGTCCAGCAGACGGCAGCCGGGCGTGGCATAGCGGCATGCAGCCTCAGCCACCTCGCGCATCAGCGGCTCGTAGTAGCCGGCGGCAAGAAAATCCCGCCGCGCCAAGATCATTTCTTTATTATCGCCGTGCTGCTGGGCGGCACGGCCGGTCAGTAGATTAACGTAGCCCTGCCGCGCAATATCAAAGGTGTGTCGCGCGGGGCAAATATAGCTGTTCCCCTGTGGCACGAGCGGGGCAGCGCAAACGGGGCAGCAAAGCAGATCGGTCGTCATGGTAGATTCCTTTCCAATGTTCTACGTTCAGTTTATCAAAAAGAAGACAAAAAGTCAAGAATTTTTGGTGATGCACTTGCGTGCGCTTGATTTTTTTGATATAATGGAATAGAAAATGCAGAAAAACCCGCGTATAGCCACAATGGAGAGGAGATATAATGTTAGAAGGAAGCATGCATGGCAGATATTTGGGCGTGGATTACGGTGACGTGCGCACCGGCCTGGCCGTTTCAGACGTGGGCGGCTTTTTGGCCGGCGGCATCGGGCAGGTCTCGCCAGGCGGTATGCGCCACACCGCGCAATACGTCGCAGCCGAGGCAAAAAAGCAGGGCGTTGTCCGTATTGTGGTCGGTCTGCCGAAAAATATGGACGGCAGCGAGGGCTTTCGCGCCGAGACCGTGCGTGCGTTTGTGGAGCTTTTGAAGGCGGAGACCGATATCCCGGTCGATTTTTCGGATGAGCGTCTTTCTACCTGTGAGGCGCACCGGTACCTGCAAGGGACGGGAAGCGGCGGCAAAAAACGCAAGAACGTAGTCGATACGCTTTCTGCCCAGATCATCCTGCAGGATTATCTGGATCGCGAGAAAAACAGCCAAAACCGCTAAAATTCAGCAAAATTTGTTTTTATCTTCATAAAACCGTCACATATAACATGTATACTGTTGTCAGAACGCAAGGAGGATCTTTCTATGGAAAACTTTGACGATATCAAGCGCGAGGCTGAGGAAAAAACGGAAGCCCCGGTCAACGCACCGGTAGAGCCGGAGGCGCAAGCGGCGCCCGTGGCCGAGCAGCCGGACGCCGAGCAGCCTGCCGGAGAAGAGCCGCCCGTTGCTGCGGCAGAAGAGCAGCCTGCCACGGCAGAAGCGCCTGCCGTTACACAGCCGCCAGCGGAGGCACAGCCTGAAGCAGAGGAGCCGAAGCCGGAAACGCCTGCGCAGCAGAGGGAAGAAGGGGAACGCCCCTCGCTTTCCTGCGCGCCAAACAACCGTTATAATCCATATGCCGGGTACGGCAATCAGCCGCCCCGCCCGCCGTATACACCGGCAGGGGCGAGAGGTGAGCAGCCGCGCAAGGGGCGCGCCGGCATCATAGTGCTTTGCGCGCTGCTTTCTGTTGCGCTGCTGGTCGTCAGCTTCTTGGGCGGCGCAGCCTTTGGTCGCCTGACCGATATCGATTATCCGCCCGTGACCGATCAGACCCCCGGTGGCGATAAGCCCTCTGGCGGTGACCAGACCGGCGGCGATATCACCCCGCCGATCAACCGTGGCGATATCGTTTTAAACGTCATTGAGCGTGACCCCACCGTTTACGAGGATTATACCATCCCCGCCGTGGTGAGCAAGGTGCAGGATACCGTAGTCGAGATCCGTACTGAGACAACGGTGACCTCTGCCTATTACGGCGATTTTGTGCAAAGCGGCGCGGGCAGCGGTGTGATCCTGACGGCGGACGGCTATATCCTGACCTGTGACCACGTGATCAGCGGTGCAGGCACCATTACCGTTGTGCTGACGGATGGGACCGAGTATATTGCTGAGGTTTGCGGGCAGGACAGCTGGTCTGACCTGGCCCTGATCAAGATCGAGGCAAATGACCTCCCCTGTGCGGAGATCCTGAAAAAAGCGACCGAGGAAGGCGTGGCATATAAGGATTTTCTTGCCGTAGGCGAGGGCGTGATCGCTATTGGCAACCCGCTTGGTGAGCTGGGCGGCTCTGTTTCCAACGGCATCATCAGCGCGCTTGGCAGAAAGGTCAACGTGGAGGGCGTGCCGATGACCCTGATGCAGACCAACGCAGCCGTGAACCCCGGCAATTCCGGTGGCGGCCTGTTCAATATGCAGGGTGAGCTGATCGGCATCGTAAATGCCAAATCCACAGGCGATTCGGTAGAGGGCATTGGCTTTGCCATTCCGATCTCGGATGCCTTTGCCGTATTCTCGCAGCTGTATTCGCAGGGCTACGTTTCCGGCCGTCCGTATCTGGGATTGTATTTTGAGGAGACTACCTCCGGCCTGAAGATCCTTTCGTATGATTACAATGACGAATTGACCGGCGGCCAGACCATTCAGAACGGTGATATGCTCTATTCGGCAGACGGTACCGTGATCACCAAGTTTGCCGATCTCAAGACCGTTCTTGCCGATAAAAAGGTAGGGGATACCATGGTCATCCAGGTAGAGCGGTACGAGCGGAGAGGGTATACCTATATCCGCGTGCCTTTGGAGTTTACCATCACCGTGCATGAGTATATTCCCGCAGCCAATTGAACGGCCCGGGCAGAAATAGGGAGAGGGGAAGCTCCGGTTTGCATCGACTCCCTTATGCCTATCCAATAAAAGCAAGGCGGCATCAAGCTGATGCCGCCTTGCTTTTATCTATCGGTCAATTTTTCTTGTAATCAGGAACTGCGTATGTACCGAAATCACGCTTGAAGCCGAACTCCACCGGTCTGCCAAGACGGTCAGATTCAAAGGCCGCCTCCATGATGCGCATGTCATACAGCATGTGCGCGTGGGTAACGTATTGCTCCTCCTTGCCCTCCATGGCGCGTACAAAGTTGCGGTAGTAATCGTGTACGTCCGGCTCGGGACGGAGGATCTCGTGCGTGGTGATGGTCTTTTCATCGCGCGGGGCCATGGTACGGGTCAGACCGCCGGGGGTCACCACAGGCTTAACGTCCTTTTCGTCCCAGTTCTTGCAGCAAACCACCTTGCAGTTATCCTGCCAGTTGTCGACAACGGCCCCGCCGTTGGTGCCCGTCATATAAAAACGGGGCAGGGCAATGAAGTTTGAGGTGCCTACCTCAATGCGGGCAACCAGGCCGCCCGTGTAATACAGATCCAGCTTAAAGCCGTCGTCTACCTCAAAGTTGGTAATATGGTGGCAGTAGCAGGAAACGCGCTCGATCTCGCGGTCATACACGATGCCCACCATCTGGTCGATCAGGTGTACGCCCCAGTCATAGATCATGCCGCCGCCGTGCTCCTTCTGCGCACGCCAGTCACCGGGGATGCCGCGTGAGCCGTGGTAGCGGGATTCGATAGAGGTCACCTCGCCCATATCACCGCTTGCGTAGACCTCCTTCATCATCAGATAGTCGCAGTCCCAGCGGCGGGTCTGGTGAACCGAGAATACACGCCCGGCTGCCTTGGCCGCATCGATCATCTCCTGCAGCTCGGCAGAGGAAAGGGTGACCGGCTTTTCCGAGATCACGTGCTTGCCAGCCTGCAAAGCGGCAATAGCCAAGGGCTTGTGGAACTCGTTGGGGGTGGCGATCAGAACGAAATCCACGCTTGGGTCTGCCAGCACCGCCTCAAAGGAGGGGTAGGTGTTGATGTTGTTTGCTTTTGCCTTCTCTATTTTTGCAGGGTCGATATCATAAATGCCCGCCAAATTGACAACGTCGCTTTTTAAGTAGTGGTTGACGTGCCAGCCGCCCATATGACCGTAGCCGATGATCACGCCGTTTTTCTTGTTTGCCATAGTAAAGGAACCTCCTATGCTGTTTTGCTAAAAGCAGTATATACCTTTTTTTGCCTTTGTCAACAAAAACGCAGAAAAATTTTGACTTTTCCATGAATTTGTGCTACAATAAAAAACGATCAAAAAAATTAGGTGGTTATCAGTATGCGAATGCGAAAAAAGAAAAACGGCGCCGGCCGCCTGGCGGCTTGTGCGCACCTTTTGTGTGAAAAGCCGGAAAGCCCCATTAAAAACGCCGCAGCCCATTTTCAGAACGGGGGAGAGCTGCACCTGGAGGTTGGCTGCGGTAAGGGCGGCTTTGCCTGCGGTATGGCAAAATTGCACCCCGGCGTAAATTTCTACGCTATGGAGCGGGTGCATGACGTCATGGTTTTGGCTGTTGAACGTGCAGAACGCGAAAAGGACGAGCGCCCGGACAATTTGCGTTTCATTTTAGGGGGAGCCGCTGACCTGTTGACGTATTTTGCCCCCGGCAGCCTTTCCTGCATCTATTTGAATTTCAGTGACCCGTGGCCGAAAAAGGGGTATGCCAAGCGCCGTCTCACCCATCGCAATTTTCTGCGCCTGTATTTCTCGCTGCTGTGCGAGGGGGGTGAGCTGCGCATGAAGACGGATAATACCGGTCTTTTTGATTTCACGCTGGAGGAGATGGAGGCACTTGGCCTCTCTCCCTATTTCGTGACGCGCGATTTCCATCAGACACCAGAGGCAGAGGGGAACGTGATGACGGAATACGAGACCAACTTTTCCTCCCAGGGGATCCCGATCTGCTCGTTACGCGTGAAAAAGCAGGGCGAATTGCCGCTCGCCGAGGAACAGTAATAAGTTATCTGCTTTTCTAAAAGGACGAAAACGGATCTCTGCCTGAATACAGGCTGCCGTTCTCGCCCTTTTTATATCCTCGGAAAGACGAATCTGATCTGCTGCGCCAGCGTTGTGCCGGTTGGCTGCGCTGTGGCCGGCAAAAGAAACAGGCAGATCAGCAGCGCTAAGATCAGGCCGCCGATAAAGTAGATGAACCAAAGCGGTGCTTGTGGGCGCATAAGCGTTTTCTCTCCTTTGCCGTATCGTGTAAGCGGTATTTGCGTTTTTATACCGTGTGAAAATATTCTTTGCAGAAATGAACAAATTATGCTTGCAATTTATTGCGCGTTATTGTATAATGTATCTGTATAGGAAAGGAGGGGGATCTTATGTCCGGAAAAAATTCGCATCGCATCCTGCACCCGGTGTATAAAACGGTTTTCAACGTAACGGAAGAGCTGTATGAAAGCAAAGCGGCAAAGGAACCGCTTTTTTCGCACACGGTGCGTGGGAGCTTCCGCATTGATCTGGTCCGCGCGCTTTGCGTGGGTACTGCCGTCCTTTCTGCTATCACCGTAGTCGGCCTTTTGGCCGGTGACCGTAAAAAATAAGTTCCCGAACACGGTCGCTCGGGAAGAATGAGGAGATTTTTATTATGTCTTTTTCAAGCCTGTTTCCTACCAACATCGTATTCAATGCGGCAGACGTGCTGATCTGTCTCGGCGCAGCGCTCCTGCTGGGGCTTTTGCTGGCTGTTGCCTACATGTTCAGCGGTGCGTATTCCAAAAGCCTGGCCGTTTCGCTGGTCCTGATGCCCGCCATCATTCAAAGCGTGATCCTGTTCGTTAACCAGAACTTTGGTGCAGCTTTGGCAGTTGGTGGTATCTTTGCCTTGATGAACTTCCGTTCTGCTGCCGGCACCGCGCGTGAGATCGCTTCGATCTTCTGTGCCGTAGCCGTTGGTATTTCGGTTGGTATGGGTTACGTGCTGTACGCCGCTATTCTGACGGTGGTGCTTGGCGCTGTGATGGTCGTCCTCGGCCTCACGCCGTTTGGTGAGGATGCAGGGCTTGACCGTGTATTGAAGATCCTGATCCCCGAATCGCTTGATTATACCGGCGTGTTTGACGATGCCTTCCGGGAATATACCCGTAAATCCAGCCTGGAGATCGTGCGTACCACCAACATGGGCAGTATGTACGAGCTGCGGTATCGCGTTACCTTGAAGGATCGCCGCAAGGAAAAGGCATTTATGGATGCACTGCGTGAAAGAAACGGCAACCTGCCGATCACCTGTGCCATCACGATGCCGAAAAAGGATGAGCTTTAATAACCGAAGAGAACCCTCGGATAAAGCCCGCATGGGCGAAGGAGTAAGTTTTGGTTAAAAAAATCGTGTGTGCCATCCTGGCGGTCTTATTGATCGTTGTGGCGGTGGCTTTGCTGCCGGGCGGCCTTTCCAGGCTGCAGGGGGGAGACGTTCCGCCCTCGCCCGCCCTTTTGGAGGAAAGTACGCTGACCGTGGCGGAAACCGAGATCCCGGCAAAGGATATTGACCCCTCTTTTGTGATGGCCAATGCCGTGCGCGTAACGCTCGCAGGAGAGCGGATGTCGGTGCAGGGCGTTGGTGCTACGCTGTCGGACGATGGGCGTGTATTGACCATCCGGCAAAACGGCACCTACGTTTTCAGCGGTGACGTGCAGGATGGGCAGATCATCGTGGACGTGGCGCAGGGGCGTGTCAATCTGGTGCTGAACGGCGCCGCCATCCATTGTGAGCGGTCCTCACCCGTCTATGTACGGCAGGCCTCCTCCGTCCGCGTGATTGCGGTAGACGGGACAGAGAACCGGCTGAGCGACGGGGCGGTGTACGAATATCTTGACCCGGTGTATTTAGAGCCGGATGCAACTGTTTTTTCAGAAGACGATCTGATCTTTTGCGGCAGCGGCAGCCTCACGGTGGAAGGGAACTTCCGTGACGCCATCCACACAAAGGATCGCCTGGTCATTGCTGACCTGTCCTTGACCGTGCAGGCCAAGGAGGACGGCGTGATCGCGCGGGATGCGCTGCTGATGCAGAACGTAAAGATAAAGGCCGATTGCGGCATGGATTGCCTCAAGGCAAACAACCCGGCTGCCGGGCTTGGGTATATCTACGCAAGCAGTGGCAGCTACACGCTCACCGCCGGCCATGATGCGATCCAGGCCGAGGGCAGAATGCTGCTCACGGGTGGTGATTACTTCCTGCTCTGCGGTGGCGGTTACGCCGTGCCCCGCGGGCTGGAAAGCAAAAAAGGGTTGAAGGCGATCGAGGAATTGGTCATCACAGGCGGCCATTTTGAGATCGACTCGTCCGATGATGCCATCCACGCTGACCGGCACCTCTCGGTCACGGGTGGTGAATATCTGATCTATGCCGGGGACGATGCGCTTCTTGCAACAGAAATGTATATCGGCGGCGGCAAGATCGACGTGCGCACCTGCTTAGAGGGCATGGTGGCCGAGGTCATGGAGATCGCAGACGGGCGTATCCACATCGTTTCGCAGATGGACGGCATCAACGCCCGCATCCGCGCGCTGCTGGCTGACGAGAGCTTTGATCTGTACCCCGACCAAGGCGTGACAGAGGCACCCTCTACGGCGCAGCTGCACATCACGGGTGGCAACGTTGTTGTAAATGCAGACCGGGATGCGGTTTGCGTGCGCGGTACCATGGTCATGAACGGCGGCCTTGTGCTGCTGGCCGGGCCGGAGGTGACGGGCGGTGACCCGCTGGATTGTGACGTTTCCTTTGTGATGAACGGTGGCACGCTGGTGGCCGCCGGCAGAACCACGTATATGCCTGCCTTGGCGAAGGGCTCTTCTGCTGCGGCGGTGGAGGCAACCTTTGCCACCGCGCGGGAAGCGGATAGCTCTGTTTCCCTGGTGCATGGAGAGGAGGTCTTGGTGACCGCGCTCGTGCCGCGCAGATTCTATAAAATGGTGATCTTTTCTACTGCACTGAAGGAGGGCGAGAGCTACGTGCTTCGCGCCGGCGGCAGAGCAGAGGAGGAGAGTGACCGTATTTTTGTCGGCCACGGCGCAACCGGTGACCGGGCCATTGGCAGCTTTGTGATGAAGAACGGCTTTGTCACGCTGGTAGAAGGGGATAAGCAATTCCCGGATAATTATTATGAAGACGAGATCTTGTAAGGGATATAAAAGCCACGGGCGAGAAGCATGC